>JANOBZ010000126.1:0-48511 GCA_031411895.1 Acidobacteriota bacterium | reverse complement strand
GCGTTCGCAATGCAGAGGTCAGGAGTTCGACCCTCCTCATCTCCACTCTTTAGAATCAAGCACTTAACTTAGTTAGGTGCTTTTTCTTTTTTACCAACGGATACATTAAATACCGGCGAAGCGCAAAATCGTGCGTCCTGTCAGACTGACCAGCAGGCATCCCAAAATCATGATTATAACTCCCGGCAAAAATAAATCCTTGAATTTTACGCCGCCTTCGCCGTAAACCATCGCGTTCGGCGGCGTGCTGATTACGAACGGGATGCCGAAAGAAGCGGCGATCGCTACCAGGATCGCCGTCGAAGGCTCGGGAATCAGCGCGTGTGCGAGCGGGATGAGCATGACGGCGGTTGCCGTATTACTCATCAAAGCCGAAAGCGTCGCGCTTGCCAGGCAGAGCAGAAACAAGGCAAGCGTCGGATTTAATTCGTTCCAGTAAACGGCGCTCGCGATAAGTTTGATAAGTTCCGATTGTTCCAGTAATTTGCCGAGCGTGATGCCGCCCGCGATGAGCAGCAGCGTTGACCAGTCAACACGGAGCAGGTCTTCTTTTTTGAGTAACCCGGAGAGAAACAAAACGCTCGTCGCGCCCAGGGAGACGACGCTTGCCGAAACGCCGTGGAGCGGCTCGGTCAGCCAGGAGATGACAGTTCCCGCGAAAACAAGCAGAAATGCCAGCTCCTCTTTTTTGAGTGACAGACTATTTTTACCGGTCAAAGCCGTTTCGTTAAACGATTCGATTTTACCTGACCATTCCGATCGCTTGCGGCGGACGCGAAGCCAGATTAACCCGAAACCGGCGAAAAGCATTCCGATCGCCAGCGGCAGGGCAAAGCTCATCCAGCCGAGAAAAGAAACCGGTTTGACGGCGGAAATGGACGCGATCGCGATCGCGTTCGAACCGGTTCCGATCGGCGTCGAAATGCCGCCGAGGTCGGCGCCGATCGCGATTCCGACGAGCAGCGCGCGGCGCAGCCGGTCGTCGGCTTCGAAATTGAGCAAAATCGGGTGTAGAGACGCGAGCATCAGCGCGGCGGCGGCGATATTCGACATCCACATCGAAAGAAACGCCGTCAGCAATATGACGAGCAGCAGGAATTTTGTAAAAGATTTTCCAGCCGAACGAAGCGCGAGATTCGCCAGTTTTTTATCGAAACCGTAGCGCTCGGTCGCGATGCCGAGCACGAAACCGCCGAAAAACAGCGCCAGCACCGGATCGATCGCCCAGCTTAAAACATTCGCCAGTCCGAATTTTTTATCGAACGAGCCGAGAGTGAGCGGCACGAGCGTCCAGAGCAGAAACGACGGGACAAACGGCGGCACGATTTCGCTGAGCCAGAGTGCCAGACAAATTCCGGCAATGATCGTAGTCAGCTGCAAAATCGCCGAATCGAAAGCGAACGTCGCTGCAACGGAAATCCCCGCAATTGTCAGAATGACGAATAACCAGCGCTGCATATAAAAACTCTTAAAGACCGGTAATTTACTAATTTTACGAGCTCTGCCCGAAAAGTGCATAAAGTAGAAAATCGTCGCCGGTCGGAGCGCGGACGGCGCGTCCGCAAGCGTGTCTGACACGCTGAAAACCCTTCGTTTTATTGAACATTTAAGTGTATGAATCGCTTTTTGAACGCTTCGCGCGTTCAGGCGGACGAGCCGTCCGCGCCCCGACTCAAGCACTTTTCGGGCAAAGCCAATTTTACTTTAGACCGATATTTTTTCCGCCGTCAATTAAAGTTCCGTTTCGTCAGAGTGATCGAGCGAAAATTCTTCGGCGCGGCGTTTGAGCGTCAGAAGCATCTTGCGCTCCATGATAAAATGCTCCGGCAAGCGCCAGACTTGCAAAGGTTTTTAACAGGTTTCTGTTCATAAATATATCTCCCCCGTTCAGACGCGAAATAGCGCCGAACGATAAAAAATGTTCCGCCGACTGGCGTGACGAGCCTCACTTTTATTTCGCGCATTTTCTTTATTTCACGAACGAATCTTTGATATTGTCACGGCTCGATCGCGACCTTCATCACGCCGTCGCGCCGTTCGCCGAACATTTCGTAGGCTTCCCGGATGTCGTCGAGCGCGAACCGGTGCGTGATCAGCGGCGTCAGATCGACGCGTTCCGACCTGACCATTTCCATCAGGCGGCGCATTCGTTCCTTGCCGCCCGGGCAAAGCGTCGTCGCGATCCGGTAATCGCCGATTCCGGCGGCGAAGGCGTCGTAGGGAACCTGCAGTTTGCCCGAGTAAACGCCGAGACTCGAAAGCGTTCCGCCCGGACGCAGAGCGCGCAGGCTGCTTTCAAATGTCTCCTGCGTTCCGAGCGACTCGATCGTCACGTCCGCGCCGCCGCCGGTCAGTTTTTTGATTTCCGCCAAAACGTCCTGTTCTTTATAATTCAGCACGACGTCGACGCCCATTCGCTTCGCCATCGCGAGGCGCGCTTCGTCGCCGTCGACGCCGATCACGAGCGACGCGCCCATCAGCCGCGCGCCGACGCTCGCGCACAGTCCGATCGGACCCTGCGCGAAAACGGCGACCGAATCGCCGATCTTCACGCCGCCCGATTCCGCGCCGGAGAAGCCCGTCGAAGCGATATCGGCTAAAAGGACGACCTGTTCGTCGGTCAATTCGTCGGGAATTTTAGCGAGATTCGCCTGCGCGTTCGGGACGAGCAGATATTCCGCCTGAGCGCCGTTAATCGTATTGCCGAAGCGCCAGCCGCCCAAAGCTTCATAATCCGCGCCGTGACCGCACTGCGACCATTGCCCCGAAAGACACGCGCGGCAGCATCCGCACGGTGTGATCGCGCCGACCAGGACGCGGTCGCCGATCTCATAACCCGTCACGCCTTCACCGATTTCCTCGATCACGCCGACCGGCTCGTGCCCGATAATCAAGCCTTCTCTGACCGGGTATTCACCGCGCACGATGTGCAAATCCGTTCCGCAGATCGTCGTCAGGGTGACGCGAATGACCGCCTCGTTCGCGCGGGCGCGCGGTTTTTCCGCTTCCTCGATCTGAAAATTGCCCGCGCCGCGAAAAACGTTTGCCTTCATCTTTTCCATTTATTTCTATCTCCTCGAATGATTTTCATTAAAGATTCGAAATTTAATCTTGAAACTATTTTCTTCAATTGAGAAACGCGTTAAGCGGAAATCTCCTTTAAAGTTAAAAAAGCAATGTTCGTTCCTTGCCGCAAAGCGCCTTAAAGTAGGACTTTTCAAAAATCTCAAACTTAATCGAGCCTGAAACCGGTGTGTAAAAACTCACACTATTGTGCGAAAAATTACTCTCTGCTTTGAGTTTATTTGTTCGAAACGACCCGTAAAGCCTCGAAAAACGACTGGCACATCGCTTGCGGTTTTTTACTTTGAGAAAAGAAGCGAAATGAAGACGTTGACCAAAGCGATTACCGGTTTGACATCCTCCGACACACGGGATTCGAACGCAAATTAGCGGGATTTTTAGACAGTTTTGGTAAACCGGGCATTCGTATTGCTTTGGTGAAAACTTGATGATGACAGGAAACGCGGTTGAACTGCCGGAACCGGTAATCGAAGGCGAACATTTGATCGGAAAATTTACCGGCGACGAGCGCGGAGCGACATTGATCGCCGTCGGCAGCCTTCACGGGAACGAGCCGAGCGGCGCGACCGCATTGCGTAATATCGGCGGACAATTGGAAAATTTACGCGAAAAACTGCGCGGCAGAGTGTATTTTGTCGCCGGAAACACGCGCGCTTCGGCGCGCGGCGCGAGATTTATCGGCGCGGATTTGAATCGCCATTGGACAAGCGAAAATATCGCCCGGAACAAATCGGATTTCGCGCTCGCAGCGGTCGAAGATTATGAACAAAGAGAGCTTTTAGAAATATTCGACGAGATTATGACAACCGCCGAAACGGAAGTTTACGCGCTTGATCTGCATTCGACTTCCGCCGCCGGTTTGCCGTTTGCGACCGTCGGCGACACGATGCGCAACCGGCGTTTCGCCCAAAAATTTCCGGTTCGCGTTCTGCTCGGCATCGAGGAACAACTCGACGGCACGATGCTCGAATATCTGAATAACGAAGGCGCGGTGACGCTCGGCTTCGAGGGCGGGCAGCACACATCGGCGGAAGCGATTGAAAATCACGAAGCGTTGATCTGGCTGGCGCTCGTCAATTCCGGAATTTTAGCGGCGGCAGACGTTCCCGATTTGGAAAAGCACCGGAAAAATCTGTCGGCGGCATCCGGCAACATGCGGTTTCTCGAAGTCCGCCATCGCGAAGCAGTCGCGCCCCGGGACGAATTTGAAATGAATCCGGGTTTCGAAAATTTCGATCGGGTAAAACGCGGGCAGATTCTCGCGAGAAACAAGCGCGGAGAAATCAAAGCTCCGGAGTCGGGCTTGATTTTAATGCCGCTTTATCAAAAACAGGGCGAAGACGGATTTTTCATCGGTCGCGCGGTCGCGCCGTTCTGGTTATGGCTTTCGGGAGTTTTGCGCCGATTGAAAATCGCGGATTTTATTCGTATTTTGCCCGGAGTCCGGCAGCATCCGACGGAGCGCGAAAGTTTAATCGTCAATACGCGAATCGCGAGGTTTTTCCCGCTTCAGATTTTCCACTTGCTCGGATTTAGAAAAAGACGCACGAAAGAAAATCATCTGATCGTCAGCCGTCGACGGCACGACACGAAAAGTCCTTTCGAGGATAAAAGGAGTTAAATTTATGGGTGAAAAAAAGGTTTCGCTTGATTCGGACGAAAGCCGGATGCGGCAATTTACCAAAGCCGTCTTAAATGATTTGCAGGCGCTCGAAAAAATGATTGCCGAAGGACGAATGGAAGAAGGCGTTTTGCGGATCGGCGCCGAGCAGGAGATGTTTCTGGTCGATTCGGCGATGCGCCCCGCGCCGCTCGTTCTGGAAGTTTTGGACGCGGCAAAAGACGCGCGCCTGACGACCGAGATCGGGCGTTTTAACATCGAAGCGAATTTAACGCCGCTCGACTTTTCCGGCGATTGTTTGAGCCGTCTCGAAAATGAACTGAACGAAGTTGCCGGAATCATCAAAAAATCCGCCGCCGCGTTCGGCGCGGACGCCGTTTTGTGCGGAATTCTGCCGACGATCCAGCAATCTGATCTGGTCGAAGCAAACCTCACGCCGAATCCGCGTTATCTCGAACTGAACCGCGTTTTGACGCAGCTGCACGGCAACGAACGGCTCATTCACATCAAGGGTTTGGACGAACTGCGCCTGCATTTAAAGGACACGTTTATCGAATTTTCGAACACCAGCTTTCAGGTTCACCTGCAGGTCGGAATGACGGATTTCGTCAAAAATTACAACTGGGCGCAGGCCGTCACCGCGCCGGTTCTCGCGTCGGCGGTCAATTCGCCGCTGCTTCTGGGGCATCGCCTCTGGCAGGAAACCAGGCTTGCGCTTTTTCAGCACGCGGTCGACGAACGCTCGCACACGCATCACGAAAGAAACCGACCGGCGCGCGTTTCGTTCGGCAGAGATTGGGTGAAAGATTCGATTCTCGAAGTTTTTCACGAAGACGTTGCGCGTTTTCGCATTATTTTAACCGGCGAATCGGAAGAAAACTCTTTGGAACTCCTGAGCGCGGGAGAGATTCCCAAGCTGTCCGCATGGCGAATGCACAACGGCACGATCTGGCGCTGGAATCGCGCTTGTTACGGCGTGATGAACGGCAAGCCGTCACTGCGCATCGAAGCGCGATTTTTGCCCGCCGGTCCGACCGTCGCGGACGAAATGGCAAACGCCGCTTTCTTTTTAGGCTTGATGACGGCTTTGCCCGAAGAATTCGGCGACGTAACCGAAAGAATGTCTTTCGACGACGCGAAAAATAATTTTTTCAGCACGGCGCGGTTCGGTCTGAAATCAAATATCGTCTGGCTCGACGGCAAAAGCTGGGGCGCGAAAGATTTGATTTTAGACGAGCTTTTGCCGCGCGCTCGTCACGGTTTGCGCGCGGTCGGAATTGACGCGGCGGACATCGAAAAATATCTCGGGATTCTCGAGGCGCGCGTCCGTCAGAGCAAAACAGGTGCCGGCTGGATGCTCGATTCACTCGCCGCGATGGACAAACGCGCCAAGCCGAACGTTCGGATGCGTTCCCTGACCGCCGCGATGAAGGCGAATCAGGAAAAGGGCGCGCCGCTGCACGAATGGAGTCTGGCTGAAATTCCCCAAACGTGTGATTGGATCGACAATTACAAAACGGTCGAGCAGTTTATGACGACGGATTTGTTCACCGTGCGTCCGGAAGACGTGATCGATCTGGCGGCAAATCTGATGCACTGGCGGCACGTTCGGCACGTTCCCGTGGAAAATAACGAGGGCAAGCTCGTCGGGATCATCTCGCACCGCGATCTGCTCGAGCTGTTCGCGCTCGGAAAAACGAACGGCGGCGGAGAAATCGTCGTGCGCGAAGTGATGAAGCAAAATTTAACGACCATCCGCCCCGAAACGCCGACGCTCGAAGCGCTTTCGTTGATGCGCGAGAAAAATATCGGGTGCCTGCCCGTAATCAAAAACGAAAGATTGGTCGGGCTCGTCACGGCGCATGATTTCCTGACCGTTTCGGCGAAATTGTTTGAAGAAAGATTAATGAATTTTTCATAAATCTTTTTCAAAAATGTGGGAGATTTTTCGCGGCAGAGAGGGTTTTTCCGCAGTTCCGAATCCGATTTTACTCTAAAACCGATGTTAAACGGCTTATTTTCTGTCTCCGGGCGCGGAATGAGGTTTGCACTAATCCCGAGCGGAGACACGGCATGCGATGATCGGCGGGTTTCCGGTTACGAAAATGAATTTAGGTTAGTCGGGGAAAAAAACGGCGGCGAAAAAATGGTTGAAAAGGAGTGAGAAGATGGCAAAAATTTTGATTTTGGGCGGCGGCTTCGGCGCTCTCGTAACGGCTGAACGATTAGCCGCCTCGCGTGATTCGGCGCATCGGATCACGCTCGTCGCGCCGAATCGAAAATTCACCTTCTATCCGGCTCTCGTGCGGCTCGCCTTCGGCGCGTGCGAGGCGCACGATATTCAATTCGACCTTTCCGACAAATTAATGGATTTGGGCGTCAGTTTTGTCCAGGGCGAGGTAATTGAAATAAATGCCGGGCGGCGAACGGCGGAAATTGCGGGCGAAAATTTTAACGGTGAGATTGCTTACGATTATCTGGTCGTCGCGCCCGGTCGGCGGCTCGCGACCGAGAAAGTGCCGGGTTTTTTCGAACACGCGCAGCATCTTCTCGGCGTCAACGCGGCGCTTAAGTTCGGCGAATCCGTCAGTAATTTTCAAACGGGAACGATCATTGTCGGAATGTGTCCGGACGCGCGTCTGCCGGTTCCGGTCTGCGAAACGGCGTTTGCGCTGGCAAGAAAATTCGAAAAAGAAATGCGCGCGGGCAAAGTTCAAGTCAAAGTGGTTTTTCCCGAATCGGTCGAAGCCGCGTTCGGCGGCGCAAATCTGCACAAAGAGCTGGAAGACGCTTTTAAGCGCCGAGGCATCAATGTTCTCTACGATGTTCCGATTAGTGAAATTTCGTTCAACGAAGTTTTCTCGACGAAAAAACACCGCATCAAAGGCGATCTGCTGATGCTCGTGCCGCCGTTTCGAGGTAATGCGGCGCTTCGCGGTCTGGGCGCGACGGACGATTCGGATTTCATCAAGGTTGACGGCATGATGCGTGTGCGGGGTCTCGAAAAAACATACGCCGTCGGCGACATTGCGGCTTTTTCCGGTCCGAAATTCGCGCATATGGCGGTCAGGCAGGCGCGGGTCGCCGCCGACAATATCTCAGCGGAAATAAAGGGCGAAAGCCCGGGCGCGGAGTATTACCACGAAATCAACGCGGTTATCGATGCGGGCGGCGCGGATTCGATTCACCTGCATTACGGCATCTGGGACGAGCAGGTTTTCGGCTTAAAACAGGGAACTTTCTGGAGCTGGGCGAAAAGCCTCCATGACCGGGTATGGCTGGCACGACACGGATAATGGCAAATAACCGTGGGGTAAAAATTAATTTATAAAACTTTTATCGCCGCGCGGCAAAGAGGAAACAATGAAAGCGCCGAATAATCTTAAAATTCAGCATAAATGTCTGGAATGCAATCTGTGTGCGGCAAATTTCTTTTGCAGTCTGTCGCAATCTGCGCTGCAAACTTTCGAATCGCTTAAAATTACGAACGCTTATCCGAAAGGCGCGACGCTTTTTATGGAAGGACATCCATCGAACGGAATTTATATGCTTTGCCAGGGACGCGTCAAGCTTTCGACCTGTTCGCGAGACGGCAAAGTAATTATCCTGCGCATCGCCGAAGCCGGGGAAGTTCTCGGTTTGAGCGCGACCGTTTCGGACTTGAATTATGAAGCGACCGCCGAAGTTTTGGAGCCGTGTCAGGTGAATTTTGTCCGCAAAGAAGATTTTCTGCGCTTGATCGCGCAAAACGCCGAAGCCTGTTTCAGCGCGATCAAGCAGATGAGCAATAAATATCACACCGTCTATATTAAGGTTCGCTCGTTCGGACTCTCGCACACCGCCGCCGACCGGCTGGCGAAACTTTTGCTCGAATGGGGCAAGGCAAACAGCAGCGGCAACGGCGGCATTCATTTGAAAATATCGTACACGCACGAGGAAATCGCCGAAATGATCGGAACCTCGCGCGAGACGGTGACGAGAATTTTGAAGGATTTCAAAGACCGTAAATTGATCGCTTTGAAAGGCTCCGACCTGATTATTCACGACCAGAAAAAGCTCGACGCGACAATCGGCGTTCGTTACACGGGCGACGCGGGTTTGTGACGTTCGTCACCTCCGCCTGTGATAAGCATCCTGTTTTCTCTTTAAAGAAAGAGCGCATAATCGCCTTAGAGAATGTCCATAAAGGCGATGTTCGAGGCAATCCGAGTAAAAATAAAATATTTTTATCTGCCGTCGGCGGATGATCTGTTTTGCGATTTAACACCCGAATCTCTCGCTTCGCTGGAGAAAATAAAACAAATCAAACGACTTCGAAAAGAAGCGCGCGTTTTTTCGACAGGCGATCTGCCGGTCGGCATTTACATGCTCCGCGAAGGGCGCGCGCAATTGCATTTAAACGATGAATCGAAAGAAGAACGAATCGCCCGTTTGATCGAGCCGAACGCGATTTTCGGTTTGACCGAAGCCTTTGCGAATCTGCCATACGAAACGGACGCGGAGACGATCACGCCTTGTCTTTGCGAATTTATCGAACGCGCCGATTTTATTTATTTTTTGCAGAACGAACCGGAAGTCTGTTTTCGGCTCGCGCGGCTTCTGGCTTTAAACCTTCAAAAAGCCGACCGGCTCTTTTCTTCAATAAATTAAATAATTTTGTGATAGCTGTCACAGACCGCCCCGGCGCGGCAGACTAAAATTAAAGATGAGTTAATGGCTTTTTAATCACTCGTAATTATTCATAAAAATCGGCTGCGTATTCGGAGGCAATTTATGGCTTCAATCCAAAACATCAAAGTCGCTGTGCTCGGCACATTCGCGCTTTTATTCTTTATCTGGCTCGGTTCGGGAACGCTTTTCCGGTCGGTCGAGAGCAGCACCGTCACGTCGGCGGAATCGTTGAGCGTTTCGCCGACGCCGCTCGCGGACGAATACGTCGGGAGCGAAACCTGCGCGGCTTGTCACGACGCGCAGTTTAATGACGTTTCCGGCACCAAACACGGAATGCTCGAAAAGCTTCCGGCATGGAACGGCAAGGTCGTCGGCTGCGAATCGTGTCACGGTCCCGGAAAGGCGCACGTCGAAGGCAGCGGCGATAAAACCAAAATAATTTCGTTCAAAAACAAAAACGCGAAGGAAATTTCCGAAACGTGTCTCGGCTGTCACGCCGGAAAAGAAGAACACAGCAATTTCCGGCGCGGCGATCATTGGCGCAACAACGTCGGCTGTACGGAATGCCATACGGCGCACGGCGGCAAACACGAATTGATGAAAGTCGATTCGCTGACGCTGATCGGCGGAGCATCGCGCCAAAACCCGCCGGTCGCGATGCTTCGCGCAAACGAGCAGCAGCTCTGCATCAGCTGCCACAGCGAGACAAGATCGCAGTTTACCAAGCCTTTTCATCACAAAGTGCTCGAAGGAACGATGAAATGCAGCGATTGTCATAACCCGCACGGAGGCTTCGAGCAAAAACAAACAAAGCTCTCGTTCGGAATCGACGCGGCTTGTATCAAATGTCACGCGGACAAACAAGGTCCGTTCGTTTTCGAGCACGCTCCGCTCAAGCTCGAAGGCTGTTCGACGTGTCATATCCCGCACGGAACGAGCAATCCGAAAATGCTCCGGCGTCCGCAGGTCAGGCAGCTCTGCCTCGAATGCCACAGCGGAATTACCGATCAGCTTTCGGACGGTCCGACCGGCGGACCGCATTCGCAGACATCGATCCGGTCGCAGAACTGCACGGTTTGCCACGCGGCGATTCACGGTTCGAACACGAGTAACGTTTTCTTCAGATAATGAAAAATGAGGGATAAAATAATGGCTGACAAATTTAACCGAAAAGACAATAGCCCGCTGAAAAGCAAAATCCAGGTCATCTTATTTTTCGCGGCGGCAATTCTACTGTTTGCGGCAGCGCCTTTCCGGGCGCAAACTCCGACGCCGACGCCCGAACCGGCAGACGAACCGTTTACGTTAAGCGGATTCGACGTGACTTCCAGTTTCGAAATCGGCGTGCGCGGCGTCAGCGTTAACGGCAACGACAACAAATATCGCTCGGATTTTAACTACCGACCGGGTTTACGCATTTTCGATTCGAGTTTTTTGCTCGAAAACAAAGGCAAAAAGCGAAGATTTTTCGATTCGATGCAGATTACTTCGTCGGGCTGGAATGCCGATCCTTCGGGCTTTACGCGGTTTAATATCGAAAAGGTCGGCGTTTACCGCTTCGACGCGAACGTCCGCCAGGTCGTCTATTTTAATAATCTGAACAATATCGCCCGCAACGGTCACACGTCTGACACGCGGCATAATTTCGGCGATTTCGATTTGATCGTTTACCCGATGGGCGACCGGTTCCGGCTTCGGTTCGGCGGCTCGTTCAATAAGACGGGCGGAACGGGCGTCGTCACTTCGCGCGCCTACAGCGACGAGTATCCGATCAACTCGCGCGTCGATAACGGGACGATCGATCTGCGTTCGGGAATCGACGGCAAACTGTTCGGCTTTAATTTGTCGCTCTCGCTCGGCTTTCGTCGTTTTCGGGACGGCACCACTCTTTCTACCTTCGCGAATCGGGGATACAACACGACGAATAACGCAGTTATTTCCACGTTCGACAGGTCTTATCCGGTCAGAGGCAGCACGCAGTACGCGCTTTTCAGCGCCCAGCGCACTTTTGCGCGGAAACTTGATTTCACGGCGCGCGTCATTTACTCGAACACCGACCGCCGCTTCGGATTTATCGAAACCATCACGGGACGCGATAATTCGAACAATATCGTCGATTCTGACATCTTCAATATCGACGGCGAATCGAACCGCCCGCAAGCCAGAGGCGATCTCGGCGTAACTTATGCCGTTACCGACAATTTCAGGATTTCCAACACCTTGACGTTCGATTCGTTTAAGATCACCGGCGGTAATAGATTTGCAGAAGCGCTTTATACCAGAACCGCCGCCGGCGGACCGCGCAATCCCGTTTTTACAAACAATTTTTCCGACCGCGTTACCGACTTCGAGCGTTTTGTGAATACGATCGAAGCCGACTATCAATTCGGCGATCGTTTCGGCTTTAATATCGGCTACCGCTTTACGAAAAGGCGCGTCGAGCTGACGGGATTTACCCAAACTCTGCCGCCCGCCACGCCGACTCTGACGCTCATTTCCGAGGAAGAGGATAATCAGACCAACACATTGATCGCCGGATTCAAAGCGAAACCGCTGAAAAATCTGGTGATCTTCGGCGACGTCGAACGCGGCGAAGCCGATAACGCGTTTACGCGGCTCGGAAATTACAATTTTACAAATCTGCGCCTGCGCGCGCGTTTGAGCTTTAACCGGTTCACGCTCAATTTTTCGGGAATCTCGAAAGACAACGAAAACCCTTCGACTTCGACCGCGCCGCCGGGAAATTATCCGTCGGGAAACTTTATCGCCAACACGAAAAGCCGGATATTCTCGGCATACGGCGAATGGAATCCGATTTCGCGGTTTTCGCTCACCGCCGGCTATACTTTTCAGCGCCTGACGAGCGAAACCGATATTGTCATTAACACCGGAACTTTGGTGCGCGGCAGAAGCCAGTTCTTTATGCGCGACCATTACGCGTTTTTCGACGTTTCGGCGCAGCCTTTCAGACGCGTTTCGATTTTTGCCGGCTACCAGCGTAATCAGGACTTCGGGCAAGGGGATCGAACCGCCGCGCTGCCGGTTCTGCTGACCTCTTATCCGTTCCGGCTTTCGACCGCCGAAACCCGGATCGCCATTCGTTTGACGAGAAATATCGACTGGAACATCGGTTACAAATACATCAGCTACAACGAAAGCCTCCAGCCGCTTTCGGTCGGCGCGCCGCAGGATTACCATGCGAATCTGCCCTACGTTTCGCTCCGATTCTATTTCGGCGGCGGCAGCGAGCGAAGATAAAAACATGTCAGAACGGCATGGCACAAAAGCCTGAAAGTAAAGCGAGTTTTTAAAGATTTAGCCACGAATGACACGAATAACACGAATGAAATTTAATAAAACATTCGTGCTATTCGTCTCATTCGTGGCTAATTTTACTTTTTTCGTTTTTCACTTTTCACTCTTATGGCATTCGGCGCACTGGAAACGTGAAATATCGCCGAGATTGAGCGGATGCTTGAAAGGCTTGTCGGATTTATGACAGACGGCGCATTGAAACGTATTTCTATCGCCGAGATTGACCGGATGCTGGAACTGCCCGTTTTGCGCTGAGAAGGTTTTTCCGCCGAAAGTCTGGTCGACAGTCGTGTGGCAAATGCTGCATTCGTTTCGGATAACCTGTCCTTCGCGGCTGAAATGCTGCCCGTCGTGGCATCTGAAACAGCCCTGCACTTTGTAATGCCCGATATTATCGGCGTGCGATTGCCAGTCGGTTTTCATTTCGGGAAAGAAATTTGTTTGATAAATTCTTTGCGTTTCCGCGATCGCGCCATTGATCGCGTCTTTTTTCGCCGCGTAAACGTCCGGGTGATTCGTCCGGTAATATTCGTCGAGCGTGGCGGAGATCGTCTGCACGGCTTCGCCGGTCGTTGTGTAAGACTTGGTCAAAACTTCGACGGCTTTGAGTTTTAAGAACGGCAGGGAAGCGTCGAGTTTATTTGCCGCGAACGAGTTGTCGACGGCTTTATCGGGCGGCAGATAAATATGCGTCGGGCGGTTGTGACAGTCGATGCAGTCCATCTTTCGCTTCGGCGTCTGCTCGATCTGCTGCGGCGTAAAATTCGCGTCGCGCGTCGCGTATTCGATCGTTTTGCCGCTCGCGTCCTTCATCCGAATCCACGGAATATTCTGCCGCTTTTCGTCCGTCGCGATGTATTCGATTTCGTTGGCGAGATTCATATGCCAGTGAATTCCGCCGGTTTGCCCGTTCGCGGCATTGCCGCCGCCGACCTTGACGAGCATTCTGATCTGATTAAGCGAGTTTTTTTCGTCGTAGCCGTAATGATTGAAAACCTTGAGCACGTCGCCGTGAAATTTTTCCGACCAATGACATTTTCCGCACGTTTCATTCGCCGGTCGCAGATTGTGAACCGGCGTTTTGATCGGGCGGTCGTATGAACCTAAAGTCACTCCGTAAAGCTGGCGAATGCCGTTAAATTTCGAGCGCACATAATGATCCGCGCCGCCGCCGACGTGGCATTCGACGCAGCCGACCCGCGCGTGCGGCGAAACGCTGTAAGCCGTAAATTCGGGATTCATGACGTGACAGACCTGCCCGCAGAACGTCACCGATTCGGAATACTCGAAAACCCGGTAACTGCCGAACGCGCTGATAAAAAGAAATAACAAGACCGCGCATAAAACGACCAGAAAAGTGCGGCGCTGGCGCGGATTGTTAAAATCGAGAATCGGATAGGCGGGAATGTCAGTCGGGGCTGATTTTCTTCTTCGACGGCGCTCGAACAGCATTCCGGCGAAGATAATGAATAAACCGAAAATCATCACCGCCGGAAAAAGAATAAAGGTAAAAATTCCCAAGTAAGGCTGTTCGTGCGAGCTGTTCAATTCGATCAAAAAAAGAAACACAATACACAAAAAGCTCGCCAGCGCGAGCGCGGTTCCGGCAAAGCTGATGTAATTACGATACAAACTCGGAACTTTTCGCTTGCCCGGTTTCTCACCGGAAGTTTCATTTTGTGTTTCTGCCTGAGTTTCTTTTTTTTCTTCGTTCATAGATCGCGCCTCCAAAAACGGATATATCGCGCCAACCAAAACGTTCGGCGCGAAAAACTTTATGCAATACGCGGACGGAAATTTCAGCCGTCCGCATATTGCTGCAAAACTTTTTATCTTCGAAACAAATTCAAATCATTAATTGCTCGGCTTTCTCAAACTCTTCATATAAGTCACAAGTTCTTTTGCTTCCGCTGCCGTCATTCCTTTTGCTTCGTAGCCGGGCATAAAGGGCGGCTTTTCGCCTTTTTTGCCTTTCAGAACGATTTCGACAAGCACTTCGTCGGTCTTCGCCGGGTCGAATTGCTTTTCGGCTTTCGGGCTGTGGCACATCGCGCATTTAGTTTTATAAGTTTCCGCCGCATCAGCCGCGCTGGCGATCGTGCCGACCGGCTTCGTGTTAAAAAATGCCAGCGTAATCACTGCCGGAATAAAAAGCGCGGCGATTAAAATTTTTACTCGATTGAGTGTCATAATATTTCTCCTCTTCAAAATCCATCTATAGGCGAGCCTGCATGGTTCAAGGCTCTCTGTCACAATGTTTCTTAGTTCAAAAAACGTGCCGCGCCGTAATTGCCGCAAAAAGCCTGTTTCCGGTCTGAAACCCGCAGTTTTGCAAAAATATTCGGTCGAAATTTCGCAGCCGGTGCGGAAATTTCCCCAATCTAATCTTTTCAAACGACCTTCAGGAAAACTTAAAATTATTTCCCCGGTGACAGCGCCGGCAGTCCTGAAAATCATCGCCGCCGAAAGCTTTTTTGTTGTTATGGCAGCTCGCGCAGCTCAGCGCGCTGCCGCGCGGCGGAAAATGCATCGACGCGACGAGCGCGGTCGTCACCTGTCTGCCGCGCGGCGCGCCGGCTTGGACGGCGTGACAAGTCGCGCAGTCGAGCCGGTGGCTGGCGTGGCGGAAAGGCGTCGCGTCAAAGGTTTGCGCCCATTCGGAAACTTTTGCTGATTTTCCTTCCTTGTGACAAACGCTGCACGAAGCGATATTTTCCTCGCCGCTTTTCGCGTCCGGGCTGTGACACGCGAAACAATTATTGTGTGCGTTTAAGCCCGACGGAATCGAGAGCGCGACGCCGTTTCGCGCCGGTTTATGACAGCTCGCGCAGTTGGTCTGCCGCAAATGCCGGGCGTGATCGAAGACGACGTTGAAGCTCTTCAAGGCGGGAAAGGATTTTAAGGCTGCCGTTTCCGTATTCGTATGACAAATCGTGCAGATCGCGTTTTTATTATCGGCAAACTGCGCCGTGTGACAGCCTGCGCAGGGGAGATGACCGGAAAGCTTCGGCGTCGGCGAATTGTCCTTTCGCTCGTGACAGAGCGCGCACGGAAAACGCGCGTGCTCCTCGTTGGAATGGCGAAATTTCGAAAAATCGGCGTCCGGATTGATCACCGGAACCGGCGAAAATTCGGGCTGTTTGAGAGGCGCGGATTCGGTCGGAACGAGCGCGTCTTTATTTTCGGGTTTCGAGCACGAGCTGAAAAAATATCCGAAAGCGAGAACTCCGGCGATCAAAACGACAAACTCGCGCCAACGCAGCGCGGTCATTGAGCTTTGTGAGATTTTCGCCTTCCTCGTCATATTTTATTTGCCCGAAATCGCCCTAAAATGCGATTCGGGAACCGGCAGTTTCCCGAATGAAATATGGCATTTTACGCATTCAAAGCGCGCGTCCTTTTTTCGCGAATCGATTTCGAAATTCAAAATCCCGCCGTCGTCCGAAGTTTCCGTGATATGACACATATTGCACGAAGTGATCGCAACTTTTCTGGTCAGCGCATCGAGCGTGTTGATCGCCGCCGCGTTGTGACAAGCCGCGCATTCGAGGTCGGCGTGGCTCGAAAATTCGTGCCTGAACTTGCCCGAAGAATCCCTGTTTCGCCACGCGAGTAAAGTGGTTCTGTCCAAATCTCCGATACTCGCGGCAAAACGCTCATCGAAATCCGTATTTGTGAGTTTCGGCGCAAGTTTGTGACAAGCGGCGCAGTTCGACGGGGCGGGCAGTATTCCCGTGTCCGGCGAATGACATGTAAAACACGCCGCGTGGCTTACGGGAACGCTCTTAAAAGTTCCTTTTTTCAGCCAGAATCCGTCGCCGAGTTTGGCGGGCGGCTTCGTGACGAATTCGTCGTCGGATTTTCCCTGCGGATTTAAGGTCTGATGGCAAACCGAACAGCTTTCCTCGCCCGTGCGCCGCCGCGTAAAAGAGACTTTTCGGAGCGCGCCGTCCCGAATCTCGTTTTGCGAGACGATCTCGATATGTTTGTCGTGCGGAAACGAAACCGCGAAATCGGAAACTTTCCGCTTTCCTTTCGGCGATAAATCGAAAATCTCGCGCGGGTTCGGGAAAGGATGACGAGCGCTGCTGCGCGGCGATGGATTCGTATGACAGATCGAGCAGATCGACGGCTTGGCGCTGCCGAAAAACTGCTGGCGATGACAGCTCAGGCAAGATTCGTGTTTCGGATAATCGGTCACGTCCGGAAACGCTTCGCTTTTCTTTCTGACACTTTTCCAGTTTGCCGTGGGAAATTTATGACACGAATTGCAGGCAAGTTTACTGTGCCGGCGGTCGCTGTGCGAAAACTCCGTAAAATTGGTTTTTTTCGTTTGCGTTTGCGCCGCCGCCGTCGGTGCCGGAATCAGGACAAAGACGAAGGAATTAGAAAGCGGATAGAAGAAAGCAGACGCGGCAAAACAGAGAAATAAGACGACCGTTATCAAACGGATCGTGCCGTGTCTGTTTTGTCGAAACTTTGTCATTAAAAGGTCTTACCTGAGATAAAAACAATTACTTTCGGTTAATTTTAGGCGAAAACGGATTTTGAAAATGTGACGGGCATCACATCTGAAATCGCCTGCGAAAGCTATTATTAGTGCGAAATAATCCACAGACGAGCGCGTAATTTTTTAGTTATGAAAACCTTATTATTCTGCTGAAAATGCTCTTTTATATAAAAATAAAGGGATTTTCAGCTTTTTCGCTCGCGGCATAAGTCTTGCCCAATGCGATTGCAGCGTTGATCGAATCTTCAAACAGCCGAAAAATGAGCGTCAGGAATGAGGTGAGATTATGAACATCGAAATATTAAGCAGCTTTCTGCTCTGGTGCGCGGTCGTCAATTACGCGGTTTTAATAATTTGGTTTATCGCATTCGTATTCGCCCGCGACCGGATTTACGAGCTTCACGGCAAATGGTATCCGATCTCGTCCGAACAGTTTAGCGCGATCAATTACGCCGGGATCGCAGTTTATAAAATACTTGTGCTCGTGTTCAATCTGGTGCCTTTTATTGCGCTGCTAATCATTGCCTGATCTGTCAGGCGGCGCGAAAATTTTTATTCAAAAAAGTCTTGAAAAGTAAATATGTCAACCATAGAAAAAACTATAACCGATCGAGCCGTTCAGCTGACTGCCGAAAAAAAAGCCGGAGCCTCTTCGCTTTCGAACTTTTTGAAACTGCTGTGTTCGGTGCGGCTCGGCGTTTCGCTGCTCGTTCTGCTCGGTCTTTTCTGTTTGATCGGGATGCTCATAATGCAGGAGAATGTTGACGGGTTTATTAATTACTACGCTGCTTTGACGCCCGCGCAGCAGCTCGTTTACGGCAAGCTCGACTTTTTCGATATTTATCATTCGTGGTATTTCAACACGATTCTCGGCATTCTGTCGCTCAATATCATTCTCGCTTCGATCGACCGGTTTCCGAAAACCCGGAAATTCGCCCGCCCGAAAATAAACGTTCCGCTGCGCTGGCTGTCAGACCAGAAGCAAACCGCTTCGCTGGTCATGACGGGCGAAAAAGTAGAGGTCGTCAAAAAACTTTCGGACTCGTTAAAAAAAGCGGGCTGGCGAAAAACTGCGATCAGCGAAAAAAATAACCGGACGTTCGTCTTTGCCGAATCGGGCGTGTGGAATCGTTTCGGCTACTTGGCGGTTCACGTCGGCTTGCTGACGATTTTCTTAGGCGGATTTTTGACGACGCAGCTCGGACAGACCGGAAATATGCCGCTCACGCCGGGGCAAACCGCGAATCAGATTTTTGAAACGACGTTCGAGCTCGACCAGCTGCGCGAGGTGACAAAGCAGATTCCTTTTGAAATCACCTGCACGGACATTCAGCAAAAGCTGATCAAAGACGACGGCTCGATCTCGGTCGGCAACACGATCGATTGGCTGACGCGCTTTACGATCAAAGACGGCAACGAAACGCACGAAGCGTTCGTGCAGATGAACCGACCGTTCGATTATCGCGGCTACCGCTTTTTTCAGGCGAGCTTTACCGCGATCGGTCGCGCGCGAAACATCACCGTCCGGCTGACGCCCGCCAACGGCGGCGCGGCGCAGGACGTTACGATCCCGCGCAGCGGCGCGATAAATCTAGCTGACGGAACCGAGATTAAATTTACGGAATTTCGCGGAAATTTCAGCATCGGCAGAGAAAATCTGAACGAAGATACGACCAGCTATCCGAATCCGGGCGCGATTTTGCAGGTTAAGCCGCCGAACGGCGCACCGCAGAACGCTTACGCATTCGGTCAGCAAATGGCGAATCTTCCGGTCGCAAAAGCGGCGGTCGCGGGCTACACATATCAATTGATCGCTTTCGAAAAGGTTTCCGACGGGCATATTCTCTCGGTTCAGCGCGATCCCGGCGCGAATGTCGTCTACATCGGCTTTGTGCTTTTATTTTTAACGCTCGTCGCCGTCTTTTTCTTTTCGCACCAGAGAGTCTGGGCGGCGATCGAAGAAACTTCGGAAAAGAATTTCAAAGTCATTCTCGGCGGAAACACCAATCGCAGTCAGACCGCGTTTGACGAAAAGTTCAGACGCTTTACGAAAGATCTGCAAACGGAGGAAGTTCAAAAAATATGAATCAGGAAGTATTAAATCAGACCGTTTTAGTACGGGACGAAGCGGAAAACGAAAGCGTTTCCACGTGGCGCTCGTTCACGCCGTTTGCGATTGCCATCGGCGGCTCGCTCGCGCTGCTTTTGCTCAGAATAAATCTCGGCGGCGCCTCGTTTATCTCGGACGGCGCGTTAATGATGCTCGCGCTCGCCGCCTATCTGATCGCCGCCGTTTTTTATCTGACGAATCTTTACGCGCCGTCAAATTACGCCGAAAAGCTCGGAATGTGGGGCGCTGGCGCCGGAGTTTTCTTTAATCTTTCCGCGTGGCTCGTACGCTGGGCTTCAGCCTTCGATCGCGAGCTCGCGATATTTACCGAGCAGGGGAAAAACTTGGCGGAAATGCCGTGGATTTTTAGGTATATTCCGTTCGCCAATCTTTATGATCTGAGTCTCGCGTTCGCCTTCGGCGCAGGCGTCACGACGCTGCTCGTGATTCGCCGCCCGCAGTTCCGGTTTGTCGCCGGCGTCGCGCTTCCGCTCGCCGCGATTATTTTAATCTTAGCGCGATTTATCGGCTCGGAATTTATCGATTTGCCGCCGGTGCTCGATTCTTACTGGCGACCGATTCACGTCGGCATCGCGAGTTTAAGCTACGGCGTTGCGCTCGTCTGTTTTGCGGTCGCGGTTCTTTATTTGCTGAAAGACGGCTTGAAAGTTCAGGCGATGGCGATCTGGACGAGTCTTTTCGCGCTCGCGGTTTTCGCGACGATCAGTAAGTTCAGCGTGTTTTCGCCCGCCAGCTTTGGCACTTACACGGCTTCGACATTTCTCGGTAATTCGCGAATGGCGCTCGCCTTGCGGGCGGACATCCCATATGTCGGCTGGCTTCTTGTTTTGGCGGCGGTTTTGTTGATCGCGGCGAGCGCCGCCTACGCGGTTTATTTGAACAAAGCGGACGAAAAGGCGGAAAAGATCGGGCGGCTTTTGATGCAGGCGGCGCTCGTTGCGCAGGGCGCTGGGGTCGCGATGCTCGTTTATCAGATCAAAAATATCCAGTCGGTCGCCGGACTCATCGATCCGGCGACGCAGTACGAGCGATTCGCCGTCTGGATGCTGCAGCAGGAAGAAATGCCGCAGGCGCAGATCAGCCAGATTCCGTCCGCGCAGCTTTACGAAATGTCGAGCCAGTGGGTACAGCAAAACGCCGCGCAGCTTCATCTGAGTCTGAATGCCAATCCGGTCGAACTCGCCGCTTTGATCACGGCGTTTACCGGAACTTTTTTTATCGTTCTTTTCAGCTTCAAGACCGAAAAAATTCGCGCCGCGCTGCCATCGGCAGAAACGCTCGATTCGCTGATGTATAAACTCGGCGGCGTCGCTTTCGCCGGACTCGCGCTGCTTTTGATGACGGGCGCGGTCTGGGCGAACGAATCGTGGGGCAGATATTGGGGCTGGGACGCAAAGGAAACCGGCGCGCTCGTCGCGTGGCTGACTTACGCCGCGTTTCTGCATTCGCGCATTGCCTACGGCTGGAAAGGTCGGCGCTCGGCTTATTTTGCGATCGTCGCATTTCTATTCGTGATTTTTACGTATCTCGGCGTAAGCTACCTGCTTCCGGGCTTGCATTCTTACGCCTGAAACCGTCGTCGGTGGTCAGTTGTCAGTTGTCAGAAAAAAGATTCTGGCTTTCAACCGTTCACCGATCACCGACCACTGACCACTGACCACAGCTATATGAACAAAGAAAACGTACTTTTTGTAATTGTCGGATTGCTGGCTGGCTTAATTATCGGGTTTATGTTTGCGAATACGGTTAACCAAAATGCAGTTAAGCCGGTCGCCGCCACGAATCTCAGCCAGAATCAAAATATTCCTCCCGGACACCCGGACATCAATCCGGCAAATGCGGCGATGCAGCCCGAGGTGCAGGCGGCGATCGAAAAAGCCAAAGCCGAGCCGGATAATTTCGAGGCGCAGATCAAAGCCGCCGAAGTTTATTATCAAATTCAAAAATTCGACGGGGCGATCGAATTTCTAAAACAGGCGAATAAATTAAAGCCCGAAGATTACGAAACGATCGTCAATCTCGGCAACGCTTATTTCGATTCGAGTAAGTATGAAGACGCCGAAAAAACGTATTCCGCCGCGCTCGTCAAAAAAGCGGACGACGTCAACGTCCGGACCGACCTCGGACTGACATTTATTTTCCGCGACCCGCCGAATTACGAGCGCGCCGTTCAGGAGTTTACGCGCTCGCTCCAGAGTGACCCGAATCACGTGCAGACGCTGCAAAATCTGACCGTCGCCTATACCAAAAAAGGCGACGCGGTTAAGGCAAAAGAAACACTTTCGCGGCTTGAAATTATCAGTCCGAGCAATACTGCGATTTCGAAACTGCGCGAAGAGATTCAAAAAATAGAATCGAAACAGCCGGTTAATAACTGATTTAGAAGCTGTTTGAAAACTAAGAAATGGGACGCGGATTCAACGGATCAATGCGGATTTTCGCGGATTTTTTAGATACCGTTAAAATAAATCAGCGAAAATCCGCTCGATCAGCGAAAATCCGCGTCCTATTTCTACTGTTTTCAAACAGCTTCTTAGATTTTTTTGATTTTTCGATTGCAGCCAGCCGCCGGGTTTGGTAATATATTCACAGGTTAGCGGTTGTTAGTTAGTTAGTTAGTTAGTTAGTTAGTTCGGTAGCTATTCATTTAGTTACCTTTGTTAGTTAGTTACTTAGTTAGTTACTTAGTTAGGAGATAGCCGCAACTCAAGGCTCGTTCGGATGTCAAAGTCCGGGCGAGCTTTTTTTGTTTTAACGACCTCGATTTTGTTCCGGAGAGCGGCGTTTTTGGGGACGAGTTTTTATTTGTCCCATATACGGACATTTCGAGAAGCGGCAATGTCCTGTCAGCATCGCCTATGGTATTCTAAATTCATTCGCAGCAGAAAATTTCAAATTAAAAGGAAATATTTATGGAAAATTTGACCCCGGAATTTCGGCAGTATTTGGAAAAAATCACGGAAAATCAATCAACGATTTTAGGTGTCATCGCAGACAGTTCGGCAGAAAATATGGCAATGGCAAACACCGTTGTCGGATTATTAAAAGTTCTGCTTATAAAATCGGAAATTCCTCAGGAAGAAGTAGAGCAATTAACTCTGACCTTGTATGAAAACCACAAAAATCACGCGCAGCAATCCGTGCAGCAGCTTTTGGAAACGGTACTCGATGCGCCGTTAAACCCGTAAAATCGAAAGTGACCGATATTGGTCACTTTCGATTTTCAGATAAATGTTTCAAAAAAGGTTCGTTTTTGAAATACGAGAAAAAGATAAAATCCTCCACATCACGAGATAAGCCCAACCCCGCGCAAAGATTGATTTTCGGACAAAAAAAAGGCTGTCCGTAAAGACAGCCGGAGGCGATGTTCGCAAAGCAATTTGTTCTACTGCTGAATTATATAATCCGTTCTTTTGAAAACCGCGTTACATTGGCGTTACGAGTATTTCACGCGCTGATTAATGAGCGTCGGAGTGTGGTTTTTGTGCAAAGCCAACATCGGTCAGCGGTACAACGCCATTATTTCTAATCCATTTCATTTCGGTTAATTTTTCGTCCGTATATTTATATTTAAAACTGTATGAATATCGAAGATCGGGCTTCGGTTTCTTTATACTTTTTGTAACCGTAATTTTTATTGCGTTACAGGTGAGACATCTGTAATCTGAAAACGGAAAATAAATCTATGCCGACAAATGTTGTCCTCAAACATCGCTTTCGTTATTGGGTCTTCTCTCTGTTCGTGCTTTGGGCGGCGACAAGTTTTCTTTATGGACAGCAGGAGCAGCAACCTGAAATTTCTACTTTGACGGCGCAGAGCTTGGAAGACGCGAAATCAGTTTCACTCGCCGGTTTAAGCTGGAAATACCATGCAGGCGACGAGGCGGCATTCGCGGAAAAAGATTTTGACGACCGCAATTGGAAAAGCGTGACGAATGACGAAATAAACCGTAATGCCGCCGCTGCGCTCGAAAATTGGAACGGTCGCGCCTGGTTTCGGCTGCGGCTGCGGGTTGACGAATCGCTCGTCGGAAAACCGCTCGCGGCGCGGATGTGGCATTGGGGCGCGACGGAAATTTACTTAAACGGGAAATTGCTGCAATCTTACGGCACAATAAACGCCGACGGCGGCGACACTGAATATAATCCGCGCGGACTTTACTTTCCCGTCGTATTCGAACGCGCCGGAGAGCAGACGATCGCCGTTCGCTATTCATTTCAAACGATGCGCGATTTAACGGGCGGCAAGACGGCTTGGCTGATGCGCGGCGGGAATCGTCCGGGTTTTATCATCATGCTCGGCGATGCGCGCGACATTTCTCTCAGGCAGGAAATCCGTGCGCAGTCGGAACGCACCGAATATATTTTCATGGGGCTGTTGTGGTCGCTCGCGCTCGTTCATTTTCTGCTCTTTGTCTTCTACCGCGCCGCGCGCGGAAATCTTTATTACAGTTTGTTTGTGCTCGGTCTCGGTCTGACCATCTGGCTGACAAATCTGGGAAGCACCGCGCATTTCGGCGCGACGCCCTATCTGGTGCGCGACATTCTGCGAGTTAACGTCCAGTCGCTCGCGATTCTGGCGCTGCTCGCGTTTCTTTACGTCGAATTTATGACGCGCTTTTCGCGGATTTTCTGGGTTTTGTGCGCGTTGTGGGCGGTCGTCATCGGGTTTCAATGGGCAAGATTTCGGTCGGATTTTGACTATACTTTAGCGATGCTCATCATGACGCTCGCCGATGCTCTCAGGATTATGTTTATCGCTTTATGGCGGCGGCGCGACGGAGCCTGGATCATCGCCACGGGCATCGGATTTCTGGTTGTCGGGGTTGCGTTTAATATCGTCATCGAGCGCAAGTTTTTACTGGTTTCGCAATCAATCTACAATCTGAATTTATATTCGACGGTCTTGAGCGTGCCGCTCACCGTTTCGCTCTACCTGGCTCGAAATTTTGCGCGGACGAATCGAAATCTCGAAGCGCGGCTTGCCGAGGTCGAGGAATTATCCGCCAAGCAGCTCGAACAGGAACGCGCCGCCGCCGAATTGCGGCTCGCGCACGAGCGCGAAAAAGCGGAAAACGAACGCCGCGCACAGGAACTCGAAGAAGCGCGTCAATTGCAGCTTTCGATGCTGCCGAAGAAACTGCCGAACATTGCCGGTTTGCAAATCGCCGCGTATATGAAACCGGCGACCGAAGTCGGCGGCGATTATTATGATTTTCACGTTGCGGAAGACGACACTTTGACCGTCGCCGTCGGCGATGCGACCGGACACGGCTTAAAAGCCGGTTCACTCGTCACGGCGACCAAGAGCCTGTTCAACGCCTTTGCGGGCGAACCGGACATCGGGCGCATTTTCCAGCAAACTTCCGCCGCGCTGAAAAAGATGAATCTGCGCGGGCTGTTTATGGCGATGACGATGATCAAAGTCAAAAATAAACAGGTTAGTTTAAGCGTCGCCGGAATGCCTTCGGTTTTAATTTACCGCGCGGCGAGCGGAACGGTCGAGGAGCTTGCTCTGCGCGCCGTCCCGCTCGGCAGCCTGATGAAGACGAATTATCAGCAGCGGGAAATTTCGCTTTTCGCCGGTGATGTGATTGTGTTGATGAGCGACGGTTTTCCCGAAATGTTTAACGAGGCGGGTAAAATGCTCGGTTTTGAGAAAGCCGCTGAAATTCTGCCGCTGATTGCCGACGCCGCGCCGCAGGAAATTATTGATTATTTAGTTAAAACCGGCGAAAGCTGGGCTGACGGAAGACCGCCGGACGACGATGTGACTTTTGTCGTCGTTAAGGTCGTCGAAACATTAAATTAAGAATGAAAATAGACCGAATGAGAAATTATTTCCTGACGCAAATTATTCTCGCGCTTGCGGTTGTCGCGTTCGCGCCGATCTTTGCCGCCGCGCAGCAAACGGCTCCAGCCGAACCTTTAGTCATTACCAAAGACAGTTTCAACAACAATCAAAGCGTGGCAACTGACCGGCGAAAATGGAGATATCGCGCCGGCGACGAGCCGACCTGGGCGGCGGCTGATCTGGACGATTCGACCTGGGACGAACTGGAAAGTTCGAGCATCAACCAAAAGTCTTTGCCGCCGAGCGGCTGGAACGGGCGCGGCTGGTTTCGGCTTCATTTTCAAGTTGACGAATCGATGGCAAACAAACCGGTCGCGCTTGAAGCGAGACAATTCGGCGCGTCGGAAGTTTATCTGAACGGGCGGCTCGTCACGAAATTCGGCGAAATTAAGGAGCAGGGCGAAATCGAATACAATCCGGCTTATATTCCGGTTCCGATCGAACTTCGCGCGGGTGAAAATGTGCTCGCGGTCAGATATTCGGCGCAGGTTTTCGCGGAAACCGGAAGCTTACGCGGCGCGTGGCTCAGAAACGGCAACGTCAATCCGGGCTTTTCTTTTCAGCTGGACGACATCGAGGACATTAAAACAACGATTCAAACTTACAGCGATATCGTCGCCCGCCGTTTCAGCGTTTTTTTTACCGGCGTTCTGACGGCGCTCGGGCTGCTGCATCTGTTGATGTTTATATTTTATCGCATCGAGCGCGCAAACCTTTTTTACAGCATTCACGCTTTCGCCTTTGCCGCGCATTTGGTGTGCATCGGTAATTTTGCCTACGGGCATTGGGGAACGATCGAGAATCTCATCTTTACTTCGGCAAACATTCTGCTGGTCGGAACATTGTTTGTCTCGCTGCTCGCTTTTCTGCACGTCGCGTTCGAGCGCAAATTCGGCAGGATGTTCTGGCTGATTGCCGCTGCGTGGGCAGTCGCGATTGCCGCCAATATTATTCTTCTTCGCCATTTTAGCTGGCTCCAGTTTTTATCGAGCGGCGCAACTTTTGCTACCTTTTCTTTCAGTATTTATCTGCTCGTGCAGGCGCTCCGCGAAAAACGTCCGGGTGCCCGGATTTTGATGGTCGGCGTTCAGCTTTTCGCCGGCGCGCTTCTTATTACTCTGCTGCGCGTTTCGAACATCTTAACTTTTTCGTTCGAATATTACTTTTTCATCGAGTTTTTTATCGTGCTCTCGATTCCGCTCGCGGTTTCGATTTTTCTCGCGCTCCATTTCGCGCGCACGAGCCGGAATTTAAGCGAGCGGCTCACGGAAGTCAAAGAACTTTCCGCCAGACAGATCGAACAGGAACGACGCGAGTCGGAACTTCGCGCCGAGAACGAGCGGCGCACCAAAGAGCTCGAAGAAGCGCGTCAATTGCAGCTTTCGATGCTGCCGAAAAAACTGCCCAACCTGCCGAATCTCGAAATCGCGGCGTATATGAAACCGGCGACCGAAGTCGGCGGCGATTATTACGATTTCCACGTGTCCCAGGACGGAACATTAACGCTCGCGGTCGGCGATGCGACCGGACACGGACTCAAAGCCGGAACGCTCGTTTCCGTAACGAAAGGGCTTTTTAACAATCTCGCGCACGCGCCGGAAATTACCGATACGCTCAGCCAGATGTCGCGCTCGCTCAAAATGATGAATCTGCGCGGTTTGTTTATGGCGCTCACGCTGCTCAAATTAAAGGATAACGATTTGCTGATTTCCGCCGCCGGAATGCCGTCGGTTCTAATTTACCGCGCGGCGAGCGGCGCGGTCGAAGAAATCAATCTGCGCGCGCTGCCGCTCGGAAGCATCGCGAAATTCAGATACAGCGAACAACAATTCTCGCTTGCTTCGGGCGATGTCGTGCTCCTGATGAGCGACGGATTTCCCGAGATGTTCAACGAAACGGGCGAAATGCTCGGTTTCGAAAAAGCCGCCGAAGTTTTGCCCGAAATCGCCTCGCGCGCCCCCGGCGAAATTATTAACCGCCTTGTCCGCATCGGTCAGGAGTGGGCTGGCTCGCGTCCGCCCGACGACGACGTAACTTTCGTCGTCTTAAAAACAGTTTGAAAATTCGGATTGCTAATTTGTAATTCCGAAGCTTTATTCGCAAAATAAAATAGAATTTAACTTTTTCGAGGAGAACAAAACTTTTTATGCCAAATCCATTTTTGGTCGCGACCGATTCCGAAGACGACTTTGCCGTCATCCGGCTCGACGGCGCGGTTGACGCGCACACTGCGCCGCAGTTTGAAGAAGCCGTCCAGAAAGTCATCGACGACGGGCAGAACAACATCGTCGTCGACTGCGAAAAACTGACTTATATTTCATCCGCCGGCTTGGGCGTTTTTATGGGTTTTGTCGAGGAAGTGCGCGAAGTCGGCGGCGATATAAAAATCTGCGGACTGTCGGAAAAAGTAAAACAGCCGTTTGAAATTTTAGGCTTCGAAACGCTTTTTCATTTTTGCCCGGATGTTGAGTCCGCGAAAGAAAAATTCAGCGAGCAGACCGATTGGGAGGCGGCGTATTAATGGAAACTTTAGAAAGAAAATTTACGCTTCAGGTGCCGTCTTCAACCGAAAATCTCGCGCTCATCCGCGAGTTTGTCTCGAGCGCGGCGACGCAAGCCGGTTTCGACGAAAAAGAAGTCGCCAAGCTCGAACTCGCCGTTGACGAAGCCTGCGCCAACGTCATCGAACACGCCTACGGTCACGACGCGAACAAGGAAGTGATCGTCCGCGCGCGGCTCGACAATGAAGAATTTTCGATCGACATCGAAGACACCGGCAAAGGCTTCGACCCGGCGGAGATCAATCAGGAAGAACTCGAACAATTAATCAGCAAGCGCAAAACCGGCGGTCTCGGAATGCGCCTGATGAAAACTTTAATGGACGAAGTTCGCTACGAGATCGAACCCGGCAAAAAGAACGCGCTTCATATGAGCAAACGCCTGAAAAAATCGGATTGATTGTTAATGATTAATGGTTAATTGTTAATGAAAAACAGGAATTACTCAGCATTAACCGTTAACAATTTACAATTAACCATTTTCTTAAATTATGTCAGCCAAAATTCTCGACGCAACACGCCTCGAATCGCTGCTCGAATCGGCACAGCTTCTTAATTCGTCACTTGATCTCGACAGTTTGCTTAAACATCTGCTCCGCACCGTGATGGGCAGAACGCTTGTCGGGCGCGGTTTTATTGCCGTTTCGACCAGCGGGAAAATGCGCATCGCGCAGCTTCGCGGGCTGAAAAACTCGAAAATAGGCGATGATTTCGACGAACAAATTTTGCGCGGCAGCGGCATTAATTCGTTTTATCCGATCGGCGACCCCGGAAATCCGATCGGTTACCTGGGAATCGGCAAGCCGCCGGCGGGAGAAATCTCGCCGGACGAAACCGAATCGCTCAAAGCGCTTTTAGGTTTGGCGGCAAGCTCGATCGCCAACGCGCAGGCGCACGACGAAACGCAGAAATTTAATTTTCGGCTCAACGAAAAGGTTCAGGAACTCCGCGCACTGCTCGATCTGGTGCGCGGTTTAAGCTCGACGCTCGAAGCTTCGGAAGTCGCGCAGCTTTTGATCTTGACGCTCACCGGACGCTGGGCGATCGGTAAATACGCGCTCTTTGTTCAAAAAGAAAACCACGCGCCCGTCGTCCGGCAAAAAGGCATCGCGCTGCCGCCGTTCGAAGAGTACGGCGAGCTTTTAAAGGATTTGCCCGAAGCCGTCCGCGTCGCCGATTTGCCGGAAAGCGAGCTGAAAACCGCGCTCGAAACGCAAAAAGCCCAGATCGTTTTTCCGATCAATCCGTCGGCTTCGGCAAGCGGCATTTTGATTCTCGGCGGACGGCTCGGCAAATTGGCGTTTGAAAATTCCGATCTCGAATTCGGCGCGGGACTCGTCGCGCAAGCCGGCGTCGCGTTTGAAAATTCGTGGTACGTTCTGGAAACGATCGAGCGCAAGAAAATGGAGCAGGAATTGGAGCTTGCCGCGAGTATCCAGCAGGGACTTTTCCCCGAATTTCTGCCGCCGATCGAAGGTTACGACATCGCCGCGCGGAATCGTCCGGCGCTCCAGTGCGGCGGCGATTATTACGACGTTCTGCCAGTTGAGAGAATCAGCGACGCCGGCGAAAAATCATACTTGTTCTGCGTTGCCGACGTTTCCGGTAAAGGTTTGCCGGCATCGCTTTTGATGAGCAATATGCAGGCGACGCTGCGCGCGTTGCTCGGGCGAGTGCCGACGCTCGCCGAACTCGCGATGCGGACGAACGAACTGCTGCATGCGACGACGCCGTCGAACAAATTCGTGACCGCGATCTTGTTCGAAATTTTTCCCGCCGCCGGCAAAGCCGTCTATGTCAGCGCCGGACACGGCGATTGTCTGCTTTTGCGCTCACACGGCGCGGTCGAAAAATTCGATTCGACCGGCTTGCCGCTCGGCATGATGGGATCTTCGATGCTCGAAATGCTCGGCAAAAATTACGAAGAAAAACATCTCGAACTAAATGCCGGCGATCTGCTCGCGCTTTATTCGGACGGCGTCACCGAAGCCTACGACATTCACGAAAACGAATGGGGCGACGAGCGGCTTTTAGAGTGCCTGCGCCCGGTTAGCGAAACAAATTCCGAAAACATCGTCAGCGAAATTTTTACCGCGATTGACGATTTCGCTCAAACCGCCCCGCAGCATGACGACATTACGCTGATGGTGATTAAGCGAACGTGATCGCGAAACTTGTTTCATAAGCACTTTAAAAATTCCTTCGATCGCTTGATAGGAATGTAAAAATCATCACTTCAGATTATAAGCAAAAGCCGCTTCTCGATGAAGAAAAGCGGCTTTTGCTAACGAAGTTATTATTTAACGTGAGTATTGGATAAGGCGGAACGCCGTCATCCTGACGGCACAGCGTTTGAAAAACGCTCAAACGGTTCATTTATTTACAAGATTCCTGTCAATCGCGACGTTTGACGCCGCTTTCAGCAACGTGTGCCGTCAGGATGACGGCGTTCCTTTCTTATCCAATACTGACGTTATTTACTGAATTTAACTTCCGCCTTTTCACCGCGAATCGGATCAACGACTCATTGCAAAACGTTTCTTCTGTAAATGGTCGGCATGGTTTCCGCCGCCTGCTTTTACGGAGCGTTCTGTAATATTTGTTCGCTTTGTCCGACGGGCGCGGTTTCAGGTTTAATCGTTTTAAGCTCAAAAGCATAAACTTTCTCCGCCAGCCCGACTTTTTCCAGAAAGCGGATCTGAATCCAGTTGATATCGAATTCGTACCAGGCGAGTCCGTGTCGCGCCGAGCGCGGATGGGCGTGATGATTGTTATGCCAGCCCTCGCCGAAAGTGAGCGCCGCGATCAGTCCGTTATTGCGCGAATCGTCGTGCGTTTCGAAACGCCGCGTGCCCCATAGATGCGTCGCCGAGTTGACGAGAAAGGTCGTGTGCCAGCCGAATACCTGGCGCAGAAAGATGCCCCATAAAACCATCGACCAGCCGCCGATCATAAATAAGATCAAGCCGACGACGATCGTCGTGACGTAGAAATATTTCGAGACGACGACGTGAAATTTGTCTTTGAGCAGGTCGGGCGAATAACGCTTGATGGTTTCCGCCTGATGATCGAGCGCGGTTCCGCGCAAAAGCCAGCCGATATGCGCCCAGAAAGTTCCGTCGCGCGGAGAATGCGGATCTTTCTCGGTTTCCGTAAAGGCGTGGTGAATGCGGTGCGACGTGACCCAGTTCAGCGCGCCTGCCTGCAAAGCCAGAGTTCCGCAGAGCGTTAAAAAATACTCGATGAATTTTGGGGTTTTAAACCCGCCGTGCGTTAAGAGCCGGTGATAGCCCATTCCGATGCCCCAGCTGTTTGATATCCACCAGATAATCGCCGCCGCGATCAAGTTCTGCCAGCTAAATGTAAATAACGCCCACACCGCCATTAAATGAAAGACGATGACGGCGATCGTCGTCGTCTTTTGAATTCGCCCAGATCGAGAGCCTTCCAATCCGATTATATTCTGCACTACCCGTTCCCCCCTTGAAATTGTTACGAATAAAAAATATTCGAAAGTATTAGTTTCGCCTATCGCGATATCATTTGTTGCGTTTTATCGTCGGCGAAATGTAAGAGTTGTGTAATAACTCGTTTGAGCGGTTCTTTTTGATTCGATCTTCGACTTTTTACCCGTCCGAAATTGGTGGGGAACAAAAAGTAATGCCCAAATCAGGACAGTGAGCGGTAGCGAACAGCTCCGGCTTCTCGGAGGTTGAATAAATATAAAGATGCTCACTAGAAGGTTTCGCGGTACTGATCGGCTCCGCAAGCATTACTTTTTGTTCACTGCCCGAAAATTAAAAGCATTTTGTAAAGAGGTTTTGTAAGGGCATTAACGTATTTGACTTAATCGTTTCGGGTTTGCCAGAGCCAGATTCCAAAAATTATCGCGAAAAACAAATCACATAAACTGCCGAGAAAAGTGTAGAGAGGAATTTCTCCCGCCTGCCAGTAAACAAACAGGAAAAAGACAAAAGCTAGTTTTCCGGATCCGCCGATTACTAAAAACAGACGTTCGCTCCTGCCGGTGATTCCGAGCCAGAAATAACAAAGCCCGAACATAAAAATCCAGCTGGCGATAATCCACAAATACAACGGATGCGACTGCGCCGGAAAACCGTTGGATTCACGAAACTTCTGCAAAAACGGCACAAACACTGCCGCTCCGATCATATTTAGAGCCGCCGTCGCAAGCAAAGCTATTCTCATCCATTTAACCATCATTATTTTTTAATAAGACTAAACCGAACCCGGCGCTTTATAAAAGCTGATCAAAAATGCGACGACGGCGATAAATAGACAGAGCGGAGAAAACAACCACGTATCCGATCGCGCAAAATCGGTTTCCGAAACACTTTTGAAAAATCCCAGATACCGGAAATCCCCGATCGCGCGGAGCAGAAACAACAGCGAAATGCCTAAGACTCCGAAACGGAAAATCCAAGCCGGTAGATTCGCGCTCCAAATTCCGATCTGTCCGAGCACGACGAGCATCGCCAAAAGCAATGCGGCGGCGACCAAAATCGTGCCAAAAGCTGAAGGATTAAAAAGCCGCTCGCCGTTCATCGTCGGGATCGCCGCTTTGCCTCCGAGCTGTCCGCCCGCTGCCCAGAAAATATGAAAAAGGCTCAGAATCGCAAAGACCACTGCCAATAAAATTCCTAAAAAACGAATCATAATTATTTCTCCATAAAAATTGCTGGCTTTGAAAATTTCAGCGTCATGCCTCGACGAAATCCCGAACTAAACTCTGCTTCGTGATCCGGTTTGGCGAATTTCCGATTTGCTCAAAGCGTGGCGGCGGTAATTGATCCCGATTTGCGAAAGCCGTTAAATTTCTCGTTGCAAAATTATTTTTTTCCTTACTGTTTCTTCATAAATGGTCTTGAAACATCGCCCGCTTTGAAGCAGCGGCTGCGTTATTGAACTTTTGGATATCTCAATAGTAATTTTCAATTGAGTAGAGCCATAGCAGAAGCCCGCGCGTAATCAAGGGCGTAAAAGCCAGCGTTCGCCGCCCTTGATTACGCGCGGGCTTCTGCTTCACTTACACTTTTTAAGCAGTTTTGACACAGAGTCGAAATAATCATTGGTTGGAATTTTGCGCGGGCGGCTTGGGAAGATTTTTGTATTTCATCGAGAGATTCTTAGTTTCGACAATTTCCCACTTGCGGAGCGTCCAACCGGTTTGCAGCTGCCATTCAGTGCGAATTTGTCCGGCGAGGGAACGCGGGTTGCGCCGATTTAGAGCCGACCTGGTTTTAATGTCCAAAACGATCGTCGCGCTCTCGCCATCCAGCTTTTTCTCGACGACGGTAATCTCTTTCGGCTCGTTTTCCTCGAAGCGCCAGCTGATCGGATCGCCCGCTCCGTTCTCTTCGGGAACATCCCAGACGCCCGTCTCGTTGATTCGCTCGCGGATTATCTCTTCGGTCAGTTCGGGCAGGTTGTTTGACGCGGGATCGGACGAACTTTGATTAGACGGCGCGCAGCCCGGCAAACAGGCGAGCAAAAGGGCAAATCCTAAAAATAATGAAACTAAGCGCGACGAGCGCGGCATATTCCGGACTTTTCGGATCGATTTCATCGTTAGCGGTAAGAATTCTTCTGGGCGCATATGTTTCCGGTTATTCGCCGGCATAACTGATCTCCATGCGGCGGATGTGGCGGCTCGCGAGAAAGAGCACGACGCCTGTAAATAGAAGTAGACTCGGCACGGAAATCCACGCCGGCGTCGGCTCGACGAGCACCGCGAACGGACCTTCGGACATCGGAACGGGCACGAGCGATTGCAGGTAATGAATCACGCTGATCTTCTTCAAGAGCGGCGGCAGCAGAAAGTTGATCCATTCCCAACCGTAAAGCAGCAGAGCGGGAATGATCGGGTTGCGGAAAAAGAGTCCGACGAGCAGAAAGACCGCGCCGTATCCGATGCACGCGAGAATCGTGACTCCGAGGTAAGCGAGCAGATGAGCCGCGCCCGCACCTTCGAAAAAGAAGCGCGCGGATTCCGCCGGGTAGAGCGAAAAATAGAGCATCAGCATCGAGCCGACAGTCGTGATGCTGAACAGCGTGACGGTCGCGATGAGTCCCGAGAGATACTTTCCGACGACGAGAACTTCGCGCCGGACGGGTGCGAGAAAATAGTAGTGCAGGCTTCGGTCAACCACTTCGCCGCGAAACAAATTCATAAAAACCCATGCGCAGCCGAAAAACACGAGCGTGCGCAGGATCAGCCCGCCGTAAATCGCCGCAAACTCGACGCCCATTCCGCTGAAGCTTCCCGCATTGTCTCCCGGCATCCGAAAAAGCGCGAACAAAGTCAGTAAACCGAGCGGCGCGGCGGCGATCAGATAAAGCAAAAGCGCGCGGCGGCTCAAAAAGTTTTTCCTGATCTCAAGACTTAAGATAGCAAGAGTCTGCCGCGTCCAGAGCGACCACGAAGACGCGCGCTCCCGGCTCACATTCGGCTGGTTCACATTTGCGGCGGCGGTCTGTTCGCTGATCTCAGATGTTGAACTCATCAAATTTGTCCTCCGTCGGCTGTGATTAAGTATTGATAGACGGCGCTCAGATCGTCGTCAACGGGCGCGACCGATTCGATTTGAAGATTCTGCTCGGTAATTACCTTGTTCAGCAGCAGATAAAAATCGTCCGGTCGGCGCGTTTTAACGAATAATCCCTGACGGTCGTTATGGATCCGCGCTTCGACCGTCTGCTCGTGTTCGAACAGACGCGCGGCGAGAATTTGCGGTCGGTCGCAGCGAATCAGAATCTGGATCGGATGTTCTTCGATCTCGTCGCGCACGCCGTGGACTTCGCCTTCGGCGACGACATAACCGTTATGCAGAAGCACGACCGAATCAGACATCATATCCACTTCGTGCAGAATGTGGCTCGAGATAATAAGATACATTCCCGCGTCCGCAAGCTGGCGAAACAGGCGAATTATTTCGGCGCGCGCCATCGGGTCGAGCCCGTTCAAAGGTTCGTCCAGCACGAGCACCGACGGGTTGTGCGCGATCGATTGCGCGAGCCGGACGCGCTGCCGCATGCCTTTGCTGAACGCCGAAACTTTGCGGTCTGCCGCTTCCGTGAGCGACACGCGTTCGAGCGCCGCCTGCGTCATCTCACGGGTTTCCTGTTTCGCGAAACCGTGAACGCGCAGGTAAAATTCGATAAACTCGCGGGCGGTCGCGCCGCGCGGAAACGAATCGAACTGCGAACAGTAACCGAGTTTTTGAAACATCGCTTCCGGATCGTCGGGCGACGTGCCGAGAACTTTAATGTTTCCGCGCGTCGGTTTGAGCAGACCGGTCATCAGATTCATCAAAGTAGTCTTGCCCGAGCCGTTCGGTCCGACGAGACTCGTAATCCCCGGCGCGATCTGTAAATTGACCCGGTTGACGCCGAGAATCTCACCGTAAAACTTCGACACGCCTTCAAACACGATCAGCCGGTCGGAAGAAACGGCGGACGCAGCGGGCAAATTTGCCGCGCTCGCGGTCGGCGACGAAACGGTCTGAGTTGACGATGCGGTTGTCGTTGCTGTTGTTGTCGGCGTCATTTAATCACCTCGTAAGCGCGCACCCGGCGCGCGAGCATCCAAACACAAATGCCGCAGACGAGCGCGATTATCAGCCACGAAGCCCAGAGCGGCGGTTCGAGCAGAACGATGTCAACAAACTGCCCGTCGTAAATCGGATTATCTATTTTCCCGCGAATGTTTCCTGACTGCCGCACAAAAAGTCCGAAAAGCCCAAGCCAAATGTTATTAATCATCGCCCATAAACTGATTAAACTTCCCGAACGCGTCAGAAATAACTGATTAACGATTCCGCCGAATGCGCTCGGCACGAAGAAAAGTCCGAGCAGCGCGCCGCTTGCCACCACGCGCCATTTAACGAGCGACGACACGGCGAGCGCGAGCAGAGACAGCAAAATGATCCAGACCATGCTTCCCGAAAAAATCGCCTGAATCATCCACAGATTCGCCCAGAGCCACGTCAAGCCGGCGAGCGACGCCTGAAAAAAGAAGATCAGCAAGCCCGGAATCCATGTCACGAGCGACAAAAGGAACGCAATCACCGCCATTTTGCCGAGCACGTATTCGGCGCGCGAAAGCGGGCGGCACAAATAAAGCGGCAAAGCGTTGTTCGACAAATCGCGCGAGATCAGCGGCGGCGCGACGAGCACCGTCAGGATCAAAGCAAACGCGCCTTGAATTTCCAGAAAAGTTCGAAAGAACGAAGCGTCGATCGGCAGCAGTTCGCGAACGTTTACTTGGAGCAGCGCGAGCGCGTTCGCGTTGTGATGCAGGTAAACCAGAATCGTCGCGACGAGCGGATAGATAAAGCACAGGATAAAGAACGTCACAAACAATTTCGACTTGAAAACTTCGCGCACGGCGTAGCGCGGGATGACCAGAAATCGCTCGCGGGCAGAAGGCGACTCGCCTTCATACGCCCGGTACAAATGTTCATAAACCGCCATTGTCCGCCCTCCCGTTTCCGTTCTCGATTTGGTTCCCGTTAACGACTTGCGCTCGCGTGCCGTCGCCCGGATTTTCGTTTTCCATCGCCTTGAGAAAAATGTCTTCGAGCGAATCGCGCTTGAAATTGAGCCTACGAATCTGCACCGCGTATCGAAGCGCGAGACGATACAAATCGCTTATTTCGACCGTCTCGTTCATGATCAATTTTATCCGCCGTTCGCCCGACAGCGCGTATTCGCAGCCCAAATCGTGAATCGCTTCGGCAAAGCCCGCGCGATCGCCGCCGCGCGTTTCGAGTTCGATAAATTTACGGTTCGCCTTGCGCTCTTCTTCGAGATTACAGTTGGCGGCGATGTATCCGTCTTTCAGCACGAGAATTTCGTCGCAGCATTCCTCGACGTCGCGCAAAAGATGCGACGACAAAAGTATGCGCGCGCGCCCGCCGTCGCGAATCTGGCGAATGAGCGAGATCATCCGGCTGCGCGTCGGCGGATCGAGTCCGTTCGTCGGTTCGTCCAAAATAATCAATTTCGGTCCGTGAACGATCGCCTGCGCGAGCTTCGCCAGCTGCTTCATGCCAAGCGAATAGGAATCTACGGGGCGATAACGCGCTTCGCCCAAGCCGACGTAAAAAAGCGCTTCGTGCGCGCGCTCCAACGCGTGACCGGCGGGAATGCCGGAAAGTTCAGCCATCAAACGCACGAATTGAACGCACGACATTTTAGCAATAAACGAATCGCTCTCCGGCATATAACCGACCATCGCCCGCACCTGTTTGGCGTCCGCAGTAATATCTTGCCCAAATATCCGCGCCGTCCCGGAAGTCGGCGGATGAAAGCCGAGCAAGGTGTGAATCAGCGTAGTTTTTCCTGCGCCGTTCGGTCCGAGCAAACCGATCGCGCGCCCGCCGAGCGTGCCGCTCAGAGATTTCAGAATCGGACGCTTGCCAAACGTCACGCTCAATTGTTCAAGTTCGATAACACTCGTCATACAGTTAACACATTAGATTTATTACTTATCGAATCAGCAGGGACGCGCTTTCAGAGCCTTGCTTTAGTTCAAGCAACCGCAAGTCGGAAAAGTAGATTGCCAGACAACCTTTCTGTTCTGTTTCCTTTTCAATCTGCTGCATTTTAATCCCGGCTATTTTACAGTTTTCAAGATCGTATCGCTTGCCAATATCAATTACCGGATAATCTTCGTCTTCCAAATCGCTGTTATCTATTTCGTCGTACTCAGTCCAGCGGAGAAAGTAAATCTCGGCATCAATAAAAAAACGATGCCAGCCGCCATCGCGAATCTTCAGCCAAAAAACGCCCGGAGAAATTGATTCCTCATTAGCGATTTGAACACAAAGTAGTTTTTCACACTCGCGTCCGTCAAGTTCCGTAATAATGCCTTCTAAATCTTGAAAAAGAGTTTTCATCAGCTTTGAGTGAGGTCAAATTTTCTCCATCATAACATGACAAAACCGACGGACGCTTAAAAACGTCCGCCGGTTTTCGTGCTAATTCGCTTTGTTTCTACTCATCCTTTTTCTTTACGTCTTTATCGCCCAGCGCGTTCATTAAAATGTTCTGCATCTCGAATGAACCGGGAAGACCGATCAGGCTTGCCGGGGATAAGCCGAACGCGCCGCCTTCGGTGTTCGCGGCAAGCGTAATGCGATTGCCCTCGGCGTAAGCATAAACGAGCGTCGGCGGCGCGTTGGCATCGATCGTGCCGAGCTTTTGACGCTGTTCTTCAGTCAATTCTCCGCCCGCATTCTTCATTCTTTCGGCGAGCGAACCCATGAGCGGCGCGAGATCGTGATAAAGAATCGCGGAGAAATTCGTGTTGCCGTCCTGCGGCAGGGCGCTCATAAATCTCGCCGAACGAGCGAGCGTTTGTCCTGCGTCGCGATTCGTGATCGACTGTTCGAGCAAAGCGCGGCTCGGCGCGCCGACGAGATATCCGTTCGCGAAAGTGTAATGCACTTCGGCTCCGGATTTATCGGATTTCAGCGAGTAAAAAGTGCGGTCGCCCGACGTTGTGCTCGCTAAGATTAATTTGCCTTTGCCGTGGAGTGTGGCAAACTGGTTCAACTTTTCGACCGCGCGCTCAAACGCGCCCTGCAATTTCGTTTGGTCATAAACCTCGACGACGATTTTCCACGAAGGCGTCGGAAGAAGCGGACCGTCAAGCGCGAAGGCAAACTCACCGCCGAGCGGCGCGGCGAAATCGTTGCGAATGTCGATGCCCTGCGATTTTTCGATTTCCTGCATACTGCGCCGCATCTCCGGATCGACCGTTTCCAAAAATCCGAGCAGATCGTCAACCAGCAGCGCCGGTTCTTTAACCACGAAGGCGGTCGCGACGTTCGCGTTCGGCGAGATAAAGTCTAACGCCCCCATCGAACCCGGCGCGGCAAGCCATGTCGCGATGCCGCGATTCGATTCGTTGAATGTCAATGCGGCGCGGCTCAAAGTTTTGCCGCCGACTTCTTTCTGTTCGACGACGAAATGGCGCAAGCTCATCACGCCGAGCCGGTTAAAACCTTCGCGACGACGCACAGCGTCCGGCTCTTTATCTTCACTGATCGCCTTTGCGACGATCTTTTCGAGGTCGGCGGCAACCACGATTCCCGCGCCGTCTTTGTAAACGTCGTTGATGCGCTGGTAAAACGCCGAACCCGCGAAACGATTCGCGCCCGGCGCGTTGAGCGTCGTCGAAAGATCGCGCAGGCGTTCGATCTGCGGCGATGCGGCGAAGATGTCGTTGTGAATCCAGACGAACAGTTCTTCGGGTTTCGTTTCGGCGTTTTTCGTGCGCTCGGCGTTCGGCGTCGCGGTCTTGGGCGAGACGGGAATTTTCGGAAGCGTCGCCGTCATCGGATCGTCTATGATTCGAATGTTGAGCGCGCCTTCAGATTCTTTGGCAAAGTTTGCGAGCTGTCCGTCGAGATACGTGCGGAAGCTCGCGGCATCTTTCACCGCGCCTAACACGAGCACGCCGTTCGGCTCGCCTTTCGCGTCCATTTCCGCGCTGACGACGATCTCGTCGCCGAGCTGCGAGCCGAATTCAAGGACGCGCGCCATTGCCTGTTCGTTGATGCCCGAATCGTCGCCTTTTTTGCCTTTCCACCACTCGGCGAGCGCCGGATTCTGGCTGATGCGTTCCTGCATGATGCGCTGCGATTCGGCAAGCGATTCGCTCAAATTCGGCAGCGCCGCGTAGAAAACGGTATTTTCCGGCAGAAGATTGACGAATTTGGAAGAATAGCGTACGCCGGGACGCGCGAGCTGCTGATTAACGTCGCGCCGCAGTTTCGCCAATTCCGAAACTAAATTCGTATATTTGGCGGCGTTGCGGCTCCACGCGACGTTCTGCTGAACGGAAGTTTTGTCTAAATTACGGTTTGTCGTCGTCTGATCTCCGGGAAGCAAAGTTTCGTTTTTGCCCGCGTAATTGACCTCGACCTCGCCTTCGACGACCGAAACGCGCGAGCCTTTCGTGCCGCTTTCGACCGCGAAGATCGTGCCTTTGACGGAAACGAGCGAGTCGGGCGTCTGAACATACAGGCGACCGCCATGCTGTTTCGCCGCTTCGACGACGACATCGCCGCGCTCCAGACGGACTGTGACGCCACGCATGTTTTGGGTGACCGAAAACTCGGAGCGCTCGCGCATCTCGACCGTCGAACCGTCGGCGAGCCGTAGAACGGCGCTCGAATCCTTCGCCGTGCGCACGCGTTCGCCCTTCTTAAGCTGCTCGCCCGCCGTCAGCTGGCGGCTTTCCTGCGCGTCGGAGACGACATAAACCGCGCCGTCGGCATTTTCGAGCGTCGCCGCGAGCGTGTGACCGGATAAATCCAGTCGCTCGTACGCGAACATTCCCGCGAGACAGACACAGACGGCGAAAACGGCGGCGGCGCTCCAGCCCACAGCGTTGGCTTTGCTGAATCCGCCCATAAATGCGCGAGGCTGTTCCTGCTTGGGACGGCGCGCGGGCTGATTGACGACAAACGGCGCAGTCGCGCTCGTGCGTTGTTTTTTCAGCGCGCGGCGACACGGAATGCATTCGTTCGTATGGTCTTCCAAAAGCAGCGTCCGAGCCGTCGAAAGTTTCTTGTCGAGATAAGCCGGAATGAGCGACTGAAAATCCGCGCATCCATCAATATGTTCTGTTGTATTATTCCTGTTCATGGTATTTAAATTTCCTAAATTCGAATCTGCCGACAAAGAAACTCCGTCTGCCATCTGCTCGCTGACCCGCGCCCAGACGCGCGCCGCGGATTCATCTATAACCGATTCGTCAATCTGCTCGTCGCGGATGCCGCGCACGGCGTCGTCAATAATTGCGTCCAAATTTTGTTTATTATGCTTCATGATGTTTCTCCAAATAATTGCCGATTTCTTTACGAAGGCGCGTTCGGGCGCGGTGCAGCGTGACCGCGATGACCATTTGCGACGTGCCTAAAACCTGCGCGATGCGGCGGTTGTCGTAGCCTTCGAAATAACGAAGCGCGAATGCGGTCGCGGCGTTTCCTTCGAGCTTTGCGACGGCGTGGCGGATCAATTCGCGCAGTTCGACGTCTGCAAAATCGTCTGCGGGACTCTGCGTTGAGAGATTCGTTTGTTTATCAAAATCTACTAAATCCAAAGCGACGAAGTTGGCGCGTGTGCGCCGACGGATCAGGTCGAGCGAGGCGTTGACCGCCGCGCGGTGCAGGTAGCCTTCCGGGTTCGGCGCTAAATCGCGCCGGTTCGGCGTGAGCCGCAGAAAGATCGTCTGCAAAACGTCCTCGGCGTCGCTCCGGCTGCCCGTAATACGATACGCGATGCGAAAAATCGTTTTATGATAATCGCGAAAAAGCCCCGCGAGTTCTTCTAGTTCCGGATTTGCGGCGACCGTTTTATCGGGCGTCGCGCTTTTCGCGGAATCTTTTGAATCGCTTGTAAATGGCATATTGACGGCGGCGGTGTTCACATTATTCTCCTTTGAATCGTCATCTTCTACAAATATAAACGCGCGCGGCGGCGGATTATTAACAGCGCCGGGAAATAAATTTTCACAGCGCTTAAAATATACGTAAGCATATATAGGTAATCGAGCAATTTGAATCAATAGGTTAGAGTTATTAAAGTTACGCCTTGAGGCGTGAGCAAGGCTTCACCCTTACGATGCGTTCGGCAAGCTTATTAACCGGATCGGAACGACGGATAATAATTATCTCTACGCAGGCGAGCAGTTCGATGCGGATTTAGGATTTTATTACAATCGCGCCAGGTATTTGAATGTCGAAACGGGCAGGTTTATTTCTCAGGATAGTTTTGAAGGCGATAACGAGGATCCGCTCAGTCTTCACAAATATTTATACGCCAGTGGTAACGGCGTAAACAGAATTGATCCGCGAGATCAGGCTTAAAATAATTCTTATAACCATTTCGGGCGGAATTGTTTCAGCCTGATCCTTTGGTTTTGTTTGAAAATTCGGCGAGGGCAGAATTTAGCAAATAACGGAAAAGTTGTTCTCGGTGAAGTAACAGATTGCTTGCTCACAAGTAAGGGCAGCGATACGGATATTTTCGAAGTTACATATCTTCTCGGCAGTCGGCACTCGTCATTCGAAACTCACCTGGACCGAAAACTTGCAGAGAATTTACGGGGAAGAAAAATTTTGGTTTTATACTCTGACGAAAATAATTTTCTGGTGCTTTAAGATTAAGAAAAAAGACAGTTTACATTCGCTAACCGAGCGACGCTGAATTGATTTACCATTTCAAAACCGGCACGGGGTTTAACGGGTGACGGAAAAACCATCTGCCCGCGAGGCGGACGAGGCATTTATGAAATCCGGCGTTCGGAAATTGATTCTTAACGCTTTTGATATAACTTTTCGGCAAGCCGCATTTGACGATTCCGAGCGAAAAATCCACGAGATCGCCTTTGCGAAAAATCTCGATCAAAGAATTTTCCGGCGGCGTTTCGTATTTGCGAAGCTTGTGATGCATCTCGATCATCAGCCCGATTTCAGCGCTTAAAGATTCGCGCCGGTTTTTTTCGAGGTATTCTTTCGCCCGCTCGATTGACGGCGGCAGGTAATCGAAAGTCGCGTCCGACCAGATTCCGAGGTCGTGAAAACAACCGGCGATCACGATCTTTTCGCGGTCTTCCACGCGGAAATCGCGCTGCGCGAAACAGAAATTGACCATTCGATAAACGTGATTTCGATAGCCCGCAAAATCGTCGCCGATCTCGGCTTTCCATTCGCCCAGTATTTCTTCCAGTAACGGAATATTTTCTTCAATTACCGCCGTCTGCATATTTTTAAGAAATATTTCAACGCAAAAGACGCATTTCGATTTCGGATCTGTGATTGCGGATTGCGGATTTGCCTCTTCTGAAACTTCAATCCGAAATCCGCATTCTCAAATCCCAAATCCTTTTACGCTCCCGAAACGGCTGACGTTTCGGCGGGAATCCGCTCGTCGATCCATCTGAGAATGTCCTGCATCACGATTTCCTTATCAATATCGTTAAGCAGATCGTGAAAATGACCTTCGTAAAGTTTCAAGGTCTTATCGGTTGACCCCGCATTTTCGTAAAAATGCGCGCTGCCGCTCGGTTTCGTCGCTTTATCTTCGGTGCCGTGCATAATCAAGACGGGAAGCGTAATGCGCGGAAATTCTTCGGTCAGCCGTTCCGAGGCTTTAATCATCACTTTTCCGGTTTGCGCGGGCTGCGATTCGCCCTTGATGAGCACGTCGTCGTTCATCGATTCGACTACGCCCGCGTCGCGCGAAAAGTCTTTATTATTGAGACTGAAAACGTGCGTGTGCGGCGTAATATAGCTGATGCCTTTGAGAAACGCGAGCACCAGATCAGGCACGGGAAGTTCATAAGCGAAGCTTTCGCAGATCAGCCCGTCGATCTCGGCTTGATGTTCGAGCGCGTAAATGCACGAAGTGACGCCGCCCGCGCTGTGCCCGAGCATGAAAACCGGCAAACCCGGATTTTCGCATTTCGCCTGATGGACGAGCGTCGCCACGTCGGCGGTATAATCCTCGATTCTCTCGACATAATAACGTTCGCCTTCGGAACGCCCGCGCCCGCGCAAATCGAGCGCATAGACGGCAAACCCGTGCGCGGCAAACTGTTCGCCGACCCACAAATATTGACCGCTGTGCGAGTTAAAACCGTGAACGATCACGACCACCGCACGCGGTGCGCTTTCCGGTTTCCACGCGCGCGTAAAAATCTTCAGCCCGCCGCCGCCTGCAAAACTGCCTTCCTGAACTTTTTCGTCGGAATTTAAAATTTCATTCATCTTTTTTATCTCCTTTTATTAAATAGCTGTTAACATTGCCATTTTTGACTGAACAAATTACAGGAAAGTTTCCCGCAAAGGCGCAGAGGCGCAAAGGTTTTGCTTTCTTATGCGGCTTTGCGACTTTGCGGGAAACTTTTATTCAATTACCTGAGAGTTGCTCTGAATAAATTAACTTTTTAATCTACGCTTTAATTCAGCCGCCGCGTGAACGAAAAGCGATTTTGTCGCCGGTTCTTCGGCGAGCGCGTTGAGCAAACCGAAATCGTGAATCATTCCGTCGTAGCGGATCGTCGTCGCTTCGACGCCGGCTTCGTCCAGTTTTCTGCCGTAAGCCTCGCCTTCGTCGCGCAGAATGTCGTTCTCGGCAACCTGAATCAGCGCGGGCGGCAATCCTTCGAGCTGTTCCAAAGATGCCTGAATGGGCGACGCGTGATGATCGCGGCGCTGCTGCGCGTCGGGAATATACAAATCCCACATCCATTTCATGAGCGGCGCGGTCAAAAATCTCGCTTCGCCGAATTCCTGCCACGATTCGCGCTCCAAATCGGCGTCCGCGACGAGCCACATCAGAATTTGCGATTTTATTTCCGGTCCGCCTTTTTCCTTTGCCAGCAGGGCAGTAGCGGCTGCCAGATTCCCGCCGACGCTGTTGCCGACGATTGCCAGATTCGTGCCGTCAACACGAATCTCGCCGCCGTTTTCCGCGATCCACCCAAGCGCCGCGTAAATTTCGTTGAGTTGCTGCGGGTAAACGGCTTCGGGCGTACGCGTATAATTGACGAAAACACCGGCGAAGCCCGTTCCGACGACCAGATCGCGCACCATTCTTTTATGCGTCGGGTAATCGCCCAGAATCCAGCCGCCGCCGTGGATAAAAACGAAAACCGGCAGTTTTTCAGCTGCCGCGCTTGCGGGACGCATAATGTTCAAAATTATTTCAAAACCGTCGACATTGATCGTTTTTTCCGACTCCTCGATGCCCGAATAATCAACCTGAACGGAGGCTTGCGCGGTTTCCAGAACCTTGCGCGCCGCTTCGGGCGAAAGTTTTTCAAGCTCGGGCGGCGCGGGCGAATTCAAGACTTTCAAAAATTCACGGGTTCCGCGCGAAATTCGCGCATCGGTTGCATAATCCAATATTTCTGCGGTTTTTGCGCCTTGCGTATTGCTCATCACATCTCCTGATCTTTAAATAGTTTTCGAATTAAATATATTTTGCGCCTATTTATTAAACGGCACATCACGAAATAGAATATTTTTTTAATAACACTTTCGGGTTAAACGGGTTTTACGAAAAAGTTAATTTCTCGGGATAATGATTTCGCGGCGTCCGAAAAGCCGCGCGTCGAGCGAAAAAGCGCCCGGACCGAGCAAAATAACGGCGGCGGATAAAACGATTATGTAATTTACGGGCGAAAAAAATGCTTGCGCGAACGATGTAAAGTAAAAAAGCGCCGCCGCAAAACCGCCCGCGAACAGCAAACCTGCGATGACCGGCGTTAGAAATCCGAACAGTAAAAACGAGCCGCCGACGATTGCCGCGATTGCGGCGAACAGAATCCGAAAAGACGGGTTTACCTGCGCGTTGAGCAATGCGCCGACCTGCGCGAAAATCGCGACGGCGAGCGCCGTGCGCAGCAAAAGCAATCCCGAACCCGGCAGACCGGCGGGAAATGTCGAGAATAATCTTTGCAAAACGTCTCCTGAAAAATTCCAAAATCCGTTTATAGAGTAAAACCGGACTTTAACGCTGCGAATCACTCAGACTCGGCATCTTTTCGTAACTCTTTCGGGTTATTTGTTGTAGCTTTCAGGTAAATGAACAAAGGTTTCCCGCAAAGGCGCAAAGTTTTTTATTTTCTTTGCGTCTTTCCGCCTTTGCGGGAAATCTTCTGTAATTCCATTACTCAAAAACTGCTCTAATGTCGGTTTTTAGATATTTATAACTCGATAATCCCGCGCCGGACGGCGATCGAGACGGCTTGTGTCCGGTCGCTCGCGGCGAGCTTTTCCATAATGTGTTTGATGTGGACTTTGATGGTTTCTTCCGAGATAAAAAGCCTTTGTGCGATGTCGCGGTTGCGGTTGCCTTCGGCGACGCAGCGCAAAACTTCGATCTCGCGCGGCGTTAAGTTTTCGTCGCCGAGATGTTCGGCTAATTGCGCGGCGATCTGCGGGTGAATATATTTTTTGCCCTCGAAAACGCGGCGGATAACCTGTAGTAAATCCTTCGGCGGCATACTTTTAAGCATATATGCGCGCGCGCCCGCCTTGAGCGCGCGGCGGATTTCGGCGTCGCCTTCGAACATCGTCAGGATAATTATTCGCGCTTTGGGAAATTCGCCGAGAATCGAGATCATCGCGTCGATTCCGCTGCCGTCGGGCAGCCGCAGATCCATCAAAGTCACGTCGGGCAAAGCGGCGCGAAAAACCTGCAATGCGTCGCTTCCGTTCGAGGCTTCGGCGGCGAGCACCATATCCGTTTGATTATTAATCAGCGCGGCGATGCCTTCGTGCATCAGCGGGTGATCGTCCACGCTCATCACGCGAATTTTAGCGGCGGCGTCATTCATCGGTCTTCCTGCTCCATTTTCGTTGATTCGCTTTTCGGCGTATAAAATTTGCGCAGCCACACGGGCACGCGGCGCGACATTTGATTATTGAAGGCGATGCGGTTCGGAATGGATAATTCGACTTCCGTGCCGCCTGCCGCGCGGCTCCAGAGCCGGAGCCGCGCGCCGATCTTTTCCGCCCGCTCGCGCATTCCCGAAAGTCCCCAATGACCGTCGCGTCCCGAGCGCAGGATTTGCGAATCAATGCCGACGCCGTTGTCGCGCACCAGAATCCGGAAGTTTTTCGACGCGTATTCGATCTCGACTTCGATCACGCTCGCTTGCGAATGGCGAAAAGCGTTGACGAGCGCTTCGTGTCCGATAAAAACCGCCTCGGCGTTGACGACCGGATCGAGCGGCGCGGGCAAGCCTTCGATAACGACGCGAAAATCGATCCGCTTTTGAACGTCCAAATCCTGCCGGACGCGGAAAAACGTCTGTTCGAAATCGGTAGAACCGTTAGTTTCCGCCGAGCGAAGACCTTTGACCGTGTTGCGCCCGTCTTCGATCAGCTGCCCGATAATTTCGTGGACGCGGTTCAGACGCGGCTTGGCGGGCGAATCGGCGGGCAGATTGTCAACCGCCACGTCGAGTTGCATTGAGGCGCTGACAAATCCCTGTAAAAGCGTGTCGTGCAAATCCTGCGCAATTCGCGTGCGTTCCGCAAGCCGTTCCTGAAACTGAAACCGGAGCCGCGATTTGACTTCGCGAACGCGCCATTTGTAGCCGAGCCAGACGAGAAAAACGACCGCCGCCGCGCACAAAAGCAGAAACCAGCGCGTCTGGTAAAACATCGGCAGAATCGTAAATTCCAAAACCGCGCCGTTTTCGTTCCAAACGCCGTCGTTGTTCGAGGCGATCACCCGAAAGCGATAATCGCCCGGACCGAGGTTCGTATAAAAAGCCTCGCGCCTGGTTTCGGCGTCGCGCCATTCGTCGTCGAAACCTTCGAGACGATAACGAAAACGAACGCGTTCGGGAATTGATAAACTTAACGCCGTATAATCGATTCGCAGGCTTTCCGTGCCTTTCGGCAGACTCAAGCTTGCGGTCGTCTCGTAGGTTTTTTCACCGGCGCTGATGGCGCGCACGACGACCGGCGGCGGAACGTCGTTTTTAACAGTTTTTGACGGGTCGATCCACGCTAAACCGTTGTCCGTGGCAAACCAGAGCCGCCCGTCCGTCGCTTCGATCGCCGTCGAAACCGTCCAGTTCATCTGCGGCGCTCCGGGAAGTCCGTCGAGAAAATTGTATAAACGAAAATTTACCTGATGATCGGAGTTTTCGACCATTTTTCGAACTTCGTCCGGCGAAATATAAACGACGCCGTGAACTTCGTTGAGCCATAAAGCGCCGTCCGAGGTTTCGACGATTCCTGAAACCGTGCCGAACCTTTCGCCGCCCGTTTTGCGAATCGAGCGAAACCGTTCGCCGTCGAAAATCGCCAAACCGAGTTCGCCGCCGAACCATAAATGTTCGGCGCGCCCGCGAATCACGCGGATTCTGCCGATGTCGAGTCCGTCGGCGCTCGTAAACGCGCGCACTTTATTATTGTCGAGCAGCGCCGCGCGGTTTTCCGTGTAGCCGAGCCAGATTTTTCCCGACGATGCGTGATACGAAGCGCTCGGCACGCGTTCGAGCAAGCCTTCGGGCAAAGGGCGTTTTGACCAGACTCCGTCCTTAAAATAGATCAGCCCGACATCGCCCAAACCGATCCACAAACCGCCGTCCGCATCGGCGCGAATCACTTCCCAAACCCAATCGGTTTTCGTGTCCGGCGGCTGCAGGAAAAAATCGAAACGGTCGTTTTGCTGACGCCAGACGCCGCCGAAGCCGCCCCACCAGACAACGCCGCCGTCGGCGCGGTAAAAACTCGAAATATATTTGACATCGTCTTTCGAAACGCTTTCTTCGCCGCGAATCAGCGTTATCGGTTTGTGCGCCGCGCTGCCCGCCCAGATTTCGCCGCCGCCGCCGCCGGCAAGCAGCGTAAAATTCTGATGTCCCTGCGACGGGTTGACGGAAACGAAATGACTGTAGCGAAAGCGGTCTAAGCCTTTCGACGTGCTGACCCAGATCGTGCCTTCGCGGTCTTCGAGCACCTGAATCGTCGAATCGCCCGAAAGCCCGCTTTTTTCGTTGTAAATTTCGAGGCTTGCGTCCGTTACCGGAGTTTTGCGGTTTTCGAGTCGTTCGGGAAAACGGACTCTGAGCTCGACTTTATCCAATTTTGAAGATTGATATTTGAAAACAGAACGCCGAGCAGGTAAGTTCATTTTGATATTTCCGACCAAAGAAAAGTCAAAAGGAGACTATCTCAATGCCGAGCGTTCTGATGAAATTTGTTAT
>JANOBZ010000125.1:0-121140 GCA_031411895.1 Acidobacteriota bacterium | reverse complement strand
TATAACAAATTTCATCAGAACGCTCGGCATTGAGATAGTCTCCTTTTGACTTTTCTTTGGTCGGAAATATCAAAATGAACTTACCTGCTCGGCGTTCTGTTTTCAAATATCAATCTTCAAAATTGGATAAAGTCGAGCTTATGAAAGGTTTTGAAATCAGGAACGATAGAGATATTTCAAAACCTTAATTGGCTGATTAAAAATCATAAAACCCTTTGCGCCTCTGCGTCTTTGCGCCTTTGCATTAAAATTCTCATATTTAATTCATCGCCCGTAATAATGCATCGCGCATTTCGCCAGCCGTCCGCCAGCGCGCCTCGACCTGTTTGGCAATCGCCGTTTCGATGACCGAAGCGATGCGGATCGGAACATCCAAACTTCGCTGTGCGATCGGAATGATCGGTTTTTCGAAAATCGCCTTGACGGTTTCCGAAATTCCCGCGCGCGGGCTGATGTCGAGCGCATGCGCGCCGGTTAATAAACTGTAAGCGGTCATTCCGGCGGCGTAAATATCCGACGGCGGTTGAACGTCTTTGAAATCGCGAACCTGTTCGGGCGGCATGTAAGCAATCGTTCCGGCAACGTCGCCGACCATCGTGACACCGCTCATACCGGTTTGTTTATAGCTTTTTGCCAAGCCGAAATCGGTCAATTTCGCGGTGTAATTCGGAAAAGCGCCGTCAACCAGTATGTTCTGCTCCTTAATGTCGCGGTGTACAAACCCCTGCGCATGAGCGAAATCGAGCGCCGAAAGCGTTTGTTCGATAATTTTTACGACTTCCTGATAAGTCAATTTGCCGCCGCGCACTTTGGCGAGCTTCGAAGCGTCCATTCCCTGTACGAATTCGGTCACGAGATAAACGATCCCGTTATGCGTTCCGTGTTCGAGATAACTGACGATATGCGGATGCTGAAGGCTCGCGGCTACTTCGATCTCGCGCAGAAATCTTTTTAAGGACTGCTCGCTGATCGCAACTTCCGGCAGAAGAGTTTTGATCGCGACCGGTCGCCCGTCTTTAAGAGAGCGCGCGAGCATAACGCTGCCCATTCCGCCCTGACCGAGAATGCGAATCATTTGATAGTTCGGAATCGGCTGCGGATTTTGTTTGAGTTTTTCGCGGCATTCATCGCAGAGAAACGTCATTTTCGCGTCCGGACGCGATGCTTCGGCTTCTGACGGAATTCCGCAATTCAGACACTGCACCGTCACGAGCGAAGGAATCGTCGCCGTTCTTGCTTGCTGCGGCTGTCCTAAAACCTGCGGCATGAAAGCCGATTCGGTCGAAACCTCGACTTCGAGCACGGTTTCGCCGCCCTGTATGCGGTCGCCGCTTTTCAGATAACAGGTTTCGACCCTGATTCCATTGACGAAAGTTCCATTCGTCGAACCGAGATCACGCAGGAAACATTGCGGCGGCGCGATTTCTAAAATGCAGTGATGGCGCGAAAAATAGCGGTCTTGAGGCAGGCAAAAATGTGAATCTTCGCTGCGCCCAATCATGAATGTTTCGTGTTGTTCAAACGTAAATACGCGTCCCGTTTGTGGACCCGCTATCACGCGGAGTGTTACTCGCATTTGTACAAATTTTACTTAATTTCGCATTTTATGCAAAAAGACCGAATCTTTTGCACGATGTTTAATTGGCAGCCGCCAACAGTATAATAAAAATACTTATAAAAAAACCGATAACTCCCGTAATGATTCCGGCGATTGCCAAACCTCTGCCGCCGTATCGTGTCGAGTCGCGCTTTTCATTATTCAACCCCATCACGCCCAGAATTATTGCCAGCATACCGAGCGGAATTCCGCCGAAAAAACAGCCGGTCAAAAACGCGAAGATGCCCAAAATTAAAGAAATTGTCGGTAATGTCTGATCCTGCGACCGAATCCGCATCGGGTAGGCGGACTGCTGCTGCTGTAGATTTTGCTGATTTTGCCAAACCGCCGGCGGCTGAAAGCCCTGCTGCCCCCAATTTGTCTGGTTCGTAATCCGCGTTTGATCCATGTAAGCCGTTTTCGGTTCGTTACTTGCAACTGCGGTTAAAAACGAGCCGTCGGTCAAACAAAAATTCAAGTCGTCATCACTATAAGTTTGCCTGCAGCTTGGACAAATTTTCATAGAATACCTTCAAGATTTCTTACGCTAACGAAATCATTATAACGTATTTGCGAAAATTTTTGTTTTTCAAGGACAAATTCAATAAAAAATTACCGCACAGGCATTTGAACACAATCCGGGGCGTAAAAAATCTCTTATAAAAACGTTCGCGGCGGTTGTGAAAACTTTCCGCACAGTCGTCGCAAAATATTTTTTAAGCTGTTTTTTTGACTGGAGATAAAATCAAAGCGTTCCGCCGCAGCGACCGCAGAATTTTATGTTCGGCGGAAACGACGCGCCGCATCTTCGGCAGACTCTCTGCACGGACGGCGGCGGAGCATTCTGCGAAGTGCCGGAATAAAATCCCAGCGATTGCGGAGCCTTCCCGCTGCTGCTCGGACTGGTGAAGCTGAATCCGCAGCGACCGCAGAATTTAGAGTTTTGCGGCAGCTGCGTCGAACAGCGCGGGCAAACCGTGTAGCTTTTTGAATTGACGCCCGCGCTGACGACCGAAAAAGAGCGATTTCCGCAGCGACCGCAAAATTTAACGCCCTCGGCAAAACGCGCCTGACAATTCGTGCAGGCGACGATTCCCGGCATAATGCTCGACTGCGCGATGCCGCTCTGGCTCGACTGCGACGGCGACGGCTGGCTTGAATTTCCCTGCAAAGGCTTGAGCTGCGCCTGAATAAGCTGTTCCTGCCCGCCTTCGCGCAGTTCGATCACGCGCTCGTCGTCTTTTTCGCCGGGTTTGGAAACTCTCAGAATATGTTGTCCGGCGGGAATCGTCGTTAAAACCAACTTGCCCGAACTTCCGATGCTTCCCTTGCGCTCGTCGTTAACATAAACTTCCGCTCCGACCGGCGCTAAAATAGTTAGCCGCGCCGCGCCTGATTTATTTTTATCGTCAATGTCTTCCGCCGCCTTTTCAAGATCGGTGATCCATTCGGTAACGGTTCCAGGACGACGATTCGGGTCGGTTTCGAGCGACCGCATCACAACGCGCTCGACATCTCTCGGAAGATCGGTTCTTAGGGTTGAAAGCAGCGGCGGCGCGTGCATAATTTTCTGCATCACGAGCTGCATCAAATCGCCGCTAAACGGCGTGCGTCCGCCGAGCATTAGATAAGCGATCGTTCCGAGCGCGTAAATATCGGCGCGAACGTCAACGCCGAGTTCCGGCTGCATCTGTTCGGGAGCCATAAATTCAGGCGTTCCGACGATTCCGCGCGATGTCGGTCCGGCTTTCGAATCGAGATCGGACATCGCCTGATTAACGATTTTCGCAAGCCCGAAATCGCCGACCTTAATAAAACCGTCCTCGTTCGTTCTGCCTTTCGACATGATAAAAATGTTCGCGGGCTTCAAATCTCGATGCAGAATTCCCGCATCGTGCGCCGCTTCGACTCCGTCGGCGATCTGCCGCAGAAGTTTAACGGCGCGTTTGACCGAAATCGTTCCTTCGCGCCGCAAAAGCCGGTGCAGCGTCTCGCCTTCGACATATTCCATGACGAGATAAAATACGCCTTCTTTGGTTTCGCCAAAATCCGTCACGCTGACCGTATTCGGATGCTGGATCGAAGCCGCCGACTGGGCTTCGCGTTCAAAACGCGCGATCGCTTCGCCTTCCTGTAAATCCTCGCTGCTCAACAAATCCTGCCGGACGGTTTTGACGGCAACCTTACGCGCTTCGAATTTTTTGTCCTTGGCAAGGTAAACCTGTCCCATCGCGCCTTTGCCGAGCTGCTTTTCGAGAAAATAGCGCGTCGCCAAAAGTCTGGTTCCGGGCAGAACGTGTCGCGGCTCCTTTAAGTCGTTCGGACAGACAACCGCATCGTCGTCATAACAGGTTTTACATTCAGGACATTCTTTCATTCAGATTATATTTTCCTTATAAGCCTAGTTTTTGCAAATTAAAGAACGCTCAAACCCAAAGAAATTTGCAAAATTTCGCTTTGGATTTTCATAAAGCTGTTGTTATAATCCAAATCGTTCGTAATTTGGGACGTTAGCTCAGTTGGTAGAGCAGAAGACTCTTAATCTTCGGGTCGCTGGTTCGAGTCCAGCACGTCTCATCAAAAAACTTAAAGTAAAACGGCAGAAGTTGGAAAGCCGACTGTTGCCGTTTTACTTTAAGTTTTGAAAATATAAAGGCTGTAAGGACAAAGTTTGGCAACGAATTTTGTCCTTTTGCTTTTGAGCTAAACCGATTTTTTTCATACAATTGAGAACTTATGAGAAAACCTGTTATCGCGGGAAATTGGAAGATGTATAAATTGCTTACGGAAGCGGTTGACACAGCGCTCGCTCTGAAGCCGCTGGTCGCGAATGCAAATCATTGCGAAGTCGTTATCGCGCCGGTTTTCGTTCATTTAAAGACGGTCGCCGACCGGCTCGAAGGTTCGAATATTCGGGTCGCGTCGCAGGATTGCGCGGCTGAAGCAAAGCAGTCGGCGAATACCGGCGAAGTTTCCGCCGAAATGTTGAAAGACGTCGGCTGTTCGTACGCGATAATCGGACATTCCGAGCGGCGGCAGTTTTACGGCGAACGGGACGAATCGGTAAATAAAAAGACAAAAACGGCGCTTCTCTCGGGTTTGACGGCAATCGTCTGTGTCGGCGAAACCTTAGAAGAAAGAGAATCGAAAAGACTTTTCGAAGTTGTAAAAAGACAAACGCGCGATGGTTTGGACGGTTTGACAACTTCGGATATGGAACGTATCATAATCGCTTACGAGCCTGTTTGGGCAATTGGTACGGGTCAAACCGCCACGCCTGAACAGGCTCAAGAAATGCACGGCTTTATCCGTCAAACATTAGCCGAAACTCACGGCGCTGAGATCGCATCAAAGGTGAGAATTCTTTACGGCGGTTCGGTCAAACCGGAAAACATTCAGGTTTTAATGAATCAAAACGATATTGACGGAGCTTTAGTCGGCGGCGCAAGCCTCGACGCAAGCAGCTTTGCGAAAATTGTTAATTTTAATGGTTAGTTGTTAATTATTAATTGTTAATTGTTTTATTATGAGAATTTAACTTTTAACCATTGATAATTAATCGTTAACAATTCAACAGAATGACTTATTTTTTATACGGATTATTTTTTCTATCATGCATCGTGCTGATCATCACGGTTCTGCTTCAGCCGGGTAAATCCGACGCGGGCGCGCTCTTTACGAGCAGCACGTCGAGCAATGCCTTCGGTTCGCGCGGCACGGCGACGGTTTTATCGAAAACCACGATCATCACGGCGACGATTTTTATGCTCTCGGCGCTGATGCTTGCAATGCCCGCGTTGAACGGCGGCGGCTCGGTTCTGACAAACAATCCCGATACGCCGGAAACTACTTTGCCTGTCACGACGACGAACGCGAATGTTGATACTAATCAGCCGGGTTTGAATACGAATAACGCCGTTCAGGTTCCGCCGATCACGAATCTAAATTCGACTTCGACCTCAAACGCAGCAACAAACGCGACGGGCAATACTTCGAACGCGGCAGCAAATACGGTTAATAAAGCGGCTAATACGGCGAAGCAAACAAATACGACGAAAACCAATTCAAACAAATAGTTTTCGTCCATATTTTGAAAATTTAAGATTGCTGAGGTGGCGTAATTGGTAGCCGCGCACGTTTGAGGGGCGTGTGGAGTAATCCGTGCGGGTTCGAGTCCCGCCCTCAGCACCAAATTGAAAAAAGATAAGTCTTAAAGCTTATCTTTTTTTACTTTTAAAAAGCTGCCGGAAAAGGCGTTGCAAATAAAATCCATATATATGGATTTTATTTGCAACCAACAATAATAATCTTTCGTCTAAATTCGCGTAATTGAAAAAATTTAATAGGTAATACCCCTTTTTTACTTAAATCGGCAATTCAAAATTCACAACAACCAAATGTTTCGCTCGAAGTGTATTCGAGTCAGGATAAAGGAGTAAAATGCAAAAAAATTACCTTCGTGCCTTTATGGCGACCTTCGTTTTCGTTCTTAGTTTTTCGATCGCCGGCTTTGCTCAAACACCGCAAAGTTTTCCGAATGTAAATATTATCAACTTCGGTAAAATGGACGAACGTTTTTATCGCGGCGGTCAGCCTGAAAAAGGTGATTACCAATCGTTAAAAGATTTAGGCGTCAATACGATTATTGATCTTCGAAACGACCCGACGGATTATGAAAAATCGGAAGTCGAAACGCTTGGAATGAAATACGTTAACATTCCGATGAGCGGTTGGAAATATCCGAAAGCCGAAGACCTGACAAAGTTTATGGAAATAATGAGCAATCCCGAAACCGGCGTGACGTTTGTTCACTGCAAAGCCGGAAAACACCGGACGGGCGTGGCTGGCGCGGTTTACCGTTTCGAAAAATACGGTTGGAACTATGAAGCCGCTTATTTGGAAATGAAACAATACAATTTCACGAAATGGATGGTTCATGGAAGTTTGAAAACCTTTGTAAAAGATTACGCCGATAAAAAGAAAACGCAGCAGGCGAAATTAAATTCGGTTCCCGCGACGCTGCAAGGCGCTCAATAAAATCAATACTGATAACTTATTGCGGTTTTCAGTTAAGAGCAACACAAACAACCGGAATAAGTGAAAAGTGAAAAGTAATAGGTAAAAATTACTACTTCTCACTTTTCACTTGTTCCGAAGCGTATTTCATTAAACTGAAATTTACTCTAAAAAGAAAGCGGCTCGTAAATGCGAGCCGCTTTCTTTTTGCAGATTTCACTTTATTATGCATAAATTTCGACTTTTTCAGCTTATTTCGCGTCTAAAAATCGTGTGTGAAAAATGTGAAATTATTTCACACCGGACGTTTTTTTGAGTTATAAGCTCGTGCTATTTTATTGCTGAACACGAGGAATGTTAAAAAGTTTAACGGATGAGCAATTGGTCGAGCTGGCTGTAACCGATGAACCGGAGGCTTTCGGCGAGATAGTATGCAGATGGGAACGCAAAATCTTCGCGTTGTGTTTCGGTATGCTCAGTCGTGAAGACGAGGCGCGCGACGCGGCGCAGGAAACTTTTATTTCGGCTTACCGGAATTTGTCGAATTTTCGCGGCGAAGCAAAAGTTTCTTCCTGGCTTCACCGGATTGCCGTCAACCAGTGTTTGACAAAACAGCGCCGTACCAAAACCCGTTCGGAAACTTTTCTGGACGACGAGGAAAATGCTGAAGAACGCGTGTTTATCGCGCCGCTTCATCAATCACCGGTGCGTCAGGCTGAGCAAAGCGAACGGCTTTCGCACGTCAGACAAGCGGTTCACGCGCTGCCGCCCGAACTGCGCCAGGTAATTGTCATGAAAGAGTTTGAAGAAATGACCTTTCAGGAAATTTCCGAAACATTGCAGCTGCCGCTGAGCACGGTCAAAAGTAGGGTTTACACGGCGCTTAAACAGTTGAGAATGAAGCTCGAAAGAACGCCTTTAGAAGTTGTTTAATTACATGTTAGATAAAAAGTTATGATGAATAACAATCACAAAAATTCGGGCTGCGGCAAAGGCTCTGAACTCGTTTCGTATATTTACGGCGAAGCGAGCGCGGCGGAAAATAAGGTGTTTGAAATACATCTCGAAACCTGTTCGATCTGCGCCGATGAATTAGAAACCTTCTCGGGCGTTCATTTTTCGATCAACGATTGGAAACTAAAGGATTTTGCGAATCTTCAAACGCCGGTTATCGCGCTTCCTTACCCGACCGCGCCGGTAAAACAGGAAGTTTCGGGCGTCGACGGCTCGTGGCTGCTTGGGCTTCGCAGATTGTTTTCGCCAAAGTTGTCGCTGGCAGCCGCGTCAATGGCGGTTTTAGCAATTTGCGTCGGCATCGTTTTGTATGTTTCCAATTCGCGTGAAGCTGATTACATCGTAGAAAAAAATAAAAATACAAAGATTCAGGTTTCGCCGACCGTCGAAAAATCAACGGAAGTTTCTAATTCGAACAGCAAGCAGAATAATCTGCCGGATCCGGAATCGAAGCCGCTCGACAAGCCGCAGCCGCAGTTAGCAGTCGAAACGGACGCGAAAAACAATCGAACGCGAAAAACGACAAACACGCAGCGCCGGACGGAAAAAGTGGAAACCACGAACTTGCCGCAAACTAATGACGCGAAGCGCAATGACAAAAAGAAAAACGAAATTCCGCCGAAAATATTCGACGAAGAAGAGGAAGACGATACTTTGAGATTGGCGGAAATGCTTGAAGAGATTGATACGATTGAATAACTTTTTATTGGTAAATTTGTATGAAGAAGATAAATTTTTTAAGTTTGATTTTTACGCTTTTGCTGTCGGTTTTAGCTTTTTCGACCGTTTCGGCGCAGGAACCGGCGCAGGAAGAAAATCAGCAGCAGGTTAATCGCCCGTTTCGGCTCTTGCAGGAACTCGGTCTGTCGCGCGAACAGATTCAGCAGATTCGCCGCATAAATCAGGAAAGGCGTCCGATCACGCAGGAAGCCGCGCAGCGCTGGCGACAGGCAAACCGCAATTTGGATATCGCGATTTACGCCGACGATTCGACCGAAGAGCAAGTTAAAGAACTTCTTAAAACAGCGCAACTCGCTCAAGCCGAACTTTTGCGCGAAAGAAGTTTGACCGAGTATCTGATACGTAAGGTTTTAACGCCCGAGCAGCTCGTCAAATTCCGCAATTTGCGCCAGCAGCTGATCGACCAAAGAATGAACCAGAGAAGAAATATGCAAAATCCGGAAAATCCCAATAATCAACAGCAGCAGCAGCGCCGGTTGAATCGTTTTCAGCGGCGGCAAAATCAGAATCGCCAGCAGTAAGCGCGCAGCCTGTAAATTCTTCATTAACACCGACTTTTAGCCGACTTTTTCAAAACGTCGGCTTTTTTTTTTGGCGCGTTCGTTGTAATCTTTGCAAAAGCCTTTTTGTTTCCAAAGAATAAATGAATCCGCTCAAAAGTTTTTTACTTCAGCTTCAAGAAATCAGTTTATTAATTTGGCAATCGTTCGCCGGACTTTTTCGCCGTCCGCGCTATCTTGGCGAAACGATTAAACAAATGGACTTAATCGGCGTCGGTTCCCTGCCGATCGTTTTGCTGACCGGATTTTTTACCGGCGGCGTATTGATTCTGCAAACCTTTCCGACACTTCAGTATTACAGCATCCAAAATGAAGCCGGTCGGTCGGTCGCGACGTCGCTCGTTCGCGAACTCGGACCGGTTCTGACGGCTTTGATGGTTTCCGGAAGAATCGGCTCGGCAATTTCGGCGGAACTCGGTTCGATGGTCGTTTCGCAGCAGATCGACGCGATGCGCGCGCTCGGAACGGATCCGATTCGCAAACTCGTCGCGCCGCGCTTGATGGCTTTGATTTTTATGCTGCCGATTTTGACCGTTGCCGCCGATATTTTCGGGATCATCGGCGGCGGGACAATAGCGTCGAGTTTATTTAATCAGGACACCAACGTTTTTATTACGTCGGTGCGCAACGGCATTACGACCGAAGATTTGATCGGCGGCATCATCAAGCCTTTATTTTTCGGTTTGATAATCGGCAGCGTCGCCTGTCATAAAGGTTTGAGCACGACGGGCGGAACGGTCGGCGTCGGGCGTTCGACAACCTCGGCGGTCGTTTTATCCTCGATCGTCGTCATCATTTTCGATTTTTTCCTGTCCAAGGCGATTCAGTCAATTTTTGACGTCGGACGTATTTGAAACTTATAATTGGCGAAATTTTATTATGCTCTCTTCCGAAATAGAACAACCTGTAATTACGGTCGAAGACACGGAATTAGCGGCGACAGCCGACATTCAGGATGCGGTTGACGACAAGACCCGGATTCTTCCGGCAATCGAATTTCGTGACGTTCATCTTTCGTTTGACGGGAAAAAGATTCTCAACGGCGTGAGCTTTACCGTTCGGCGCGGCGAAACAAAAATCATTTTAGGCAGAAGCGGCGGTGGAAAATCTACGACGATCCGGCTCGTTCTCGGACTTTTAAAGCCGGATTCGGGACAGATTCTGATCGACGGCGAAGATATTACGCATTACACGGAAGAAGAGATGATGTCCGTCCGCCAGAAAATCGGTATGGTTTTTCAGGAAGGCGCGCTGTTTGATTCGCTTTCGGTTTACGAAAACGTCGCGTACCGCTTGATCGAACAGGGCGTTGACGAAGCAACCTGCGAAAAAGAAGTCCGGCGAATGCTCCGCTTTGTCGATATGGAAGATGCGATTGACAAAATGCCGAGCGAGCTTTCGGGCGGAATGCGGCGGCGCGTCGGGATCGCCCGCGCGCTCGTCGGCGACCCGACGATCGTGATGTTCGACGAACCGACCGCCGGACTCGACCCGCCGACCGCGCGGACAATCTGCGAACTCGCGATCAAACTTCGCGATCTCGAAGACGTTTCTTCGATTTTCGTCACCCACGAGATGAACAATCTCGAATATCTTTCGTCAGAATACGCGACCGTAAATGATGAAGGCGAAGTAGTTTATGAAATGGAAGGCAAAAATCTCTGTCTGATCAATACCGAAGTTATAATGCTTCGCGACGGTCAGATAATTTTCAGCGGCAAGGACGAGCAATTGAGAAAAGCCGAAGACCCGTATATCGGCAAATTTATTCGCGGCAAATAATCTGGATTGATTCATTTATTCATTTCCGAATTGAAAATGAATAAATGACTAAATGAATCAATTATTTAAAGCTCAAAGGAGATTTTATGGCAAGAACACAAAGTATCGGTTTAAGTCAGCTTCGAGTCGGCATTTTCGTGCTGTTCGGACTGTTGGTTCTGGCGTTTTTGATTCTCAACTCGACCGGCGATTTTAACCCGTTCGAGAAGAAATTGCGTCTCAAAGCGCGGTTCGCGCAAGCTGACGGTTTGCGTGAAGGCTCCGAAGTTCAGCTCGCGGGTGTTCATATCGGCAAAGTCGAATCGGTTTCCCTTTTGCCGCCCGACAGCGTCGAAGATGCGAAAATCGAAGCCGTGCTGGTCGTTGACCAGGAACTTAACAAACGCCCGATCACCGAGCGAATTCGCACCGATTCGACGGCGCAGCTTGTCGCGACCTCGATTCTGGCAAACGACAAAATGATCAACATCACGCCGGGAACGCAGAAAGGCACGGCGGTTGCGGAAAATCACGTTCTCGATTCGACACAGGCGATTTCGATCAACCAACTAACGCAGACCGGCAACGAGCTTTTGCAGCAAATCAACAAGATCGCGACTCCGGCAAACGAAATTCTCAATAAAGCCAATCAGGGCGACGGCACACTCGGTCAAATTATCAATAACGACCAGCTTTATAAAAACATCGACGCGTCGGTTTCCGAAGCGAAGTTGACGATGACTAAACTTCAAAGCACGCTCGATCGCGTCAATCGCGGCGACGGCAGCGCCGGAAAGCTTCTGAATGATCCCGCGCTTTACAACAGTCTGAATTCAACCGTTCAGCAGCTTGAAGCGATTTCCAGAGACCTTCGCGCCGGACGCGGAACCGCCGGAAAATTTTTGAGCGACGACCGGATTTACGACGAAACGCGTCAGGCAATCGCCGATCTGCGCGTGACGGCTTCGAAACTCAACGGAATTGCCGACGATTTCAAATTGATCACAACCGATCTTTCCGAAGGCAAAGGAACCGCCGGGAAATTTCTGAAAGACGAGAGACTTTACGAAGACGCGCGGACTACTCTGGCGAGATTTAACACGACCGCCGAGAGAATTGACGTTTTGCTCGCCGACGCGCAAAGCGGCAAAGGCACGCTCGGAAAATTCCTGACCGATGAAACTCTCTACAACAATGCAAATCAGACGATGTCGAACATCAATCAGTTGTCCTCGGAAGGTACAAAATTGATCTACGATTTTCGCCAGAATCCGAAAAAATATCTGACGATCAAATTTAAGCTGTTTTAAGCAAAAAGTTCTGACCCGACGGCTTTGAACAAAAACTCAGAAAACCGGTTCAGAATTCAAATATTTGTAAAGAAAACCGCTCTACATTGCACGAAAAATATCGCGCAATGTAGGGCGGTTTTCTTTACCAGTTTCTGTTGGAGTTACGCCTTCAGGCATGAGCAACGGTTCGCCTCAAGACGAAGCCGCGAGGTTTTATCGCGCGCTGCATATCAAGCCGCGTTTTCACGCCTCAAGGCGTAATTCTGAACTTCAAATTTATTTTGCACGGTTACTTAAACATTTTTACTGAAAACTGCACTTATTTAATACAGTTTTTATTAAAAATATTAATTCGTAATCTTAACTTGATTATCTCTTTAAAATCTTACACCTCAACAAAATCAAGGTTTTTTTACAAAAATGCGATTTTTTATAATTTTGGAACGGCATTTGCAAACTTGCCTGATCGGATAATCTCTTCTATCCAAACTTATATATATTATTTGGGATTTTTGGGATTTTTGATATGTCTTATACAGCAAAAAAAATTTATCCGGTTGAAGTTAAAACCGAAATTTCACATTTTTTGCCTTCACCTCTGCCGCGATCGTCCGAGTATCTGTTTAATCGTGATTTGAGTTTACTCGAATTTTTCAGACGCGTTCTCGAAGAGGCTCTCGACGAAACGCAGACGCCGCTTGAAAGATTAAAGTTTCTGGCGATTTTATCGTCGAATCTCGACGAATTTTTTATGATTCGCGTGTCGGGTTTGAAGGATTCGATCGGAAACAAAGCGGCGGCTGACGGAATGGAAATCGAAGAACTTTTGAACGAGATCAAATCGCGCGTTAACGAACTGAGCGCCGCGCAAACAAAATGTCTCTATAACGATGTTTTGCCCGAGCTCGCGCAAAAAGGCGTCGAAATTTGCAGGTTTGACGAATTATCTCCGGAGGAGCAGGAAAAATTGACCGGCTATTTCAAACAAAGTATCTATCCGGTTATTACGCCGCAGGCGGTTGACCCGTCGCATCCGTTCCCGTACATTTCGGGCGGCAGCCTGAATCTGTGTTTGATGATTCGTCCGAAACTGAATCGGCGGACGGAAAAAGTCGTTATCAATTATGACAAATTCTTTCTGCGAATTAAGATTCCCGCTTCGATCAAACGATTCGTTCCAATCAGCGAAGGCGCGTCGCGATTCGTTTTGCTTGAGGATTTGATTGCGTCTAACGTCAAGATGCTCGTGCCCGAAGCGCAAAACGCGTTTTGCTACGCGTTTCGCATCACACGCGACGCGGATATCGAAATGCGCGAAGCCGAAGCGTCGGATTTGCTCGAAATGATGGAGCAGAATCTCAAACAGCGCCGCTTCGGCGACGTTGTCCGGCTCGAAGTTTCGAGCGATATGCCGGACGAAATGGTCGAATATTTGACGGACTCGCTGCAAATTTCGGCGGAAGATATTTATAAGATAGAAGGCGCGATCAATCTTTCCGACTTTATGAGTTTATACAAGCTCGACCGACCTGATTTAAAGGAAGCGCCGATCAACGTTTCGCGCCCGTCGCATCTGGATTCGAGCGAATCGATGTTCGATATCATCAAGCGCGGCGACGTTCTGCTTCATCATCCGTATATGCCCTACGGCATTGTCACGGATTTTATCAAACAAGCGGCGGAAGACCCGGACGTTCTGGCGATCAAAATGTGTCTTTACCGGACGGGCGCGGATTCGCCGATTCCGCCGATCCTGATGGAAGCGAGCGAGCGCGGCAAACAGGTTACGGTGCTGGTCGAGTTAAAAGCGCGGTTCGACGAGGAAAACAATATCGAATGGGCGAAAAAGTTCGAACGCGCCGGAATCCACGTTGTTTACGGCTTGATGGGTTTGAAAACGCACTGCAAAACGACGCTCGTCGTACGGCGTGAAGAAGATGGTCTGCGCCGCTACGTGCATCTGGCGACCGGCAATTACAACCCGGAAACATCGGCGGTTTATACGGATTTGGGATTGCTCACGGCTGACGAACAGATCGGCGAAGATTCGACCGAACTTTTTAATTACTTGACGGCTTATTCGCAAAACGATGGTTTCCGCAAGCTTCTCGTCGCGCCGCTTAACTTACGCGAAAGAATGGTCGAGCTGATCGGTCGCGAAACCGAAAACGCGAAAAACGGACAGCCCGCGCGAATAATCGCTAAATTCAATCGGCTGGCTGACCTACAGATTATCCGCGCGCTTTATGATGCTTCGCAGGCGGGCGTCGAGATTGACCTGATCGTGCGCGGAATTTGTATGCTCCGACCCGGCATCGAAGGATTGTCGGAAAATATAAGGGTTCGCAGCGTCGTCGGTCCGCTGCTTGAACACAGCCGCGTTTATTATTTTGCAAACGCCGGCGACGAAGAAATTTATATCGGAAGTTCCGACTGGATGCCGCGCAATTTAGATCGCCGCGTCGAGGTTGTGACGCCGGTCGAAAACGCGAATCTTAAAAATTATCTGAAAAACGAGTATCTCGCGGCTTATCTGCGCGACAACGTTAAAGCGCGCGAACTTATGCCCGACGGGTTTTACAGACGGATTACTCCTGAAGAAAACGAGATGGAATTTAACTGTCAACTTTCGTTCCAGACGAGTCAGAAAATTGTCAGATTCGATTCGAAACATTAAAACAAGGAGGGTTTAATTAATGTATTATTTTGGAAATCTGGTAAAACTTTTTACTTTAATAACTATATTTTCATTTACTTTTTCAAATGTTCCGGCGCAGAAGAAAAAATCTAAATCTTCGAACCAGACGACGCAGAAACAATCTAAAAAAGATAAAAGGGATAAAAAAGATAAAAAAGAAATGCCGCAGGGCAGACGCGTGATGTGGGAAAACGTGAATATTGCACAGCGCGACACGTTTTACGGTCCGGGCGGGCGCGAGATGCAGCCTGATCTGAGCCGCATCGAGTTTATCAAAAAAGAAACCGGCGGACACAATACGAAATACCGCATCAAAGACGGCAAAGGTCGCGTCTGGATCGCCAAACTCGGGCGTGAAGCGCAGCCCGAAACGGCGGCGGTTCGCCTTCTTTGGGCGTTGGGTTATAAAACCGAGATCAATTACCTGGTTCCGTCAATCACGATTCCGACCAAAGGCACGTTCAAAAACGTGCGGCTCGAAGCGCGACCGGAAAACTTCGAACGCTACGGAAACTGGGATTGGCGCAACAATCCGTTTAATAATACCAACGAATTGCAGGGCTTGAAGATAATGATGGTGCTGCTCAAAAATTGGGACATTATCGAGATCAACAATAATGTTCTCGGCACGATCGGCAGAAGCGGGCAGGAACTTCATTACATCGTCGGCGATTTGGGACGCACGTTCGGCAGATTAGGCAACAACAATTTTCCGCTTATCTATCGTCTCGGACGCACGACCGGCAGACCGAATCAATATGCCAAGTCTATTCTTATCCGCGATGTCGAAAACGGTCGGATCAAGCTTTCTTACAAAGGAAAACTGCGCGACATTTTTAATAACGTCACCGTTCCGCAAGGTCGCTGGCTGGCTGATCTGCTGGTTCAGCTCGACGACCGGCAGATCCAAGATGCGTTTCGCGCCGCCAATTACTCGCAAGCCGATATCAACACTTTAACGCGCGCCGTGAGAGCGAAAATCGTCGAACTTGACGAAGCGACGAACCAAAATCTGGCTGTCAGATAAATATGAAAAGATTCAGATTAATGCTCATCGCGGGCGTCACCATCGCGATACTTTTTGCGGTCACGTTTGCGATCTATTTACTCTACAATCGCTCCAATAATAGCGCTGCGATTAACGGCGCGAACAATTTGAACACGGCGCGGGCTTCGCAAACGACTGCGCCGCAGAGCGACAACCCGTTTTTGCCCAGAGCCGATTCGCAGCAGCAGGCAGTTGAGACTCCTGCCGTTCACGCGTTCGATATTCTTTTGAGACTTTTTATCGCGGTCGCTCTGTCCGCGGCGCTCGCATTTCGCCCGCGCAAAAATGCGCCGCTTTTCCGCCGTAATCTTTATGTCGCGCAGACGCAGATTCTGCTTTCGGTCGTTGCGGCGGCGCTAATGCTGATCGTCGGCGACAACACGGCGCGCGCGTTTGCGATCTTTGCCGCCGTATCTTTGGTTCGTTTTCGCACGAATATTCGCGATCCGAAGGAAATCACGGTTTTGCTCATCAGCCTCGCGCTCGGGCTTGCCGCCGGCGTCGGTCGCTGGGATTTAGGCGCGATTCTCTGCGGTTTTGCTGTGGTTTTGCTGTGGTTTTTGGAATTTAACGAGACGGAAAAGGTTTTCCGTTCGATGGAATTGACGGTTAAAACGCGCAGCACGGACGCGACCAACCAGCAGCTTAAAAAGATTTTTCAGCGTTATAAACTCGAAGGCGAAATCCGCCAGATCGACCCGCCCGACGAAGCGAATGCGGTCGGCAGCATTATGTATTATCTAAATCTGCCGCTGAATCTCAGCACCGATTATCTGAACGACCGCATTTTCGAGGTTGACGCCGAAAACGTTGACGGCATTCAATGGGAACAAAAGAAAGGAAGCTCGCAGATTTATCAATAGTGAATAGTGAAAAACGCAAATTGAGTGGTTAAATTTCTTAACTGTTCAGTTTGCGTTTTTCACCAGCAGATATTTTCTCTTAAAGATTTTTTAATTGGTTTCTTCCTTAAAGCGTTAATAGGATTCTAAAATTGATCCAGCACTGAAAACTCATATATTTATTCAGTAATCCAGCCGATTATTTTAGCATTCCAGCTTATTTCTAATGTCGTCCGACCTTTTTTGAAATTGTTCCAGACCTTGACACCGTCCGGATAACCGAGATTCGAGCCGTCTTTTCCGTACGCGACCAAAAGCGACACTTTGCCGGCTGACTGCGCGTAAATCGGATTCGATAAAAATAAGATAAAGAAAGCCGCCGCAATTTTTTTCATACAATTTTTCCTCTCGAAATTCTTGATGAGTCGGAAAACTTTTTTGTTGTTTCGCCGCAGAAATTATTTATCGTTCAAAGCCGCAACTCCCGGCAGTTCGTCGCCCGCTAAGAATTCGAGCGTCGCGCCGCCGCCGGTCGAGATATGCGAGATTTTATCGTCGAGTCCGGCTTGATTGACCGCCGAAACCGAATCGCCGCCGCCGACGATCGAAGTCGCTCCGGCGTCGGTCGCATCGGCAACCGCTTTCGCCATCGCGACCGTGCCTTCGTCAAACGGTTTTTCCTCGAACATTCCCATCGGACCGTTCCAGACGATCGTCTTCGCGCCTTCGAGCGCCTGTTTGAAAATCTCGACCGTTTCCGTGCCGATGTCCAGACCGACAAGTCCGGTATTCGTAAATTCGACCGGAATCGTTTTGCGCGAAGCGAGCGGATCGTAAGAATCAACGACCTGATGATCGGTCGGCAGAAGCAGTTCGATACCAGCCGATTTGGCTTTTTCCTCGATTTCGAGCGCCTGCGGCATCATTTCGTCCTCGACGAGCGATTTGCCGATCGTAAAGCCTTTCGCCTTGAAAAACGTGTAAGCCATCGCGCCGCCGATCAGCAGCTTGTCAACCTTGCGCTCGATCAGCGATTCGATCACCGGAATCTTATCGGAAACCTTCGCGCCGCCTAAGATCGCGACGAACGGGCGTTCGGGATTGTTGAGCGCTTTGCCCAGAAAATCGAGTTCTTTTTCCATCAGCAAACCGGCGACCGCAGGCTGCACGAATTTCGTAATTCCTTCGGTCGAAGCGTGTGCGCGATGCGCCGTTCCGAACGCGTCGTTAACATAAACGTCGGCGAGTTCGGCAAGCTGTTTCGAGAAACCTTCGTCGTTTTTCTCTTCTTCGGCGTGCAGACGCAGATTTTCGAGCAGTAAAACCTGCCCTGCTTTCAATGCGTTGACTTTATTCGCTACTTCTTCGCCCACACAATCGGCGGCAAAGAAAACACGATCGTTTTTGATTTCCGCGCGTCCGAGCGCCGCTGCGCCGGCGGTGATTTCGACCGGTTCTTCGCCCTGCTTTGATACGTCCTGCAATTCGGGCAAAGCGCGTAAGAATTCGTAAACGGGTTTAAGCGAATATTTCGCCGCGTCGTACGGCATACCTTTTTCTTCCGCCTTTTTCTTGTCCTTCAAAGGTCTGCCGAGATGCGATGCGAGAATCACTTTCGCTCCCTGTTCGATCGCGTAACGAATCGTCGGCAGCGCGCCTAAGATTCGCGTGTCGTCTTCGATGTGCCCGTTCTTTACGGGAACGTTGAAATCTACGCGAATAAAAACCCGCTTGCCTTTAATATCTATGTCTTTAATGGTTTTCTTGTTCATAAAATTGTCACATATTGAATCTGAAACCGCCGCCGTCCTTAAACATCAAACTAAGCAAAATATATATCAGCCAAAGCGGCGAAATTATGTTTAGGATTGATAACAACAAAATTGTTCCTGATTTATTCGTATAAAAATTGACCAGTAAATAAATTCCGCAGAAAAACGGAAAAATAAAACAAAACGCTAAATAGCACAGTAGCAAATTAGTGATAATTTCCGGTAATTCCGTAAACTTCAGGATAATTATAATGCTGATCGGCGGAATTAAAAGACTAACCACTCCCAGATATTTTAATATTTGCAGCTTTGAATTTTTTTCCACTTTAATCAATATCTACAAGTCAAAAGCGTTTGAAATTAAAGCGATTTTATCATCTTTTATCGCTTTAATTCCAAACGCTTTTTGTAAATTGGCAAAACTCTATTTCAAGCCGTTCTGGTTTTTCGAATACATCTTTTCACCCATAAAAGTGATTAAAATATACTGGAAATTTTCGCCGTCCCATTTGTAGCTTTCAACTTTATATTTCCCTTCGCCCGAGCTTGCGATCTGCGCGCCTTCGGTGCCGATAATGTCAACGACTTCTTTATAACTCATGCCGTTTTTTATCTGATTAAATTTGTCGAGCGTCAAACCCGTTTTTTTATCGCTGCTCGCGGGCGATGAATTTGCCGCCGGACTCGACGAAGTTGACGGCGACGAGCTGGTCGGCATTTTGCTTTGATCCGTTAAATCCTGAAACCGCTGGCAATTACAGCCCAAAACCACCAAAAGCAGCGCCACGAAACCGAAATTATATAAATTTTTCATTTGTTTTCTCCCAAGTTTTATTGATCTGCACATTACACCAGTTTATTTTCAGATGTCAAAAATTGCGTCGAATATTTTAAAGCGTGTCAGCAGCCCGCGCGTGAGCAAGTGCAGCCGTATTTAGCCATTGCTCACGCGCGGGCTGCTGACAAAGCCGCGCGTTTTGAAATTGAGTTTTGCGGTTTTCGGGTTTATAATCGCAGCACAATTCATTGCCCCCTGTTTCATTTTTATAGTCTTTTTAAGTTTTACCAGTAAACCAAAGTTCTTAAGGAGATTTTTATGTCAAAAAGTTTTAGAAGATACGCCGGCGTCGCGCCGCTGTGTTTAATGCTCTGTTTTTTCTCGGTTTTAGTTTCGGCGCAGAAAATCGGTTCCGTTTCGCGAGCCGACTTTAAAAGCCTCGCCGGAACGGTCGAGGAAATCCCCGCGATGCGTCTACCGAATCCGTCGGCGCTCGGGACGCGCTCGAAATCGGCGATGTTTCCGATCAGCGCGGGCGCGGATTTACAGGAAATCGAGATTCCGGTTGATTCGACCGAAAATTTCCGTCTGATGATTCTTTCGCCGAACGCCAAAGCTCTGAATTTGCGCGTCGCTCTGCCGCGAGAAGATTTTTTCGATGTCAGAAGCGAAGGCTTTGCGCGACAGGTCAGAGTTACCGACACGACTTACGGGTTGGACGGTAATCAATTCCCTGCCGAGATTTTCAGTTTCGATTCGTTAAAAACCGGCATCGTCCGCGTTCAGATCGAAAAGCCGAAAAATCTTGTAAGCTCGGGCGAAATAATCGGTTATCTCGTCGCATCGAGCGATTCGCCGTATCGCCTTTATTCATACATCAACACGCTGCAAACGACGGTCGGACGCGAGATCGGTATCGTTTCGTCGCTTTTCAACTATAAAGAAAACAGCGAAGACGCGCAGCCGACGGCGCTTTCGGGTAATATTCGCGATGCGCGGGTTTCGATCACCGCGCCGAACGGCGAACGGCTCGAATTTCCGATGTCGGACAACGGCACGGGCGAATTTATTTCAAAATTCACGCCGCAAATTGCCGGTCGCTACACGGCGCAAATCTTTTCAAAGGGCACAATTTCAGACGGTTCGGAATTCGTTCGCAGCTCGGAATTGACCTTTGAAGTCGCCGCCGCGCGCGCCGACATTAAATCGAACGTCCGCGCGACACGAATTGACGATTTGCGCTGGCGCATTGATTTACCGGTTTCGGGCATAAAAACGGGCGAAAAAGTTATCGTTCACGCCGAAATCTGGGGACGCAACGCTGACGGCAGCGAGATTCCGGTTTCGTGGCTCGGCGGAATGACGATCGGCGAAAGCGTCTCGAAACGTGAAACGGCGGTTTCGATCACGCTCGATTCGCGATGGCTCGCGCAAAGCGCTGATGCAAAATCGTTCGTTTTGAAAAACATACGAATTCAAAATCCCGACAATTCGGTCGTTCTCGGTGCCGCGGAAAGCCTTACGCTTTCAGGCGTTTACGCAACCGATCTGGCAAAATCCTTCGCCGGAATCATTACCGATGAAATGCGGCAGGGTGTGCGTCCGGTAAAAACGACGTCTGATGCGGTCGGCGGAAAGCTGATGCTCGTTCACGGTTACTGTTCGGGCGATGCGTGGGGCGCGGCGGCGGCGGCTGGTCAGTTTACTAATTACGTGAAGTTTTTGGATCTGAACAAGAACCGCTCGCACGACCAATTCGCCAATTTGATCAAGAATTTCGGCGCGAGTCTGCCGTCGTTCGGTATCGTCGCGCACAGTCAGGGCGGCGCGGCTTCGCTTCATTTGTACACTTATTATTGGAGCGGTCTCGATTACGCGACCGGCGGAACGCGGCTCATTCAATCGGTCGGAACGCCGTATCAAGGCACGGCTTTAGCCGGAAATCTCGCGCTTTTAGGTCAAATCTTCGGCGCGGGCTGCGGTTCGAATAATGATCTGACTTACGGCGGCGCGGCGGCGTGGCTGGCGAATATTCCGGCTTGGGCAAGGGCGAAGGTTTCTTATCACACGACTTCTTTTACCGATGTTTGGTATCGCTACGATTACTGCAACATCGCGACCGACCCGTTTTTGAGCGATCCGGACGACGGCGTGGTCGAAAGAGCCTACGCGCAGTTGTCGGGCGCGGTCAATCTCGGACATAAAACCGGCTGGTGTCATACGGGAGGAATGCGCGATCCGTCGCAAACTGCGGACGCTTCGAGAAATTCGAATATGAACGCTAACGCGGCAAGGTAAACGATTTGTAAAAGTTCCTTAAAAGCGCGTTAGATTACAAATCCAGCGCGCTTTTTTCATTGCTCTTAAAGTTCTCTCGGAAGCGGACTGGTGTTTGGTTTAACAACGACTGTCAGATAATTAGCGGCATTGATACTGACTTCAAATGTTTTGTCTCCGACGGTTATCGTTTGCGGAGCTTTCGGATTTTTGGAGAGTTTGACCAAAGCCGCGTCCACCCATTTTTCGCGCTCCGACCATTTTTCGGCAATATTGGTTAAAAACTGCGATAAAGCCGAACGGCTCTGCGGCGAAATCTGCGCGCCGCGTCCGAGTTTGACAGATAATGAAAGCGTAGTTTCGGCGACGTCTTTTTCCTGCCCGTAGATTTCGAGTCTGATCGAATTGTCAGATGATTTCCCGACCCATTTGCCGCTTTCGCCGAGCGATTCGGCTTTCTCGATTGATAAAATCGTCGTCAAACCGTTAACTAACCGGTCGAACGAAATTCCGAGTCCTTTGATTTGCTTGCCGAGATTTACATCGCCGCCGCCTCTCGAACCGAACCAGACAGCCGCGTAATTTCCGCTCACTGAAACGCCGAAACCATCGTATCTGGTATCTCGCCAAATATCGAGATTCAAGAGAAGATTATTGTGCATCGGGCTTTTTTTCCAGGCTTCGAGCGCGGCGGCGGGCGTCGCTGTTCCGTTTATGTTGCGGTAAAGATTTTCAAATCCCTGCCCCGGATAACCCGTATTTAAACGCTGCGGCGACTCGAAAACGCAATTCCACGTTTCCTCTTTTTTCATGTCGTACGCGCAGTTGCTCCAGCCGTGCGTCAAATATTTGATATTGAAAGTCAGGTCGAGAAGATGGCGATTGGCAACTAAATTGAGCGGTTCGGAAATCTTGATGGGCGGCAGATTATTCTGAGCGCGGTATTCATTGACGAGACGAAAAAGCTCTTTTTCCGTCGGGCTGATCTCATCGCCCAGGCAGTTTTTCTCGGTAAAAAGCTTGGCTCCCGCACAGTTCGCTTGCGCGAAATGACCTTGAACGCAGAGAACGGTCAGACAGAAAAGTAGAATTATCTTCATAGTATTTTATTGGATTACTCAATTGTCGGCGTTGATTTTTAATGAATTTACTCCAAATCAACCGCAAAATCAATCTGTTTTGAAATACAAGCGTTAAAGTTTTACATAAACTGTCTTTTTGCCGACGCTTTATAAATTGCTTTAAGATTTGTTACAATTTTTTTAAGTTAAAATGCTTGAAAAAATCCTTTCTCTGCCGTTAGAGCAAAAAATCGGACAATTATTTTTTATCGGTTTACCGGGCGCTGAATTTGACTCCGCCGCGCGCGCGCTTTACGAGGAAATTTCGCCCGCCGGGGTTTGCCTGTTTGCGCGAAACTGCCGCGAAGCCGGACAAATCCGCAATCTGCTCGACGAAATTCGTGAAAATTCGGGCGTTGCGCCGTTTCTCAGTCTCGATCAGGAAGGCGGATTGGTTGACCGTCTGCGCCGCGTCGTCGAACCGATGCCGGCGGCTAATTTACTGAAAACGCCGGAACAGGCTTCCGTGCTGGCGCGAATTACGGCTGAAATCTTGCGTATTCTCGGATTTAACATGAATTTCGCGCCGGTTGTTGATGTCATGGATGAAGCGCGCGGCGAATACAACAACGGATTATTTTCGCGCGCCTTCGGTAAATCGAAGGAAGAAGTTTTCGAATTCGCCCGCGAATATCTTTTAACTTTACAGAAAAACGGCGTTCTCGGCTCGATCAAACATTTTCCGGGCTTAGGCGCGACAAAAATTGATTCGCACGAAGATTTGCCCGCCGTCAGTCTGACGGGCGAAGAATTCGATTCAAACGATCTTTACCCGTACAAGGAATTCTTTAAATCTGCGGACGCTCACTTGGTAATGATCGCGCACGCCGCTTTTCCGAATCTCGACTTGCAGGAACTTGACCGAAATGGCAAACTCTTACCGTCTTCATTGAGTTTTAATTTCACAACAAAACTGCTTCGCGCACAGCTCGGGTTTGACGGATTGGCGTTAACCGATGATATGGAGATGGGCGCGATCGTAAAAAATTACGGTATCGGCGAAGCCTGCAAAATGGCGGTCAAAGCCGGACAAGACCAACTTTTGATTTGTAACGATGCGGGCGCGATTCGGGAAGCATTTCGCGCCGTTCTCGAAGCGGTAAAATCCGGCGAAATAGAAGAGTCGCGCGTAAATGATTCATTGCAGCGCGTTGCCGCCGCAAAAAATCTAATTGAACCGCCGCTCGATTTTGACAAAGATCGGCTGGCTGAACTTTCAAATGAGATTTCCGATTTGAAAGCACGACTAAAATAATTTTGGAGGAAAACATTAATGCGCTTTTCGGGGCGAACGTTTTTATTTTTAATACTTTTAACTGGCTTTTTGTTTACAATTTCCTGCCGCCAAACAACATCCGATGCGGTGACCATCGCCTTGACCGAAAAATTCGGCGGGCTCGATACTTTGAGCAGTACGGGAACGGATGCGGCGGCTGACCGAGTGCGTAACTTGATTTACAATTCACTGGTCAAGAAAAACGAAAAATTTGAATATGTCGGCGAACTCGGCGACTATAAGGTCGGCGACGATAATCTGACGATTACTTTCACGCTTCGCGACAATGTTAAATTCCACAACGGAAACGCGTTAAATTCGGCGGACGTAAAATATACATTTGACGCGCTTTTGACCGCCAACGGCGCGAAAGCCGGAAGTTTTTATGATTCCGTTCCCGGCGAAACCGATCCGCAAAAAAAACGCGTCCTGCATTTTGCTGAACCGATCGCGACGCCTGATGCGAAAACGGTTGTCTTCAAGGTTACGCGCACCGAACTTGTCAATCAGTTGTTATCGAATCTGGTCGCGATCCCGATTATTCCGGCGGGCACCATCGAACAACAAAAAACCGCGCCCGTCGGAACCGGCGCATTTAAATTCGTGAGCTTCGATTCGGTCAACAATTTCGTCCAGCTCGAAGCCTTTCCCGATTATTGGGAAGGCGCGCCGAAAATCGCTAAATTGAACGTGAAAACCGTACCCGATGCCAACTCTCTACAAAACGAATTACTCAGCGGCGCGGTTGATATTGCGCCGAACCCAACGATTTTGTCGCCCGATGCGGTAAATGCGATGGATAAATCAGGCTCGCTGAAAGTTGAAAGATTTACCGGCTCGAATATTCAATACATCGGATTCAATACGCAGACCGCACCTTTTAACAATGCCAAGATTCGTCAGGCGATCGCGTATGCGATAAACCGCGAAAAAATAATCAACGAGCTTTTAAGCGGTCAGGCGAAAATCGCGTATTCGATTCTGCCCGAAGAATCGTGGGCTTATACGACCGGCACGAAATACGGTTACGATCCTGCCAAAGCCAAACAATTATTACAGGAAGCCGGATACAAAGGCGAAGTCATTAAATTCAAATACGCCGCCGGAAATCAGGCTGTCAATCAATATTCGCAGGTCATTCAGGAATCTCTGAAAGAGGTCGGACTCAATGTCGAACTGGAAACGTTCGAACCGCAAACGCTGCTCGACCAGTTAAAAAACGGGCAGTTTCAGATGAACACGAGCAGCTGGATCGGCGGCAATCAGGACCCGATTTTCTACCGCGATTTGTTCGCTTCGACCGACACGCCCGAGAGAAAATCCAATGGCAGAAACCGCGCGCGTTATTCGAATCCCGAATTCGACAAGCTAATTGAAGAAGCCGTCCGCACGGTTGACAAAAACAAAGCGCGCGAGCTTTACGCCAAAGCGCAGGAAATTATCAGCACCGATTTGCCGCTGCTTCCGCTCTGGTATCCGTCGAGTATGGTAATTTCGACAAAACGCATCAGCAACGTCAAAATCAATCCGAGCGGCGACTGGAGTTTCGTGAAAGACGTCACCGTAACGAATTAATTTTTTGTTAAAAAGAGCACTTGACAAATAAATTTCAGACGGTAAAATTATCATTTGCGACGCGGGAATAGCTCAGTGGTAGAGCGCGACCTTGCCAAGGTCGAAGTCGCGAGTTCGAATCTCGTTTCCCGCTCCAAAAGTTTTCAAAGAAGCGACGCAAGCGGTCAAACCAAAGCGTCGCTTCAATTGCTTAAAACAAAGTTCTTTCCAAAATCAGATTTTAGATTTCAAACCAAAATCCCAAATCTAAGATCCAAAATCGAATTGGCGGCGTAGCCAAGTGGTAAGGCAGAGGTCTGCAAAACCTTTATTCATCGGTTCGATGTTCCGAAAAGCGCCTCTCTTTTCAATAACTTACAAGCACTTTCCAAAATAATTTAATTTCAATGTAGTGGAAAATGTAGCACGATTTTGAAGTCGTCTATTTTTTCTTGGATATTTCGGGCGTTTTAGTTTTGCTCACCGTAAACCTTTCAATCCTTTTCATAGCATTAAATTGGTGTTCTTCCGATGGGTGAGCATACCGCATAACCATCTGTAATCGGGAGTGTCCGAGTAGAGTTGCCAAAGTAGCTAAATCAATTCCTGCTTCAACAGCACGAGTCGCAAAGGTATGCCTAAATTGGTAGATGCGAAACGGTTCGAGCTTTGCCCTTTCGATTGTTCCTTTGTGAGCGTTATTAAGCTTTATAATCGGCTTCTGTAAATTCGTTCCGCCTCGACCACCCGCAAATAAATATTCGCCTTTAGCCTGATTGATTCTATTTCTTAAAACATTTGATGCGATTTTTGTTAGCGGTATCTTTCGACGTGAGGCTTTAGTTTTGCCGAAGTCAACTGATAAGTAGCCACGTTCAAAATTAACGTTCTGAATTTTTAGGCGGCTAATTTCTTCGGGACGTGCGCCCGTTTGAATCATTAAAATCGCTACATCTTTCAAAGGCTGTGAGGCTTCTGCTAAATACTTTGCTTCTTCTTCGAAAGTGATGACGCGCAACTGCTCGTTGTTTTCGGCTAAAAATTTGACTTCACTTACAGGATTTCTCGGAACAAACGATTTGTAGCGATTGAAAAGTTTTTTCAGGCAAGCCAATTCCCTATTTACTGTTGCAGGTTTGATTTGTCTGTTTAATATTTTACCCGCTTTAGTCTTGCATTTCTGTTTAGAACGCCAAACCTTGAATTTTTCCACGTCCTGAATTTCGATTTTATCAAGCCGTGAATCCTTAAAAAATTGCGATAAAACCTTACTGCTCGTTTTATAACGAATGTAAGTATTTGGCTTATTTGCGTGTTCGTGTTTTGACCATTCGAGAAAATCCTTCATCGCCTCTCTGAAATGTGGCACAGGCTTTTTCTCTTCTATCCCCACTTCGCCTTTTGCCAATTTAATACGATAACCTGCCTCAATATCACGCGCCGCTGCCTTGTTAGCGGTTTTCGTTGATTTCTGAATGTGTCGCCCATCGAAAATGAAGCTAAACCAATAAACTTTTCCTCTTTTATAAAGTCCCATACGTCTGTTATTTGAAAACGGACGCACATATTTGGTAATTTAAGTGCGTCCGTTGGTTTCTGTGAATAGTTACCTTTCGGATAAAGAAGGTTTGGGAAAATTCGCCGTTTTCCTAAACATTCGCTCTTTAATAAACTCGCTCGAAGTATCGCTGAATCATTCGCGCTAAAGCTCGGTGATAGCAAGGAAACCCGCCGATATATGCTTTGCATTGGCAAGTGCCGTTCGCCTCGTAAATCTCATTCGATTTCGACCAAATGATTAAATGCTTACTGTCAGAATCCCAAGACAGAAACGGATTGTTTTCAAATTCGACCGTTGCCTTGCCGATTGCTTTAATCCATCGTTTGTAATCGCCTTCTGAAAGACGATTATTTTCAAATTGACCGTGAATCGAAACCAAAGTTTCCGCAATCACTTTTCCGAAGATTTCATTGTTGATTTGTTCGTTTAATTTCACTGTAGCTCCTTTATTTCTTTGTAATTACCTGACTCTTTTAATATACCGTATGCGGCATATTATGTCAACGCAAATCTGCCGCTTGCGGTATATTTTTTCTTCTGCGATAATGTCGTTTATGGCACTTCTAAACAGCAAACAAGCATCAGAGAAAAAAGGCGTAACCGTCCGCCGTATCAGGGCGTTAATTGAAAGCGGAAAGCTAAAGGCAGAGAAGGTCGGGCGGGATTGGATTATTGAAGAGAGCGAACTTGAAAAGATTGCAACTTACGGAAAGTCTGGCAGACCGAAGAAACAAACCGAATAATCGGTCAAATCGCTTACTCTTATGCCGCCCATTTTGGCGCAGAATGCTGCCTAGAAGCCTTTCAATTTTCTAAAATAGCTTCTGACCTGACCTAGCTATTTTCCCTACACACAGAGCGAAATAAAAATTTCGCATTATACATAAATCTTGTTCATTGGTCAAGCGTAAAACTGAAATCTGCTTGACTTTTTTACGAAATCATAATATAATGTAATTACACTCGAATTTTTCTTTTAATGCGTTTTTACAACGAGTTTGAGTCGTGCGTCGGGTAGAGCTTACCGATACAAGAAGCTGACAATGGGCGGAAAATGAGACTCGCTGAACTCCTCTTTTGGTGTCAGAACAAGAACATTGACCAATATGATTCGGAGAGACAGCCGATGATGCTCGTCAGCCCTGCTTCTGATAGGCGCACGTAAAATTATGGAGACCCGATAGTTTAGAAAAGACTATTACATCGTTATCAGGATACTCGGTTAGGTTGAAGCGGACAGACGGCTGACGTGCATTGACTTATGTAGCTAGGGGTAGCTACTCGTCTCTCTAAACTCCAACCTCAGTGCATTAGATAAGTAAATAAAGTAGGTAGTAGTAATAAAAACCACTAAAAAATGATTATTATGGTAGAAAACAAAATCCCACAGATGGTAGAAGGAATAAAATACCCATCGTTGAAAGCGATAGCAGACGCTTACGGATTAAAACACACGAGAATTTATAAAAGGTATCAGCGCGGAAAAAGAAACGATGATTTAATTCCCTTAAAATTTCGTAAGAGTTATATTGCGCCCGTTGATGAAAGCAAGCAAAGATTTATCGTCGGTAATGTCGAATATGAAAACATCTCTGACGCTTGCAGAAAATTGGGAGTAACTTTCAATAAGTATCAGGCTCGCATTCGCCTTAAATGGTCAAAAGAAGAGGCTTTAGGCATCGTTCCTCGAATTGACGGACGAAAAACGCCCTCAAATAAATCAACCAAGCGTAAAAAAACGATATTTCCTCTAATCGTCTTCGGAAAGGAATATAAATCCTTCGCGGAAATTTCGAGAACTTTCGGAATTAAAAGTTACGTCCTTTCGCAGAGAATCAACAAATATGGTAAAACTCCCGAAGAAGCCATTTTAATGGACGGAAAGAATAAAGCGGTAACAGTTGGGAACTTAGAATTTGAGAGTATGGCGGAATGCGCGAGAGCCTTTAACATCGAACCCAATACTTTCTACCATCTAGTGAAACATAACACTGTAAAGCAAATCGTCGGCATCGAAAATCGAATGACTTCTAAATCCATCGTTTATAAAGGCAAGTGGTATCCAAGCCGTGTCGCTCTGGCGGAAGATTACGGAATAACGAAAAACGAACTTTACTACAGGTCTTACGTCTGCAAGCTGAGTTTTGACGAAGCCCTTAGCATTCCTTCAAATTCGAGTGTCGTTAAATCTGTTTTCGGTAGTAAAGCAAAACTGTATGTCGCAGAAATAATTTCTGATTCTCAGACCGACGATAACGGCAACAAACTTTACAAGGTCGGCGTAACACAGCATTCTTTGAACAAACGATTCAAGGAATTGCCTTTCGAATGCCGAACGGTATTTTCTAAGGACGGCGAGTTAAATCACCTAAAAGAAATCGAAAAGACGATAAAAAGCAGATTCAAGAACGAACAAGTATTTGATTACAAAGCAAGCGATTTCGACGGATTTACAGAAATCTACCGATTAAGCCAATCGCAACTTAATAACATCAAGTTCCTTGCAAAATTCGACGCTTTGAACCTTATTGCCGAAAAGGAAAATAAGGTTTCCCTAAAGGTTTGAAAATTATTGACGAAAGACACGCAGCGGCCACTTGAAACAATACTCATCAAGTGCCTTTTAGGAATAGATAAAAATTGGAATAGATAAAAATTTTCACGGCTTTTGGTATTCTTGTATAACTTAAGTTCATTTCTTAGAGTTTGAAAAAATTAAAAAAAAGCCATTGTATAATTCGATTAGCACGAAAGGAATTATCAAAAAAACAAAAACACTACGGCATCTTTCCCAAAATGTCCGTCAATGTATCAAGCAAAGTCGAGAGCGTTTTTCCTGAGTTGGTAAATCTTCCTGCTTCTGCCTGATTTAGTGCCGACGTTGATAATTCAGAGATGGAGCGAACCTGACCCGCTTGAAGCGAAGGATTTGAAAGCAACATTTTCTCTAAACTCGTCAGTCCTAAGTTTAGATTTCGCATACTGTTTATAACGGCTTGTTTAGCCTGTTGATGTTTTTCATATTGAATCCTTGTTAGCGTGTTGTTACGCGCTTTTCTTTCGTTCTCCTCAATCTCACTCGCAACGCCGCCAAAAAGGGAGATGAATTTCGACAGATTTTTAATCTGAATGATTAATTTCTCCTTTTGACCCGCCAGAGATGCGCTCGTTTCTGTTTTCTCTGTAGGATTTGGATTCGTTGTATAACTCGTTTGCTTTTTCGCATTCAGATTCATACGGCTCGCAAAATCCCGTAAGGCTTCAATGTGATTTAGATTTAATTTGGTTTGAAGGTAGCCGACTTTGAACTCTACATCATCGGAATTAACCAACTGTAAAAACTGCCTGTAGGTCAAAAGCGTGACGAAAACATCTTCCAAGTAAGTCCTTGAAGTAAGAGGGATTTGTTTTAACTCTCTGACAGAGATGCCCGAATAGGTTAAACGGGTCGAGTCCGCCAGAAAAATAAAGTTTAAGATGTTCGGCTGTTTGGGAAATGCGGATTCTAAACCTCGCCAAACATTTTTAATAACCGAAAAATAAATCTGTTTCGGCGGACTATTTAACTTTTCTCCCTTAAAATCAAAGGAAACAGCTATGCTCAACGGACTTGGAGAAAAAAGAGTGCCTCGCTCGGCAGTTAAAGGCATTTCCAATCTAACAGTAGTCTCATTTTCGAATTTGTCGTAAGAAACAGTAATTTTTTCCTGATGGTTAAAAACTCTGCTTTCAACGGGCGCAAATTTCGGATTGCTTTCCTGAGATGAAACGGCTTTACGTGTTCTTTTAGAATTAGTTCGCTTTTGGCTGTATGTCGGGAGCGAGCCTAACGAAAGAACGGCAACAAATACACATAATCGGGTGATAACTTTAATCATAGATTTTTCTTTTCGAAATACTTGTTATAAATTGATACTCGGTAAAACTGTGCTAAAGGACTTCTCTAAATAAAGGATGAGAAGTGTCGCTGAGTTTTATGAACAACTTGCGGCGCATAATAACGACAAACCACAAGCAAAGTCAAATGACTTTAGCGGTAAAAACAAAAATCTTGCTCTATCAGGAGAAAACTTCTGATGGGCAAAGCAAGGCGACCAAAGCCAAAAAGATTGGCTGAAAAATTACTGCAAATTCGGTTGAATCTCGGTCTGTCTCAAACCGAGTTAATTAAACGATTGGATTTTCAAGAACTCGAATTAGTGCAAGGCACGATTTCAACCTATGAGCTTGGAAAACGTGAGCCTTCTTTACCATTGCTTTTAGCTTATGCTCGAATTTCAAGAATCTCGACTGATATATTGATTGACGATGAACTAGATTTGCCGAAAGACACTTCTAAGACAAACTAACTTTTAGGTAAAAACATTACTTTAGACGGAATCCAGCCATCGGCAAATTTATCTGCGAGTGTCAACCATCTTTCAATTCGATGAAGTGGCGGGACTGATTCGCCCCAATACTCAACGAAAAGCGCATCTTCCATTCTAAGTGATGCTTTGCGCATTTCTTCTTCGATTTCAAATAAAGCGCGTTGAATATAAATTCCGCCTCGGCTTTGGTCTCTAACGTGCGCCACGCTTCCCGCAGAAAATAAATCGCGAGTGTTTGATGCTAACACGCCGTGATAAGTCAGGAGATACATTGCAACGTCATTATATTTATTTCTTACCCTTGAACCCGCTACAACTTGCGGACACAACAAAGCGCCTTCTGCTCGTAAGCGTCTTTTTTCCTCTATCGGTAAATCCATATATAGTCGCACTTGAATAGGAAGAGAATGTTCAGGTTCGGCTTTTTCTTCAAGCCACCATAAACGCTCACCATCTTTCAATCGCTTCTTAGCATAGTCACGTATATAGTGCATTTTTTCTTCGATGGGTAAGCCGCTAAAATCAGCGTATGAGATTCCCATCAAATCAAACAAAGATGATTTAGCATCTATTTCTAATTCAAAGCGCGGAACGTGAGATGTGCGAACGTGAATGACACAATCGTCGTAACGCGCCCATTTAACTTCGGGAACGCCACCCATTTTGCCATAAACCACGTAAATATGAATAACTTCTTGATTTCTAAAAGTTTCAAATACGCTGTTGGCAACGCTTCGCCACGTATCCTTAGCCGTGAATTTTACTTCAATTCCAAACTCACCCACAGCAATATCAGGAAAAATATAAGGATGCGGATTATAATCAACCGCTATTTCGTATTTTGCTCCGAATTGCTTCAAAACATCTCGAACTCTATTTTCAAATGCTTTTGATGTCGTGAATAAAGTTTTATTGGCTTCTTCTGTTAATTGCGTGGTTATTAAGTCGAGTAGTTTTTCAAACTCTTCTTTGGTCATAAGTTATCGGCATCCAAACAATCAGCGACAGATTTTGCTATATGCCACGCCAAAATAGGCGGAACGGCGTTTCCAATCTGTCTTTCAGTTTCACGTAGTTTGGCGTCGAAAATAAAATTATCAGGAAATGATTGAATACGAGCTGCTTCCCTCATTGAAATACGACGCGGTAAAGAGTAGTGAAATTGTATGTTCCCGTGACATTCGGCGCGAATCGTATATCCTGGACGATTTGCGATAAGACGACGATTTCCTTGTTCCCCGCTAACATTTGCCGCGCTCCAAATATGATTTATGGCTTCGTTCATTTCCCTTGATTCAAGGTCGCCAATAGCTTCTTCTGCGGTTAGCCAAGTTTCTTTTGTCCTTTCAGGAGAAGGCGGGGTAAATTTTTTCGGCGTGTTCAATGTTCCAACTATAAAAACACGCTCCCTGCTTTGAGGAACGCCGTAGTCGGCAGCGTGATAAAGGGAATGCGAAACATCATATCCAAGCGAATTAAAATCTTCCATAATCCGCAAAAAAGAATCTCTACGTGTTTTAAGCAATAATCCTTTAACGTTTTCAGCTACAAATACCTTAGGCTTTACAATTTTAATTGCCTCAACCATCGCAGCATATAAACTGCTTCGTTTACCGTTAATTCCTAAGCCTTTCCCGTTAATTGAAAGGTCTTGACAAGGAAATCCCCCAATTAAAACGTCAGCCGAATTTGGCAATTTATTAATAAAATCCCAAATATCGCCACAATGAATGTTTTTGTCGAGATTTTTTCGATATGTGCGACAAGCTGCTTCATTCATCTCGTTCGCCCAAATTATCTTAAATGGTTGCTTCGCGTATTTTCGACCAAAAATTTTAAAGCCGCCGCGAAAACCTAAATCCATTCCGCCACAGCCTGAAAACAATGAAACAACGGAATGAGTAAGATTTCGGTTTCTATTGCTTAATCCGTTTGCATTAGTTTCGCTTGATTGAAATAGTGTGGGCTGCATATCTAATTCTTTGAACATAGGTTTGTTTCGCTTAAAATTTTTATAAGTCCTCGTCAGCTTCGCTCCAAATCCAAGTTCCTGCTCCAATGGGATATAGTTTCTGACCATTGATAGTTTCAGCAGAAAATACTTCAATATCTTCATCATCTAAAGGCTCAAACTCAAAAGCATCATCGTTTTCAAGATAACGAGCTTCTTTACCAATCATACTCCAAGCAGAGACAACTTCCTGCGCTTGTTCAAAAGTAAAAAGAGGATATGCAAAGCCGTTCCGCGTCTCACCTGTGGTAAATCCAGAGAACTTTCGATTTGGAAGAAAATCAATCTGAAAAACTGTTGCTTCCATTATATTATTGTTCACCATTTTGCCTTTTCCGAATTAATCTTTCAACCTGTGAAATTTGATTATCGAAGTCGTTTTTAAGCTCGTGTTCCCAAATCCTAATTATATGCCAACCATTTACTAAATAATAATTATTTACATCAATATCTCTATTTTTGTTACGCTCAATTTTGGGTTGCCAATAATCTAAATTGGACTTCGGCAAGCGCAAATGTTCAGGGCATCCGTGCCAAAAACACGAATCTATAAATATCACAATCTTTAATCTTGGAAAGACAATATCAGGCTTACCGACTAAGGAATTTACATTTTTAAAAAAACGTAATCCGACCTTCCACAATCCAGACCGAAACTTAACTTCAATTTTAGAGTCTTTAGATTTTACGGCTCGCATTGTCCGACTTCTTATTTCTGAGGAAACCTTATCGGTCATTTAACTATTTTGTCCTGCTCTAGCCTTAATTTCAATAATAGCCATAATAATTTCTTTGTTTGACCTTTTAAGTTCATTATAGTAACTTACCTTTTTGCTCTTTGATTAGCTGATATTTAAGTAAAATACTATAGTATTAGATGTAGTGGAAAATGTAGCAGTAATTAGGAATTTCGCATAGATTTTCCACTTAAAGTAAAAGTCAAAGAGTAACAATTCCCAATAAAAACCGAAATGGCGGCGTAGCCAAGTGGTAAGGCAGAGGTCTGCAAAACCTTTATTCATCGGTTCGATTCCGATCGCCGCCTCCAAATAAAATCAAAGTATTCTGCTTTCTTTAAAAACCTTTATTTTTTTGCAACGATTTTACCGCGGATTTCGGTATTATATTTTTCAATTTAGAAAAATATAATACCTTTTTGTCTGCGAAGATTATGAAAGCGAAGATAAATAAAGCGCCAGAAAATGAACGATTGCCTGCCGGGTTGGACAACGAAGGCGTAATATTTTCTTACGGTTCGTTATTGGAGCATAGTAAACTGCGTGAGCTGCTAAAAAAGCGCGAACATTTCGAAATATTCGAAACAAACAGCCCCGAAGAAGCCGCAATTTTGGTAAATTCTAATCCGAACGACATCGTGATTATTAAAAATGTGCGGCTTGAAAATGTCAGGGTTTCGATCGTAACCGAAAGAATTTTGAGGCGCTGGTATGAGAATATTGGCGGCGATGTTCAAAAACTTATCGATGTCGGAATTACCAGCGCTGAAATTCCGCGAGCCCTTTTTTTATATGCGCGTCCTGCCGAATCAAACGAAAAAGGGCGAAATTTGAACGGCGGACTGATTTGTAATTTAAGCCGGGATGATTTATCAACGCTCGATAATTACGAATGGAAACCCGTCTTGAATAGAACGCGAGTTTCGCAACTTACGATCGGAAATCGCAGCTTTTTGCCGAATTATATTACTTTTTATGCCGGCAGCGAGCCATCCGACAACATAACTTCGGCAGAAAAAAACGAACGATCGAAACTCCTTAATTTGAATCGAAACCGTGGCAATTTGAGCCCGCAGGCAAAATGGCAAAGGAATGTCCGGTGCGGTTGATTTAGCGTATTATTTTCCCGCGATTTTTTTCTTTGCCTTTTTTAAAGAAACGGTTATCATATTTTAGGATAAAGTTTATCCGCCGCTTTTTTTCTTTCCATTTTATAATCAACCAATATTCTTGAGGTTCTGATGAATTTTCTTTTCGCTTCATTTGAAACGGTTACGGGTTTGCCTATTATTTTCGGCTATATTTTTACTTTTTCCCTCGGCGCAATCGTCGGAAGTTTTTTAAACGTCGTCATTCACCGCGTGCCGAACGAAGAATCCATCGTTTTTCCCAATTCCGCCTGCCCGAAATGCAAAAATCCGATCAAGCCTTATGATAATCTGCCGATTTTGAGCTGGCTCATTCTCGGCGGAAAATGCCGCAACTGCAAAGAAAAAATCTCCGCGCGTTATCCGGCGGTCGAGCTTTTGACAGCCGTACTATTTGCGCTGACCTTTGCGTTTATTGGCTTTAACGCATTTCTGCCGATCTGTTTGATTTTTGTCGCGACGATAATTTCGCTCGTTTTTATTGACGCGGAACATATGATTTTGCCCGACGTGATAAATTTTCCGCTGCTCGCGCTCGCGCTGCTTGTCAGAATACTTTATCCGCTTTTATTCAGCCCTGAAGAAGTTGTCGGATTTTTTCCGGATTTGACTCATTCGCCGTTAGTTCTTCTCGATTCGCAGCCGCTCTGGCTGGTTTCATTGATCGGCGCTGGTTTGGGCGGATTGGTCGGCGGCGGTTTTCTTTGGGGCGTCGGCGCGCTTTGGAAACTTTTGCGCGGCGTGGACGCGATGGGTCTCGGCGACGTTAAAATGATGTTTGCCGTCGGCGCGCTGCTGGGCTGGCGCTTAACGCTTTTGTCAATCTTTCTCGGCGCGTTTTCGGGCGCGATGATCGGCGTTTTCCTGGTTTCCCGTCAAAAAGAAAAAGATATGCAGACACAGATTCCGTTCGGAATTTTTCTCGGCATCGGCGCGGTCATCGCGCTGCTTTTCGGCGAACAACTGATCGGCTGGTATATCAGAACTTTTATTCCAAATTAAACTTTGACCGCCGCTTCCAGACATTTCGACGAACAGTAATATGTATTTTTACTGAGTTTTAGAGCAGTATTCTGCGGAATCCAGCTCCCGCATTTCGTACACCTGACAAGCTGAACATCGCCTGAATTATTCGCCGTTTCGATCTGCTTTTCCTGTTTTTCGGGTTGCCGGCTCATCTGGCGCATTTTGCGAAATATCTTTAAAACATAGATGCCCGTCTGAATATATTTTCGATATCTGACGACGAGAAAAATCATCAAAATCGAAATTACCGCTAAAACAACAATCCATTCCATTATTTTTGTCCCGTATTTTCCTGCGCCATCTGCGTTGTGAGCTGCGCCATTGTCGGCGTTTGCGGATTTATTTCTCTCAATCTGGCAAGGTATTTTTCGGCTTCCGACGGTTTGTTTTGCTTAATCAGCGTCTGTGTCATTAACAGCAGAGCGCGTTGGTTTTTCGGATCGGTCTGCAAAGCTTTTTGCAGTTCCGTGCCGGCTTTAGCGAAATCGGGCGGATTGGCGAAAACGTATGTCGAGCCGTAATCGGCTCTAACGGTCGCGTCAGCGGGTTTTTGTTCGAGCGCTTGAGCGTATAGTTCACGCGCCTTGATAAATCCGTCGTTCTGGTTTTTCATCGAAGCCAGATCGTAAAAAGCCGTGCCGAGCGCGACAGTTACGTCGAAATCCTTCGGATCGGCGTCGTACGCACGCTGCAAAAGCCTCGATGATTCCGAAATCAATTCGGGATTTTGTTTCATGATCGCGTAATTCAAAAGCGCGAGTCCCAAATTCTTTTGAAAATCAATTTTGCCCGGATTCTGGTCGGCTTCGGTAATTCGCTGCCGAATTTCATCATCAGTCAGAGTGTCGTCAGTGCGAGTCTGAGAATTTCCGCTGACGTTTTTCTTCAGCTGTTCGTTTTCCGCGCGAAGTTTGAGCAGTTCACCGCCGTTTAGGTAATTCGCGATATAAAATCCGCCGAAAAAGCTGATGATTACCGCGAGTATTGAAAGCAAGATTATTTTCGAGTTCATTCAGGTAAATCTTAACAAATCTGCCGACAAAAAAGAAAAGCGCCGCCATTTACGGAAACAGCGGCGCAGACTAAAACAAAACTATGCAAGCGAACTATTTTTTCTTTTCTTCGGACGCGATAAACGGAAGATCGTCGGCACGACGACGCGGCAGCGGATCGGTTGTCCGGCGGCGCGGAATTGATGTTCCGCTTCGGCGGTCAACGCTTCCGACCGGAAGTCCTTTGCCGTGAACGGCTTCGACTAAAATACGCGTGATTTCCTGTGAGAGTGTCCGATGTTCCAAAGCTGCGCGGCGGCGGAGAGATTCCTTTAATTCGTTCGGGACGTAGGCACCGATAAAAACGCCTTTGCGATTTGCCATATATTATTAAAATTAGCTCCTTAAAAGTAAATTAAACGAAAAAATCAAAAATTTGTGCCCTGCAAATTGAAACAAGCCTGTAAGCCGAATTTTGTTCTCTACCATAAATGATAAAGCGGCAATCATTCATCTAGGCTTTTCGTTACCGAAAGGCTCAAGCGACCTACCCGAAAACGCCGCCGGCTTGCGCCGACCTTGAGCGGGCAGCTCAAAAATCGTTTTCCTATTTGGTCTTGCACCACGAGGAGTTTACCCAGCCGCGCGCGTTACCACACGCGCTGGTGCGCTCTTACCGCACCGTTTCATCCATCACTCTTACGAGCTGGTTTGTTTTCTGTTGCACTTGTCGTCACCCGTTTTGACACAGGCGCCCGGGCGTTACCCGGCTCGCTGCCCTTTTGGTGTTCGGACTTTCCTCTTATAAATTATTACAAGCGATTACCCGACTTGCTTCTCTTTTGCAAGGCTCAGTTATCTTAGCAAAAAATGTTCAACAATTACAATTTAGGTTTATACTTTTGATTATAGTTCTATAAACGAAAATTAATTGCCGACCTCGATCGTGTCGCCCGCTTCAAGCGTCGGGTCAGGAACTTTTCCGTCTTTGATAAGTTTCAGGTTATATTCGGTCGAAACAAGCAGACCTTCCGCGTTTTTACGCCGGATAACGACTTTTTTGATGCCGTCCTTGCGCAATCCGCCCGAGGCTAGAATCGCCTGCGTCAGAGTTAACCCCGCAAAGAAATCCTTTTGCCCGACCGAGACGACTTCACCGCCGATAAAGAAAAACCGCACTTGCCCGTTTTTCGCCGTTTGCGAATCGTCGGTGAATTCGACGATATCGCCCGGAAAAATAAGCGTGTTTTCCGCTTTTTCGTCCGTTAAACTAAATGTTTCGATCGTCGAATCGGCGCGGCGGATAACGACGCGATTGGCTTTTGCCTGAACGATCGCTTCGGCGCGCACGACAAAAAGCGGAATTGCTTCGCGCTGCATGAATTTTTCGCCCGATTTTTCGACCAGCCCGAGAACGGTTATTTTATGGCTCGAATATTCGCGCACTTTGACGGAAATCTGCGGGTTGTCGTAAAGTTTGACCTTCTCGCGGAGCGCGTCTTCGATTTCTTCGGTCGTTAGACCGGCAACCGAAACCATTTCGCCCGCGAGTGGATAATCGATCGTTCCGTCATTTAAAACCGTAAAATACGTCGAGCCTTTCGATGAATTCTGAAGATTGATAAAAAGAATATCGCCGACGCCGACTTTATAAGTTTCGGTCGGCACAACCGCATTTTTGTTGGCGTTTCTGACGACTTCTAAGGTTCTTTTAGCGATTGTTTCGTTCGTTTGATTTGATTGTTCGACGCTTGCTTCGCTCGTTTCCGCCGGTTTCTGAGTTTGTGTCGTGGTTTCGGTCGAACTTTCCTTTTTCGATTTTGTTTTCGGGTTTTGCGAATAACCGAAATTTACCTTTTTGGTCGTCGGTTCAGGCGTTTGAGCAATTAGACAGCCAACAGCGGATAAAATTATTAAACCTGAAAAAAGGACGGAATTTTTAAGCAAAGTCGTATTCATAATACAAAAAAATCGGGGCAAACTTTTTTTGAAGCTGCTCGGCTCAATTTACTGGAATTTATCGGAACACCTAAAGATAAAACAGAAATTCGTTTTGAGCAAGCCGTTTCTGCGGTTCTCACCGCCTGACTCTGTATCTATAAAAGGTCAAAGCCCCCGGAATTTTAGTAAAATTTTTATTAAGTTGTTTTTCGCGTGTTGAATTATTTTTTCTGCGGCAGGATGTCGGCTGAAAAAAGATGCGACCATTTTACCAGAAAACTTTCGCGGACATAATTCTCGACCGCGTCAGACGTCGGTAATTTAAGGAGCGCGTCGGTAATTTCCTTGGCTTCCTCGTAGGCGATATGCGAGATTGTGTAGCGTACGCGCGAAATCGAATTGACGTTCATACTCAATTCCTGCGCGCCGAGTCCGATGAGAATTGCGACATAAACGGGCGAGCCAGCCATTTCGCCGCAGACGACCGCCGGAATATTGTTTCTTTGAGCGGCAAGCAGAACGGTTTTGAGCGAGCGCAAAACCGCCGGATGCAAAGTGCGAAACCAATCGGCAACCGTCTCGTTATCGCGGTCAACCGCGAGCAGATATTGAACGAGATCATTTGTGCCGAGACAAAAGAAATCAACTTCGCGGGCGATTTCGTCGGCAATCATTACGGCTGCCGGAACTTCGATCATCGCGCCGAGCCGCGGACTGCCGAAGTTGATCTTCTTTTTCCGCAGCCATTCTTTTTCCGTTTCGATGAGTTTTTTGGTTTCGAGAATTTCCGAAACGTCGGAGATCATCGGCAGCACGATATCAATCTGATTCTCGAACGATGCCTGAAGGAGCGCCCGAATCTGCGTACGAAATTCTTTTTTATGAGTCAGAACAAGCCGGATGGCGCGCAGCCCGAGCGCCGGATTTATCTCTTTCGCAAGATTTTCCTCGGTCAACTGCTCGACGCTCAGATCGAAAGTCCGAATCCGTACGCCGTCTTCACCGGCGAGCCGCGCAATTTTCAGGTATTCTTTTAACTGTTGCTGTTCGGTCGGAAAACCTTTGAATTGATTGAACAAAAACTCCGAGCGATAAAGCCCGATGCCCTTTGCGCCCAAACGCTTTGCCTTGGTGTAGCCCTGCGGCAAATCAATATTAGCGCGCACCTTGATTTCAAAACCGTCGAGCGTCTTGAGTTTATCAACGATCGGCGCAGTTTCGCGGGCATTAAATTCCTGAAACTGCGCCGCCGCGATCTTAAATTTTTCAGTGCTTTCCTTTGTCGGATTGACGATCACGTTACCGCTGTAACCGTCAACGATCACCTCGTCGCCCGTCTGGACGCGCCGCAAAATTCCTTTTAAGCCCGTTACCGCAGGCAGATTGATTTCGCGCGCGAGAATAAATGTGTGCGATGTCCAGCCGCCGTTTTCCGTGATTATCGCTTTCGGATTGCTCGCGGTCAGCTCGATCAATGTCGAAGGTTTGACTTCCCTTGCGACGATGATCGAATTTTTTTCCAATCGCAGATTCGATTTTCCGCCGCCGCCGAGCGCGGCTAAAATTCTGTCCGCAACGTCTTCGAGATCGATATATTTTTCGCGCAGATGTTCGTCGGCAATCGCCTTGTAAGTTGCGATGTAGCGTTCGGTTACGATCTTGACAGACCATTCTGCGTTGACCTTTTGGCGAACGATGGTTTTTTCGATTTTGTCGTGCAAGGAGCGGTCTTCGAGGATTAAAAGATGCGCGTCGAAAACACTCAGTTTTGAATTAATGCCGTCGTCGGACGAGGAAATTTTTTTGAGCTGGCGTTTGGCAAGCCGAACCGCCGCGCGGAAACGGCGCACTTCGCGTTCGATTTGAGAATCTTCGAGATTAAGGCGGTAAAACTGGCGTTTGCGACCGTGGAGACAAACCACTTTACCGATCGCGACACCGCGTGCGACGGCGCGCGCTTTGAGCTTTATTTCCGAAAATTTGTTTTTCGCGCCGTTGTTTTTTGAGTTTTTATTTAAAGAAGTCATCGAACGAATCAACCTTCGAAACTATCCGCTTTTTAACCGCTCGAAGTCGGAAGATGGGGTTTTAACATCGCCGCAAACGCGGCTAAATTACGCGTCTGCATCAAAATTTCACCCGGTCCCATAAATTCGGCGACCATTCCTTCGCCCGACATCATACTGCGGAAAAATCCGCTTTTCGCCGCTTTTCGGAGGTTATACTGCATATGACCTTCCCAGGCGACGAGATGACCGGTGTCAACGACATATTGTTCGCCCTGCCGAAGCGTTTTGCGATGAATCGAGCCGAACGACGAAACCAGTAAAAGCCCCGTGCCCGCCACACTTAAAACGAACAGCCCCTCGCCGCCGAAAAACGATTTCGCGCCGCCGAATTTTGTATCAACCTGAAGCGACACGTCGCCCGCGAGATACGAACTCGACTGCACCATAAATGTCTGATTCTGCATTTCGATTCCGGCGATATCACCCGGCGTTCCCGGCGCGAGCGTTACTTCGCCGCCGCCGCCGCGCGCCGTAAACGTTGAAACAAAAGCCGACTCGCCGCCGACCGCGCGTTTCAAAGCGCCGAAAAGTCCGCCTTTCATCTCGGCATGTAAATCAATATTTGCCGACATCGAAACCATCGCACCGGCTTCTGCCGCGATCGTCTGTTCGGGCTGAAGATTAATTACCGCCAGCGCAAACGCGCCCTGATGCTCTATTTCCCAAGCGTAACCGCGTCCCTGCCCGCGCCCGTCGGCGTCGAATCGAAACGCGCCGCCCTGCGGATAATTTTGTCCACCGGCATTTTGCGCCTGACCACCGTAATTTTGCTGCTGTTGCTGTTGCGGCTGCCCGCCGAAATTCTGTTGCTGCTGATTGCCGTAATTCGGCGGCGGCACTGGCTGTTGCGGCGGTTGATTGAATTGCTGCGGCGGTTGATTAAACTGCGGCGGCGGCTGTTGCTGCTGAACCGGTAAAGTATAGCCGCAGCTACCGCAAAACTTCGCGTTGGGCATTAATTGTGCATTACATTTCGGACAATTCATAAATTAAACGGAAAATGGAAAACGGAAAGTGGAAAATTTAAGAAATATATTTTCCACTTTCCGTTTTCCATTTTCAATTGATTCTGACCTCCCTTGATTTTTCAACAATGATCCGCGCGGCTTCGACAGCATTTTCGGCAAAATCGAGGAGCGCGACATCCGCGTCGCTGACCACCAGATTTTTCTGCAAGACTTTGACCACATCTATCCAGCAGTCGCCCAAAAGCACGAGCGGACGACGCTCTAAAACCTTTGTTTGCAGTTTGTTCCAGACCAGCGAAACCTCTGTAACCGTGCCCATTCCGCCGCGCAGTGCGACAAAACCGACCGAGCGCGTGATCAAATTTTGCAGACGGTCGTAAAAATGGTCGGACGCGACCTTATCGGTCAGATAGCGATTCGGTTCGGATTTGAATTGATTCATGACAATCCCGAAAACCCGCCCGCCGGCTTCCCTTGCACCCTGCGAAGCGGCTTCCATCACGCCCAGATAACCGCCCGTGCAGATTGTAAACCCGGCTTCGGCAAGCCGTTTGCCGAGTTCTCTGGCTTCGCCGTATTCGGGCGAATTTTCGCCGCATTTCGAGCCGCCGAAGATGGTAACGATTTTTTCAGAAGTATTTTCGAGCACTGATATTTACCGCAAATTCCAGATTTTTAACCTGTGTTCATTATAAAAGCCTTATCGTTTAAAGACAAAAGCATTTCGATTTTGGATTTTAGATTTGGGATTTGGGATTTGGGATTTTTATCTCAATGACCATATATTTTGACTTTCGAACTAACTCTTGAGCAAAAAATTTTATCAAAACCGGCATTGTGTTTCTGCGTCTGCAAATCCCAAATCCTAAATCCGAATTCCCAAATCACTGTGCTGCTTCTTCGGGCGTCAGATTGCCTGCCTCGTGAATGGCTTTAGTCGTATCGGTAAAAAGCAAAATTACGCTGCCGAGAACGAAAAAAACTATCAAGCCTAAAATCGCGTGACGATACGAGTTAGTTATACCGACGATGATCGTGAACAGAATCTGTCCCATCCACGACGTGCCTTTTTCGCTGATTTCGTAAAGCCCGAAAAACGAAGATTCGCGCCCGACCGGTATCATTTGCGAATAGAGCGAGCGCGAAAGCGCCTGCGCACTGCCTAAAACCAACCCGATAAACGCGCCCATGATTACCGCTTCGGTTTTCGTGCTTAAAACTTTGTAAGCAAAAATAACGATCGCGCACCAGATAATCAAAGACAAGATAATCGTCCATTTCGCGCCGATAACGCGGGCAATTCGTTCAAAAACGAGCGCCCCGATCAACGCGCAAATCTGCGCGACCAGAAAAATCTTAAGTAAAAAAGGCGCGGCTTCTCCGGCAGCTCGTTCGGCTTCGGTGAAAAGCTCCTGTGAAAGAAAGCTCGAAGACATTAAAATGACGGTTTGAATTCCGTCGTTGTAAAAAAGGTACGCAATCAGAAAAAGCATTGTGTAACGAAGTTTGCGAAGTTCCTTTAAAGTTTGCCAAAGCTCGCTGAAACCAACCGTCACCAGATTTTTGTGTGCGGGCACTTCCTTGTCTGCCTTTCTCGTTTTCAGCAGATAAAAGCTGATAGCCGCGAAAATTCCCCACCATAAAGAAGCAGCAAGAAACGAAATTCTTGCCGCCAGACTTCTCGTTATCCCCAAAGCCTCCGCGTTGTTCAGCAGCAAAATACAAAGGATCAACATCACGACGCCGCCGAGATAACCCAAACCATAGCCGTAACTCGATATTTTATCTCGCTTGTCTTCGGTCGTAATGTCAATTAAAAAAGCATTATAAAAAACGTTGGCGGCGGCAAAAGCCATATTCGAAACGATAATCAAAACGCTCAGCCCGATGTAGGATTCGGAAATAAAAAACATCGCCGAACCCATAATCACGCCGATATAGCAGAATATCGCCATCAAGCGTTTTTTCAAGTGCGTATAATCGGCGATCGAGCCCAAAATCGGCAGAAAAATTACCAGCGAAATCGTCGAAACCGCCGTGCAGAACGAAAATAACCCTTTGTCCGTGACGTTGAAAAAATATAAGTTTAAGACTATTCCGTCTTCGCCGACGGCATTTGTCGCCAGACTTAACAAATACGGTCCGACTAAAACGCCGATGACTGCGGTAAAAAAAGCCGAGTTTGCCCAGTCGTAAAGCATCCAGCCGAATATTTCGCGGCGGTCGTTTTTGGTTATGTTATTTTCTTCGCTCATTTTGTCAGTAGTTGCAGAATTGCCGGAGTAATGTCGGTTAAATCTTTGATTTGACTTGCCGTTTCTATTCGATTCCTTCCCCAGACGATTGTCGGAACATCGTTTAAAGTATGATTACGGACGGACAAATCTTCTATGTTTCCATGGTCGCTTGTCAAGATTAAAGTCGTGTTTTCCAAATCAATCCGCCGCAGAGTTTCGCGAATAAACTCGGCAAGCAGCGGCAGATGTTGTTTTGCCCATTCAAAATTCTGGTCGTGTCCGATCTTGTCGGTCAGAAAATGTTCGTAGAGCGTAAAGCGGTAATTTTTAGAAAATTCAGCCAGAATTTCAGCCGCATCTATAGGCGAAAAAAGCGGCGCGTCAATGCCTCTGTCGCGCAAGATTTGGTTGGTAAAATCGTGAAACAGCGCTTTTCGCCCGAAGAGGTCGGGAAGCTTGCGAAACTGTAATCCGGCGGCTTCGACGGCGCAGGTCGTCGCCGATTTCCAGCGTTGTTTTTCGGTAAAAAACTGCGGCGTGTAAGCATTTGCAAAAACGATTTCTTCCACTCCGCTTTGCCGAAGCTGACGGAAAATCGAATTTTCATTAATTACTTCGCGGAGTTTTTCGTTCGGAAAACCCTGTTTATGATAGTCGAGAAACTTCGGCGCGTTGACTCCGGTCAGAATCGTCGTTTGTCCAGACGCGCTTTGCGGGCGACCTTCGACACCGAGGCGCGGATCGGTCGAAGCCAGTATTCCGTCAAAGATTACCGGCTTGGCAATTTCCTTAAAATTGGCGAGTGGCTCGATATTTTCGACCAAATAAAGCGGGTTGTTTTGGTCGGCTTCGCCAATTCCCAACCCGTCAATAAAAAAAAGAATTACCGACACCTGCTTGTTTTTGCTCATTAGTTTGGATTCTACAATTTTAGTGCCGATTTTGGAAAAGTTTGGCTTTTTCGACGCGTTTCGAGAGTCCAGTATTAAATCATTTAAAGTTTTTTAAATTGTTACAAAATCAGTCAGTTTTGCGCGAAATCCTTGACAATACAAGCCAGAAAGGTTAAATTTCAGACACAATTCCGTTTTAATGAAATTCATTAATTTTCATTTTGTTACAAATACTGAATTCTGTTACTGAAAAAATTTACAATTAATTATCTGTTTTGAGGAGGGAAAATCTATGTCATGGACTAGAACTAGTCAGTCCACGCGCACTTTGGTCTTTGCCGTTGCGGTTGTTTCTTTAGCCGCTCTCGGTCTTTGGATTGGTGTGCAAAACAATAAAGTTGAAGCGAGCACGACCGCTTCAGCTACAAATATCGCTCCGGCAGCGACATTTAACGGTACAAACTTTGGCGCTATTCCTGATGGTCCGTCACCTTGCCACGCTGGAACCTTAACCCCGCGTGATGTCACGTTTAACGCCACAGGATTAACGGGATCGGTTACAAACGTTAACATCAGTATGACGTTTGGCTCAACTGTCCACTCATTTATGGGTGACATTACCACTACGTTGATTGCCCCGAACGGCGCTTCACACACACTTTTCGGAAGAACGCTCGCGACGACCGCGACCGCGTTCGGCGACGCTTCGGATTTAGCCGGACCTTATGTGTTCTCTGATACTGCTCCGGCACCGCCGAACGGCGGCTGGTGGCAGGCATCAACCACCGCCGGTACGACGACGGCAATGCCGACCGGCACTTACCGCACAACCGCTTCGGGCGGCGCAGGTGCAGTCAATCCGCAGCCCCCGACGTCAATGAACCCGGCGTTTACCGGCGTGGCAAATGCCAACGGAACCTGGACTCTTCGCATTACCGACGGCTGTCAGGCTGATACCGGCGGTATCACGGCAGCGAACTTAGACATCACTACCGGCGCACCGCCGGTAGTCAATGACGCAAACGTTGACTTTGACGGCGACGGCAAAACCGATTTCGTCGTTGCGCGCGGAACGACCACTCCGTTAGCGGAAAACGTAGCTCCGAGCGAAGCAGCAGTTAGACGTAACGTTGACAGCAGCGTTGAAACAAAAACCAAAACCAGCCGCGAAAAGAGCGAAAACGTTCTTGCGCCGCCGATCTACTGGTACACCTATTTCAGCAGCAACGGTTCGAACAGCGTCGGACAGCTCGGCGATGCGGCGACCGACTTTATCACGCCCGAAGATTTTGACGGCGACGGTAAAGACGATTTAACTGTTTGGACAGAAGGCGCGGCGACGGTTGCAAACTTCAAGATTCTGCAGAGCACGACAAATACTGTCCGCGTTGAATTCTTCGGTCGAACCGGCGACGATCCGGCGATTGTCGGCGACTACGATGGCGACAATAAAGCCGATCCGGCAGTTTACCGCTGTCCCGGCGTAGCCGATCCTGACGGTCAATGCTATTTCTTCTATCGCGGCAGCAATGCTAACCCGGGCGGAAACGTTACTTATGTTCCGTGGGGCTTCGGTGTTGACGGCGACTTTTTCCCGTATGTCGGCGATTTTGACGGCGACGGCAAAAACGATTTCTGTATCCAGCGCGCTAATCCCGCATCACCGACAAACGGTCAGTTTGTTCTCTTGAAATCATCCAATCTCGGTGTTGAATACATCAACTGGGGACTTTCATCGGACTTCCTGATTCCGGGCGATTACGACGGCGATAACCAAACCGATTTTTGCGTTCGACGTACTGTCAGCGGTACGAGACAGCATTATATTCTGCATCGTACGGGCGCAACCAGACAGACCCAGTGGGGCGTTACGGGCGATTCGTCCGTTCCCGGCGACTATGACGGCGACGGTAAAGACGATTTGGCTATCTGGCGCTCGAACCCCGATCCGAATCAAAACTTCTTCTGGATTCTTAATTCGAGCACCGGCTCGGTTAGCAATTTTGAATGGGGTCAGTGTCCGACGGTTGCAACCTGCGACTTTGCGGTCGCCGGCTGGGCTGTTCACTAATTTTTCGCTTTCAGCGTAAATGTAAAAAAGGTCGGAAATCAGGTTTCCGACCTTTTTTATTTGCAGTAAAATATTTTTATTTGTAACGTCAGTATTGGGTAAGAAATATTTCAACGCTGGTGACGCCGAGACGCGAAGACGCAAAGGGTTTTGATAATTGTTAACTGATGAGTAAAGACTCTAAAATACTAATGACGTTTCTGGTTTCAAAGAGATAATTGAAAAATCTTCGCGTCTTCGCGTCCTCGCGACTTTGCGTTAAATAAATATTCTTTATCCAATACTCATGTTATTTGTAGTGAAAATACAGCGGTCGCAAGCCATTTTCCTGCAAGGTTTGAAAGGCGATTTCGCTCGTCGCAAATGTCTTTATACCGGTTAGACTGTCTGCCAAATCTTCGTCCGCGAAAAGCAACTTTAGAGCGGAAAAGTCCTCCGCCGATGAAAAAATAAACTCGTCAATCGCGCCGCCTTTCAGTAAAGTTTTCAATTTTGTTAGTTCCTTTTCGTTTTCAAATCCGGCTCGATAAATCGAAAGTTTCTCGATTACGGCATTTTCGCTTTGCAGATTCTCGGCAAACCCGAAATTTTTGGATTCCTCGCGTAGAACCAGAAATTTCGTTCCGCTGATTTCACTGCCCGCATATTTCGTAATCGCCGAAAATACGGTTTCATCAGTTGAATTCGGCGGAATTACGTCCGAATGAATATGGTCGAACCGCAGACGATCGGCAACCGCTTCGCCGAGCGCGCAAACCGTCAGATCGTCGAGCTCAAAAAAGTCCGCTGCCTGTTCGCGCATCGCTTCGATAAAATAATCGGCGGCAAAAACATCCGTGAAAATAATCCACTCGAACTTTGAAGGATTTTTGATAAACCCGATCGCGTTTTCGCTTAATTGCGCAGCGGACGTTTCGAGCGCCGGAAAAATCAAAACTTCCTCGCCGTTTTCCTTTAATTTCGTGATCAGCCGAAAATTTAGCGGATTGGCGATTATGGCGTATGTTTTTCGTGCTTCGAGGTTCCTCATTTTATAAAATTGTAACGGTTGAAAATTTTTCTGCAAGTTTGCATTTAAGACTTAAAAAAAGTATGGTTTGGTGTTCGTTTATTTTTTCAAAAATCCGATTTCCCGACCCGATAACTTTTGATTAAAGTATGAAAGCAATGATTTTAGCCGCCGGTTTCGGCACACGGCTTTTTCCTTTAACGATTGACCGCACAAAACCGGCGATTCCTTTTTTAGGGAAACCGCTCGTCGGCTACGTTGCCGATTACGTCGCCAAATTCGGCTTCCGCGACATTGTCGTTAATCTGCATCATCAACCGGAATCCGTCCGCGAAGTTCTCGGCGACGGCACCGAATACGGCGTCAAAATTCATTACACCGAAGAAATTCCCGACATTCTCGGAACCGCCGGCGCGCTCGACAATGCGCGGCACTTACTCGAAGACGACACATTTGTGATCGTCAACGGTAAAATCATCACCGACATAAATATTGCCGAAGCGATCGAATCGCACAAGAAATCGGGCGCGATCGCGACGATGGTCTTAAAGCCGAACATCAAACGCGAAAAATTTACCGAAGTTCATGCGAAAGACGGTTTTCTGACCGGTTTCGGCGATTTCGCGCATCCCTTTACCGAGGAAGAAATCAAGGACACGACCGGCAGATTAGCCGTTCCGCCGCTGATGTTTACGGGCATCCATATTCTCGAGCCGAAGGTTTTCGAATATATTCCGCGCGGAGTTTATTCCGATATCGTGCCGACATTTTATAATCCGGCGCTCAAAAACGGCGAGCGAATTGCGGTTCACGTAACCGACGCAAACTGGTTCGAGCTTTCGACGATTCCGCGTTATCTGGATATTTCCCTCGCGATGATGAACGGCATAAACGTCTGCGCAGGCGAAAACTGCGTTGTTTCCGGCAGAGCGACCGTCAGGGATTCGATCATGTGGGACAACGTCCAAATCGGCGACGACGCTCATCTCTACCGCACGATCATTGCCGACAACGTCGTGATCGAACCCGGCGAACATTATGAAAACGCGGCGATCGTCCGCGCCGAAATGATCCGAAATTGCGAAGAAATCCCCGAAAAGGCTCTGAAAGGTTACATTCAGGGCGAAAATTACATCGTTCCCTTAATCGAATACATTTGATTTAATGGCTAATGGTTAATGGTTAATGGTTAATTTCAAGATTTATCACTAATCATTAACCATTAACCATTAACCATTATTTTATGTCTGATTTAGAAAATAGACTCAAAGAATTTTTATCGCAAAATAATCAACCGCAAGCAGCTTCACAGCTGACGACCGATGCTTCGACGCGCGAATATTTTCGCATCAGATGGCACGAAAAACCCGCCGTTGCCTGTGTTTATCCTTTTAACGATCTTTGCAAAGGTCAATTCGATGCGTGTCTCGATGTGACGGGCGTTTTTCGCTCTGACGGTTTGCCGGTCGCCGAAATCTTTGCGGCTGATGCTTTGCAGGGAATTATTATTCAGGAAGATTTCGGCGACGTTATCTTACGAAATATAATCGAAAAATCCGGCTATACGACGCGCGAAAATTATCTCGAAGAAGCGATCCGGCTGATCGCCCGCATTCAAGCCGCGACGCCGAAAGCCTTTGAAACGAATTCGATCGCCTCGCATCTGAAATTCGATTTTGAAAAATTAAGCTGGGAACTCGATTTTTTCACCGAGCATTATTTCACGACATTGCAGAAAAGCCCTCTGCCCGTCACGGATTCGAAACTTCTCAAAGCCGAGCTCGACGAAGCTGCGCGAGAACTGGAAAGCAACGCAAAAGTGCTTACTCATCGCGATTTTCACGCTGCGAATTTAATGCTCAAAGACGGCGAACTGAAAATCATAGACCATCAGGACGCACGCATCGGAACGGCGAGTTACGATCTTGTTTCGCTGCTTTTAGACCGCGTAACGACTTTGCCGACGCCCGAATGGCTCGCCGAAAAACGACGTTTTTTTCTCGCCGAAAGAGAAAATCTCGGGCTTGAAATATTAAACGAAGCCGATTTTACATACGAATTTCGGATGCAGACGATTCAACGCTGTTTGAAGGCGATCGGCACGTTTTCGTTTCAATCCGAGATGCGCGGGAAAACTTATTTCATCCCGTTCATCAAACCGATGTTCGAAATCGTCCTGCGCGCGGCTGAAAATCTTAACCGTTTTCCGAATTTACAGCGCATCGTCAAAAATAAGATAGAGCTTTGACCAGCCGATTTTTAATCATTTAAAGAATGTCGTTGTTTTCAATAATTTTCCGCATATACTTATGGAAACTTATTTCAAAAGTGTATGCGGAAAATTATAATGAAAAATCTTTTGATACCAATTTTGCTTTTAACATTAAGCGTCGGATTCGGCTGTAAAAGTTTGTTTCAGCAAAAGTCGGTAATCGGAAAGTGGAAAGCCGTCAAAGTTTACGAAAACGGCAAATGGGGAGTCGCGAAAGACAACGAATACATTATGGAATTTTTACAAGACGGCAGATATTCGGACAATGTTTTGACTAAATTGGAAGATGGCTCAACTTACAAAGTTGATAATTCGGTCAATCCGAATCAGCTTTTGTTGATTCATAAGGGCGACAAACAACCGATTGTCTGTATTTATAAATTTCAGGGCGAAAAATTGATTTTAAAAGCGCCGAATAGTTCAAAATACGGCGCCCCGAAAGATTTCAGCACCGAGCCGAATTTCGGAATCATCGAATTCGAGAAAAAATAGCGCGTTTTTTAAGCCCGCAAATAATCGCCGCGCCAGTTTTTGATCGCGAGCTTGATTTCCTTCGAATTCTGAAATTCGCCGCCGATCGTTCGACTTACGAGTTCGGGCAATTCTTCGTCCGAAGCAAATCGGAGCGCGATTTTATTGCCGGTCGGCAGTTGTTCGGCTTGTAATGCCAGATCGGGCGAAAGAATTTTGTGGTAACGCAGCGATTCTTCGAGCCGAATAACGCGGTTTTGAACCGTCAAAGCCTGCATCCGCGCCGCCAAAGACAAGAGCATCAGCCCGACTGCGAGCAATAAATTCTCCGCTCTGTCCCACGTAAATTCCTGACTCAGCCGAACGATCTGCCAGATCAGATTGATAAAAAGTATCGGTGTGACAACGAAATGAACGAGCGTATTGTAACGCGCGTGATTCTGAAAATTTTGTGTTTCTGCCATAAATTTTATAATTTTGTCGCGGAAAGATTTTCCGCCTTTTTATTCGTAAAATCCTCGCCCGGATTGACGAACAGATTTTGTTCGAAGCGATATTGTTTGTCGTAAAGCTGTTTATAGCGACCGCTGATCGCGATCAACTCGTCGTGACTTCCGCGTTCGAGAATTTCGCCCGCTTCGACGACGAGAATCTGGTCGGCTGAACGAATCGTCGAAAGCCTGTGCGCGATGACGAACGTCGTTCTGCCCTGCCGCAAACGCTGTAAACCTTCCTGAATCAAGGCTTCGCTTTCTGAGTCGAGACTCGAAGTCGCTTCGTCCAAAATTAAAATGCGCGGATTTGCGAGCAGCGCGCGGGCAATCGCGATGCGCTGGCGCTGTCCGCCGGAAAGCTTGACGCCGCGCTCGCCGACGACCGTATTGTACCCGTCGGGAAATTTTTCGATAAATTCGTCGGCGTTCGCGATCCGGCAGACTTCCCTGATTTCATCGAGACTCGATTCGGGATTCGAAAAGCGTATATTATCGAGAATCGTGCCGTCAAAAAGAAAATTGTCCTGCAAAACGACGCCGAGATGTTTGCGGTAATCGCGCAGTTTCACGCTTTGCAAATCTTTGCCGTCAATCAAAATTCTGCCTTTATTCGGCTGAATAAAATTCAAAACGAGGCTCAAAATCGTGGATTTTCCAGAGCCGCTCGATCCGACAAGCGCCGTCGTTTTCCCGGCTTCCGAATGAAACGAAACGCTTTTCAGAACTGGCACGTTTTCTTCGTATTCGAAATGAACGTCCTCGAAATCGATCGCGCCGTCAACTTTCTGTAAGGAGGCTTTTTCGCGGTCTTCCTCGTCTTCGGTCGTCATTTCCATCACTTCGCGAATGCGGTCTAAACCGGCGAAGGCTTCGGTAATCTGCGTGCCGATCGATGTTAGTTCGACAACCGGCAAGGCGAGCAGAAAAGTAAACGAGATGTACATCAGAAAATCGCCGAGCGTCATCGTTTCGCTCATCACGGCATTTCCGCCGATCACGATCATCACGACCGCAATCGCGCCGATCACGAGCGAAGAAAACGACGAAACTGCCGAAACGCCGGTCACGGTTTTGGCAATATTACGAAATAGACGGTGCGCGCCGCGCGCAAACGAAAGTTCTTCGCGTTTTTCCGCCGTGTAGGCTTTGACGATTCTGATGCCGCCTAAAGATTCGCCGAGCCGACCGGTAACTTCAGCATTGATGACGTTTCGTTCACGAAAAACGGGACGCAAAACCTTGAACGCGTAAAACAAAACGCCGCTAAAAGCGATCAAAACGACGAGCGTCGCGGCGGTTAAAACCCAGTTTATCCAGAAAAGCACGACGATCGCGATGCTTGCCGTGACGAGGCTTCCGATAATTTGTCCCAAACCGGTTCCGACCAGATTTCGTATGCCCTCGGCGTCGTTCATAATCCGCGAAATCAGTTGCCCGCTCTGCGTGGAATCGAAATAGGAGATCGGCAGACGCTCGATATGCTCCATCACGCGTTTGCGCATTTCGGTAATTGCGCGCTGCGCGGCAACGCCCAAAATCTGCGAAAGGGCGAATCCGGTCGAAGCCTGAATGAGCGTCGAAATTCCGATCGCGAGCGCGATCCATTTCAGCAGACCGTAATTTTTATTGGTAAAAACCTCGTCGCCGATATATTTCGTCGAAGCCGGCAAAACCATTCCGGCGAGCCGCGAAATGAGCATCAGAACGCTGCCGAACGCCAGACGCCAGCGCGCCTTCCAGACGATATCCTTTGCTTCTTTCCAAGCGCTCGTGTAATTTACTTTCTTTTTCTTCGGTTCTTCCGCCATTTAATATAAAATTTGCGCGTCCGCCGCACAAAAGTCAAACCGCCGCGTTTTGCAGTTAAACTCTTTTCCATTAGAATTTAATTTTGTTTTCATCCGAGTTAATTTTATGAACCAGACATATATCAACGAACTTAAAAATCACATCGGCGAAGAAGTCACCTTAAAAGGATGGCTTTACAACTCGCGTTCGAGCGGCAAGCTCGTTTTTCTGCAATTGCGCGACGGCACGGGCATCGTGCAGTGCGTTACGTTTAAACCGAATAACGAAGAATTATTCGAAAGCGCGAAATCGCTCGGACAGGAATCTTCGATCATCGTCAAAGGCACGGTCAAGGAAGACACGCGATCGGCGATCGGCGTCGAATTAGACGTCACCGGCTTGGAAGTTATCCAGAATGCATCGGAATATCCGATTACGCCGAAGGAACACGGCACGGAATTTTTGATGGATAACCGACATCTCTGGATTCGCTCGAAAAAACAGCACGCCGTTTTGAAAATCCGCCACACGGTGATCAAAGCGACGCGCGATTTCTTTGATATTAACGGTTTTATTCTTGCCGATACACCGATTTTTACGCCCGCCGCCTGCGAAGGCACAACGACGCTTTTCGAAGTTGATTATTTCGACGACGATAAAGCTTACCTGACGCAGTCCGGTCAGCTTTACAACGAAGCGACCGCCGCCGCGTTCGGCAAATCATATGCGTTCGGTCCGGTCTTTCGCGCCGAAAAATCGAAAACGCGCCGTCATTTGACGGAATTCTGGATGGTCGAGCCGGAAATGGCGTATGCGCAGTTAGACGACGTGATGAGTCTCGGCGAAGGCTTGATAAAATTTATTGTCGAACGCGTTTTAGCCGACCGACGCGAAGAATTAACGGTTTTGGAACGCGACGTTACGAAGCTCGAAGCGATTTTAGCCGAAGGATTTCCGCGCGTCCATTACGACGACGCCGTCAAAATTCTTCAGGAAGGTTTTGCGAAGGGCGAAATGGAGAATAATTTCGAATGGGGCGGCGATTTCGGCGCGCCCGACGAAACTTATATCTCGAAACAGTTCGACGCGCCTGTTTTTGTTCATCATTTTCCTGCCGTTATCAAGGCGTTTTATTTCGAACGCGACGCGGAACGCCCCGAATTGGCGTTAGGCGCGGATTTGCTTGCGCCCGAAGGCTACGGCGAAATCATCGGCGGCGGCGAGCGCGCGTTCGATCTGGAATTTCTCGAAAAACAGATCGAAGCGCATAATCTGCCGAAAGAATCCTTCGAATGGTATCTCGATTTAAGAAGGTTCGGCGCGGTTCCGCACGCCGGTTTCGGAATGGGCATCGAACGCTGCACCGCATGGATGTGCGGCATCGAACACGTCCGCGAAACGATTCCGTTTCCGCGAATGCTGTACCGGTTGAAGCCTTAAATATTCAATCGCTCAAAATAAAAACGGCGTCCTTTGACGCCGTTTTTATTTTTTCGTTGACCTTCGATTATTCCTCGGGATAAAAATCCAAATCGCTGATGTTGTCAATTAAATTAACCACGCGCGGCGAATAGTTTGCGTTCTTGCCCGAAACGCTAATAACAACCGTCTGACCGGCTGGAATATCCGCGAAGCGGAAGTAACCCATATTGTTTGTGCTGGCTGTAAAGGTCGCGCCGCTTTGGTCGGTTAATGTGACCAGAGCCCGCGAGGCGCTTGTGCCGTAAGTCGTAAAGACTCGTCCGCTCAAGGTAACACCGGCAGCGGTCGGCGGATTAAAAACCGGCGGCGGCGTACTGGCGAAAGTTCCGGTTCCGGCTGCCGTAAAGCTATTCAGAAATCCGCCCGCGCCGATCGAAAAAAGCGGGATGATCGAAGAAAATGAAAGCCCCAGATTATCCTGGCTGGTCGGAAAAAACCCGAGAAAATCCGAACCATAAAAAACGTTCTGGCGAGTATCCGAAGCTGTATAACCGGCGGAATCGCTCAAATCGTCGCCCGCCAGACTTGATTGCGTCGTGCCGTCGGGTGTAACCAGCGCCGTCAGCAGATTTCTTCGGGAACCCGTGCCGCAGCTGCAAGGCGTATCTCTGATGATCTGAATTGTCACTGTTCCGCTAAATCGCTGAACGTCGCGCGGCGGATCGCCCGGTGACTGAAAAGCCGGCGTCGTCGTTGTCGCAGTCAAAAACAATCGCGCGTTTTGCGGACCCTGCAGTTCAGCCGGAAGACCGGCGACGTTCTGGTAAATGAAAATGATGGGTGTGCCGCCCGCGATGGTTTGGAATGTCGCGTTTGTCCCGTTATTGCTAAAAACGAAATCATTCGTGCCGTTTCTTTCAAAAAACTGCGCGAAGGTGACGGTTTGTGCTTGTAAAAAAGTTACGCTGGAAAGCGTCAGTAAAATAAAAAATGCCGCTTTTACGGAAAAAGCCGACAATAATCTTGTGTGTCTCATTAAAGTTCCCCCTCGTGTTCCCTTGTAAAATTTTTAACCGTTCAAAATTTCTATAAAACGATTAAAGTTAAATTATAACCACCAGACCGGCAGTTAAAAAATTTATATAAGCATTAGTTTACTTCTCTTAAAAACCTTTTGTAAACAAAATTTTGACGTTTTTTTTTAAAAAGTAACCAAAAATGGGCTAAAAAAATGAATCGGCTGTCTATAATTTTCATCTAAAAGAGTTTGTCGCGGGCATCCACGAGTATGAAAAAAAGCACGTTATTCATAATTATAATTTTTATAAGCGCGGCGCTGTGCGGGTTATGGCTTTATACGACCTTTTCCGAACCCGCGCCCGAAACCGCGATTGCCGTTGCCGAAAAACCGCCCGCGAATACGATCTCCGGGCGAGAAAAAAAAATCCCTCTCGACTACGAACGCAGCCAGAAACTGCAAGCCGACACCGACGCGCTTTTGCCGCTTTTCGACAAAATGCCGCCGGTTCCGGTCTATCTGAAAGACGAAGTAATCAATAAGGAAGGCACGAATACCGAACGCGGCGTTGCCTATACGACCTGCGAAAACAATAATCAGCCGATGATTTTTGTCAAAAAGGTTTTCTACGAAAAAGCCAACCGCAAACAGCTCATCAACATTCTCAAACACGAACTCACCCACGCATGGCAATGCCGCCAGCAATTCACATGGGGGCACGACGAAAGATTTCGCAAAAAATTCAAACAAGCCGGAGGCTTTGGAAATTAGTGAAAAGTGAAAAGTGAAAAGTGAATTTCACTTTTCACTTTTCACTAAAAAGAGAAGCAGGAACGTCATGAACCATTCCCGCCTCTGCTCAGGCGAAGACACGTGTTGCCTGTCCATGCCTTTTTTACCGCCTGATTCTTAAAAAATCTCTATATTACGAGAAAACTAAGAATCGCGGCGGAATTCCATTTTTACAAGTTCAAGGAGCGGAGGAATGGGGCAGTAGAGGAGCTTTGCACAAAAAATCAGGAAAAGAAGCGATTTTTTAAGATTAGCCACGAATGAACACGAAGAAACACGAATTTTTGTAAAAATTTCGTGAAAATTCGTGTTTCTTCGTGGCTAATCTTAGTTTTTGCGCAAAGCGGCGCGCAAGCATAACGCCGTTTGCACTTGTCTGTTTTTTCTTGCGCGTTACTGCATAGGTTTGTCAATGCTCTTGGTTTTGTCATTGACGTTGGTATTAGCAGCCGCAATTATTGTGCAGGCATATTTGCCCGCAGTATTTTTATAGCAAGTCATTTCCCGTTCGCGTTTTACGGTTTCGATTCTTCTGTTGTAGTCCGTACAGGTAGTAAAAGTCGCCCGCACCGGATAGATTGATTTACCTTTGGCATCGGTTGGGTCTTCAAAAACTCGATACTGACGCGGCGAACCGATAACAAAACTCTGAAACGTGATGGTTACAGCGCCGTCCAATCCTTCTTCTGCTTCTTTCTCCCAACTTTCACGAACCGCGCCGCGAAAAGCCTTTTCTAATGCAGTTTTCCCTTTAGAATCGGAATCAGAAGCCGGACAAGCAACCATTGCGGTTGTTTCGTTCGGTTTTTCATTTTCTTCTTTCGGGTTTTGCTCCTGTTCTTCGGTTTCTGATTGGGTGTCAGTGTTTTGGTTTTTACCTTGCGCGACACAACGGTAACGAGAAATATCCTCAATCACGGCAGCTTTGGTCATTTCAAGTTCAAAGCCGCCGTTTGGATTATATTCGTTAATACTAAAAACCTTGCAGTTTCCGCTTCCGTCACAGCGCAAAACTTTGAATTTTCTGCCGCCGCTTACGCCTTTAGAGTCGTTAAACGGCGGGCAATCGTAAACTACATTATATTGAATGTTGTCTCGTTTTGTCTGACCGCTCGCGTTTCGCCCCGCAAAGGATGAACACAAACCGACAATGCCGATACAGATTGCAAACGCAAAAATAAACTTTTTCATTTTCTTCTCCTACATATTGTCTTAACTTTTAATTTCGGTTTACCGAAAATTGTCTTTAACAGTTCTATGCGACAAATTCAAGAAACATAGCTCAAAATATTTTGACTAATTTCATTAAGCACGTTCAGAAATACGAGGAAGCCGTCCAACTAGCAGAATCTGTTCGAGCTTCTTAAGTTTATGGAAATAATAAACATCGAGTTAAAAGCAATTTAGTTTATACCAGACCAAATTTCAGAAATAAAAAAGGCGAGGCTCAAACATCGCCTGTCAAAAAAATGATATGAATTAACAATTAACAATTAACAATTATTAATTCTTTTTCGCCGTTTCCGTGCCGAATTCGGTTGAGCCGGAACCGCCCCATTTGCCGTCGAGCGTGCCGTCGGACTTGATCTCGTAGGCAACGAAGCCGCATTGTTTGCCGCCGAAGCCGACCGAAACGAAATCGCCCATTTTCACGCCGAAGCCTTCGAAATCGTTCGCGCCCGTCCACGAAAAACGATAGCCGTCGCCTTCTTTCGTGATTTTCAGTTTTGCTTCGTATTCTTTGCCGTCCGGGTTTTTGCCCTTGATGTCATAGCTGCCTTCGAGGTCTGCCCCGCTGGTGCGCGTGGCTTTTTCGGTTTCTTTTCGGTTGTTGCCCCAGTAGCCCGCGACGCCGTCGAGCGAGCCGTCCGAGTTTATTTTATAGAGCGTCACGCCGCATCCCTTGCCGTTCGTGCCGTCGGCAAACGAAACGGCGACGTTGTTGTCGGTCTGGACGGCGACGCCGTCGTATTTTTTGCCCTTCGAATCCCAGCTGAATTGATAAACCTCGTCGCGGTTCGTGACAATCAGATCGGCTTCGTAATTGCCGCCGCCGCCCGCATTTTTGCCGGTCGCCGAATATTTGCCAGCAATATCTTTCGGCGCGGACTTCGGAGTTGCCGTTGCCGCCGGACTGCTGCTGCTGCCCGACGCGCTGTTTCCGGTGCTGCCGCCGCTCGTTGTCGTTGCCGTGTTCGTGACGGTTTTGGTTTCCGAACCGCAGACGAATCCCATGGTCAGCAAAGCGCACCCGACGATTAAAAGAGTCGCCAATGAACCTGTTAATTTCATCAAAATTATTCTCCTGTATATTGTTTGGTTTATCCCTGAAGCGCGATTATAATAAACCACATCGGCGGTTTGAATCAATTTTAAAGGTTAACGATTAACAAAAACTTTGCGAGCTTTGCGCCTTTGCGGTAAAAAACGTCACTCGAAAAGGCGCAAAGCTCGCAAAGAAAAAAGGAATGCACAGAACAATCAATCTAAAATTGGCGGCAAAGGAAAGCCCGCTGACCGGAAACTTTTCGGTTTACCGCGCGCTGCCGCGCCGAGAATTGCGGCGCGTCGGCGGTTTCGTCTTTTTCGATCATTTCGACGCGCCCGACATAAATCCCGCGCAGTTCGACGTGCCGCCGCACCCGCATATCGGTCTGCAAACCGTGACCTATCTTTTCGAAGGCGAGATTCTGCACACCGATTCTCTCGGCTTTCAGGAACTAATTCGCCCCGGCGCGGTCAACTGGATGACCGCCGGACGAGGCATCACGCATTCCGAGCAGGTTCTCGAAATTCAGCCGAGAATGCACGGCATTCAAAGCTGGATCGGACTGCCGCACGATAAACGCAAAGTCGCGCCGTCGTTCGAGCATTTCGCGGAAGAAACGCTGCCGGTCGTCGAGCTTGAAAACGCCAAAATTCGCGTTCTCGCCGGAAATCTCGACGCCGAACGTTCGCCGATTCCGACATTTCAGGAGTTGACCTACCTCGATATTTCTGCCCGATCAGGCTGCGCGCTCGAAATCAATGTCAATCGAACGCACGAGCTGGCAATTTACGTCTGCGCGGGCGAAATCTCGGTCGGCGGCGAACCGATAGCGAAATTCGACCTCGCCAAACTCTCGGACGACGCGGAAAAATTCGCTTTTTCGTGCGAACAGGACGCGCGTTTCGTCGTTTTCGGCGGCGAACCTCTGCCCGAACCGACCGTCATCTACTGGAATTTCATCACCGACACGATCGGCGAAGCCAAACAGGCGATGCTCGACTGGGAAGACGGAAAATTTCCCGAAGTTCCGAAATACAAAAAGATTTCCGGCACGCCCGACGACGGCGACGTGAACAATACGCCGGTGATGTAAAGAAAAATATGTCGGTTTTGAAAAGGTTTTTGGTCTTCGGTCTTTGGTTTTTGGCGGGCTGCGCTGTTGAAACCGGATCGCAGACTGTCGTTAATTCGCCGAATCAAAACAATTCCGCCGTCCAAACAAACGTTAACACGATTATCTCCGCCGATAATTCGTATGTTGAAGCGATTCAGGAAAATGAACAAAAAGCTAAGGAACTCAAAGCCCAAAACGAACGATTTAAAGTCGTTCCCGTCGAATTTCAAAAAGTTGATTTTGAGAATTTTACATATCAGATGGATTATCCGAAAAAATCCGTGATTTTGAAGGACGGTAAATACAAGTATGAATCAGGATTTGCGAGCGGCGGTTCAGTTAATTTAAGCGATGTTTATTTTGTAGATTTAACCGGTGACAATCAGAAAGAAGCGTTTGTTTTCCTGAATCGCGTAGATTGCGGCGCGTCTTGCGACGGCGGTTCTTATTTGCTCTATGTATATTCGTCGAAAAACCAAATGCCGAATTTAATCTGGCGGCTCGAACTCGGCGGCGGCGCGTACGATTGCGGGTTGAAAACTTTAACGGTTAAGGAAAAGAAAATATATTTCGACGTTTACGACAACTGCTTCGAGAAAAACAAAAAGCTCGAAATGGAGCCGAATCACAACGGAAAAAGCAAAGGATATTCCTACGGATTAACGGAATTTATCTACAAATTCGACGGCAAAAGCTTCGTTCGCGAAAAGATGCAATTCGGACAGCCGCAGAGATTCGAAACTCGAGGTTATTTGGCGCAAATCAGTATTAACGACTAATTTTTATGAAAAAACTTACAATATTTATTCTGCTTTTGTGCGCGGTTTCGGTTTTTGCGCAGCAGCCCGTTAAAGACTTGAAACCGACCGTGATTTTAATCTCGCTCGACGGTTTTCGTTACGATTACCTCGAAAAGTTCAATCCGCCGACTTTGAACCGGCTGGCGAAAGAAGGCGTCCGCGCGAAATGGATGATTCCGTCTTTTCCGACCAAGACTTTCCCGAATCATTACACGATCGCGACCGGGCTTTACCCGGCGAATCACGGCATTGTCGAAAACAACGTCTTTGATTTCGGGACGGTTTTTTCGATGTCAAAGCGCCGCGAGGTCGAAAACCCGCGCTGGTGGGGCGGCGAGCCGATCTGGGTGACGGCGGAAAAACAAGGACAAGTCGCCGCATCGTATTTTTTTGTCGGCACCGAAACGTTAATCAAGGAAGAACAGCCGACCTTTTGGCGCGCATACAACGGCACGGTTCCGGCGGAAATGCGCGTTGACAAAGCGCTCGGCTGGTTCGATCTGCCCGCCGATAAACGCCCGACGATGATTACGCTCTATTTTTCGGACGTTGACGACGCCGGACACGCTTTTTCGCCCGACGCCGAAGAAACGAAATACGCCGTCTGGAACGTCGACCGCTACATCGAACGCCTCGTCAGCGGTCTGAAAGCGCGCGGCGTTGACCAAAAAGTAAATATCATCATCGTTTCCGATCACGGAATGGCGCCGGTTAATCTGAAAAATGTCACTTATTTGGACGATTATTTCAATTTCGATCTGACCGAACGAATAATCTGGACGAACGAGATCATCCAGATTTTCCCGAAAGAAGGTAAAACGGACGAGATTATCTCGAAAATCAATAATCTCAAACACGCCACCTGCTGGAAAAAAGCCGACATTCCCGAACGCCTGAACTATAAACAGGGCAAGCGCGTCGCGCCGATCATCTGTTCATCGGAGGAAGGCTGGATTACAAGCAGTCACGAGCGTTACGAAGACTGGATGAAAGACGTTACCGACCCGGACAAACCCCGCGGAGCGCATGGCTACGATAATCGTTACCAATCCATGCAGGCGACGTTTATCGCGCACGGCGAGGCGTTTAAGCGCGGATTCACGGCGGAACCTTTTGCGAATATTCATGTTTACAGCCTGATGTGCCGGATTTTAGGCTTAACGCCCGCAAAAAATGATGGTAATTTAGACGCGGTTCGTGTAATGTTAAGATAAATAAAAACGAGGAATCGCTTATGAGAATATTTATTCCGGTTATATTTTTTTCCGTGTTCGCAGCCGGTTGTGTTCACGTCAAAACAGACGCCCAGATCAGGGCGTCGAATACGGGAAAGGTCGTCATAACCAATTCGAACAAACCGACGCCGAATCGAAAAAAAAATCCGATCGATTTGACGAAGGTTGATTTCAAAAATTTTACGTTTCCCGATTTTCGCGGCGCGGGCGAGAAAACTTTTACACTTAAAAACGGCGCTTCGGAAACTAATCCGGCTTTGCCGAAATACAAACTGAGAAAAACCTATTATTTCGACCTGACGGGCGACGACGAAGACGAAGCCGTTTCGCATATCATCGCCGACGGCTGCCAGATGGGCTGTGAATCGAGCAATTTGTTTTACGTTCACACCGCCGCCGAACAAAAGCCGAAGCTTTTATGGAAAGTCGCGATCGGCGGCAATGTTCTCGGCGGGTTAAAAGCCGCAAATTTCCGGGCGAACCAAATTGTAATGGAGGTTTTCGGCGATTGCACAATCGCCAACGGGATCATCAAACCGGAAGTTGACATGAAGAAAAACCCTCGTTTAATTGCGTCGAACTATACGAGATTTGTCTTCACCGGCGGCGAAAACGGCTTTTTACAAACCGGCAGGGACATTCTTCCGTTAACAACGAACATAGATTTTACCGAATACCGCGCGCAGATCAGTTTCGGCGAAAAACCGTAGAAGAGAGTAGAAGAGGAGTGAAGGAGTATTTTTTCTCTTTCACTCTTCTACTCCTCTACTCCTTTGCTCCTCCGCTCCTCCGCTCCACTACTCGGCAGAAATCGTCAATACCGCAATCTCCGGCGGAATCATAAAGCGGAACGGCAGAATGCTTGTGCCGATGCCCGACGTGACGAAAATATCCATCTCGTTTTCGCGTTTGTGCCCGTAAGAATATTTTTGCCCGTAGCTTGAAGGCACGACCGGCGTTCCGAGCACCGGAAACCAAACCTGCCCGCCGTGCGTGTGTCCCGAAAGCATCAATTTGAAGTCCTTGCCGAGCGTTTTGTGATAATTGAGAACTTCGAGAATGTCGGGGCTGTGTTCGAGAACGATAAAATCGCCGACCGGCTCGCTTTTAGCGACGACGGCGCGAATTTCGTTATCGAAATTTATCCACGAACTCAGTTGCAGATGATCTTTCAAACCTAAAAGCCGAAACTTCTGACCGTTCTTTTCGATTGATTTAATCTCGTTTCCAAGCACCGTGATTCCGGCGCGCTCCAATTCCCTTTTGACATTTGCGTCGCCGTACCAACCGTCGTGATTGCCGAGAACCGCGTAAACACCGAGACTTGCGCGCAAACCTTTCAGATTATCGGCAATCGTCGCGATCGGCATTTTCAATTCACTCCGGTTAAAATGCTGCTGCGAAACGTAATCGCCCAAAAGCACGATCAAATCGGCGTTTTGGGCGTTTGCCTGTTCGACGACGGCGCGAATCTTTTCTTCCGTAACGCCGCGCGAGCCGCCGTGAATGTCGCTGATCGCGACGATTTTCAAGCCATTGAGCGCCGGATTCCAGTTTTTAATTTTTATTTCCTGCCGGTTGACGACCAATCGAAACGGCTCGATAAAATAAGCGTAAGCGAGACAAATCAGCCCGAAAACGGCAAGCGATAAAAAAACGTAAATCATTTTTTTGAGGTGTTTTTTCATTATATTTTCGGGAAATATTCACGCCAGCGCCGGTCAACGAGTTTGACGATATCATCGCGCGGCTCGACCGTCTTCGGATACCAGGTTTTCATTCGCGCATCGATCACGACCGGCGCGGTGTATGAAATATGATTATGGACGACCTTGATTTCCTTCGCGTAAATATCGGTCGAGGGATTAAACCGCGTCCATGTTGCCCACAGAAATTTGTCCGCTGAATCCGCAAATTCGATCGAATCGTGGAGAACGACAATTTGAAAATCGTTGAAATTATTCGCCATCGCGACGCGTTCCGCAAGGGTTTTATCCTTTTCGTATTCCGACGCCGCTTCCAAAACAAGACAGCCGCCGCAGAAAACCTTTGCCGCTTTGATCCCGACCGGCAGCGAACCGTTAAAATCGCGCGCGAGTTCCCTTTTCTTTTCGCCGACGCCGACGAGCATCGCTTTCGAGCCGTGATTTATCTTGCCCGATGCGTAATCGAGCGTGTCGAACGATGTGCGGTCGAAGATAAAGAAATCGCTTTCCCATTCGACGCGCTCCAGAATGTACTCGAAAAGCGTCTTAAAATCGCGTAAATCCTGCGGCTTGTCGGTCAAAAGCAAAAATTTTGTCAGCGATAATTGCCCTTCGCCCAATATCCGAAATCCCGCGCCGAGCGCCTCGCGGGCGTAGCGTTCCTTGACGACCGCCGCCGCGAGCGAGTGAAAACCCGTTTCGCCGTAGCTCCATAAATCTTTCACGGCGGGCATCACGAGCGGAAAAAGCGGCGAAAGAAGTTCCTGCAAATAATCGCCGATAAAAAAATCTTCCTGACGCGGTTTGCCGACGACCGTCGCCGGAAAAATCGCGTCCTTGCGGTGAAAAACCGCCTGCGCCTCGAAAACCGGATAATCGTGGACGAGCGAATAATAACCGTAATGATCGCCGAACGGACCTTCCGGCTTTCTGACATTCGGCTGAACTCGCCCGCAAATCGCAAACTCGGCTTCAGCGATCAGGCGATGATGATTTTCGAGCGGATTTTCGGCAGTTTCGATCTTCCCGTCGGCTAAAACGGAAGCTAAAACCAGTTCGGGAACGTCTTCGGGCAAAGGCGCGATCGCCGCCAGAATCATCGCCGGCGAACCGCCGAGAAAAATCGTCACGGGCAAATTCTCTCCGCGCTGTTCGGCTTCGAAATAATGAAAACCGCCGCCTTTGCCGATCTGCCAGTGAATTCCGGTCGTCTGCTTATCGTAGCGCTGGATGCGGTACATACCGAGATTATGCTTTCCGTTGACGGGGCTTTCGGTGTAAACGAGCGGCAAGGTTACGAAATGCCCGCCGTCTTCGTGCCAAAGCTGCAAAAGCGGCAACTGTTCCAGATCAGCCGGTTCGTCGCGAACTTCCAAAACCGGCGCGCGGCGCACTTTTTTCGTGCCGAGCTTTAACGCCGTAAACGCCAGATCGCGAAATTTCCAAAGCTCTTTCGGTTTGGGCGGCAGAAGAACTTCGACGGCTTCGACCGCTTTTTTGACGAGTTCCTGCGGTTTTTTGCCGAACGCGATGTCAATCCGCTTCGCCGTTCCGAACATATTCGTGATGACCGGATAAGGCGAGCCTTTGACGTTTTTAAAGAGTAAAGCTTTTCCCTGCTCATCAATCACGCGGCGATGGATTTCGGCGATTTCGAGATACGGATCAACTTCCGTCTCGATTTCCGTCAATTCGTCTTCGCGCCTGAGCTGTTCGATAAAAGAACGTAAATTCTTGTGCATAATAACGAGTTTACTAAACTCTATTCAAACAAAGCATTTAACAAGACTCAAGTGATAAAAGATAAGTTTTCGTAAACAATTATTAAACGCAAAAACGCAGAGCCGCAAAGAATTTATAAAAACCTTTTTTTGCGGCTCTGCGTTTTTGCGTCTTTGCGTTAAAAAGTAACTATTTTCGCAAATTATCCTTGCTCAGATCGAGCTCGTCGGCTTTGACGACTTCGATTTTCACATTCGGAAAGCGTTTTGCCAGATCGTCCTTGAAAATCTTGTAATCACCGACAATAATGATGTCGCCGTATTTCAACGAATCGTTGGCAAAGGTTCTGATTTGCGCATCCGTCACGGCGTTGACGTTTTGAATATGTGCATTTAGATCGCCAAGCGGCAACTCATACGTGTAGAGCGCGGCAACCGCGTTCGCCAGTCCGGCGGTCGTTTCCAGTTCGCGACCGAAATCGCCGGTTAAAACCAACTTGCGCGGAGCCAGTTCGGTTGCCGCGATGTTTGAATCAAATAATTTCTTGATTTCAGCCAGAACCAATTCTGCAACTTCTGCTGCCGATTCGTTTTTGGTCTGCGTGCGGGTCGAAAAATTCGATGTGTTAAAACGCCACGCGAAACTGCTTCCCGCGCCGTAGCTCAAGCCGCGTTTGATGCGGATTTCCTGATTCAAACGCGACGAATAGCCGCCGCCTAAAACCGAGTTAAGGACAAGTGCGGGATAAAATATATCGCTCGACACGGTCTTGTTGTCGCTCGGCGACGTATTGCTTCGCCCCTGCGGAATAAATGACGAGAAATTAACCGACGCCTGTCCGGAATCAGGCAGATCAACGACCAGAATTCTCCTTAGAAGCGGTTGCGGAACAGTCGGCTGATTCGTACCGGACGCGTCTTTCGGCGGGTCGAGATATGTATCGTCTTCCATGGTAGCGATTTTTTTGTTGAGATTACGCCAGCGTCCGAAATGCTTTTGCGCCAGCGCGTTGGCGCGGATACTCGTAATGTCGCCGGTAAAGATCAAAACCGAATCTTCGGGAATGTAGTTTTGTTTTTTAAATTGCGCGATGTCTGCGACCGTGATTTTTTGAACCGTTTCAGGCGTTCCGCCCGCCGGATGCTCGCCGAATGAATATTTGCTCGACACATAACTCGCGAGAAAACCGGGCTGCGTCAGGTTGTATGCGAGACCGTCGAGCGTCTGCGATTTTAATAATTTCAGTTCTTCCTGATCGAACTTCGGGTTTAAAGCCGTGTCCGCCATGATCGCGAGCGCCGCGTCCAGTTTGTCGCTCATCACGGTGATCGTTAAAACGGAATTGTTCCAGCCCGCGCCCGATGAAATCGAGCCGCCGAGAAATTCAATCTGTTCGGCAATCTGCGTCGCGGTGCGCGTCTTCGTGCCTTTTGTGAGCATCGAGGCGGTCAAATTCGCGAGTCCGGCTTTTTCGGCTTCCTCGCCGTTCGCGCCAGTTCTGACGAGCAGCTGAACAGTCACGAGCGGAACGTTCTGCCGCTGAACGGTTGCAATTTTCAAACCGGTCGGCAGTTTCTTTTCGACAACCAGCGGAATTTTCGCCGTGCGCGGCGTAGACGGCGTCGGCGGATTTTCGGTCTGCGCGACGATTGAAGCTGCGAAAATGGATAAAACACTCAGCAAACTAATAAACTTTTGGAATTTCATATTATTTAACGTCGCCTCCTTTCTGATAATAAATGACGACGCGGTTTTGGTCGGTGAAGTATTTTTTCATCACGCGCTGAACATCGGCAATGGTTACCGCTTGGAGTCTTTGAATGTCGGTATTGACCGAGTTGGCGTCGCCTTCATAGGCAATCGCGCGTTCGATGGCGAGCGCTTTGCCGTCGTTTTGTTCGCGTTCCTGAAGCGTCCGGGTGATAAGCTGGTTTTTCGCTTTTGCGAGCTCGTTTGCCGTGACCGGCGAGCTTTGGATTCGCGCTAATTCGGCGAGCAGAGATTTTTCGAGTTCTTCGGGCGTTTTGCCTTCCGACGCGATGGCGACAAAATAAAGCAGACCGCGATCAACGCGAATGTCGGCGGAAAAAGCGGCTTCCTGCGCGATTTGCTGCCGATAAACGAGCGATTGATAAAGCCGCGCGCTTTCGCCGCCCGCGAGAATCGTTTCGGCGATTTTCAAAGCCGGAACGTCCCGGTCTTTCGAAGTCGGCGCGAGATAAGTGATCGCGACCGCCGGGAAAGGAACGTTCGGCGCGGTCATCATGTGGCGTTTTTCACTCGTGCGTTCGGGTTCGATTGCCGTCACGCGCGGAATCGCCGATTTGTTCGTCTTGATCTTGCCGAAATATTTGTTCGTCCAAACGTCGAATTTTGCCGGGTCGAAATCGCCGACGACGATCAAAACCGCGTTGTCCGGGCGATAATACATCTGGTAAAATTCGCGCGCGTCTGCGGGCGTCGCGGCGCTCAATTCGTCGAGATTGCCGATGCCCGGACGCCGATACGGATGCGTCGTGAACGAAAGTTTTTCGAGATATTGCCCGAACAGCATCCCGTAAGGATTCGCCAAAATTCGCTGGCGGAATTCTTCTTTAACAACGTCGCGCTCGGACGAAAATGTTTTTTCGTCCACATTGAGATTGACCATTCGCTCGGCTTCCGCCCAGAGCAGCGGTTCGAGATAATTCGACGGCACGACCTCGTAATAATTCGTAAAATCGTCGTAAGTCGAAGCGTTGTTGTAGCCGCCGACGTCTTCGGTCAGGCGGTCGAGCATCTCGCTTTTCATATTCTTGGTGGATTTGAACATCATGTGTTCGAACATATGCGCGAAACCCGAACGTCCCTGCGGATCGTCTTTCGAGCCGACGTTGTACCAGACGTGAATCGAAACCGTCGGGCTTGAATTGTCGAGCAATGAAACGACGCGCAAGCCGTTCGGCAGAGTGCGCTGCTTAATATTCATCGGCGTGATCCGCGCCTGCCCGAACGCCGCCGGACAAACCGCCAGCGCGAATGCAAACACTGCAAAAAACAGGTTGATTTTTTTCATATTTTTTTCTATCGGATGATCTATCCCCGCTTTATACGCAAAAGCGTCAAGCAAGGTTTTTGATTCGCGCTCGCGAGCGGCAGATGGATCAAAACTTGTCGCAAAACAGATTATCAAAACCCGCGCGCAATTAAAAGAATAATGTTGTCAGTCGTTATTTATGCGTTGCGGAAAGACGATTCAAAGTGGCGGAAGGTCAAAACCATTTGGCGGAAGCGTGTTTCCGTTTGGCGGAATGTTACTTTCAAATAGCGGAAGCTCAATAATAATTTTCGCCGTTCGAAAAATAAGACCGGAGCAGATGATTGCTCCGGTCTTATTTTGAAATTAATTACATTCTTTGATTAATCAGATTGTGCAAAACGGACGGCAGATTCGGGTTCTGCAAATCCATTACGCTTAAATTTGTAGTTGCGTAACGTTCGTCGGTGCCGAACATTTCGCCGAAAAATCCGCCGCGTTTATCGATCTGAAAAACGATCTCGACGCCGTTCGGATTCGGGCGCACATAGGCTTCGAGTTCGTCTAAACGCCCGCGAAATTCGCCCGTCGGTTTAAATTCGAATTCCTGGACGAAAGGAAACCGCCCGCCGAAGCGCGGCGCATATTCGCAGTCAACCTTAAACAATTGAAAGCCGACGGCGCTGATCGCGTTCAAAACCTGCTGCGTGTGCTGATGCGGGTGAACTTCGAGATAATCCGTATCGTTCGGGTCGAACATCGCGCTCGTTTCAGCCGCCGTCTGCAAATAGACGCGGTTGTAACCCATCGTCGTGACCGGCGTTTCAAATGGAAGCTGTATGCCGAACGGAACGCTCTTTTGCTCGCGCGGCTGAATCAGGAAACGGTCGAAAAGTTTATGCTCGACCAATGTGCTGCGCTCGGTCGAGTTGTGTTCATCGGATTCCTTCGTGTATTCGGCAACGACGCGCAGGTAAAGCTCATCGATCGTCGTTGCGTCGTCCGCGCCGGTGATAAAAACGTCGCCCTCCAAAACTCCGCCCTGCTGCACCGCGCCGCGAAGACGCGCGTCAACCGAAACGTTCCCGAAACCCAATTTCTTGAATAGTGATTTAAACATTGAATTTTCTCCTTTGATTTTAAGAAATTTTAGCCGCGGATGAACGCGGATTTCACGGATTTAATCTTTTGATTTCTTAGCGACTTTGCGTCTTTGCGGGAATATTTTCTCCCGCAAAGACGCAAAGTCGCTAAGTTTCAAAGAAAGATATTGCTAACAATTTATCGCTTTAATTCGCGAAATTTGCGTTCATCCGCGGCTAAAAATTTAACCTGAATTATTGATTGTATTCGTAAAAACCTTTGCCCGATTTGCGACCGAGCCAGCCGGCGTCAACCATCTTGACGAGCAACGGGCACGGACGATATTTCGGGTCGCCCAAACCCTCGTGCATCACCCGCAAAATCGCGAGACAAACATCGAGACCGATAAAATCCGCTAACGTTAACGGTCCCATCGGATGATTCATGCCGAGCTTCATAATGCCGTCGATGCTCTCGCGCGTCGCGACGCCTTCATAGAGCGCGTAGATCGCTTCGTTAATCATCGGCAGAAGGATGCGGTTGGCGACAAAGCCCGGAAAATCCTGACAATCGAGCGGCGTTTTGCCCATCGTTTCGGACATTTCCTTAACTTTCGCGTAAGTTTCGTCACTCGTCGCGATGCCGCGAATCACTTCGACGAGCTTCATCAAAGGAACCGGATTCATAAAATGCATCCCGATAACTTTGTCGGGGCGCGAGGTCACGGCGGCGATTTTCGTGATCGAGATCGAAGAAGTATTCGACGCGAGAATACATTCTTCCGAAGTGATTTCGTCCAATTTTTGAAAAATCTGCTTTTTCACCTCGAAATTTTCCGTCGCCGCTTCGACGATCAGCGTGCAGTCTTCCAAATCCTCGATTTTCGTGGTCGTTTTGATGCGCCCGAGAACTTCCGCTTTCCGGTCTCCGGTCATTGTTTCCTTTTTCACGAAACGATCAAGGCTTTTAACGATATTCTGATAGCCTTTATCAACAAAATCCTGCTCGATGTCGCACAAAACGACATCAAAACCGCTCGCGGCGGCAGTCTGCGCAATCCCGTTGCCCATCGTTCCCGCGCCGATAATTCCGATAATTTCACTCATTTTATATTTTCCTCAAATAAAAGATTAGCCACGAATAACACAAATAACACGAATAACACAAAAATTCTAAAAATCATTCGTGTTATTCGTGCTATTCGTGGCTAAATAATTACATTCTTTCAACTGCCATCGCGACCGAGTTGCCGCCGCCGAGACACAAACCGGCGACGCCTTTTTTCGCGCCGCGCCGTTTCATCTCGTAAAGCAGAGTCGTTAAAACGCGGCTGCCCGAATTGCCGATCGCGTGTCCCATCGCGACCGCGCCGCCGTTGACGTTGACGAAATCCGGATTGATGCCGAGTTCCTTCATCACGCCGAGAGCCTGCACCGAAAACGCTTCGTTCAGCTCGAACAATTCGACGTCCGAAAGTTCCCAACCGGCTTTTTTAACCGCGCGGCGAACGCCTTCGACCGGCGCGAGCATAATATATTTCGGCTCGATGCCGGAGGTTGCGTAAGAAACGATGCGCGCCAGCGGCTCGATGCCGAGTTCCGCCGCTTTTGCCGCCGATGTCACGACGAGCGCCGAGCCGCCGTCGTTGACGCCCGGAGCATTGCCCGCCGTGACGGTTCCGCCGTCTTTTTTGAACGCCGGTTTCAGTTTGCTTAAAGCCTCGACGGTCGTTTCCGGTCGAACCGGTTCGTCGTAATCGAGAATGATCGGATCGCCTTTTTTCTGCGGAATCTCGACCGGCACGATTTCGTCTTTGAAATAACCTTTTTCACGCGCCTCGTTTGCTTTGCGATGCGAATTATAAGCAAAATCATCCTGCGTTTCGCGCGAAATCTGGTGCTTTTCGGCGACGACCTCGCCCGTGTTGCCCATGTGCCAGTTTTCGAACGGGCACCACAGACCGTCGCTTATCATCAGATCGACGACCTTGTTGTCGCCCATTCTGAAACCGTCGCGCGCTTGCGGCATCGCATACGGAATGTTCGACATTGATTCCATTCCGCCTGCGACGACGAATTCGGCGTCGCCGAGACGAATCGCCTGCGCCGCCAGTGAAACGGCGCGAAGCCCCGAACCGCACACCATATTGATGGTCAGCGCCGAAACTTCGGGCGGAAGTCCGGCTTTGAGCGCCGCCTGCCGCGCCGGAGCCTGTCCGAGACCAGCCTGCACGACGCAGCCCATAATAACTTCGTCAACGTCCGCTTCACTGATTCCGGCGCGTTTGACCGCTTCTTTGATCGCGAGCGCGCCTAAATCCGTGGCTGAAAAGGGTTTTAACAATCCCTGAAATTTTCCGGTCGGCGTTCGCGCCGCGCTGATGATAACTGCTTCTCTTAAATCTGACATTTATATTCCTCTAAGATAAATTTATAGCATGACTGCATAATTTTATTTTAGGACTAATTAGAAAGTCGTTCAACTTGCGCTTTTTTTCACGCATTTTCGGGACGCTTCCGAAGCAGGTTAAAAATCTCCGCGCGGCTCATTTTTAACGCTTTTTTTGTAAATTTGCGGTAGATTTTTGCTTCCGATGCAAATGTTGAATCAGGCTTGCGTAAATGTACGATCGCCGAATCGAGATAATTTCCGGTCAAATCCAATAATTGTATGAGCCGCGTTCGAAGCCAGCCGAAATGGATAAAACAAAAGGCATATTTACTCAAAACCGTGCGCTCGACGCGCCACTCGGAAGGCATTTGACCGGCGCTTTGATTGCCTTTATGAACGATTTGCGCATCGGCGTAAAACCATATTTTATAACCCGCCTGCCGGACGCGGTAACAAAAATCGAGGTCTTCAGCAAATAGAAAATAATCTTCGGGAATTCCGCCGACCTTTTCGATCGCTTCGCGACGCGAGAGCATAAACGCGCCGACGAGCCAATCGGTTTCGCGCGAAGATTGATGATCGAAATAATCGCCGAGCAGAAATTCACGCTTTTGTTTAGCCGTTAATAAGCGATAAAAATTTAGTTTTTCAATAAAACTGTTGAAAAGCGTCGGATACTTAAAACACGTTTTATGCAAATCGCCGGTTTCGTCGGTTATTTTGACGCCCAGAACGCCGATCTGCTCGTTTGCCGTAATTTCATTAAGCGCTTTTTCAAGCTCGACCGGCGCGGCGATCGCGTCGGGGTTGAGATAAAGCACGAAATCCGTGACGGACGCGACGGCAATCTGGTTGCAGGCTTCGGCAAACCCGCGATTATCATTGTTCGCAATGATCTTAACGAACGGAAATTTTTCTTTGATAAGTTTGACGGTTTCGTCCGCCGAAGCGTTGTCGGCAACCCAAACCTGCCAATTTTCGGGCAAAGCTTCGAGCGGCGCAAGACAATCGGCAATTTCCCGCGCGCTGTTCCAGGTAACGATCGCAATCGCCACACTTTTTTGTGAGTTTCGAAACGACATAATAATATTAATGGTTAATGGTTAATTTAGGCTGAAGCTTTAAGCAGAATACTTTATTCGCAGAGTACTTTATTCTATTGAAACGTAATTAACCATTCACAGAAACGTAAGTAGTCGTGCAGAATTAATCAATCGGTTCGAGTTACGCCTTGAGGCTTGAGCAGCGTTTCGCCTCAAGACGAAGCCGCGAGTTTTTATTGCGCGCTGCCTATCGAGCCGCTCCTTCACGCCTCAAGGCGTAACTCTAACTTATTCAAATTTATTTTGCAGATTTACTTAATTAACCATTAACAATTAACCATTAACCATTATTCCCCGATGTCTTCGTTCCAGATTTCGGGATTAGCAGCGATGTAATCACTCATCATCGCGATGCATTCGGCGGAATCGAGGTCAATCACTTCGACGCCGTTTTCTTTGAGCCATTCGACGCCGCCGTCGAAATTGACCGATTCGCCGACGATGACCGTGCCGATGTTAAACTGCCTGACGAGCCCCGAACAATACCAGCACGGCGCGAGCGTCGTGACCATTATCTTGTCGCGATACGAGCGTTGTCTGCCGGCTTTTCGAAAAGCGTCCGTTTCGCCGTGAACCGATGGGTCGTCTTCCTGTATCCGGCGATTATGCCCGCGCCCGAGAAGGTTTCCGTCTTTGTCAAAGAGCGCCGCGCCGATCGGAATTCCGCCTTCGGCTAAACCCGTTTTCGCTTCTTCGATCGCGACCGCGAGCATTTTTTCGTAATTTAGTTCGTTGTTCATAATTTTAAGAGATTTTAACGCGAAGGCACGAAGACGCAAAGACGCAGAGAACAGATTTTATTTTAGCCGCGAATTTCGCGGATTAAAACAATATTTTTATCAGAAATAATTTCTTTTCCTCTTAGCGACTTTGCGCCTTTGCGGGAAATGTTTTCTCCCGCAAAGGCGCAAAGTCGCCAGGTAAATGAAATAAATTCCGATCCGCGCTGGTCCGCGTTTATCCGCGACTAAAATATTAAATTGTTTTACTTCTTATTTTGAAAATGACCGTCAGTTTGTCGTCGTTAAAATCGCGCTTTTCGGTGACCCATTTATTGATCGTTTCGGGAAGTTTGTTCGTCCAGTCGGGCGAATTTGTATAGTAATAGGCAAAGATATTTTCCGGCGCGCTGTCGTCCAAAACCGCCGCCCAGATGTTGCCTTTCGGGTCGTACATAATGATTCCGGCGGTGAACGGGCAAATTCCGCGCACGCACGCCGAAAAGACTTTCGCGCCTAATTCGTCCAAATCTTCTCCGGGAATTATCTGGTGAAACGAATTGAGAAAACGCTCGTAATCTTTGCCGACGAGCGCCTTGAATTTGTTGTCGAGCGCCGCGTCGGGAAAAACTTCGAGATAGACGAAATCGTTTTCCGCCGGCGTCGGCTTGCCCTTGTAATATTTGTTTTTAAAATACACGCCGCTGCCCGCGTAAGAGAAACATTCGTCGGTCATATCAACGTCAATAAACGTTCCCTTATGCCGGAAAGTTAAGGTGCAGCCGTATTTTTCCGATCCGTTTTTGTTCGAAACGCGGTCGTCGAAAAAAGCGCGATTGCCCGAGATTTTCGCGGTGCCCGAAATTTCGCCCATATTCGCGCCGTTCATCGCTTCGATCTTAAAGTGAAACGCCGAAGCCTTGACCGGCGAGATCGTCAAAGTCGAAGGCGTAAACCGCGACGGCACATTCCACACGCCGCTCCAAACATAAGCCTTCTGCGCCGAAACCCCGACCGCGCCGAAAAAGCCGAAAAACGATCCGATAAAAGCGTAAATTAGTAAAGTTTTCTTCATAAGTTTTTAGATTCTGCAAAAGAGAACGAAAAAGGCGAGAGTTTTTTGCTCCCGCGTTTTATAAATCTACGCTTTATTTTCTTCCGACTTCTTTCGAAGCGTCAACCCCGATCTCTTTTCCGATTCACGAAAGCGACCCGTTCCCTCATAAAAATCGCTGTCGTCGCCGAAACGCTCATCGCCCGATATTTTGTCTTCAAACCGTTTATGCTAATCTTTTTGATATGTCGCAAAAGTTTCAGGCGGGTGATTATTTGGTTTTTCAGGTTGAGAGCGGTTACGGTTTGCTGCGAATTCTGGCGATTGACGACGAGGGCGGCGAGCGGGTTTGGCATCTGGCTGCTTTTAACGAGTTGTTTTTCGATGTCGAAACGGCTGACGCGGCGATTGCCGTGTCGTATTCGCTGACTGTCAGCATTCCGCACGTCGCGCTCACGACTCGCGCGTTCGAAGCCACGCAGACGGCGCGAATGTCGAACGCTCCGTTGACCGACGAAGAACTAAAACCGCTCGAAGATTGGCGGCAAAACCTGACGGCGGAAATCTCCGACCGCTCGATTCGCCTGATGCTCGGACTTCGATAATTGTTAATTGTTAATTGTTAATTGTTAAGGATTCCAACTTTTAACTTTTAACTTTTAATTTTTAACTTTCTTGTGGTTTTTTCGACGACGCTTGTGGGAACGTGATTGGTGAAATCGGCTTCGGGCAAAAGTTCGCGGGTAGGTTTCGCGCTAAGCTCGGGTGTTTCGATTTCCGATTGATCGGCAAATCCCTTCCGGTTCTTAAAATGTTTCCGCAGTTTCAAATTTCGTATAAAAACCTGCGCCTGCCACGCGAACATCGCGGTTAAAAATCCGGCGGTAATGTAAATAATCACGGGCGTATCGGCTTTCCCGAGAAAAAATGAGTAGAGCAGAATCGCGAGCGTCAAGCTCGCGATCGCCGTCATCACGTTGAGCACCAGATTGGCATTCAAATGCGCTTCGGGCGTTGTTTCACGCGGTTTGACTTTACTGAAATCGGGCAGAAACACTCCGCACTGGCGGCAGTAGGTTTCGATTTTCTGGTCGGATTTTCCGCAATTCGGACAAAACATATTTTGATTTGGAATTTGGGAATTCGGATTTGTTCCATTTCCCCAAACCGTAAAGTTATACGGCACTAACTTTTCAAAAGTTCGTTGCTTTTCGGAAAACAGATGGCTTATCAAATTTCCTACAAAGTAAAATCCGAAATCCGAAATCCGAAATCCCAAATTGCTAGGCTTTTCGCCGTTTCAGTTCGCGGTCAATCAAAAGCAACTCACGGCTCATCATTCCCTGTACGCTCGTGTTTTCTTCGGCGCGGCGAATCAGATAAGGCACGGCGTCTTTGACCGGACCGTAGGGAACGTATTTCGAGACGTTGTATTCGTTTTTCGCGAGCACATAAGATAAATTGTCGCTCATTCCGTAAAGCTGCGAAAAGAAAACGCGCGGGTGATCGTGCGAAATGCCTTTCTGCTCCATCATCTGCGCGAGATTCTGGACGCTTTTTTCGTTATGCGTTCCGGCGACGAAAGCGAGCGTTTCGATATTGTCGAGACAATACGCGACCGCCGCATCATAATCGCGGTCGGTCGCGGCTTTGTCAGGCTGGATCGGCGACGGGTAATTCATCTCCTCGGCGCGCTCGCGTTCTTTTTCCATATAAGCGCCGCGCACGAGTTTGACGGCGTAGATAAAACCCTTTTCGACTGCTTTGGCGTGCGATTTTTTCAGGAATTCAAGAGCGTCGGCGCGGTAAAGCTGAATCGTCGTAAAAACGATCGGCTTTTCCGGATTGTATTTTTCCATCATCAATTCCGCCAGCAGATCGATCGCATTTTGAATCCATGTTTCTTCGGCGTCAATAAAAACGGGCTGATCGAGCGAGTGAGCGTAACGGCAGATTTCTTCGACGCGCGCCTTGATGCGTTCCCATTTGAGCTTGCTTTTTTCCGGCAGTTCGATTCCCGCGCTGACTTTTTCGAGCGTTCCGTAGGGCGCGATGCCCGAAACCTTGAATACCGCGAACGGAATGTCCTTGTCCTCGTTGGCGCGTTTGATGGTTCCGACGATCTCGTCTTTCGTCAGTTCGAAATCTTCTTCCTCGGATTTGCCTTCGACCGAATAATCGAGAATCGTGCCGATGTTTGAACGACCGAGCTTTTCGATCGTCCGCTGACATTCTTCGATGTTTTCGCCGCCGCAGAAATGCTCGAAGACCGTGAGTTTTATCAAACCTTTGACGGGCAAGCCGATCGTCAGCGCAAAATTCGTAATTTTCGTGCCGAGGCTGACCAGCGACGGCGAACCCATCATTTTAAAAAGGCGGTATTTTTCTTTGAGTTCCGATGTTGATTTGTCGGCAAAAGCAGTCGCGGTATCTTGAAAATCCAGTTTGAATTCGCTCATAAAGTAGATAATTTACCACACAGACCGGCGAGACACGGAGTTTAGAAGCAGGCTTTTTAAATTTTGCTGCTTTGTTTCTTTCAAAAATTTACCGTATCATTCTAGTTTTTGACCGGCAAAACTCTGTCTCTCCCCGGTCTCCGTGGTGAAAAATTTTATGGCTAAAGGAATTACAAAACGAAGCGAAAATTATTCGGAATGGTATAACGAGATCGTCAAACGCGCCGATCTGGCGGAAAATTCCGCCGTGCGCGGCTGTATGGTGATCAAACCGTACGGCTTTGCGATCTGGGAAAAAATGCAGCGCGCGCTCGACGATATGTTCAAGGCGACCGGGCATCAAAATGCATATTTCCCGCTTTTCGTGCCGAAATCGTTTCTCGAAAAAGAAGAAGAACACGCCGAAGGTTTTGCCAAAGAATGCGCCGTCGTGACGCATTACCGTTTGAAAAGCAACCCGGACGGCAAAGGTTTGATCGTTGATCCGGCGGCGAAGCTCGAAGAGGAACTCATCATTCGTCCGACTTCCGAAGCCGTGATCTGGAACACCTACAAAGGCTGGATTCAGTCGTGGCGAGATCTTCCTTTGCTCATCAATCAATGGTGCAACGTCGTCCGCTGGGAAATGCGTACGCGTATCTTTTTGCGCACCGCCGAGTTTTTATGGCAGGAAGGTCACACGGCGCACGCGACCGCGCAGGAAGCCATCGAGGAAACCGAACGGATGCTCGGCGTTTACGCGACGTTTGCGGAAGAATGGATGGCGATGCCCGTTATTCAGGGCGTCAAAACTCCGTCCGAACGATTCGCTGGCGCGGTCGAAACGTATTGCATCGAAGCCCTGATGCAGGACGGAAAAGCGCTGCAAGCCGGAACTTCGCACTTTTTGGGGCAGAATTTCGCCAAGTCGTTCGACGTGAAATTTACCAGCAAAGAAGGTCAGCTCGAATACGCGTGGGCGACTTCGTGGGGCGTTTCGACTCGTTTGATGGGCGCGCTGATTATGGCGCATTCCGATGATAACGGACTTGTCCTGCCGCCGAAGCTCGCCCCGATTCAGGTCGTGATCGTTCCGATTCACAAGACGCCCGAAGATTTGGCGGCGATTTCGGCAAAGGTCGATCCGATCATCGCCGAACTCAAAGCGAAGGGAATTTCCGTGAAATACGACGACGACGACAAACAGCGTTCGGGCTGGAAGTTTGCGGAATACGAACTCAAAGGCGTGCCCGTGCGTTTGGGCTTGGGTGCGCGCGATCTCGAAGCGGGAACGGTCGAAGTCGCACGCCGCGATACTTTGACGAAAGAATCTCTTCCGATCGAAGGCATCGCCGATTATATCGCGAATCTTCTGGACGAAATTCAAGCGAGCATCTACGAAAAAGCGATGACCTTTCGCGAAGAAAACACGTTCGTCGTTGACACATGGGACGATTTCCGTGCGCAGATCGAAAAAGGCGGCTTCGTGATGGCGCATTGGGACGGCTCGCCCGAAACCGAGGAAGCGATCAAAAACGAAACGAAAGCGACGATTCGCTGCATCCCTTTCAACAGCATCGAACAAACCGGAAAATGCGTCTACTCCGGCAAAGATTCGGCAAAACGCGTCATTTTCGCCAAGTCCTATTAATTCGATTACGATTGACGAATTACGGATTACGATTGATTCTTTACAGAACTTAAAAACCACTGACGGTGCGCAGAATGGCGTTGCGCATATCGCTGGCTGAACTCCAGCGCATTCCGACTTCTTTGTTGAGCGCGGTTTCGATGGCGGCGGCGAGTCTCACCGGGACGTTGGGATTTCTTTCGCGAATCGGAATCACGGGCGCTTCGAAAATCGCTTTGACAGTTTCGCCAATGCCCGCACGTTTACTTAGTCCGAGCGGATGCTCACCGGTCAGAAGGTAATAAGCCGCCATTCCAACAGCATAAATATCCGCTGACGGTCGCGACTCATTTACATTTTTAAGTTGCTCGGGCGACATAGTCTCTATTGTAGGAACAAAGTCGCTGGTACTGGTTATATCATCCGGAAGGGTAAAAAACTTCGCCAGACTGAATCCGGTTAACTTTACGATCGGCTTTGGAGTTTTTTGACCGGTAATGAGTCTCCCATTTTTAACTAATATATTGTTTTTCGTTATATTTCGATGAACGATGCCCTTCGTGTGGATGTATTGAAGCGCGTAAAGCACCTGTTCGATAATCGCCACGACTTCCGTATAATACAGTTTTCCGCCGAGGCTTTTAGCCAGTTCCGATACTTCGACTCCTTCGAAATACTCCGTAATATGGTAAAAGTAATCAACTTGATTAATGCTGTATTTTCCGCTGCCCATATAACTCACGATATTTTGCTGACGCAGGGTTTTTATGATCTCTACTTCTCGTAGGAATCGTTTAGGATTTTGTTCGCCGACTAAAGGACAAACACTTATTAAAACCTCCCGTTTATCAACAAGCGAGACTGCCAGATAACGAAAGATTTCGTCCGATCTGTTGTTGAGCCGTTCGATCAATTCATATCCCGAAATATCAGGCAGCACATCAGTAGTTTTCGCCGAAATAAAATCATCCGGTTCAGCTTCTGCTTGGCAAATATGCGCAGCGTAGAAAGTGTTGGATACCATTTGCCCGCAGTTTAAGCAGGAGGTAAAAGCCGTTTCGATCGTATTAATTAATTCGCGTCTTTTGATGAAAAATTTTTCCAGCTCATTTAAAATTTTTGAACCGCCCGAATTCTCTAATTCTAAAACCCGATCAATGGTGCAGGTTTTTTCGCCGAATATTAAATTTTTATAGGAATCAATCAAAGTTAATATATTGTAGGAATCTTGACTGTTATATTTTCTTTCCTCTTCGAGCTTTTCGTTCCATTCTCTGACGAGTCTCCGGTTGAGATTTTCAAGTTCCTCTCTATGTTTTTGCTCTCTTTCAAGCTCAGTTTGCCTGTTTTTTTCAAGGTCCTTGATTAATGTAAGCTGCATCCGGTATTCTTCGGCGGCTTGAGTTAGAGCTTTTCTAAGATCGGATATCGTCTTAAAGCGATCATTTAAATCTACCGCGAGAGACTTTTGCAGAATATTCGAGATTTCAGGCGGCACTTCGGAATTAACTTCATGCGCGGGAAGCAGATTGTCAGGGTTTCCGGTCCAGATAGATAAAGCACGGATGTGAGCGCTGACGGGTAAAGTATTTGTCAGCAAATGATAAATCGTCGCGCCGACCGAATAAATGTCGCTTCGGGCATCGGTGTTTTTATGTCCGTATTCGATCGCCTTGCTTTCAAAGCTCACGCAAAGCATTTGAAAACTCGTAAAATCAACCTTTAAAATCTGTTCGAGCGGCGCATAGTTCGGGGTGGCGGCGCGGATGCTCGTGTGCGGGTTCGTGTCCTGCATATCGCCGTCAATATTGCCCTTCGCGATTCCCAAATCAATGATCTTGATTCTTCCTTTTTGAGTGAGTTTGATATTTTCCGGTTTAATGTCGCGGTGAATTATTTTTTTCGAATGCAGATATTCCAGCGCGTCGAGAATCTGGTCAGCCCAATCTAAAACCGTCTCGATTTCAAATGGCTTGCGTCTCTTAAAAAGCATTTCTCCGAGATCGTTTCCGCGAATCAAATCCATTACGAGGTAATGTCTCTTATCGTCGTCAAAATCTTCGACAAAATGCTCGTAAACGCGCGGAAAATCTTCGTGTTCGAGTTTTGCAAGAAGTTTTACCTCGCGTTCGAAACTTGTTTGAGAATCTTCTTCACTGAGATATGTTTCTTTAATCGCGACGGACGAACCGAATTTCGTGACCGCTTCGTAAACCGATCCGAAACCTCCCTTTCCGAGAAGATTCGTTACTCTGTATTTTTCATTCAACAGCGTATTTCTCGCTAAAGGAAGTCGTTTCTGCATAATTAACCGACAAAGAAATGATTCAGGAAAAGTTGTAAGTTTCGCGGAATATAATACCTCAATTTAATGTAAATTGGAAAAAGTTATTGTTTGGCGTCGTTAATTGACAAGCAGCCATTGTTCGGCTTCTTCGCGGTTGTCGAAGATTTGCATAATGACTTCTTTGTTGCGGGCGATTCGTTTGCCGAGTTCGTTGATGTCCTCGTTTTTGTGGCGGTCGAGGAAGGCGACTTTGAAGGTCGGCAGGAGATAGCCGAGATATTCGCCCATTTGCAGCATTTCGGCGGGCGAGACGGTTTCGCGAAAGTTTTTTTCGATCATTATTTTGAGCTTTTTCGCCTTAAAACATTCGTGCGCGATCTCGCGCCAGTAGGCGGCGGCGATTTCGGCTGACAGTTTTCCGCCGCCGACCAGAAAGTATAAATATTCGCCGCGGTCTTCGCACTCGATTGTGTATGGTTTGTCCATCGCAGAAACTGACTATTAAGCGTGTAAACTCAAATGATTTCGGCAAAATCATAACACAGAGCGCGGCGCGGGCAAAATTAATAAAAGTTATGTGAGAATAAATTAAAGGACGTTTTGTTTTTTAATTTGTTCTGCGAAAAACTAATTTAACGTGAGTATTGGATAAGAAAGGAACGCCGTCATCCTGACGGCACACGTCGCTGAAAGCGGCGTCAAACGTCGCGATTGACAGGAATCTTTAATATAAATGAACCGTTTGAGCGTTTTTCAAACGCTGTGCCGTCAGGATGACGGCGTTCCGCCTTATCCAATACTCACGTTGAATAGGAAGTTGAGCCACGAACAAACACGAAAAAAACACGAAATAAATTAAAAAGAATTTTCGTGAAATGCGCGTGTTTGTTCGTGGCTGGTTTTATTTGTAAATTTCGACAACAATTTCGCCGTCTGCTTTAATGAATCCGCGGTACATTCCGTCGGAATTGAACGGCAGCGCGACGTTGCCCTGTGCGTCAACGGCGATAAATCCGCCTTCGCCGCCGATTCGCGTGAGATTTTCGACTGTTTCGCGCGCCGCGTCTTCTAACTTTAAGGCTTTATATTTCATTCTTGCCGCGACGTCGAAAGCCGTCACGCCCGCCATAAAATATTCGCCGTGTCCGGTGCACGAAACGGCGCAGGATTCGTTTTCGGCGTAAGTTCCCGCGCCGATGATCGGCGTGTCGCCGATGCGCCCGAATTTTTTGTTCGTCATTCCGCCGGTCGAGGTCGCAGCGGCGAGATTTCCCTGAAAATCGCAGGCGACCGCGCCGACAGTGCCCATTGCGGATTTGGGATTGCGGATTGCGGGTTTGTCGGTATCAGGATTCTCGGTTTCTTCGATGATTCCTGCGTCGTCCGCCGTGTGATCGAGCCGGACGACGCCGGCTTCGCGGGCTTTTAACAACTGTTCGTAGCGGAAATCGGTGAAAAAATAAGCGTCGTCTTCGAATTCGACGTTCATTTCGCGCGCGAATTCGTTCGCGCCGTTTCCGGCAAGCAGAATATGTTCGGTGCGTTCCATCACGAGCCGCGCCAGTTTTATCGGGTTTTTGACGTTTCTAAGAAATGCGACCGCGCCCGCCCTGAGATTTGCGCCGTCCATAATCGCGGCGTCCATCTCGTTTTTTCCTTCGTGCGTGAAGACCGCGCCGCGACCGGCGTTAAAAAGCGGAAAATCCTCTAATTCGATCGTCGCCGCTTCGACAGCATCCATCGCCGAGCCGTTTTTTTTCAAAATGTCGAAGCCTTTCTGCAAAGCGTTTTGAAGACCGTCGCGATATTCCCGTTCGAGTTCGGCGGTCATTTCCGACCTCAAAATCGTTCCCGCGCCGCCGTGAATTGCCAGAGCTATTTTATTCATATTTAAACCAGTATTATACCGCAAATTTTACAAAATATTTTGCCGCAGAGAATAGAGAATGACGAAATGATTTTCAGAACGAAAAAAAGCGCCGCGTGTGAATTCCAGCTCACGCGCGGCGCTTTTATACAAAGGTAAATTACGGTACGAACGCCGCCGGAACCGGCGTATCGGTCGAAATCCCGAACTGCTGAATCAGCAAACCGGCGGTCGAACGGTTGACGTACCAGGTCGAACCCGAAGGACGAAAAACCGCCGTATCGAATTTGTCGTCGCCGTCAAAATCTCCCGCCGCCGGAATATCGCCCGAAGCGCCGAACGGAACCGAATAGAACGAACTGTCTTCCGAGCGCAGGATAAACCATTCGCCGCTCGCCGGTCGCCAGAAACAGATATCCGTCTTGCCGTCGCCCGTAAAATCGCCGGCTGCGGGTTTGTCGGTCGAAGTGCCGAATGACACGGCGACAACTCCGGCAGTCGAACGATTGAGCCACCATTCGCCGCTCGACGGTCGATAGATCGCGATGTCGGCTTTCCCGTCGCCGTCGTAATCGCCGACCGTCGGAACATCGCCTGCCTGCCCGAAGTTTATAATGTCGGTTCCGCCTGCGGATTTATTAATAAACCACGTTCCGGTTGACGGTCGAAAAACTGCCATATCGGCTTTCCCGTCGGCGTCGAAATCAGCCGGCGCGGGAATGTCGCCCGCCGCGCCGAACGGCACGGAATAAAACGAATTGTTTTCCGACCGAAGAATAAACCATTCGCCGCTTGAAGGTCGAAAGATCGCGATGTCGGTTTTTCCGTCGCCACTAAAATCGGCGGGCGCGATTTTGTCCGTGCCGCTGCCGAACTGTGCGGCGATAACCTGATTATTGGAACTGCGCTGATACCACCATTCGCCGTTTGACGAACGAAAGATCGAAAGGTCGGATTTGCGGTCGCCGTCGAAATCGAACGGCGCGGCTTTTGTTTGGGCTGCCCGCAATCTGACGATCGAATTGCGCGCAACGCCGTCGTAGCTCTGAAAGTAGCCGCCGACGACCAGCTTTCCGTCATTTTGCACGAGCAATGAACGAACCGTGTTTGCCAGATTAGCGTCGAACCCGGACACGAAACCCGGATCGAGCGAACCGTTTGAATTAAGTATTACGAGCCGTTTTTGGATTGCGCCGTTGAATGTATCGAAGTCGCCGCCCACGACGATTTTTCCGTTCGGTAAAAGCGCAAGCCGTCGCACGATTCTATCGGCGCCGTTTCCGGGATTGAACGAAGTATCGAGCGAGCCGTTCGGATTGAGCCGCGCGATCCGGTTGACCGGCGTTCCGTTGTAGATTGTAAACCCGCCGCCGACAACAATTTTACCGTCGGGTTGAATTATGATGTCCAGAATTCCCGAGTTAAAGCCGGTGCCGATGTTAAAAGTCGTGTCGGTCGAGCCGTCGGCGTTGAGCCGTTTGATGAATCTGTAATTGCCCGATTCGCCGGTAAACAAACCGCCGATAAGAAGTTTGCCGTCCGGCTGGCGGGCGATTCTGTACACGGTTCCTTCGACATTTGCAAAAAAATTATTATCGAAACTTCCATCGGCGTTTAAGCGATTGAGTCCGAACCAGCCGAAGCCGGTGAGCGGGTCTGTTCCGAAGCTCGAAACCATGATCTTGCCGTCGGGCAGCACGAGCGTATCGTCAATAAACAAAATGCCGCCGTTGATTTGTGAATTAAAAGTCGGATCAACCGTTCCGTCGGAATTCAGCCTGACCATGCCGCGGCGTTGTAAGCTGTTAACCCCGTTAAAAATTCCGGCGAGAATGATTTTTCCGTCCGGCTGTATTTCGACGTCGTCGAGCAGTTTACAACAGGTCATAAAATCGGGAATCAGACCCGTTCCCGGGTTGAACGAATTGTCGAGCGTGCCGTCAAAATTGAATCTGGCAATATCGCTGCGCGCTGTTCCGTTAGCGAAATTAAAGCTTCCGCCAGCCAGAATTTTACCGTCTGACTGTTGTTTAAGATCAAACACAACATTTTTTGCATATAACGAAACATTGAACGAATTATCAATCGTTCCGTTGGCGTTGAACCGTGCGAGACCGGTTTTGTTTTGCCCGTTGATCAGCGAAAATGCGCCGCCGACCAGAATTTTTCCGTCGCTTTGAAGCGCGACATGATACGTTTGGTCGTTTGCCGCCGGAGCGGTGAACATAGTGTCGGTGCTGCCGTCGGAATTCAATCGCAGAACGGCAAACGTGCTGATTCCGTTGTCGGAAAACATTCCGGCGGTCAAAATCTTTCCGTCCGGCTGAACAGCGATCGAATTTGTCCGGTTATATTCAAGCGAATCGCTTGCCGAAAAAGTTTCGTCGGTCGAGCCGTCGGCTTTCAGCCTTTTGATTGAAATTCTCGGCGCAATGAGGTTTGAACTAATATTGCCGCCGATCAGAATTTTACCGTCACTCAGAATTTCTATGTCATAAATATCGCCCAGGGGTTCGCTCTGGCTGAATGCATTATCAATCGAGCCGTTCGCGTTTAGGCGGACTATGTTGCTGGCTCCGCCGACGAGAATTTTTCCGTCCGCCTGCAATGCAATTTCTTCGACCAAGCCCGTGAAGTTGAAAGGCGACGTAAAGGACGGATCAGCCGAACCGTCGGGGTTGACGCGAATAATCGAGTTCGAAAAATAGCCGCCGATTAAAATCTTGCCGTCGGATTGGATAGCGATTATACTAACACTCCTGCTGCTGCCTGTTAAAATCGTGCTGAATGTCGAATCGAGCGTGCCGTCGGCATTGATGCGGGCGACTCCGATGCGGGAAACACCGTTATAAGTAGTAAACGTGCCGCCGATGATAAATTTCCCGTCTGTCTGTTGGGCAATATCGTTAACCGTGTTATTCGGTCCCGAATTGCCGCTGTTAAATGTCAAATCGGTCGAGCCGTCGGCATTGAGTCGAACGAGATTTTGACCGGGCAGGTCGTTTACCGTCGAAAAAAATCCGCCGACCAGAATTTTTCCGTCAGCCAGAGGTTTTGTAACATAAATCTGCGCGTCGGCTTTCGTAACGCCGGCATTAAAGGCATTGTCGAGAATTGAGCCCGCCGTGACTTTTTGCACTGCGAAAAAGCTTGCGACAGCGAAAAATATTAACAAAGGAAACGACAAATTTACTAAATTATTTTTCATAGGCTTGGTTTGAGTATTGAATTATATGCATTAAAAAGATAACGGCAAAGGTGGAAAAAGTAAAGACTTTTTTGCCCTTGCCGTCATCTTTGAATGATCGTAATTATATTAAAAATAAAAGAAACCTTTAAGTATTTTGAGATACTTAAAGGTTTCTTTTATTTTTGTGCTTTTTCCGTTTAAAGCGAGGCGGCGATCGCTTCGTCGAAGATTTCGAGCGCGACGTCAACATTTTCTTTGGTCAGGATAAGCGGCGGCGACCAGCGGATCGTCGAAGTGCCGCAGCCGAGAATAATCAAACCGCGATTGAAACATTCCATCTCGATCTTATCGCGCAGTTCGGGATTCGGCGCGCGAGTTTCCGTATCAGTCACGAATTCGACGCCGAGCATCATTCCCAAGCCCCGCACGTCGCCGATCACGTCGTATTTGTCTTTCAGCTTATTCAAGCCGTCTTCCAAATACGCGCCGACTTCGCGCGAGTTTTCGACCAGACCGTTTTCTAAGAGTTCGATCGTTTTGAGCGCCGACGCGATGCAGACGGGATTTCCGCCGAAGGTCGAGGCGTGGGCGCCTTTGTGCCAGTCCATAATGTCGGCTCGCGCGACGCACGCGCCGATCGGAAGTCCTGAACCGATGCCTTTCGCGAGACACATAATGTCGGCTTTAACGCCTTCGTGATGGTCGAGCGCGAACATTTTGCCGGTGCGTCCCATTCCGGACTGCACTTCGTCAACGATCAGCATAATGCCGTGCTTGTCGCAGATTTCGCGAAGCGCGCGGACAACCGATTTCGGCGCGGGAATGTAGCCGCCTTCGCCCTGCACGACTTCGAGAACGATTCCGGCGACTTCTTCGGGCGGCGTTGTCGTGTTGAAAAGACGATTTTCAATCCAGTCAATCGTGCCTTGACAGCATTCGCCGTCGTCGCATTTGCCGAGATTGAACGGACAGCGGAAACAGTTCGGGTAGGGAACGTGAACAACGTCCAGAGCCTGCCGCATAAACCCGAGACGCTGCGCTTTTTTCGACGACGTTAAGCTCAATGCGCCGAGCGTTCGACCGTGAAATGAGCCGAAAAACGAGATGAATTTCTGGCGGCGCGTGTGATACATCGCGAGTTTCAGAGCGGTTTCGATCGCTTCCGCGCCCGAATTGGCGAAATGCGTTTTCGTATCGCCTTCGATCGGGCAGATTTCCGAGAGCTTTCTGCCGAGATCGGGCATTTGTTTGTAGTAATAATCCGTTCCGCAAAGATGAATCAAAGTCTGCGCCTGACGCGTGATCGCTTCGACGATTTCCGGGTGGCAGTGTCCGGTCGAACAAACCGCGACGCCTGCGTTGCAGTCGAGAAAAATGTTTCCGTCCGGGTCTTCGATCCACACGCCGTATGCCTTTTCGGCGACGAGTTTATAATCCGGACGCGGATAGCTCGGCGTCACGTATTTGGCGTCGGCTTCGATAATTTCGCGCGAAAGCGGTCCGGGAAGCTCGGTTTTAATAACGGGTTTTTGTAATTCTGTTGTCGGTGTCATATAAAAAATTCTCCTTAAAAATATCTTGAAAATAAATAAAATGCCGAATTTACGGCGTTAAAAATTACGATTTTCGAGAAAGGAAAATTTAGTCGCCCGCGAACAGGTTCGCGCGTTGGACGATCGGTCTTAATTTGGAAATCGAGCGCTGGGTCATTTGATGCAATCAATATATCAGATTGAGAATTGAGTTTCAAAGATTGCCTTATGAGACTATTAACATAAATTTAAATAACAGAAGCGCGCGTGAGCAAGGGCAAATTTAGTTGGCGCACATTTTCCGCCCTTGTTCAGGCGCGCGCTTCTGTATTACAACTTCTTTCAATAATAAAAGCTATCTACGCGCGAAAAAGTCCTTCTATGCTGTGAAAAGTTTATCTAAGGCGTGAAAATGTCTGTAACAGAACAGAAAAGTCTACAGCAGTGTGAAAATATTTATAGAAGCGCGATAAATGTTCATTGACGCGGCGAAATTGCGTGTTGATGTCCGGCATGAAACAATAATTCTATGCAAAGTCCGAAGAAATACACGAACCGTCTTGCAAACGAAACATCTCCTTATCTGCTTCAGCACGCGCATAATCCGGTCGATTGGTATGCGTGGGGCGACGAAGCGTTCGACCGCGCAAAGACGGAAGACAAGCCCGTTCTGGTGAGCATCGGCTATTCGGCGTGTCATTGGTGTCACGTAATGGAGCACGAATCTTTCGAAGACGAAGCGACCGCCGCCGTGATGAACGAAAACTTCATCAATATCAAGGTTGATATGGAAGAACGCCCCGACGTTGACCGGATTTATATGGATTTCGTCCAAATGACAACCGGTTCGGGAGGCTGGCCTTTAAATGTGTTCCTTTCGCCGGAAAAATTGCCGTTTTTCGGCGGCACTTATTTTCCCCCTGTCAATCGTTATAATATGCCGTCGTTTGAGCGCATTTTGTTGAGCGTGGCAGAAGCTTGGAAAAACAAGCGCGATGATTTATTGCAGTCGGCAAACGAGGTTTTGGGCGAAATGCGGCGTGTCGGTCTGGCGGAGGCGGCGGGCGAAAGTCTTTCGGAAAGTCTCTCGGACGACGCTTTTCAGAGTTTTGTGCGCTATTTTGACAAGGCGAACGGCGGTTTCGGCGGCGCGCCGAAATTTCCGCCGGCGATGAGTCTCGAATTTCTTTTGCGGTATTATCACCGGACAAAAAACGAGACCGCGCTCGAAATGGTGACGAAAACCGCCGTAAAAATGGCGCAGGGCGGAATTTACGACCAACTCGGCGGCGGATTTCACCGCTATTCGGTTGATGCCGTCTGGATTGTGCCGCATTTTGAAAAAATGCTTTACGATAACGCGCAGCTCGCCAGGGTTTACCTGCACGTTTTTCAGGCGACGGGCGATGATTTTTACAAACGCGTCGCGGTTGAAACGCTCGAATACGTGAAGCGCGAAATGACGAACGAGCGGGGCGGATTTTATTCGTCGCAGGATGCCGATTCGGAAGGCGTCGAGGGCAAATTCTTTGTCTGGACGCCGGCGGAAATCGCGGAAATTCTCGGTGCTCAAGACGCGCAGATTTTTAATTTTTATTTCGACGTTTCCGAAGAAGGAAATTTTGAAGAAAAAAACATCCTGAACATCAACTATACGCCCGGAGCAACTGCCAAAGCATTGAAAATCACGCCCGAACGCTTGCGGAAAGTTCTTGAAACAGGACGCGAAAAGCTTTTTGCCGAACGCGAAAAACGCGCCAAACCGTTTCGCGACGAAAAAGTTTTAACCGCCTGGAACGGTTTGATGCTTGCGACTTTCGCGGAAGCTTCGGCGATTTTAGATAACGCGGATTATCTCGAAATCGCGCGGAAAAACGCCGATTTTATGATCGAAAATCTGCAAAAAGATGGACTTTTGCTGCGCACGTGGAAAGACGGTCGCGCGAAATTAAACGCTTACTTAGAAGATTACGCGAATTTTGCCGACGCTTTGACCGAGCTTTATCAGGTTTCGGGCGACGCGAAATATCTGCGCGAAGCGGCGCGGCTTGCCGATCTGCTGATTACCGAGTTTTGGGATGAGGAACGCGGCGGATTTTATTTTACGGCGAACAATCACGAAGAACTTTTGCTGCGTAAAAAGGATTATTTCGACAATGCGACGCCTTCGGGAAATTCGGTCGCGGCGGATGTTTTATTAAAGCTCGCCAAACTGACCGGCGAAGAAAAATATGAACGCTTTGCCGTCACGGTTCTGCGGCTCGCGGCTTCGCAGGCGCGTCGTTACCCGCAAGGCTTCGGCAGAGTATTGTCGGCGCTCGAATTTTACTTTAACCCGACGAAGGAAATCGTTATTCTGGGTGATTCCGACGAGTTGAAAAGCGAAGTCTGGCGCGAATATCTGCCGAATAAGGTCGTCGTTTTAGCCGAAAGCGCTGGCGAAGATGCCGAATTTATTCCGCTTTTGCGCGAACGCGGTTTTGTTGACGGCAAGCCGACCGCGTATGTCTGCGAAAACTTCACGTGTCAAAAGCCCGTGACGACCGCCGAAGACTTACGCGGGCAATTAAGTAATAAAGCAGTAAATTAATTCAAATTAGCCGCAGATCAGAATTTAATAAACTTAGCGCCTTTGCGTCTTTGGGGGTGTAAGAAAATTTCCCGCAAAGACGCAAAGGCGCTAAGAAAACAATTAATGTAATCCGCGAAATCCGCGTTTATCCGCGGCTAAAACTTTAAAAATAAAAAAAAGCACGATGTTCGAAAACAAAGTGCTTTTTTTATTTTATACGATTACCGGACTATTTGCTGTTAGTATTGGTCGTCGTGGTTGAATTCGATTTCGTCGTGTTACCGTTGCTGGTCGAATTTGTCGTTGTCGTGCTCGTCGTGCTGTTGGTGCTGTTGCCACCGCTGGTCGTCGGACTCATAGCCGGTGTCATGGTTGATGCCGGTGACGAGGTCGTCGTTTTGTTGGTTGTGTTGGTCGTGTTTGTCGTGTTTGTCGTGTTTGACGACTCACCCGGGCAAGCCGCGCCCAACAAGCCTAACGTTAAAACTGCTGAAAGAGCAATTACTTTTTTCATTTCGATTATATTCTCCTGTCTTCTTCAAAGAAACTATCTTTACTTATTGTTTAACGACCGTCCTAAGACAGTCGAGTTCCTAAACTTATTTTGGAACAATGGACAATATAAAAGGCAAAGATTCACAAGTCAACCCAAAAAATGATAAAAAAACTCTTTTTGTGAAAAAAAACGCAAAATTATTTTTAGAATTTCGTCCCGCAAAACTCTAAAAACCGTAAAATTTTAGCTGTTGACTTTCCGGCGAGTGAAAAGTTATCTTTTAATTTGACGGTTTTTCCCTGAAACCTTTTTCTTCTCACTCTTTAGAATCCCTTACGGAATCCATTAGAAAATATGAAAAATCCCCGAAATTCTTCATTTTCAGGCGAAATTGCCGGCGACAGCATCGTCTTGACGGCTGTGTTTTCGCTCGCCGTGATCGTCGCGACGTTTATAGTTTCCAATTTGGATTTCGACTTCGAAACGAAAACGGCGGTTTTTCTGGCGATCGCCGTCGGCTACGTGCTTTTGTGCGCGATGTTTTATTTTCGCCAGCGCGAAAAAACGGCAGAATTAACATCCGCACGCGCGATTTCGGCGTTCAACGAAGAAATCGAGGCAAAGCTTCTGGCTTTAGAGGAAGCCAACGAATTTTTCGGCGCGTCGCTCAAATTTTCCGATATGTTTCGCCTGGTTGCGAGCCGGATCGACGAAATCGTACCGTTTGCGGCGTGTGTTTTATATTTGCGCGGCGCGGACGAGAATCTTTTGGAGATCAAATACGCCGTCGGCGAAAATTCGCGCGCGTTTATGGATTTCCAGACCGACACGAACAAAGGTCTGGCGATCAAGGCGCTGTTTAGCGGGAAATTGCAGATTGACGAAAAACTGTTAATTGAAAAGCGCGTGTTTTCGTCAGAGATTATGGAAAACTTCCGGACGGCGGCGGCGGTTCCGCTCGCGAATCGCGGCGAAATATTCGGCGTGATGATTTTATACGGCGCGAATGAAGCGATGTTTGACCAAAATTCCGAGGTGCTTTTGCAGGCGGTCGGCGCGCGCGTCGCGCCTTTGTTCTCGAATTCGTTTGCCTACGAACAGAACGTTTCGAATGCTTTGACCGATTCGCTGACGAATCTGCCGAATGAGCGAGGCTTTTTTCTGGTGCTCGAAACGCAGCTCGCGCAATCGCTCCGCTACCGCGACGAACGACCGCTGACCGTGCTCGCGATGGACGTTTCGAATTTCGCCGCGATCAATCGTCAATATGGTCACGCGGCGGGCGATCGTCTGCTCGCATTTGCCGCCGCGACGATCAAAAAACAATTGCGCCAGATGGACGTTCTGACGCGCGCTTCGGGCGACGAATTTCTGGCGATCCTGCCGACCGCGAACGAAAAGATCAGCCGCGAGATCACCGAACGAATCCGCCGCGCGTTTATCGTCGCGCCGTTTCGGCTTGCCGACGGTGCAAACATCAATCTCGAAATAAATTTCGGCACGGCGACCTTCTGGCGCGACGGCGAAACCGCCAACCAGCTTTTAACGGCCGCGATGCTCAGAAAAGGACAAGACAAATCGGCGGAAAAAGGAAACGTCATCTGGTTTCCGAAAGAATTCGTAAACTAGCCGGAGCGCAAGCGGCTCGCTTGCAAACGGCGCAAAGCGACGTCAAAACGCTTCATTATCCTAAAATATTTTAAGGTAATGAAGCGTTTTGAGCGTCTGGCAGAAGCTGCGAAGTAAAGCAGGCGAGGAAGGTCTTGCGCTCCAGCCCGGCGCTTTTCCATCCGCAAAACGATTGAGAGGTAATTATTTTTTTTATCGGCGCTGTAACATTTTGCAGAGTCGCGGCATTTTAAACGAAGTAAGAAAGTTTAGCGCCAAGCGGCGGTTTTTGCGGTTTGACTGATTGAAGGAGCAATGAAAATCGGGCATTAATTTTGCTTAATTTAATCAATCTAAATTAAACTTTTTAGCGGTTCACTACGTTTAAGACAATAGTAAAATTTTGGAAATCAGGGAAACGCGATGCTTTCAGGGACAAAACTCGGACGTTACGAGATCGGCAAAAAAATCGGCGCGGGCGGAATGGGCGAAGTTTATCTCGCGCAGGACGAACAGCTCGATCGCAAAGTCGCGCTCAAGGTTTTGCTGCCCGAATTTTGCTGCGACGATGAACGCACCGAGCGTTTTAAGCTCGAAGCAAAAGCCGCGTCCGCGCTTAATCACCCGAACATTATCACGATCTACGAAGTCGGCATCGAAGACGAACGATTGTTTATCGCGACCGAATTCGTTGACGGCGTTACGCTTCGCGAGCGGATAAATTCAGGCGAACTAACTTACCTCGAAGCGATCAGGATCGCCGAACAGGTCGCCGACGCGCTCGCTGTCGCGCACGAAGCGCACATCGTTCACCGCGACATCAAGCCCGACAACATCATGATCCGCAAGGACGGAATCGTGAAAATCCTCGATTTCGGATTGGCGAAACCGATCTTCGAAAAGTCGGTCGGCGCGGAAGACGAAACCGTTCGATTGGTGAAAACCACGCCCGGAATGGTGATGGGCAGTGTGCGCTATATGTCGCCCGAACAGGCGCGCGGCAAGGAAACCGACGAGCGCACCGACGTTTGGAGCCTCGGCGTCGTGCTGTATGAAACCCTGACGGGCAAAAATCCGTTCGAAGGCGAAACCGTCAGCGATTCGCTCGCGGCGGTGATTCACGTCGAACCCGCGCCGCTCGAAGACGTTCCCGAAGAATTGCAGCGAATCGTCCGCAAGGCTTTGAAGAAAAAATCCGCCGAGCGATATCAATCGATCAAAGATTTGGCGCTCGACTTGAAAGATTTGCGGCTCGAAGCCGAACATCAATCGGGCGAAAATCGTCTGCATCAATATTCGAAAACCGTTACGATTCCGCGCCACGATACCGATAAAACCCAGACGCTGCTGCACCAGACGATTTCCGCCGACCACAGCACGCGCGAACAGACGGGAATTTCAAAAACCGGCGAAAAGAAGTTTTCGGCAAAACCCGGGCGCGGGTGGCTTTTGCCGCTGACGGTAATCATTTCGGTCGCGATCATCGCTTTCGGCGGGCTCTATCATCTGCCGAAAATCTGGGGTTCGACCGAACCGCTTTTTCAATCAATTCAAGCCTCGCGGCTGACCGATAACGGCTCGGCGAGTATGGCTGAAATTTCGCCCGACGGAAGATTCGTGGCGTTCGTCAACCGGCAGGAAGGCAGACGCAGTCTCGTTGTCCGGCAGGTTGCGACCGGCAGCGTCGTTCAGGTCGCGCCGCCGACTTTGCTTTATTTTCTCCAGCCGACGTTTTCGCCCGACGGCGATTTTATCTACTATGTTTCGGTTGATAAAGGCGTCGGAACGCTCTATCAGGTAACGACGCTCGGCGGCGAAACGAAGAAGATCATCGTTGACGTTGATTCGAAGGTCGCGTTTTCGCCCGACGGCAAGCGCATCGCCTTTATCCGCCACAATCCGAACGAAGGCGGCGACGCAGTGATCATCGCCGATGCCGACGGCGCGAATCCGCAGACTTTTCTAAACACGAAAGAAGTCGGCTACGACCAGTTCGTCGGCGTCGAATTTTCGCCCGATAACGATAAACTGCTCATCGGCGTGTTCAAAAACCGAACTCAGCCGAACCAGCGTTTACAATTGGCGACGGTCGCTCTCAGCGACAAACGGCTCGAATACATCGGCGATAAAGGCTGGCTCGGTTTAAAAAGCCTCGAATGGACGCGCAACGGCGGCGGCATCGTGCTCGTCGCGAAAGCGAATTCGGGCGAAAATTCGCAGGTTTGGCTCGTTTCATATCCTTCGGGCGAAGCGCGCCAGATCACGACCGACACGACCGAATACGAATCGGCAAGCGTTTCGGCTGACGGCGGTATGCTCGTCACGACGCGCATTGACGCGATTTCGAGCCTCTGGACGCGCGATTCGCAGACGAAAGAAATGAAGCAGGTAATTGCCGAAAACAAAAATCTGATCGGTTCGGGCGGCATCTCGCAAATGCCCGACGGGAAGATTTTGTTCGTTAAACTTTCGGGTCGCGAAGTCAATATTTTTTCGGCGGAAGCGAACGGCGAAGGCGAAAAACAATTAACTTCGGGCAGCGGCTACAATCAGCAGCCGGTCGCGACGCCGGACGGAAAATATATCGTTTTTATGTCGAATCGCGCCGGACCGTATTCGATCTGGCGGATGAACGCCGACGGCACGAATCCGGTTCAGCTGACGAACGAACAAAACGCGATGGACGCGCAGATGCAGGTTTCGAAAGATTCACGGAGCGTGATTTTTATGCGTTCGACAAGCGACAGCGGAAAAATCAAAGTGTTGAAGATTTCGATTGACGGCGGCGAAGCCGTGCCCGTTCTGCCGGAAACCGCCAAATCAGAATCTTATCCGCGAATCTCGAACGACGGCAAAGCGCTCGCATTTTTTACTTTCGAGTATGATTCGGCAACCTTAAATCTCGAAACGAAGATCACGGTCGTCGGTTTCGACGGCGAAAAGACGGACGCGAACCGCAGGGAATTTACGACCATCGCGAATCCCGAATATCGCTTCACGCCGGACAGTAAATCTTTGACTTACCTGAATCGCGGCGGAATTGACAATATCTGGAACATTTCGCTCGAAAACCGCAAGGAAACGCCGCTCACCGATTTTACATCGGGCGGCATCTCGAACTTTGCGTGGTCAAACGACGGCAAAAAGCTCTTTATCGTCCGCGCCATCTATAACAGCGATCTGGTTTTGATAAAAGACAGCGCCAAACCTTAAAACGGAAAACGGAAATTGGAAAATGGAAAATAATTGATTACATATTTTCCATTTTCCACTTTCCGTTTTACATTTAAAACCATATGGCAAAAATATCGTTTTACGGCGGCGTCGGTTCGGTTACGGGTTCAAAATATTTGCTCGAATCAAACGGCAAAAAGGTTTTGGTTGACTGCGGGCTTTTTCAGGGCGAACGCGAGCTGAGAGAGCGAAATTGGCAAGACCCGCCGTTTAATGCGTCGGAAATCGACGCCGTGATCATCACGCACGCACACATCGACCATACCGGGTTTTTACCGCGCCTCGTCAAATTGGGGTTTAAAGGCAAGGTTTACACCTCGCGCGCGACTGCCGATCTGATGAAAATTCTGCTGCTTGATTCGGCGCGCCTGCAATCGGAAGAAGCCGATTACCGCAATCGTCATAATCTGACATCGCACTCGCCCGCGCTGCCGCTTTACGACGAGACGGACGCGCGCGAAACTTTCAAATTATTAAATCCCGTGCCGAACACCGGCGAAGCGCATGAAATCGCCGACGGCATCACGGCGAGTTTTCGCGTCGCCGGACATATCATCGGCGCGAGCATGGTTTTGGTCGAGATGCAAAACGCGCGCCCCGCAGGCGAAAGCATAAAATTTCTTTTTTCGGGCGATCTCGGGCATTACGACCAGCCGATCGTCAACGATCCGGCAGCGCCGCCCGAATGCGATTATCTGATGTGCGAATCAACCTACGGCGACCGCCTGCACGGCGATGTTACGTCCGACATTAGATTTGCCGAAATTATAAACGATGCCTACAAGCGCGACGCGCCGATTCTGATTCCGGCATTTGCCGTCGGGCGGACGCAGGAAATTCTCTATATGATTCGCGAGCTCGAAGACGCCGGGACGATTCCTTCGATGCCGGTCATCGTCGATTCGCCGATGGCGGCGCAGGCGACTCAGGTTTACAACCGCTTTTCCGAAGAACACGACGAAGAATACGCCTCGATTCTCGCCAAAAAAGTCCATCCGCTGCGAACCGATTGGATGCGCACGACGGCGACGCGCGAAGAATCGAAACAGCTCAACACGATGAAGGGCGCCCGAATTATCGTTTCGGCTTCGGGAATGTTGACGGGCGGACGCGTTCTGCATCACGCCTTAAGAATTTTGCCCGACGAAAATGCGACGCTTGTTTTTGTCGGCTATCAAGCCGCCGGAACGCTCGGACGCCGCATTCAGAACGGCGAAAAGGAAGTCCGCGTGATGAAACAATGGATTCCCGTGCGCTGCCACGTCGAGCGCGTCGAGGGATTTTCGGCACACGCCGACTGGAAAGCCGTCCTGCGCTGGCTTGACGGTTTGCCGAACGCGCCGAAAGCGGTTTTCACGACGCACGGCGAACCCGACGCGGCGGCGGCGATGGCAGGTCATATTCACGACCATTTCGGCTGGCAGGTTATCGTTCCGCAATATCAGCAGACGATCGAACTGGATTAATTATTCACTGATTTGAAGACTGTAAATATAGCTTGAGATTTTGTTGCTGTCGGGAGCGATATACTCAAAATTTTCGCTGATCGATCCGGTCACTCTTTTTTCTTTGTCAACTTCGGAATTGACGAAGGTTTTCTCAGCGATGATCGCCGGAATCGAGTTATCGATCACCGATACTTTGCAAACCGAACTGTAAATAGGTACTTTAGCGCCGGTTTGATAGACGATGTATTCACCGATTTTATTTCCTTTGGCGCAGTCCAATTTTATCAGCGTCCCGATCTCGCTGCGCGAATTCGCGTGCGTTGTCGAATCGTCGATATAATAATCTGTCTCGTCCGAAAAAAACGTTTCGCCTGATTTGTTATTAAAAGGTTTTCGCTCGACGATCATCACTTTGCCTTTGATGTACGGTTTTGCAGCGAGCTTGACGGGCGGCGAGATACTAAAAAGCTCTTCGAATGTTATCTCGTCGTTCGGTTTACCGGCGATTTCCTTGTCGAGAATCGAAAAATCGATCTCGGAATTTAACGGCAGACTTTTTACAAAATCAACCAAATCTTTATTTAAATTTTTTGAAGAAGGCTTGAGGCTGTATGTATAGTTATTAACATTCATACTCACGCGGTAGATAAAACCGCCCATAACGTTTCTTTCCGGCGCGGATTCGCGGTAAATTTTTATCGTTCCGACGGCTTTGCCGGATTTGTCGTTTAAGGGTTCGGTAACAAAAAATTTATCGTCAATTTTTGTTTTCCGGTCGTCGTTCGGAAAAACCAGCGATAAATCGTTCTCGTTTTCGGCATCGGCAGCGGTTTTATGAACTCCGGCAATATAATGAATCCCTTTCGTTCCTTCAAAAACATAGGTCGAATACCACGAACTATACGATTGATCCTTATTTTTCCCGTTCAGATACTTGATCTTTTCCTTTTTCAAAACGCTGGATAACTTAAAGCCTCCGACCGAATCGGGAAAAATACGTTTTTCCAAAGGTATCTCGGTGCAGCCCGTAAAGCCGAAAGAAATAAACAATACCGATGTGACTGCAAGTAAAGTGTGACGAATTCTGATAAACATTTATTTACCCTCGAAATTAAATTTTTAATTTATGAAAGTAAAGAACGATTTACGAATAAAGTCAAGTTTTTGAAAGACCGATTGCTCCGAAAATAATTATGACGGGCTGAAAATATTTTCAGCCCGTCATAAAACCCGGATTAATTATAGCCGATTAATTACTCGTAACGCAGACACTCGATCGGGTCTAATTTCGCGGCTTTCCACGCCGGGAAGACGCCGAAAATCAACCCGACGAGAATCGAGACCGTTAAACCCGTAATCACCGCCCAGAGCGGAATCAGCGCCGGCAGGCTCGGCAGAAGCAAAATGAGCAGGTAACTGATGCCGAGCGCGAGCGTGACGCCGACGATGCCGCCGAAAAAAGTGAGCGTCATCGCTTCGAGCAAAAATTGCAGAACGATCGCGCCTTTGGTCGCGCCGATCGCTTTTCGAATGCCGATTTCCTTGGTTCTTTCCGTCACGGAAACGAGCATGATATTCATCACGCCGATGCCGCCGACCAGCAAGCCGAGACACGAAATGGCGATCGCGACTAAACCGACGCCGCCGATGATGCCGTCAAACTGGGCGATGAAATTGTCGGCGGTTTTAAGATCGAAATTGTTCGGCTCGCCTAATTTGACTCCGCGCCGCTGGCGCAGGATGCCTTCGATTTCGAGCACGGCGTCGTTTAATTGTGCGGGTTTCGCCTGAATGATCTGCAAAACGGCGTCGCGCGTCGGTGCAACCTTGCGGGCGGTGCGAAACGGCATAAAGACTTTACGGTCTTCCTCGTTTTCACCGAAAAATCCGTTCTTTCTTTTTTCGATCACGCCGATAATTTCCCACGTCGTCCCGTTCATCCGCACGACCTTGCCGACCACGTCGTCCTGATCGTTCGGGAAAAGCGCCTCGACCGTGTTGATGCCGACGACCAGAACATTGCGCCGCTGGTAATTGTCCGATTCGCTGATCCAGCGACCCTGCCGCAGCCCGACATTGGCGATCTGCATATAATTCGGCGTCACGCCGTCGGTCAAAGCCCAGCGGTAATTTTTGCCTTCATAAACCAGATTATCGTCAAAACCGCTGCCCCACGAACCGATATTGATGGCGACCTGCGCGATGTCTTCGACCGACGAAGATTGCGCGAGAATCGCGTTGGCGTCGTCTTCGGTCAAAGGTTTACGGTTGCGCTCGTCGCGATTCGGCGGTCCGAAACCGGTCGAAAAATGAAACGCGTAAATATTGTTCGAACCGTATTCTTCGATCGTTGCCACGAGTGATTGACGTACGCCCGTTAAGATCGAGGCGACGACGATCGCCGTGATGATGCCGATGACGATTCCGAGAATTGTTAAGATCGAACGAAATTTATTTGAAAGAATGGTGTTGATCGCCATTTTCAAAACTTCTTTCGGTAATGTGCTGTTTATATTCATCTGCCACTCCTTAATTCTTCGCCAGGGCGACAATCGGGTCTAATTTCGCTGCTTTCCACGCCGGGTAAAGTCCGGCTAAAATGCCGATTATGCTCGAAACGCCGACTGATAAAATAATGTCGAAAGCCGTGATCGTCATAGCGATTTCAAACAGAACGGTGATGAGCCGCGTTACTCCGACCGCGAGAATCAGACCGATAATGCCGCCGACCAAGCAAAGAAGCGCTGATTCAATCAAAAATTGAAGCATAATCTGTTTGCGCGTCGCGCCGATGGCTTTCCGTAAACCGACCTCGAAAGTCCGTTCGGTAACCGAAACGAGCATAATATTCATGACGACGATTCCGCCGACAATCAAAATAATCATCGTGATCGGCAGCACGACCGCCTTAATCACGCCGGTAAACTGATCCATTTGCGAGTTGAATTCGTCTGTGTTGACGACGCTGAACGTATCTTCCTGGCTGCCGATTAATTCGCGTTTGTTTCTCAAAGTCTGCCGCGCGTCTTCGATCGTATCCTTGAATATTTCGGCATTGAGAGCTTTTCCGTGGAGCTGGAGACCGCCCGTGCGGTTGAAAATCTGATTATGCAGCGTAATCGGGATGTATATGTTTCGATCCATCGAATTGCCGAGAAACGAGCCGCGCTTCTCTTCCATTCCGATAATCTGCAAAGGAACGCCGCGAATCTTGATGGTTTGTCCGATCGGATTTTGATTCGGAAAGAATTTTTCCTGCACGTCGGCTCCGATGATGCAGACCCGCGCCGAACGCTCGACTTCCGCGTCCGAGAAAAAGCGTCCCGGCGTGATCGTTTTGTCTTCGATATCGACCATACTCGCCGTGACCCCGAGGATTCTGACCGACGGCATTTCGATTCCGTTCTGGTTAATTTCTGTTCCGCCATCTTTCTGTGCGCCGACGGCGAGGCACATTTTGCAGTTGTCCCGAACGTATTGATATTCGTCCCACGTCACATCTTTATTGCGGCGATTGCGGCGCTCGAATTCCTCGTCCGAGATGCGTCCGGTATTTGCCATTCGCGTGACCATAAAATGGTTCGAGCCGAGCACTTTCGAAACCTTGTCGATCACGTAGGTTTTCATGCCGCTGATCGACGCGCCGACGACGACGACTGCCGCGACGCCGATAATAATCCCGATCAGCGTCAGAAAAGCGCGCAGCTTGTGCTCCATGATTGACTTAAATGCAATCCAGAAAGCATCCGTATAAAATGAATATAATTGCCGCATATGATTTCGGATTTCGGATTTCGGATTTCGAGTTTCGGATTTTACTTACGCGTTAAAATCTATTCCCGAAAAATGATTTCCAAGTTCATGCCTGGAAGAATTTTTATGAATTAAAATGCCTGTATATATAGACGTTGTTACAAACGCTATCGTTAGCGGAAATGTTTCGGAAAAGTTTTATTTCCAGTCAAAAGTTTTATTTTTCGACAATTGTCAACTAAAACCTCACTCGTGGTATACTTTCACATTGTTTAATTCAAGATAAATTATTTGGGGAGAATCAAATTTTGAGCGTTTTAGTTGATAAAAACACGCGCCTTATTGTTCAAGGCATCACCGGAAAAGAGGGAACTTTTCACACTTTGCAGATGATCGATTACGGCACACAGGTTGTCGGCGGCGTGACGCCCGGAAAGGGCGGCACGACGCACGAAGGCGTGCCGGTTTTCAACACCGTTGCCGAAGCCGTTCGCGAGACCGGCGCAAACGCTTCTGTCATTTATGTTCCGCCTGCATTTGCGGCGGACGCGATCATGGAATCGGCGTCGGCGGGAATTCCGCTCGTCGTCTGCATTACCGAAGGCATTCCGGTTGCCGACATGGTCGCGGTCAGAGAATTTTTGCGCGATAAACAGACGCGCATGATCGGTCCGAACTGCCCCGGAATTATTTCGCCCGGAAAATGCAAGATCGGGATTATGCCCGGACATATTCATAAAGAAGGACGCATCGGCGTCGTTTCGCGCTCGGGCACTTTGACTTATGAAGCCGTCGGACAATTAAGCGCCGCTGGACTCGGACAATCGACCGCGATCGGCATCGGCGGCGACCCGATCATCGGCACGACGCACACCGACGCTTTAAGATTATTTCAGGCTGACGACGAAACCGACGCGATCATCATGATCGGCGAGATCGGCGGCACGGCGGAAGAAGACGCGGCAGAGTTTGCGAAAGAAAACGTCACGAAACCGATCGTCGCGTTTATCGCCGGACAAACCGCACCGCCGGGAAGAAGAATGGGACACGCCGGCGCGATCATTTCGGGCGGCAAAGGCACGGCTGCCGAAAAAATGAAAGCGCTTGAGGAAGCCGGAATCCGCGTCGTTCAATCGCCCGCAGACATCGGCAAGGCGATTCAGGAAGTTCTCGGTCAGAAAGCGGCGGTTTGATTTTAATAAGAATTTAGCCGCAGATTAACGCAGATTTCGCGGATCAGAATTAATTTTATTAAATCCCCGAAATCTGTGCTAATCTGCGGCTGACGTGTTTTAAATTTTTAAGGGAGGAAAATTATGGCGGAAAACGAAACTTTTATGCATCGCTGGTTCGAGGAAGTCTGGAATCAAAAAAACGAAAAGGCGATCGACGAAATGTGTGATGAAAACGTCGTTGCGAACGGTTTGACCGACGCGGAAGGAAATACGATTCGCGGCATCGAATCGTACAAAAATCTTTTCAGAACTTTTATTTCCGCCTATCCCGACATAAAAATTACGGTCGAAGATACGGTTATCGAGGGCAATAAAATTGCGGCGCGCTGCAAAGTAACGGCGACGCACACGGGTGAAGGCTTGGGACTCACGCCGACCGATCAGCCGATCGAAATCACCGGTTTGGCGATCGTGCAATTGAAAAACGGCAAAATCGTCGAAGCGTGGAACGAATTCGATTTTATGAAAATGTACACTCAGCTCGGCGCTTTAAAGCTCAATCTGCAATGAAGTTTTCGCAAGAGTTTCGCGTCGAAAAAAGCGACATTGACGCGCTCGGACACGTTAACAACGTCGCCTACGTGCGCTGGATTCAGGATGTCGCGGTGGCGCACTGGTTTTCGGTTACGAGCGAAGAAACACGCGAGCGATTTACGTGGATGCTGACGCGCCACGAAATTGATTATAAAAAGCAAACTTTTGAAAATGAGGAAGTAACGATCACGACATGGGTCGGCGCGGCGACGCGGGTTTCGTGGGAAAGACTCACGGAAATCAGGCGCGGCGCGGATCTGCTGGTCAAGGCGCGGAGCATCTGGTGTCTGTTTGACCGCCAAACTCTGCGTCCGGCGCGAATCGGGGAAGATATGAAAAAATGGCTGACGGGAAATATTGAATGAAATAAAACTTTTAGGGAGAATCAAACACGATGTATTACCTCGTAATCAACGGGCAAAGAACCGGACCGTATGAAGCGCACGACATTCAGCGAATGCTCAAACAGGGCGCGATCGGCTATGAGACGCTTTTCTGGAAGGACGGAATGTTCGACTGGGCATCGGTCGGCTCGCAGAGACATTTGTTTGAAACCACTTACCAGCAGCCGCAGGCGCAATTTAATCAACAGCCGCAGCATCAACAGCCGCAATTTCAGCAGCCGCAGTATCAGCAACCGCAATTTCAGCAGCCGCAGTATCAGCAGCCGATGCAGGTTTATCAGCCGCAGCAGATGATGCAGCAGCAGCAGCAGATGTTTGCGTCGCCGCCGAAAAGCCGCGTCGCATTTATCTTGCTCGGTTTGTTTCTCGGCGGGCTGGGCGTTCATAATTTTTACGCCGGCTACAGCGGCAAAGGCGTTGCGCAATTGCTTCTTACTTTATTTTTATGGTGGACGTTTGTCGTGCCGATCGGCGTCACAATTTGGATAATCGTCGAAGTCTGCACCGTTGACCGCGATGCTTACGGCAATCCGCTGGTATAAATTTGAGAGAATTTAGATTTGCCGTTCTGCTACAAAACCGGTTTGTTTCACATCAGATTTATAAAATATTACGATTTGAGGTAGAAATGAAAATATTGCAGACTTTAGGCTTGATTCTCGGTTTAGCGGTTTTTGCGAATGCGCAGAAAACGATTCTAAGCGGTACGGTTTATGACGCAAACGGCGCGCGGATTGTTAAGTCGAAGGTTACGGCGGTCAATCAGAAAGGCGAGAAATTAGAAACCTTCACAAATGACGAAGGAATTTACACGCTGAATCTAACGTATAATCCGTATCAGCCAGGTTCTTTTTCTTACAGGTTAGCGAAATACGATATTACGGTTGAGGCTTTCGGCTTTGAAAATTTTACATTAAAGGATTTTAAGGTTACCGGCGGATATAACGACAAAATGCAGCTAGATTTTGCATTGGACGTTTTGACATATACTCAGCCGATAACCGTTGTTCCCACGGAAAATAAAAACCAAAATAAATATAACAAGAGGAAAATTAATAAATAATGAGCAATTTAACATTTGGAATTATCAAGCCCGATGCGGTCGCGAAAGGGCATACGGGGAAAATTATTGACAGAATCTTAGGCTCGGGCTTTCAGATTCGCGGGATGAAGCTGATTCACCAGTCGAAGAAAAACTCCGAAGGCTTTTACGCCGTTCACGCGGAACGCCCGTTTTTCGGCGAACTGACCGAATTCATGTCGAGCGGTCCGTGCGTCGTGCTGGCACTCGAAAAGGAAAACGCCGTTAAATCGTGGCGCGATTTAATGGGCGCGACCAATCCGGCGGAAGCGGCGGAAGGTACTCTGCGCAAGGACTTTGCGGGTTCGATCGGCGAAAATGCGGTGCACGGTTCGGATTCGGACGAAAATGCCGCGATCGAAATCGCATATTTTTTCAGCAAACTTGAATTAGTTTAAGTAAAAGGCTATAAAAGTTGCAGGAAGTTATAGAAGTTGCAGGAAGTTGCGGGTAGTTGCAGGTAGTTTACAGACAGTTTTTTTAGAAATCGGCTGACTTTCCGCAACTGTCCGCAACTTCCTGCAACTATCTGCAAACTTTTAAAGAGGAAAAACACGATGAAAAAATGCCCGAATTGCCAGAAAGAATTTCCTGATTCAATGCGCTTTTGCCAAACGGACGGAACTCCGCTCGGCGACGCGGTCGAAGAATCGCAGCCCGAAGACCCGTTAAAAACGACCGTTGTCCGTCATGAAGACATCGCCTCGGCGATTCCGCCGACCGACCCTTTCAAAACAATGGTGGCAAGCTCGTCTAACCGCGACGAAAGCGGCGATCTGCTGCAATTGCCGGAACAGGAATTCGACCCTCTAAAAACGATGGTCGCCGCGCCGATCGGGCAAAACAAGCCGATTTTTGAGGATCCGAAGCCGGAAACTCCGAGATTCGAGGACATCAAGGACGAGATCAAATCCGAATCGTCGCCCGCATTCGGCGGTTTTTCTCAGCCGAGCGAGCCGCTGCCCGATGCGCCGAAGGATTATTCGAACGACCCGACGATGTTTCAGCCCGAGCCGCCGAAGTTTAACGAACCGAGCTTGAGCGCGCCGAATTTCGGCGCTTCGACGCCGAAGAAAGAGGACGAACTTCCGCAGACGGTAATGCAGAATCCGTGGGATAACACGCCGAAATCAGGGCAGCTGCCTTATTCGGGCGAGTCGCCTTATTCAAACGATTCGCCGTTTGCCAAACCGGGCGATTCGCCGATGTCTTCGCCGTTCGATCAGCAGAAATCATCGTTCGAGGAACAAAAATCTTCATACGAAGAGCCGCCGACGCCGTTTGGCAATCAACAGTCGTCTTCGGCGTTCGACCCGCCGTTCGATAAGCCGAACGAAGCGTCGTATAACCAACCGCAATCTTCGTTCGACAATCAACCGCAGTCCGGTTTCGATAATCAGCAGCAGCAATCGGCTTTCGATAATCAGCCGTCGTCGTTCGAGCCGCAAAAACCGGCTTTCGAAGATCCGCCGGCAACGCAGTTCGGCGGCAGGCAGTTTGACCAGATGAATCAAGGATTCGGCGGCGCGAATCAGCAAGTGCAGCAGAACGACTGGAATCCGCCGGCGACGCCCGAACAGGGCTGGGGCGCGCAGGGTTTGGGCGCAAATACGCCGTTTCAGCCGCCGGTCGTCGGCGGAGGTAAAAGTCAAACTTTAGCGATCGTCTCGATGATCTGCGGCGGAATCGGTCTTTTGGGAGTCGTTGGATTGATTATCCCGTTTCTCAATATTCTCTGTTTCTTTGGATCGCCGGCTTTGGGATTGGCGGCGATCATTACAGGATTTTTAGGTCGCAGCCGCGCAAGCCGCGATCCGGAAAACTACGGCGGCGGCGGGCTCGCGCTCGGCGGTATCATTACCGGCGCGCTGGCGATTATAGCGATCATCGGAATATTTGTGATTGCAATCGCGCTCGGCGCAGCAAGCGCTTTTATAAGGTAGCAATAAAAGTTAGAATATAGTTTATGTCAATTATCACTGATGTTATTCAATCCACCGTCGCCGTGCTCAAGGGAATGAAGCGCACGCTTGCCGAAATTCCGCGCGAAAAATGGACGGTTCAGTATCCTGACGTGCCGATCACCGTGCAGCCGCGCTATCGCGGTCAGCACCTGCTTCACGTTGACGAATTGGGCAAGGAAAAATGCGTCGCCTGTTATTTGTGCGCGGCGGCTTGCCCGTCGGACTGCATTTATATCGAAGCGGAAACCGATGCGCGTCCTTATGAAGAAAGAATCGGACGCGACGAACGTTACGCGAAAGTCTATAACATTGATTACGGGCGCTGTATTTTCTGCGGTTTCTGTGTCGAAGCCTGTCCGAAAGACGCGATCACGCACGGTTACAACTTTGAAATTTCGGTCTATAACCGCGCCGATCTGCTCAAAACGAAGGACGATTTGTTAATTACCAAGCAGAAACAGTCGAAAAACTACCGCGTCGCGCTCTCGGACGAAGACGTTGATTCGGAATATAAGGAAGTTGATTCCGTCGGGATAAAATTCAGGTTATAAATTAATTCACAAATGTAGGGGCGACGGCTTGTCCTCGCCCGATGCATTTAAAGAATACAAAAAGCGGTTCATTTTATTCATCTTGAATATAAATGAACCGCTTTTTCGCTTGTGCTCATCGGGCGGGGACAAGCCGCCCTATATTATTTCTTTTGACAACATTTTATGAAACAAAATCTCGAAATTTGTCTGCTGTTCGGGCAAATTTCAAATCGGTAAACAATCTGCATTCATCGGTAAGGCTTCTGAACTCGTTGGTAAAAATCTTCACTCAACGGTAAGTCATTTTAACTATCGGTAAGCTTCTAAGCTTTCAATTTCTTCAAAAGATAAAAAAAATGAATTTATTGTATAATCTTGCGCGTAATACAAAGAATTAAAAATTATTAATCCCGCCAAGGAGTTTGAAATGAGTTCTTCGGAATATGAGTCAAATGCGGCTATCGGCAAACCTTTAATTTCGGTTTCCCGGACAGCGCATATTATTGTACTGATCGGGTTTTTGCTGGTCGCGGCGGGATTTTTTCTTTCGTGGGGTGTTTTGGAACACAACGTCGGTTTTGCCGCCTGGGATACCGACAAGCTTACCGGCAGCAATTCAGGAATTTTCGGCTACGGCAGTCTGGCGCTGGCAGTTACGGGCGGTATTTTTACATTAATTTCTTTATTTAAGAAATTAAATCCCGTTTTGGCAATCTGGATTGTGCGAGTATTGTGCGCGTTCGGCTTAATTCTTTTAGTTATGATTATTCGGCTTGATCCGGATTGGACGGCTTTAAAGGGTGAAAGCTTTATGCTCGGCTATCCGACGGGTCCGGCATTGGCAATTATCGGTTTCTGCTTTAGCCTGTCGGCAAGCTTTTTTGCCGTTCGCAGGTTTAACGAACAACGCCCGTAAAATATAAGTTATCAGAGTTTATCGCCGAAAACCTATAGTTTTGTTGTATAATCTTTTTTCGTGGACACCGAAAATCTTCCGCCGAGCAGAAAAGGCAGGAATTACGAGATAAAAGCGATCGGTTTGCGTGAATTTGCGGGTTTGCGGCGCGACGACGAGCGTTTGAACCCTTTCGAACTGGCGCAATACGCGAATCTTCTGGTTGCGTCGTTCGAACAGATCGAGCCTTTTTTATCGGAAGAAACGAAACGGCATCTGCTCAACGACGCGAGCGATAAATGGTCGGGCGGCGCATGTTCGCAAAAACTTCCCGACGGCAGAAAATTGATAATATTAAACCCGACGCACGGCGCAAATCGTCAGAACGCAACCTTGATGGAAGAGATCAGCCACGTTTTTCTCGGACACAAACCGTCGCGGCTCGCCGTTCAGAATTACAACAAAAAAGGCGAGGCAATCGCCCGCGATTATCACGCCGAGATCGAGGAGGAAGCCTATTCGGTCGGCGCGGCGGCGCTTGTTCCATATTCCGCGCTGCGCCGGATGGTTTTGCAGGGCAAATCTTCGCGCGAAATTGCCAAGCATTTCAACGTCAGCCGCGAGCTGGTCGAATACCGCATGAAAGTTTCGCGTCTCTGGGAAGACTATAAGAAATGGTTAATGGTTAATGGTTAATGGTTAATTGTTAATTATTTGACTATTATTTACGAGATTATCCATTTACCATTAACCATTAGTTAACTGATGAACGATTCAAATCAAAGAAGCTCGCATCCCGACCCTCAGCTGACAACCATAGACAAGTTGCGGATGCTGCTCGACATCACAAAAAAAATCAGCCGTTCGCTCGACGTTGACGAAGTTTTAACGCAGGTGATGGACACACTCGGGTCCTTGATTCACTACGACGCCGCCGGAATTTATCTGGTTGACGATCATCCCGCACCCGAAAATCCGTATATTTTCAAATCGAAAGCGATTCGCGGCTACAAAGTTCCGTTCGCGCTCGTCGAGCCGCGCATCAGGATGGGCGAAGGCTTTATCGGCTACGTCGCGCAAACCGGCAAACCCGTTATTTCGGCTGACGTTCATAAGGATTCGCGCTATTTTCACGCGCGCAAACAGACGCGTTCTGAAATGGCGGTGCCGATTATCTCGAACGATCAGGTGATCGGCGTATTCGATCTCGAAAGCGACACGCTCAATTCGTACACGGAAGACGATCTTCAGCTCTTAATGCTGCTCGCTTCGCAGGTCGCGATAATTATCGAAAAAGCCGAGCTTTACGAGCAATTAGTCAAGAAAAAACGGCTCGAAGCGCAGCTCGAAATCGCCCGCAAAGTTCAGCTCGAACTGCTTCCTGACCACGACCCGAAAATTAAAGACTTCGACATCAGCGCCTATATTTTTCCGGCGGAAGAAGTTTCGGGTGATTATTACGATTGGGTCAAAACGCTCGAAGATCAGATCGGCATCGTCGTTGCGGACGCCGTCGGCAAAGGAATTCCCGCCGCACTTTTGACAGCGTTTTTGCGCGCATCGCTAAGATTAGCGGCGCAGATCGGCTACGCGCCGAATATCGCGCTCTCGAAAGTCAGTAATCTTTTGTGGGATTCGGTCGAATCGCATCAATTTATCACCGCGATTTACGGAAGTCTCGACGCGACGAACAAAACCTTCGTTTTTTCGAACGCCGGACACAATCCGCCGCTGCTGATCAAACCGTCGGGCGAGCATCGTTTTGTCGAATACGGCGATCTGCCGCTCGGAATGTTTCGGGAAATGCGCTATCACCAGCATTTTATAAAGTTTGAATCCGGACAGGTTTTAGTGCTTTATACCGACGGCATCACCGAAGCCGCCCGCGAAGACGGCGAAGAATTCGGTCGCGATCGCCTCGCCGAGCAGGTTCTCGCAAGCATTCACCTTCCGGCAAAGGAAATGATCGATTTTATCCGCAAAGGCGTCGCCGATTTTACGGAAAGAAAATTTCTCGACGACGACGGCACGGTGTTTATCGTTAAAGCACTCTGAAGGCAGAGGGATGAATTTAATTTCGCTGAATTCATCCCTCTGCTTTAAAAGAAAAACGCGGGAAGCGTTTTTCTTTCGAACCACCTTCCCGCGTTCCTTATTCAGTTGTATTGGAAATTGTAAAACTTTTCTTTAATGTCCGGTCAGCGAATTATGGATTGCGTCGCCGCCCGGCACGATCGGCGTTTGATAATCGCCGTAGTTTAATTTATCGGTTGACGTCGAAAGCGCGTAAACGTCAAATCCGAAAGCATCGAAAAACTGTGCTAATTCGATCGAGCTATCCAGATAAACAACTTCTGCATAACCCAGTTCGGCACGGATTTCGAGTAGTCTTTCGACGACTTCGAGCGGTGCGAAACATTTTACGGGGTCTTTGTAAGTTGCCATAATTATTGCCTCTTTATCAATTTGCCTGCCTATCCGGGCAAGCACCATTTTAGATTACGTTATGTCGTGAAAGGTTGTTCTGTTATTTTACAGCCGATCTATATTTAAAAGGCTGTAACCGATGGACGAAAAAAATTGTCTATTTAGCTGAAAAAACATAAAATATTTTCAGATTCTGTCCAAAAGGAGTAAAAAAATGAAAAAAAATCTGCTGGTTGCCGCTTCAGTAGCCGTTTTCGGGCTATTGTTCTCAAGTTTTGTAGTCGCGCAAAGCGATCGAGTAGTTTCAGCCGCCGGAGATACGTACGTCATCTCAGCCAAAGCGGGCGGCGTAAATTATGTCGAAGGAACGGTTTCAATTGTTCGAAAGGACGGCAAAAGCGCGTCTTTGCTGAAAACCGATACGATTGAAGTCGGCGATAAAATTACGACCGGCGCCGACGGAAAGGTGGAAATTCTTTTGAATCCCGGTTCCTACGTGCGGCTCGGCGCAAACGTCGAATTTGAATTTCAATCAACCGATCTTGATAATTTGAAGCTAAAACTATCTGCGGGCAGCGCGATTTTCGAAGTTTATGCCGACGCGGAATTCAAAGTTACGCTCGATCTGCCGGTTAACGACATCGAACTCACGAAATCCGGCGTTTACCGCGTTGACGTGCTCGCTGACGGCAGGGAAAGAATCGCGGTTTGGAAAGGAAAAGTTACGGTCGGCGCTGAAAAATCCGAAGTCACCGCCGGAAACGAAGTGTTTTTGAAAGGCACGACCGCGACGGTTCTCAAATTCGACCGCAAAAATAAAGACGCGCTCGATTTATGGAGCGATCTGCGCGCCAAGGAAGCTTCGAACATCAACAAGCGTCTGAAAAAAGCCGCGCTCGCCGGTTCGTTGATGGACGCATACAATCGCGGCGGCTGGAATATGTACGGCACGTTCGGCGTCTGGGTTTTCGACGCATTCTCGGGACGCTGGTGTTTCCTGCCGTTCGGCAGCGGCTGGCGTTCGCCTTACGGATACAGCTATCGCTTCGACCTTTACGATTGTCCGCTTCCGCCGATCGTCTGGACGAATCCCAATCCGACTCCGGTTCCGACGACGCCGACTACTCCGGGCACACCGATGACGCAGACGCAGACCGAAATCAGAGAAGACCGCCGACAGGCAGCACGCACGCCGACCTTCCAGCGATTCGAAAATAATACGCGCGAAGAACGCGGCGGCGGGCGAAATGATAACAGCGATAACAACAGCGGTAATTCGAGTAACAGCAATAATTCGAGTGAAACGCGGTCGAATAATTCGCCGTCCGTGCCGTCAACTCCGTCGCAATCAACGCCCGCGCCGACTCAAAGTGTTCCTTCGCGCACGGAAAGCAAAGACGTTAAAATTGATTAATTTCAAAATTAATTCTAAGAAGCGAAAAAGCGGAAGATTCGTTCTCCCGCTTTTTTTTTATGTGAAAAGTTTTAGTATCGCAGAGGCTGCCGGTTCGATTCCCGGCGGCGCGTCTTTCGGTACATAAGGTTCGACGACCAGCAGCAGCGACTGCAAACCGTTAAAAATCGTGTGCATAATGATGCAGGGCAGCAGATTTTCAGTTTTCCAGCGAATCAAGGTTAATACAAGGCTCAGCAGAACGATCATTAAAATCGTGCCCGGGCTTCCCCAGTATTGCGGAACGTGAACGAGCGCGAAGAAGAATGTCACGAGCGCAATCGCGCCGCCAGCGCCGATGCTTCTTTGCAGCGCCGAATATAAAATTCCGCGATAGACGACTTCTTCGACGAGCGGCGCGGTAAAAGTCGCGAGAATAACGATAATGTAAGTCGCGCTGCGCGAGCTTCGGAGAATTTTGAGCAATTCGTTGTCGCCTTCGGGAATAAAAGTACTGACCACTGCGGCGACGGCGAAAAAGGCGATTAAAACGAGCGGATAATACCACCAGCGAAAGCCGCCCGACTTAAAGCCCAGAGTTTCGTCCAGTGAAAACTGGTTAACGCGCGTTGCGACCGCCCATGCGACCGCGAGTGTAAACAGATGTGCGGGAAGAATCGCCAGCAGATTTAATAAAATCGCCGTGTTGTCGGTCTGAAAAGACTCTATCGTCATTCCCTTTTTAATCAGCATATAAGGAATGATAAAAATAACCGGGAATAAAATAATTGCAAACACGCTCAAAATCCAGACGCCGATTGCCGCCGGACTGTTCCACGGCGGATTGTTCGGCGTCAGCGGTTCGTGCTCAATCGGCAGTTTGGCTAATTCGGCGGCAAGCGGCGCGTTGTAATCGGGCTGTGTAAATTCTTCGTTTTGCACGTTTTCGAGTTTAGCGAATTTGCTTTGAACTTGAAAGGCGGAAAAACTTAAAGGCTGAAACTTGGAACTTCCGATAATTAGTGCTAACCTAAAATCCCGTGGAAGCACACGGAAAAAATCACCGACAAAAAGTTTTTGCAATTATCCCGGCGCGGTATCAATCGACGCGTCTGGCAGGTAAATTATTGCTCGAAATTGCCGGAAAACCGCTGATTCTGCACACGCTCGAACAGGCGAAAAAAGCGAAAAATATTGATGCGGCGATCGTCGCGACCGATGACGAAAGAATTCTTCGGATAATAAAGGAAAGCGGCAATGAAGCGGTTTTAACTTCGGAAAATCATCAAAGCGGTTCGGACAGAATCGCCGAAGTCGCTGCAAATTTGCCGGAAAATTCGGTAATCGTCAACGTGCAGGGCGACGAGCCGACGATCCCGCCCGCGACGATCGAACGCGCCGTCGCGGCGATTCTCGAAGACGGTGCGGCGGACATCGCGACGACCTGCGAGAAAATCGAAGATTACAGAGATGTTTTAAGTCCCGACGTGGTGAAAGTCGTGACGGACGTTAACGGCTACGCGCTTTATTTTTCGCGCTCGCCCGTACCGTTTCCGCGCGAAGCGGTCAAGCGCCACGGAACGCTCGAAAATGCTTTGCGAAACGAGCCGGAATTGATCGTACTTTTTCGCAAACACACGGGTTTATACGTTTATCGCCGCGAATTTTTGCTGCAATTTACGCGGCTCGCGCAGACGAATCTGGAAACGACGGAAGTGCTCGAACAGCTTCGCGCACTGGAAAACGGCGCACGAATAAAAGTCGTCGAGGTTACGGAAAGCTCGATCGGCGTTGATACGCCGGAAGATTTCGAGCGTGTAAAGAAGATTCTGGAAAATCCAAAATCCAAAATCTAAAATCCAAAATTTTATGAGTGATTGGATCGGACTAATATTTTTCGTGCTGCTGATTGCGGGTATTTTTATCGGCTTAAAGATTTTAGCAAAGCCCGTCAAGCGCACCGAAGCCGAGTTTGAGAAAAACGCGGCGGAAAATACGACGATGCTCGGCGCTAGTATGAACGCGCTTCAGGAACTGATGAATCCCGCCGAAGCAAAAGCAAAAGAAGTGCAGACGCAGTTAAAAGAAGGTCGATATAACAAAAAGAAGCGCGAAGGCAAAGCAAACGGCGATGATAACCAGGAAGAAATTAACAATTAATAATTAACAACTGACAATTATAAAGATTATGACAAAATATATTTTCGTAACCGGCGGCGTGGTTTCGAGTTTGGGCAAGGGGTTGGCGGCAAGCAGTATCGGCTGTCTTTTGGAAGCGCGCGGGATGAAGGTTCAGATGATGAAGCTCGATCCGTATATCAACGTCGATCCCGGCACGATGTCGCCGTTTCAGCACGGCGAGGTTTTCGTGACCGACGACGGCGCGGAAACCGACCTCGACCTCGGACATTACGAACGCTTTACGAATGCCAAATTGTCGCAGGCGAACAACTGGACGAGCGGCAGAATTTATCTTTCGGTGATCGAAAAAGAGCGGCGCGGCGATTATCTCGGCAAGACAATTCAGGTTATCCCGCATATCACCGACGAAATCAAGATGGCTGTCCGCAAAGTTGTCACGATGGAAAAACCCGATGTGATAATCGTCGAGATCGGCGGCACGGTCGGCGACATCGAATCGCTGCCGTTTATGGAAGCGATTCGCCAGATCGGCAACGAAGAAGGTCGCGGAAACGCGATTTTTGTTCACGTTACGCTCGTTCCGTATATCGCCGCCGCCGGTGAACTGAAAACTAAACCGACGCAGCATTCGGTCAAAGAATTACGCGAGATCGGCATCGCCGCCGATATTCTTTTGTGCCGTTCGGAGCGCCCGCTGTCGCTCGATTTACGCCGTAAGATCGCGCTTTTCTGCAACGTACAGGAAAACGCGGTGATTTCTGCTCTCGACGTGAAAACGATTTACGAAGTGCCGCTCGCGTTTTACGAACAGGGTTTGGATTCGCTGATCGTTGACGATCTACAGCTTAAAGAGCAGTTTCCGACGGTTGACTTAACCGAGTGGCGCAAGCTCGTTTCGACGATCAAAGAGCCTTCGGAAGGCACGGTCAAAATCGCGATCGTCGGCAAATACGTCGAACTCGAAGATTCTTACAAATCCCTGCGCGAAGCTTTAACGCACGCCGGCGTCGCGAATAATCTGCGCGTCAATGTCGACTGGCTCGAATCTGAAAATCTGATGAAGGACGATTACGAAAATCAGCTTCAGGATTACGACGCGATTTTAGTTCCGGGCGGTTTCGGCAAACGCGGCATTTCGGGAATGCTCCGGGCGATCAAATACGCGCGCAAATCCGGTACGCCGTATTTCGGGATTTGTCTCGGAATGCAGGCGGCTTGCATCGAGTTTGCGCGCAACGTCTGCGGTCTGCGCGATGCGGATTCGACCGAGTTTAACGCCGACACGCCGTTTCCGGTTATTTTTAAACTGCGTGATTTAGTCGCGGTCGAAGAACTCGGCGGCACGATGCGTTTGGGCGCTTGGGCTTGCCGGTTAAAAGAGGGAAGTCTGGCGCGCGACGTTTACGGCGGCGCAGCGGAAATCTTCGAACGCCATCGTCATCGTTATGAATTCAATCCCGAATTTCGCGCACCTTTGGAAAAAGAAGGTTTCGTGTTCAGCGGCGTTTCGCCCGACGGAAAGTTTGTTGAGATGATCGAGATGCCGCGCGAAAAGCACCCGTTTTTCGTCGCCGGACAATTTCACCCCGAATACAAATCGAAACCGCTCGCGCCGCACCCGCTGTTTGTCTCGTTCGTCCGCGCGGCGCACGAAAACCGCCTGCACAGCGAAAACTTAAAGGACGACGTTTCGAGCGACAAACAAATCGAAATGCCCGAACGCGCGACGGTCGGCGATGACGAATAAAATGTTGGGCTATTTATTGATTGCAGTTTTTATCATTTTACTGTTTCTAAGCTTTATTTTGTTCGACCTTCTTGTTCGTTTACAGTATAAAGAACATAGAAATAGTTGGTTAAAAGATGGAAAAACGCGCGGAATATTTTTCTTTCCAAAAGAAAGTTCAATTTCAGGCAGCTTTCGAAAAATGCGCCTGATGTCTGAAATAATATTTCAAGCTCCGGGTTGGATAGAAAATGACGCTAGAGGAAAACGGCTGCTGGTTTTTTACAGATTGGCGGTCATAACTAATACTTTATTTTTGCTCTCACCATTTTTATTGCTTTTTTTTTCGTAAATAATGGATAACAATAATTTGATAAAACCTTTCAATGTAGAAAACGTGACTTTCGGCGATGGCAACCTGACCTTTATATTAGGTCCGTGCGTTGTCGAGTCGGAAAAACACGCGCTTTTTATGGCGCGGGAAATTAAAAATATCTGCGAATCGGTCGGCGTCGAGTTTGTTTATAAATCGTCGTTCGATAAGGCAAACCGCAGCTCGATCGAGAGTTTTCGCGGCGGCGGGTTGGAGTTCGGACTCGATATTCTAGCTGGCGTCAAAAAGGAAATCGGCGTTCCGGTTATCACCGACGTTCACGAGCCTTGGCAGGTCGAGAAAACGGCGGAAGTCGCGGATATTATCCAGATTCCGGCGTTTCTTTGCCGTCAGACGGATTTATTAGTGGAATCGGCGCGTTCGGGCAAAGCCGTGAACGTTAAAAAAGGACAATTCCTTGCGCCGTGGGACGCGAAGAATATCGTCGAGAAATTACAGGGCGCGGGCGGCGAGAAAATTCTTCTGACCGAGCGCGGCGCGAGCTTCGGTTATAATAATCTGGTCGTTGATTTAAGAAGTTTTCCGATCATGCGCTCGTTCGGCGTGCCGGTGGTTTTTGATGTTACGCATTCTTTGCAGCTTCCGGGCGGATTGGGCAAGGCAACGGGCGGGCAATCCGAATACATCGAAGATTTTGCGCGCGCGGGCGTCGCTTGCGGAGTGGACGCGGTTTTTATGGAAGTTCACGACAATCCCGCAAAAGCGCCGTCGGACGGACCGAATCAATTACCGTTAAATCGCCTGGAAAAACTTTTAACTAAACTTAAGAAGATTCACGAATTAGTGAACGGCGAGTAAGATTTTGAAGGCGTAAAGCGTCGGTTTATTTAAATCGAACGACGTTTAGTTTGAGTCGAATAGTATTTTATTTAACTAAATACTGTTCGATTTTGATAAAACATCGGATAATATTAAAAAAAATGTCATTAATAGTCGTAGATGTCGAAGCGGACGGCTCAATTCCGCATAAATTTTCGATGGTTTGCTTCGGCGCCGTCGTCGTCGAGCCGGGTTTGTCGAAGACATTCTACGGCAAAACGCGTCCGATTTCCGAAAAATTCGAGCCGGAAGCGCTCGGAATCAGCGGTTTTTCGCGTGAAGAACATCTCGCTTTTGACGAACCGCGCGTCGTAATGGAGCAGTTTCGCGATTGGATCAAAGAAAGCACGGACGGCAGGGCGATTTTTATTTCCGATAATCTGGCTTTCGACTGGCAGTGGATAAATTATTATTTTCATTATTTTACCGGCAGCAACCCGTTCGGTTTCAGCGGCAGACGCATCGGCGATCTATATGCCGGATACAAGCAGGATTTTTTCGCCGCGTCAGAATGGAAAAAGTTTCGCCAGACGACGCACAGCCATAATCCGGTTGACGATGCGAAAGGCAACGCCGAGGCGCTTTTGAAGATTCGCGAGATGGGTTTGAATTTTCCTTTTTAATATAGATTATGAAAAATATTCTTTCGGCAATTGTTTGTGCCTTTTTACTTTTTACTTTCACCGCGCTCGCGCAAACCGAAAACCGCGCCTCAAGAACGTGGGAAGTTCAGAAATACGACATCGCGGTAACGATGCCGATGGTTGAAAGGGACAGATTCTTAAATGCGCGCGCGACGTTATCGCTCAAAAATGCGTCGGCAGTCGCGGCTTCAAGCCTGACTTTGCGGATCAGTCCGGCGGCAGAAGTTTCCGCCGTTAAAGTCAACGGCGCGACGGCGGCTTTTACTAAAAGAGAAGAAAAAATCGGCAGCGTAACTTTGCAGAGACTTATTGTGAGCGGCGTTTCGGCTGCGGCAAACGGCAACGTATCGGTCGAAGTTACATATAAATTAAAGGTTGACGAAAACACGGGCTTAAACGCGATTTCGCCGGTCGGCTCGCAGTTTTTGCCGCTTTCCTCCTGGTTCCCGACGCCGAACACATGGTTTTTTCCGCGCGGCGCCGATTACGCGCCGGTCACCTTAAATGTAGTTACCGGGAATTCGCAGAATATCGATGTCGTTGCTTCGGGCGACGGCGGCGATTCGACTTCTTCGGGAACAACTCAGCGTAGTTTTAATCAAAAGTTGAATGCCCAGCCGTTTTTCGTAACCGGAAACTGGGACGCGATCAATGCCGGCGGCGTTTCGGTATTGATTCCGAAAGGAGCAGGCGCCGAAGAACAAAAACGCGCTAACGAATTGGCGGTTCTGGCTTCGGAAGCAAAGACTTTTATGACCGGATTACTCGGCACAACGCCCGATGCGCCTTTACGTATCGTTGCCGTCCGACGCGGTTCAGGATTTTCGTCGGGCGGAACGGTTTTACTTGACGAAAGTGTTTTTCGGCGGCAGAAACTCGACTCGCAGACTGTCACAACGGTTGTTGAAGCGGTCGCAAAAATGTGGCTCGGCGGCTCGGTAAAAGTAGACGGCGACGGCAACGGCGTGATTCGCGAAGGCTTATCGCGTTTTATCGCCACGCAGTTTCTCGAATCAAAATACGGCAAAGAAATCGCCGACATCGAACGTCTGCGCCAGCGCACGGCTTACGCGGCGGTCGTCAAACGCGATTCGCCGTTGTCGACGGTTTCGCCGCTTGACGATTTTTATTACACGACGAACGCTAATAAAGGCGCGATGATCTGGCGTCTGCTCGCGAAAAAGCTCGGCGAAAACGAGTTTTTCAATATTATTAAGGCAAATATCAAAGACGGCGCGGTTGATATGGCAAAACTACGCGGCGCTTTTTCGCAGCAGAAGGATTTTCTCGATTATGCGCTCGACCAGATAACCGATATGGATTTGCTGATCGGTCTGCCGCAGGCTGCCGGCGCAGATACGAAAATGGCGCTCCGCAATTCAGGCTCGATTGACGCGGTCGTTGATATCATCGCGACCACCGACAAGGGCGAAAAATTACGAGCTTCGACGATGATCGGCGCGAAAAGTTTCGGCGAAGTCAGCTTTAAGACGACCAGCAAAATCGTTCGCGTCGAGGTTGACGGCGAAAAACTTTTCCCGCAGCTCGATTATTCGAACGATATCAAGCCGGTCGAAATTGACGAGAGCGATCTGCTTTTGTATGTCAAAAAGCCGTTCGACAAACAGGATTTTGCGACCGCCGAAAAAAATGCGCGGCTTGTTTTGCGCGACAATCCGCGATTTGACGACGTTCGCGTTCTGCTCGGACGCGCGCTGTTAGCGCAAAATAAAACGGCGGAAGCGGAAAGAGAATTTCGCGCCGTTCTGGAGGAAAAACTTCCGACCGCGCGAAGCCTTTCGTGGGCGAATGTCGGTCTGGGCGAGGCGGCGCTGAAATCTAATCAAAACTCGCAGGCGATTCAATTTTTCAACGAAGCGCTGAGAGCCGACGCGGAACTCGGCGCAACCATTGCCGCGCGTCAGGGTAAAAACAAAGCCAATGCGCCTTTAAATAACGATGAAGGCATTAAGGCTTTTTTCGCACAATTCGATAAAGTTGCGATTACAAGTAGCAAAGCGGATCTGGAGGCGATGATCTTGTCGGGAGAAATGCCACGATTTGCAGGCGGCATCGCCGGTCAGGCAACGGTTTGGACGACACGAATCGTGCAGATCGAAAAGACAGGACCGAATCAGGCAATCGTCGAAACGAGTATGAATATCAAAATGCTGACCAAAGAACCCGAAAGCGGAACGGCTGTGTATCGTCTGACGCTAGTCGGAAATACATGGAAATTAAGCGGCGTTGATTTATTCGAAGTTAGATAAACCGGAAAGATTTATACAAATTTGGTTAAAAAGGTAAGCCGCGCGCAAAGACAGAAGTACGCAGCTTACCTTTTTTATTTCTACCTTATTATAAATCAGTAAAGCGGATTCGCAGTATTGCGCGATTGGCGTTCAATATTTCAAGCAAAGTACAATTTTTGCTTGAATGTCATTCAAAACCATTTATTTTCGATCTTCAAATTGATGAAAAAACAAAAATTAAGTGACGATCTACTTACACGCGCTCGTAAAGTAAAACTGCTGTTAATGGATTGCGACGGCGTTTTAACCGATGGGCGACTTTACTTTACGGAAAAAGGTGAGGAAATGAAGGTTTTTCACGTTCGCGACGGGCAGGGACTCGCGTTGTGGCATAAAGCAGGCTATCAATCCGGCATTATTACGGGAAGAAACGCCGAAAAGACTCTTCGTATCAGGGCAGCGGAAATCGGAATACATTATGTAAGAGCGCGTTCGGAGGATAAAACAAAAGATTTTGGGGATATTTTGATGGAAGCAAATGTTTCACCTGATGAGGTCGCTTATGTCGGGGATGATATCGGCGATATTTGTTTAATGAAAGAGGTAGGATTACCGATTGCCGTCGCTGACGCCGCTTCGGACATTTTTCCGTATATTATTTACAAAACGGAAAAACCGGGCGGTCTCGGAGCCGTAAGAGAAGTAACTGACTTATTATTAAATGCGAAAAAGCACGACTGAACAACTTCAAGAAAACTTTTTTGTGATGCGGGCAACGCAGAAGAAAATAATAACGTCTCAAACTGTCGTTTGAAAAACAACGATTTGTTTGAAAAAGAAAAAAAGTTGGGCAACGATTGGAAAATACTGCTTATCTTAACTTGCTCACTTAAATTGAGAGTTGAGTAGAGCGGGTTGAAAAAACAATTTTTATAAGGTGGGCAACTTTCTGAAAATCTGCTTCATCTTAAAAAGTTCGCTCGAATGAGAGTGAAATTTTAAAGAAGGAAAGTGAGCAACCCAGACTGAAGATACTTCATCTTAATTGGCTCGCTTGAATTAACAAGCAAAATTTTGTTGGGAAATTAAGTTCTCTTGGATATATAAACTTAAGAGAGTTTTGTTTTCGACAAAATCAGAAAGAAAGTTCTTTGAAGGTTGTATTTGATAATATTTGTGATGGTTAAAATGCTCTTGAAAAGCTCTTTTGAATTTATATGAATTTATTTTGAAAAAGATTCGAAAGCGGCTTGACAAGCATACCCCAAATATAGAGAATAAGTATTTGCCTCTAGCGAAAAGTTGTTAACAAGAAAAGAGAAAGGTTAAAACTTCGTCGGGCGGTTGACAAAGAAATTTTAGGCTGTATAATCAGAAGTTTCGCTCGTAGGAGTTCTTAGCTTAGAAAAGAGAAAAGTTAAAAACATTCGATTGAGCGGTTGACAAACAAATTCACTTCTGTATAATTAGAAGTTTCGCTCGTGAAATTTTTACGATGAAAAAAGAAAAGCTAAAAACTTTCATTGAGCGGTTGACAAAGATTTTAAGTTCTTTATAATCATAAACTTCGCCCCAACGAAACGGACGAAAATAAAAGTTCAAAAGTTTCGCTGAACGGTTGACAAAAAAGATTGATTCTGTATAATCAATAGTTTCGCCCCAAACAAAAATGGGAGCGAAGAGAAAGCTGAAAACGCAATTTGATTTTTGAAAACTAGATATGCGAGTCCATGTGTTAATTCAAAACACGATTCGTCTTCACGGACGAATCACGAACAACAAAGAAAGCTAGT
>JANOBZ010000124.1:0-125183 GCA_031411895.1 Acidobacteriota bacterium | reverse complement strand
CGTTTATCCGCGGCTAAATTATGAAATGTATTTTGCTCGACTGCTTGAATGTTATTTCTTGAATGGCAGGCGGGCAAAGACGGTCGTGCCGCTGCCTTTGGCGGATTCTATTTCGAGCGAGCCGCCGCAGATTTTGGCGCGTTCGCTCATCCCGACGAGCCCGATGCCTTTGCGGCGGTTCGCTTTGCCGGACGGGTTAAAGCCGATGCCGTTGTCTTCGACGATCAGCGAAACCTTATTCCGGTCTTTTTCGAGCAGAACGGAAACTTTTTCAGCGCGCGCGTGTTTCCAGATGTTGTTGAGAGCTTCCTGAGCGATCCGGTAGAGATTGGTTTCGATCTCGTATTCGAGCCGCGTTTTGCTGAAGCCGGAGGCGTGAAACTCGGCATCGATGCCGGTATGCTTCGACCAATCGCCGACGAAATTGGCGAGCGTGGCGCGCAAACCGAGATCGTCGAGCGAAGCCGGACGCAGCTCCCACGCGATGAAATCGATATTGGCATCGAGCGCGGCGGCGGTTTTTTCGGCTTCTGCGATGTATTTCGAAAGATCGGGATTATCGCCCGACCCCTTTTTAAGCGCGCCGAGCTGGAGCCGGAGCGCCGTCAGCTGCTGACCGAAATGATCGTGTATGTCGCGGGCGATGCGGCGGCGTTCGTCTTCCTGCGCGGAAACCAGACGGCGAAGCATCGCTTTTTCCTGCATCGCCTGCTCGGCATCGAGCCGGGAAGTCTGGTCGCGGCAGATTTTGACGAAACCTTCGACTTCGTCGCCTCTGAGCGGAGTCATGACACCCGAAACATATAAATGCGTACCGTTTTTGTGGAGGTGAAAACGCTCGTCATCGGCGCGACCTTTCAATGCCGCCGTCTCTCTTTCCTGAAACGGCACGCCGCTGCGGCGGTCTTCGGGCGTGAAAATAATGTCGGCAGAGCGCCCGATCATTTCTTCCTCGGTCCAGCCGAAGGTTTTTTCCGCGCCCGTATTCCAGCTCGTGACCAAGCCCTCGCGGTCGGTAAAGATGATCGCGTAATCGGCGACGCTGTCCATCATCTGGCGCAGGCGCTGTTCGATCTTATCCTTTTCTTCCTCGGCGCGTTTGCTCTGTGTAATATCCACGACATATTCGACGCACTCGTTATCGTCGAGACACTTTCCGGCGAAAAGTCCCCAGCGGCGCGTGCCGTCAGACCTTAAAAACTGTTTTTCGTAAGGCGTATATTTGCCGTGACTGGCAAGCTCTTCGTGTGCCATGCGCGTCGTTTCGACATACTCGGGCACGGACAAATTTTCCCAGTAAGCCTTTTTGCCGATCACTTCTTCGCGCGTGGATCCGGTTAATTTTAGAAAGGCGTCGTTGGTATTGTGAACAGTGCCGTCGAGGTTGAAAAATATAATGCCGACCGTTTCGACGGAGATCGCCTTTTGCAGACGGCTTTCCGATTCGCGCAAAGCTTCATCGGTAGTTCGCTGCGCGGTCACGTCGCGGGCGATGATCGAAACGCCGGTAACTTCATTCGCGGCATTGTTAACGGGCGAAAAAGCGATTTCGAGATTCATCTCGCGCCCACCTTTATGGATGCGCACGGAATCGAAAATCTCGACCTTGCGGCTGAGCTTGATGTGTTCGATGCTGTCGAGCACTTTTTGAAGATTACCCGGAAGCGAGAGCATCGAGAGCGGTTTTCCGATGGCTTCGCGCGCCGTGTAACCGAAGAGTCTCTCCGACGCTTTGTTCCAGGTGTTGATCGTGCCGTCGAAATTGACGGTGATAATCGAATCGCCCGACGATTCGACGACCGAAGCGAGAAAACACTTCGCTTCTTCCGCCAGCTTGCGCTCGGTAATGTCGACGAAATTGAGCACGACGCCTTCGATGCGTTCATTGATCGTGCGATACGGCAGAAGCCGCGCCATAAAGGTCCGTCCCTCGTCGTCGCGAACTTCGCGCTCGACCGGCGTCAGGTTGTGAATTACGTTCTGCGCGTCCCTGAGCAAATCCTCGTAGACGAGCCGGTGCGTAAAATGTTCGAGCGGGCGACCGGTATCGGAATCGGAAATATTGAAAAGCCGGTGAGCGGACGGCGTGAGGCGCATGAGGTTGAGGTCGCGGTCGAGAAAGATCGTCGCGATGTCGTTCGCCGCCATCAGATTCTTCAAATCCGAGACGACGCGAATCGTTTCATCAATTTTTTCCTTATGTTCGTGGTTGAGCGTCGTCAGTTCCTCGTTGATCGAATGAAGCTCTTCCTTGCTGGTTTCGAGTTCCTCGGTCGTCGAGCGGAGCTCTTCGTTGATCGCCTGCAGTTCTTCGTTCGACGCCTTCAGTTCCTCGACCGAAACTTCGTGCTGTTCGATGGTCGAGCGCCAAACTTCCTTGTTATGAACGAGTTCGTCTTCGAGCCGCCCGACGAACGCATCGGATTCGCCGACCTTATCCAAAAGCCGTGCCGGTTTTTCGGTTCTCGATTCACCATTGAAAACGTGATTGTTCTGCTCGTTAAAAATGACGAGCATATAATCGCTCGTTTCGCCGTCGATATCAACCGGGCGAATAATGATCGTCACGCTTGTTTCCGCGTTTTCGAGCCGCGCGCGGACGTTTTCGAACTGCGCCGGCTTGCGATCGTTACGGACGCTGAAAAGCGCGGTTCGCAGATGTGGCAGAATATCCGTATTAATAATTTGAAGCAGATTGGTCGAAGGCTCGCCGCTTTTGAAACGCAGGAAACGACCGGCGTTTTCGCTCATATACTGAATGTCGAAATCCTGATTGATGATGATCGAAGGCGGCGCGAGCGATTCGAGCGATTCGCGCAATTTAACGTGGAGCTGTTCGAGCAAAGCGGTTCTTTCGCGGCGGTTTCCCGAAGGCTGGGGTATTTTAACTTCCCAGCGACCTTTGACCGGCAGGCGCGGCATCGTGAACTGCTGCGAAAGCGGCGTCGGGCGGCGCCTATAGATCCTTTGTTTTTTATCGACCGGCGAGAACAGCGTCGGCACGGCATCCGCCGTCTCCGCGTTGCCGAGGAAAAGAAAACCTTTCCGGGAAAGCGCGAAATGAAAAATATCCATCACGCGTTCCTGCGTTTCGCGGTTGAGATAAATCAAAAGATTGCGGCAGGCGATCAGATCGAGACGCGAAAAAGGCGGATCGCGCAGAACATTATGCGGCGCGAAAAGAACCAGCTCGCGGAGCTCTTTTTTGATCCGGTAATATTTGCCTTCCTTGATAAAGAAACGTTTTAAGCGCTCGGGCGAAACGTCCGCCTCGATCGTTTGCGGATAGCGATGCGCGCGCGCCTCGGCAATCGCCTCATCGTCAACGTCGGTCGCGAATATCTGAATCTTCGGCGGATTGTCCAAAGTATCCGTAAATTCATCGAGTAGCATCGCGAGCGAATAAGCTTCTTCGCCCGAAGCACAGCCGCAAGACCATACGCGCACGGTGTCGCCGAGCCGCTTGCCCTCGAAAAGACCCGGCACGATATCGGCGGCGAGCTTATCCCATGCTTCCTTGTCGCGGAAAAAATTCGTCACGTTGATGAGCAGGTTTTTAAGCAGAAAATGTATCTCGTCGGGTTTTTCGCGCAAAAATTCGAGATATTCGGGAATAGTTGAAAGGTCGTGAATCTGTAGATGCCGCGCGATCCGCCGGACGAGCGTCGGCGTTTTGTAGTTCGAGAAATCGTGTCCCGTGCGCACGCGCAGGACCGTCAAAATCTCGCGCAGCGATTCGTCCGCCTGGATCTTCTCGGCGACCGCATCGCTTTCGTCGTCTTTTGTCAGGTGCAGGCGCTCGGAACTGTCACGAAAACGGATCAGCCGTTCGGGCATCTGACTGACCGGCAGAATCCAGTCGGCAATTCCGGTCGAGATCGCGCTCTGCGGCATCGAATCGTACTCGGCATCGTCCGGTTTCTGCACGATCGCAAACCCGTTGGCTTCCTTGATCGCTTTCAGACCGAGCGTTCCGTCGGTGCCGGTGCCGCTGAGAACGACGCAGACGGCGTTTTTACCGTAGACATCGGCAAGCGTGCGGTAAAAAACATCGATCGCGACGCGTCTGCCGCGATCGCTCGTCGGTTCGGTCGCGTGAATGACGCCGTCAATCATTTCGAGCTGCGCGTTGGGCGGAATAACATAGATACGATTCGGCAAGACCTTTTCAGATTTTTCGACGAGCGTGACGGTCATCTCGGTTTGATGGCGGATGATTTCCGGCAGACTGCTCTCGTGTTCGGGCGAAAGGTGCAGAATAACGACGAACGCCATTCCGCTGTTTGAAGGCATCAAAGAGAAAAACTCCTGCAAAGCCTTGATCCCGCCGGCGGAAGCGCCGATCCCGACGACGAAAAAATCCTTTTTCCGCGCAGTTCTTTTACTGCCGAGAGCCTCGGTTTTCGGCGTTTTATTAACAGGTTTCTTATTCATCCCATGTCGCTGTAACAATTAAAATTTTATATTTTCAGGTCGGTCGAGCCTTTATTTAAGATTAACATATTAAAAAAATCAACGATATTTAGAGGCTTTGCACAAAAACAAAAATCAGCAGGGAACCGGCACGAAACTTTGCGCAAAAACTATCAAAATAAACGCAGTAACCACATTATTCCGTGAATCAAGCGGCTTTACAGAAATCAAGCGGTTTTACAGACCATAAATCCGGTGAAGGGTTCGACGACAGCTCGCTTAACGGTTCGTTATTTTTGATGTATCTGTGCAAAGCCCCGGCACGAAATAAGACTAAAACCAACAAAGAAAAGACCCGCACATCAAGTCTAGCCGCCGAATACTATAATCATAACAGCGTGGAAGAAAAACGCGTCCGATAACGTTTAGCGTAACTAGTATAAATTAGATGGTTCGACTGCCTCAAGCGATGCGCCGCAATGACCGCAATTGCTGGTTACGTGCTCAATAATGCGGTTCGGCGAAGCGACCATTTGCAAAGTCACGCCCTTATGACCGAATTGTCCGCCGACCTTTAAGCCGGACTTCTTTCTTAAGCTTCTGGTTCGTTTGGGCTTGGTCCACGGCAAGTCGAGTGAGGGCGGCTGGTTCGAGTTGTGCGAATCGCGCTTGATCACCGGGTCGACAGCGCCTTCTTCGAGTGACTTTTCGAGCTCGCGGATACGCGCCTGCAATTGAGCGTTGAGCTGGTGAGTATCGGTCAGTTCTTTATCTTTATTGTCGAGCGTCTGCTTGAGCCGCTCAATGTGGTTCGTCAGGCGTTGAATCGAAATCTGCGGCGCGGAAACATGCATCGCCATTAGTTCTTCGATTTGGTCTTCGAGCTCGGTGACGAGCCGCACGATCGAATCGAGACCCTGTTCATACCGGCGGCGAATTGTTCCGTAGTTGATGCTCACGCTTGCACTCCACTTAAACTAAAAGAGTGCTGAATAACATATAAAATACGGCGGAAAAAGACAAATGCATTGAAAACGTAATCGGGAAGTGCTATAGTTAAGCTGTTGAAACCGCTAACTTTAGCGCCATACCTGAATAGTTACCGCTATATCCGACGCGTCCGATAATAAAGATTATGTAATTATTGATATTTAATTTTTGGACTTTACGCTTTCGAACGCTTCTTTAAGCGCCTGGAGCAGATCCTTCTTTACGAATTCGGTTTGACTTGTAAATTTAATTTCGACGATAAACCCGCTCTGTTCGGAAAAATATTTGAATGTGTTTTCGGGAGCCGCTTTTTTGGTTTTAGTCTCGCGGCTCTCGCTGCTTTTTGCACCGGGTCTCGCCGAGCTTCTGATTTCATCGCGAGTAAGATTTTTTGTCGTGATCCGCTCGACGAAATCATGCATTGCCGCGTCGTCGAATTGTCTGGCAATTTCAAGCAGAGTGGATTTCGCCGAAATGTCGGCGGTGCGGCATTTCTCGCGGATTTCGTCCGGGATTCCGGCAATCGTCATCGATTCGGTGACGGTCGTGCGGCTTTTTGAAATCTTCTTGGCAATTTCATCGTGCGTATAACCGAAAGACGCGGCAAGGGCGGCTAATCCGTCGGCTTCTTCCCAGAGCGTCAAATCCTTTCGCTGGAGATTTTCGATGAGTGCAATCTCGGCGATCGATTTTTCGTCCAGATCAAGCTCGATACACGGAACCTCCGTTAATCCGGCGAGATTCGCGGCGCGCCAGCGCCTTTCGCCGGCGATGATCATCCAGGTTCCGGTTTCACGGACGGGTTTAACAAGCAAAGGCTCTAAAACGCCGTTCTGTTTGATCGAGTTTGAAAGTTCGGTCAGATCGCCGATCTCGACACGCGGCTGCTCGGGGTTCGGCGCGATCTGTTTGATCGGAATAATCTTCCCGACCGTCCGGTGTGTTTTAACCAATTCCTCGACATAATGGGCGTCGTGCCGCATTTTTATTTCGGTCGGAAGACCTCTCTTAACCACGTTTTAAGACCTCCTCGCTGAGTTTAAGGTATTCGCTCGCGCCGGAAGAATTCGGCGCGTAGGAAAAAATCGTCTCTTTGTGCGCCGGTGATTCTTCGAGCCGGACGCTTCGCGTAATGATCGTCTTAAATGCCTTTGCGCCGAAGACTTTACGGATATGAGCCTCAACGTCTTTCGAAAGCGCGGTGCGTTTATCGAAGAGCGTTACGAGCACTCCCAGTAGATCGAGCTCGGGATTCGGACGCGAACGGACCTTTTCGATCGTTTCCAGCAGATCGTCGGTTCCCTCAAGCGCAAAATATGAAGACTGGATCGGAATTAAAACATGAGTCGCCGCAACGAGCGCGTTGACCGTCACGATTCCGAGCGTCGGCGGCGTGTCGAAAAGAATCAGATCATAATCCTTCCGAATTTTTTCGATCCGGTCGCGAAGCCTGAAAATCGCGTCGAAATCTCCGACAAGCTTAGCTTCGAGCTTAGCAAGACTGATTTTCGACGGGACGAGATCGAGCCTTTCGACCTTAGTTTTATGAATAAAATTAGACCACGGCTGATCGAGTTCGGTTAAAAGCTCGAAAGCGCTGCCGTTGATATTACCCGATTCGATAAAAGACAGAGAGCTGTTCCCTTGCGGATCGAGGTCAATTAACAGCACTCTCTTACCTTTCAAAGCACAGGCAGCCGAAAGATTAATAGCCGTAGTTGTTTTTCCAACCCCGCCTTTTTGGTTTGCGATGACAATTATCATTTTAGATAAGTAAACTAGAAATTTAGCCGATTAAGTCAGGCCAGTCTTCTTTTGGCTGAGGCAGATCGTTTTCGAGCGGCGCATCGGTACTACTACTACCGCTCGATGCGGCAGAAATATCGAGGACTTTTTGTTCGGCAAAAATAGCGCAGTCCGAACGAAGAGCCAAGGCAATCGCGTCCGACGGTCGAGCGTCGAGCGCAACGGTCTTCCCGCTTTCGTCAGCCAATTCAATTAACGCGTAAAATGTATTTTCGCGCAAATCCGTAATGATCACACGAATCACTTTGTAACCGATCTCAGTAATCAGATTGCGAATCAAATCGTGCGTCATCGGTCTTTGCGGAACGATCTTTTCGATTTCGAGCGCGATGGCATTCGCTTCAAAAGCACCGACCCAGATCGGGAGTATCGTATCCGAGTCAACGCCCTTGAGAACAACAATCGGAGAATTGCTGTTGGGATCCATTATTAATGCACCGATTTTTACTTCAACTAACATCTTCAAAAAAATTATTATAGAGAAATTTTATACCATCTTACCAAACAAAGTATTCGATTTGCATTCGGTAATTTTAACTTCGACAATTTGCCCGAGAAACTCGCTGCGAGCTTCAAAATTAACCAGTTTGTGAGTTGCCGTATGTCCCTTCAAAAATTCGTCGCTGCGGCTCGAAAATCCTTCCGCCAAAACTTTAAGCGTTTTATTGAGTTCTTTTTGTAAACTATTGAACTGGCTTTGTTTTAACGTTTTTTCAAGTTCTAAAAACCGCCTTGTTTTTTGAGCCGGTGAAATATCGTCCGGCATTTCGAAAGCGGGCGTTCCGGGTCTCGGCGAGTATTTAAAAACATACGCCATGTCAAATTGACAGTATTCGGCGAGTTTGACGGTATCTTGAAAATCTTCCGCGGTTTCGCCCGGAAATCCGACGATTATATCCGTCGTTAATGAAATATCACGACGACTCGAACGAATTTTATCGATCCTTTTCAGATAACTGTCGATCGTATGCCCGCGGCGCATCGCTTTGAGTATCCGGTTGCTTCCCGATTGGACCGGCAGATGAACCCAGTTGCACAGATTTTCGTGTTCATCGATCGCGTCGACGATATCCGTGTGAAAATCTCTCGGAAAAGAGGTCGTGAATTTGATCCTTTCGATATCCGTCGCGGCGACGGCGCGAAGCAGTCTGGAAAACGGCGTCGCACCGGCAAATCCTTCAAGCCCGGTATCGGTTTTCGGTCTGTAACTGTTGACGTTCTGACCGATCAGATGAATTTCCTTAACGCCCTGCCGGCGCAGTTTGAGAACTTCCCGAACGATGCTCGAGGCAGGGAGACTGCGCTCTCTGCCGCGCGAAAAAGGGACGATACAATATGTGCAGAATTTGTTGCAGCCCTCGATGATCGGGACAAAAGCGACGGAGCGTGAATGCCTCTGACTTTCGGAGACCGACCAGTCGTAGTTCTCCTCACGTTCACCTAAATCAAAATATTTTTCGCCGCTTTTTCGAGTCGTTTCGATCGCTTCGGAAATGCGTCCGACGGCTTTCGTCCCGAGAACAAAATCGATGCCCTCGCTTTTTTGAAAGAGCGTCTCGCCTTCGAGCTGCGCGACGCAGCCCATAACGCCGACGAGCGCCCTACTGTTCTGCTTTGTTTTACGGACCTGTCCGATTCTCGTGTAGAGTTTGTGTTCCGCCTTTTCACGGACCGAGCAGGTATTGAATAAAATTATTTCCGCCGCGTCCTCGTCCGGCGTGATTTGGTAACCGTCGGCTTCGAGTGTGGTGGCGATGCGTTCGGAATCCGAAACATTCATTTGACAGCCGAAAGTTTCGAGATAAACTTTTTTCATAACAACTCTTTTTTGAGATTATTTCTTACCTTAAAAAAATAGAAAATGGAACAAACAATTAACGAAACTAAATCTCGTAAGGCGAAAGATTTTGTCCATCTGCATTTACATACGGATTATAGCCTTTTGCAGAGCGCAATCCAAATCAAACCTTTAACGGCGCGGCTCAAAGAGCTCGAGATGCATTCGTGCGCGATCACGGATTACGGAAATTTGTACGGCGCGATCACCTTCTACAATACGCTCAAGACGAACGGGCTGCATCCAATTCTCGGCTATAATGCGATTTTGACTTTCGAAAGTCGATTTGACCGCACATCCGCCTTAAAACAGGGCGAGCGCCCTTTTTATTATCTCGTTCTGCTCGCGAAAAACTTTAAGGGCTACCAGAATCTCGTCTACATGGCATCGAAGGCATTTACCGAAGGATTTCATCATAAACCACGAATTGATATTGAACTTCTCGCTGAACGAAGTGAAGGACTGATCGGTCTCTCGTCAGGCAGAATGGGCGCGGTTCACCATTACCTCTCAAACGGTGACGAAGGACGCGCGCTCGAAAAAGCCAAACAATTCGAAGAGATCTTGGGAAAAGAAAATTTTTTCATCGAGATTCAGGATCACGGTTTGGAAGAGGAGAATAAGCTTAACCGGAAAATAGTCGAGTTTACAAAGAAAAACGATTTCGAGCTCGTCGCGGTTAACGATGCGCATTATCTGACCGAAGAAGATTCTAAAGCGCACGAATTATTGCTATGTATCGGGGAGGGGAAAACGATCAACGATCCGTCGAGACCAAATTTCGGGTGTTCGAAGTTTTATGTGCGTTCAGCCGAAGAGATGTGGGAGGTTTTCGGTGATGAATTGCCCGCGGCTTTGAACAACACTCTGAAAATTGCCGAAATGTGCCGGACGGAGCTTCCGAAGGGCGATGACCTGACTCTCCCGGAATTCCCGATACCCGTAGATTCGAATTGCCGTTCAACCGACGAATATTTTGAAAAGGTCGTACTTGAAGGTTTCGAGGAGCGAAAAAACGCGGTCTGGCTGCCGATGTCTGAAATCGGCACCTTAAAATATTCATTCGAGGATTATGAGAGCCGCATTCAAAAAGAAATCTCGACGATCAAAGCGATGGGCTTTCCGGGGTATTTTCTGATTGTCTGGGAATTTATTAAATATGCCGTCGAGAAAGGTATTCCGGTTGGCCCGGGGAGAGGTTCGGCGGCAGGTTCGCTGGTCGCATACTGTTTAAAGATTACGGACGTCGACCCATTGCAGTACGATTTGTTGTTTGAAAGATTTCTCAATCCGGAGAGAGTCTCGATGCCCGATATAGACATCGATTTTTGCGTTCGCGGCAGAGCCGAGGTAATCAATCACGTGACGGAATTCTACGGGCGCGAATCGGTCTGCCAGATCATAACCTTCGGAACGATGGCGTCAAAGGCGGCGATAAAAGACGTCGGAAGAGCATTAAATATTCCGTACGGCGATGTTGAAAAAGTCGCCAAAATGATCCCGCCGCCGGTTCGCGGAAGAAACATCAGTATTTCACAGGCGCTCGAGCAAGTCGCCGATTTGCGCAAGGCGATGGAAACGGACAACCAGATACGGGATCTGGTTGATCTGGCGAGACGCTTGGAGGGCTGTTCGCGGCACAGCTCGGTTCATGCCGCAGGCGTAGTAATTTCGCCAAAACCTCTGCATGAACTTGTGCCGGTCACGATTTCCTCTAAAAACGAACTGACGAGCCAGTATACGATGAACGACCTCGAAAAGGTCGGCATGCTTAAGATGGACTTTCTTGCTTTAACGACGCTTACGGTTATAAGCGATTGCTTAAAATCGCTAAAGCAGAGAAGCGGCGTTGAAATTGAATGGAGCAAAATTCCGCTCGACGACGAAAAGACGATGGCGCTCTTCGGTGACGGAAAGACGGAAGCGATCTTTCAATTTGAATCTTCCGGGATGCAGGAAATCTGCCGCCGCCTAAAGCCGAAGGAGCTCGAGGACCTGGCGGCGCTGAATGCTCTCTACCGACCCGGTCCGCTCGACGGCGGGATGGTCGATGATTTTATTGCCCGTCATCGGGGCGAAAAGCGCGTCCAGTATATCGTTCCCGAGATGAAGGAAATTCTCCAGAATACATACGGTATTCTGGTTTATCAGGAACAGATCATGCAGCTCGCGCAGAAGCTTGCCGGGTATAGTCTGGGCGAAGCCGACATGATGCGCCGTGCGATGGGTAAAAAGAAGCGCGAAGAGATGGCGAAACACGAAGAGAAGTTTGTTTCCGGTGCGGTCGAGCGCGGGATAGACCGTGAAAAGGCAGAAGAGATTTTTCGCCTGATGGCGCAATTTGCGGATTACGGGTTTAACCGAAGCCACAGTGTCGCATATGCCTATCTGGCTTATCAGACCGCTTATCTTAAAGCGCATTTCCCTGCTTATTTTTATGCATCTGTTTTATCTCACGAATCTGATGATAGTGCGAAGGTTTATAAATATTCAAACGAACTGCGCTCGGGCGGACTGAGCCTGTTGCCGCCGGACATAAATGATTCCGACCATGGATTTACTCCGGTGGAAAATTCTGTCCGGTACGGTTTGAGCGCGATTAAAGGAATCGGTACTTCGAGCGTTCAGGCTATCATCGAAGCGAGAGAAGCGGGAAAGTTTAATTCCGTGCTCGATTTTGGGGAGCGACTCGAACAAGGGACGGTTAACCGTAAGGCATTTGAAAGTTTGATAACGGCTGGCGCCTTTGATTCGCTAAAGCCGGAAGAGGTATTAGTGAACAGCTGGCGGGCAAGGCTTTTTGCCGGAATTGATTCGATCATTTCGCACAGCTTGCGAATTTGGAACGATAAACAGCGTGGTCAGAGCATACTCTTCGGCGGCAGCAGCAGCGATAATACATTACATTCGGATATGGATGCGGTTTTGCCGACTGTCGAAGGATGGTCGCAGTCCGAACTTTCCAAACGCGAAAAAGCATCGGTCGGTTTTTTTCTGACGACGCACCCGCTCGATGAGTTTAAGACGATATTAAATGATCTGAGGATTTTAACCATCGCCGATCGTGAAGGAATCAATGCCGGCGACCGAATGCAGATCGCCGGCATTGTCTCCGGACTTCAGGTGCGGCACAGCAAAAAAGGTAATCGCTTTTGTATCTTCCGGCTCGAAGATCAATCGTCGGGAGTAAAATGTCTGGCATGGGCGGACAACTATGCTAAATATTCAGAGCTTTTGAAGGACGATGAAGTGCTCATCGTCGAAGGAAAAGTCGAGGCAAACGACGGAACCGAGATTACACTGATCCTCGATGAAGCGAAGCGTCTGGCAGACGCCGTACCGCAAAAAGCGAAGCATCTGTTAATATCTCTGCCGTTCGAAGAGTATAATGAATCGTATCTCGACACGCTGCTCACGCTTTTAAGCAAGGAAAAGGGGAAATGCGAGGTTTTCCTGACAGTCGAACTTGAGAAGGCTCTGAACGTGCGGATATACTCGCAGCCGCTCCGTATACAGGGTTCGAAAAGCCTCGAAAACGAATTACATACGAGAGGCTGCCGCGTAGACTGGGTTTTATAATAATGTTGTAAACTGAGTTTTATAATATTTTGAAAAAGGAACTTCGAAAAAGTAAATGGACAATACGGCATTTGAGAGAGTACAGGAAGCCAGAAACCCTTCGAGACCGTACACGTTGGATCTTCTGGAAATTATTTTTACGGATTTTGTAGAGATCCACGGCGACCGGCGATTTGCCGACGATGCGGCGATGATTTGCGGCTTTGCCAAGCTGCAGGACCTCGAAGTGGCAGTTATCGGGCAGCAGAAAGGGCGCGATATAAATGAACGCCGGCACCGGAATTTTGCGATGACGAAACCGGAAGGCTATCGAAAAGCGCTGCGGGTTATGCAGCTCGCTGAAAAATTCGGGCGTCCGGTGATAACTTTTATTGACACTCCGGGTGCGTATCCGGGGATTGATGCCGAAGAGCGCGGACAAGCCGAGGCGATCGCCTTTAATCTGCGCGAAATGGCTGGGTTAAAAATCCCCACGGTCGTTGTCATTCTCGGCGAAGGCGGTTCCGGCGGAGCGCTTGCGATCGGTCTCGGTGACTGTGTGATGATGATGGAAAACTCCGTCTATTCGGTAATTACTCCGGAAGGCTGTGCGGCGATTCTTTGGAAGGACGCGGCGCAGGCGCCGCGCGCGGCGGAAGGACTTCGCCTGACAGCTTCCGACTTAAAAAAGTACGGTTTGGTTGACGAGATCATTCCGGAGAAATACGGCTGGAAAGTCGAACAGCTCGAAAAGAGAGACGAAGGCGTTGACGAGATTTCAAAAAATCTCGGCGAGCGAATTTTCACAAAACTCGGCGAATTATTGAAATTAAGCGAGTCCGAATTGTTAGATCGGCGCTATAAAAAGTTTCGTGCGATGGGCGATTGGGTTGAAACGCAAAAAGCCTGAGAGAAATCTCAGGCTTTTTGCCAGTTAAATTTTCGCCGATTGAAATAAAATGTTTAGAAAGGAATGTCGTCGTCGGTTGCCGTTGTCGAAGCCTGCCCGCTGAACTCTTCATTTGAAGACGACGGTGCAGTGTAAGAGCTTTCGGTGCTTCCCTGTTGGTCACCTGTTTCACCTCGACCGTCGCCGAGAAACTGGATATCGCTTCCCTGAACGGCGAGAGTATGGCGGTTATTTCCGTCGCGGTCGGTCCATTCCTCGACCTGCAGGCGTCCTTCGATGTAAGCCTGCCGTCCTTTTGTCAGGTATTTCGAAGCATTTTCGGCTTGTTTTCCCCAGAATGTAATTTTAAACCATGTCGTGACGTCCTGCCATTCCCCGGCTTTATCGCGTTTTCGATCGTTTACGGCGACTGAAAAATCGCAGACGGCGGTTCCCTGCGGAGTGTATCTAAGCTCAGGGTCGCGCCCTAAATTGCCAATTATCGTAATTTTATTGAAAGACATACTATTTGTTCTCCATTCGTAAAATTGTAAAAATGTCGGATTGTTTAATATAAAGATTTTAGCAAACTTTTTCGGATATTACCCGCATCAATCGAGGTGGTCAAGTTTGATTTTATTTTTTTGAATACCGAAAATAGAGACTTGATGCTCCGAGCACAAAAGGTCGTAACTCGATGTTTATAAAACATACCTCCAAAGCCGAAAACATCCGTGTGATAGTCGCGGGTATTTTTTATGCGATTTTATTTCTGGCTTTTCCTATCGATTTCAAGAGTCAGGAAAAACCGGCATTCGACAAGCCGTTTAAGATTTGCCGGACGTTCGGTAAAAGCAGCGGGAAAGCGCAAATAATTGCGTCTGATAATAACACAAACCTTATTTTTTCAAATGAAGACAATTTTTTAATCTCGATCAATCCGGAAACAAATCTCGAAAATTGGAGATCACAAGCCGGCGGCAAAATAAATCCGACGCTAATTTCCGATACGGTTACGGAAAGCGTCTACTATCTATCTTCATTCGAGGATGAGTCGCAAAAAACGATCTATACCTTAAATTCTATAAGCCAGAGAACCGGAATAACAAACTGGCAGAAAAAACTCGGCGGGTACGCGAATATAAAATTATTCGAAAATTCCGATGGAAAGCTTCTCTATCTATCTGCCGGCAGCCAAAACATTCTGGCAATTCAAAAGAACGACGGGAATATAAATTGGACAATAAATATACAGCCCCGGATAATTTCATTGGATACGCTGATAAACGACCAACTCGGCATTCTTACCGAAGAAAGTATTCTGAAAGTATCGAACCGGAACGGCAAGATTCTCGGCGAAACAAAAATTAAGAAAAATCCGATCAGCAATTCGATAAAAAACAGGTCATACCTTCTGCTCGGATATCCGAACGGCGAATTTATTAAAATTTCGACAGTCGAAAAAGTTTCAAGCATTATATGGAAGATAAAAGCGGGCGGCGGCATTTCATCACTGATCGAAATCGAGAATGAAACGCTCGTTAGTTCTCTGGATAATTTTCTGTATCTCTATTCAACCGAAAGCGGAAAGCTGAAATGGAAGCGAAGAGTGAGCGGTCGTATAAACATCAAACCTCTGGTATCGGAAAAGTTTGCGATCGTACTGAGCTCTACGGATAATATTGCCTCGATCATCGAGCTCGGCGGAGGCAAAGTGGTTAACCAAATAAATATCGAAGACGGAAACTATTTTTCCGACGAACCTTTTATTCTCGGTAAATTTATAATCTTTCCGACTTTTCGAGGGATTTATTTGTTTATTAACTCGGATTTGAACTGCAAATAAAAGAGGGAAGCTCCTTAACTTCCCTCTTTGACAAAAAATCATTCGAATAAACTAATGAGCCTCGGAATACTGTTCCATAATGGCATACATCTCGTCCTTAACCGCCAGTTTCTTCTTCTTAAGGACAGATTCTTCCAATAGCTCCTCATCATTAGGATAAGTTAGTCCGGCTAATTCGGTCAGCCTTTTCTCATAATTCTGATGCTGAGACGCAAGTTCTCTAAAAGCTTGATTTTCTTTTAAAAGTTCTTCCTTCAAAGATTCGACTGTTATCATGTCCATCGCGGTTTTTTCCTCTCTAAATTTATTTTTCTGACCGGATGATAAAAAAACTTCTGCCCCTCCGGTATAATTGAATGTTATACCAGAATTTATATTCTTTTCAAGTTATCAACTTTAGATAGATACTATCAGGCGGCACATCAGAAAAGCATCCTCGCACGGGTTTGTATAAAAATTTTTACGTACTCCGAATACTTCAAAATCCTGCTTTTTATAAAATTCCTGAGCAGCTTCGTTACTTTTCCTGACTTCGAGAAAGATTTTCCGGACATTTTCTTCGAAGCCGATCTCAATGATTCCGTTTAAAAGTTTGGAAGCGATTGACCTCCGGCGGAATTTCCTTAAAACCGCAATATTATAGATTTCGATTTCTTTATAAATTGTATCTATAAATTTATATATTATCAGACGCGCCAATATAAAACCGGCTGTCTTTTGCCCGATCTTGGCAACATAGAAAAGACTGTCGGCTCTGCCAATCTCAAGCAGATAATCTTCCGGTGTCCAGAAACCTAAATCCGATTTGACTTCAATATCCTTTATAAAAGTCAGCTCGGATGCCTGTGCCTTTGAAATTTCAACTAAAGCTTTCATTTACTTTATTATCAGACGCATTCATGGTAGTAGCAGCCAGTCCGATGCATTCGGCTAAATTTCCAACGATGATCTGGACGTCCATCTGCTCAAGCATTAAACGGTAATCTTGTTCACTTGAAAGTTTTTTTGCCAATTTCTCGTCCAAAATATTAAACCGGTTTTCCATAGACAGTGTCTCCATAAAAACCGTGGGGTCGCGCTCATTTAAGATTTCTGTTTCGGCTGACCAAACGCCCCCGGTCTCCCGGAACTTACGATAAAAAAATCCGTTTTTTTCTGAATGCACCGCCGAAATCACCTCTTGTTTCGCACCGGAAATAATTACCTGCGCTTTCAAAACCGAACATTTAAATACTTTTGCAGACAAGGAATTACCTACACCGACGGCGGTCGCCAAGCCGATCCGTAATCCGGTCGCGCTTCCCGGAGAATCGTTAACTGCAATAATTCCGATTTCGTTTTTCGACAGATTATGCTTTTCCAAAAGACCTTCAACCAGTAAAAGCAAGTCTTCAGACCTTGAAACGCTTCCGCTTCCCTCTGCCGAGCAAAGCGCTTTATTTCCATTCATGATCGCGGCACTGCCGCCGTCAATTCCGGTTTCGAGCGCGAGTATCAGTTTTTTTTGTATTTCTTCGGAGTTATTCATTACTTTCGGATTTTCGTAATTTATATTTGATTTTTCGGATCGCTTTTCCGACCGAAGGCTTGAGCCTTATAAAAAAACTTCCGATCTGATAATAAAAACGCGGAGCTTCGTTAAATTTACCTTCCATCAGAACCGTCGCCTGGATCGGGTTTGGTCGAAAGCGTTTTTTCAACTGCCGCCAGAGTTCCTCTCTGTTTTGAGAAATGGCATGAATATCGAGAAGCTTTGTGTCGCTCGCCCATTCTTTTTCGAGGGCTCTCAGAAACCATTCGGGAACCGAGCCGAGTTCCGCGCGAAAAGGCAGTTTTGCAGCATCCGATTTATAAAACCTTTCGACGAGCGCGACGGTTTTAACGATCCAATCACGACGATTCTTATCGATCGCTTCAAAACAGTAATTCCAATCAAATTTCTCCGCACTGTTTTCGAGTAGATAGTATATATCGAGAAGCTTTTCTTTATCCGCTCCGCCGTCCGTCAGCCAATGCACGCAGAGAATCCTCAGATGATCTTCCGCGCGTAATATTCTGACGCCGACATCATCCAGCCGGACGATCTCGGAGTTTAGAAATAAACGCTCCCATTTAACCTTATCGAGATGTCTTAATCCTTTATGAAGATCGATATTCAGCTTATTTCCTTCAACGCCCGAGATGATCCCGAGACTTTTTTCGAAATCTTCGGGCGCCACGCATAAATCTATATCGTTAAACCGCCGTTGGTAACTTGCCGGATATTCTCTCGCCGCCGCCCAGCCCTTGATCAGAATCGGCTCGATACCGTTTTCACGAAACAGACGAAAAGCCGCTTTAATACTTTCTTCGGAAACTTTTTCGCGAAGAATGAGCCAGCGCAGATCATCTTCTGTTTTACTTTTCGGGCTCATTTCTTTTCTCTCTAAAATAGAAAAAGTAGTGAAGACAAAAATAATTCTTCACTACTCGGTAATTTAAATCTTGTGAATTTATCGAAAAACTTATGGAGCGCAAATGCCCAAGCCGTTGCAATTAACGGTACTCGGACAGGTCGTCTGCGTTAGACACGCACCCGGATTGACGCAGGCGCACGACGTTGACGCAAGCGCGCTCGTCGGAGCCGTCAGGGACGCGACGATCGGCAGCGCGACAACCGTCGCCAGACCGATCTTCTTGATCGCCTCACGACGCGAACGTCCGGCAAACTTTGACGCTAAATTAGCCGCCAGAAGATTTTTTTCGTTGAGCTGGTCGATTGCCAGCCAGATCAGATCTTCCTGTACTGCGGAGCCGATCTCTTTTTCAAATAATTTCGTAATTTCGGAAATTGAATTGTCGCCGGTACAGGACTTCCAGACAAACGCCGCCGTTTGATTTAAACAGTGCGCCTTATTACTGTTTAAATCATAGACCAAAACTTCTTCGGCAGTCTCTTGTACGACCAATCCTTCCTTTCGAGCAACAGGGATTTGTGAACTCTTCATTGATTCCTCCTAAGTTTAGACAAAAAATAAATTTCAGTTTTTTTCAGTTTTTATAACAAATAAAAGCATTATAACGCTTTATTTTCAAAGAAACTCAACAACTGCAATGCAAAATCATTCGCCTCGCCTCTTTTAGTTTTGACGATTATGGCACGATTCACTGTTTTATTCAAGACTTTTAATGCAAATTTTGGATTATATCTTATTGGAATTGTATGAGATAGCATTTCCATGATTCCAAATCCTTCACTTAAAATCTGCGGCTCCCATTGAGCGCCTTTTTCAAACTCCGTAATCAGCACCAAAGCGACAGGCAGCGGCTCAATTCCCTGAACGCCGCCGAATGCTTCGACCGGGTAATCAATCTGTAAAAATTCGTTCGTTTCACCTCGGACAGAAAGCATTTTTGGAAACGGATGGACAAATCCATTCTCGTCCAATACTGCATACTCATCAGAATAATACCGCGCTCCCATTTTAGTCAATTCTTTTACGAGCGTTGTTTTCCCCCCGAAGCTTTTCGCCGGAATAATTATCGCCTTGCCCTTCCATGCGACGACTCCCGCATGAAGAAAAATGCGGTCGGCGGCAAATTCGGCAATCGTCAGACGAATCTGCCAGTCGAGATACTTTAAAAATATTTCCTTCTCGTTGCCGAACTCTATTTTTTGCTTTCCTTTAAATAAAACAAATTTATAATTCCGGTTCTGTCTGACCGAAAACGAGTGAACTGCCGTTCGATACGAAATATTTCTATATAATCCTTCGGGCAAAATCTTCTTGATGCGCTCTTTAATTTCATTCAAAATTTCTTCGCGCGCACAATACAACTTTAGTTTTACCCCGTAGGATTCGATCGCGAGGTAATTTTTTTGGGGATTCGGTTTATTTTTTTGAGGATTCATGATCGTTTTTCACGCCTTTTCCGTCTTACAACTTCGACTAACCAGATGCCACACCAGAAGCAGCAAAATAGTCTCGAATGCGGCGATGCCGATCACCAGTGTCTGAAAAACCTGTCGCGATTTTGCGCCGGATATCGCAACACCGACCAGTATCGCTGAAGCCGCGCCATAAAGAATCGTAACTTTCGCATGCGTTAAGCCGGAAATTATCAATTTTTGATAGATATGCTGCCGGTGCGGCTGCCAAACCTTCTCGCCGCGCGAAAGCCTTCTGAGCAATGTAAATACCGAATCGAACACGAAAAACCAGACAAACAACATGCCGAACCACGGCAATATCGAAGCAACTTCGATATTCTCCGCCTTTCTCGATGCCGCCAGCGGAAGAATCGCGAAAGTATAGCCCAGAAAAGCGCTTCCGACATCGCCCATAAATATTTTTGCAGGCTGCCAGTTGAGAATTAAAAAGCCTCCGGACGAAGCCGCCAGAACTCCGCCGTAGAACCATGCATGATCGATTCCGAAGACGTGTCCGATCAAACTCCAGCCGATTCCGGCGGTCAGAGCCTGCGTCGCCGCGATGCCGTCAATGCCGTCCATAAAATTATATGCGTTAATCAGCCAGACGATCCACAGAAACGCCGCCGCATCGCCCCAGAAACCCGTCTGCGCCGTACCGTAAAAAGGAATCCATAGATTATCGAATCCGCCGATAAACCGGACTGCCAAACCCGCCGCGAGACTGTGACAGAGAATCCGCCAGAATGGGGAAACCGTTTTGACATCGTCAATCAGACTGATCACCGCGACGCACGAAGCGCCGGCAAAGTATGCCCAGAAGAAATTTGCAGACGTCAAAAATTCGTATATAAAAAAGGCTGTCAGCGAAACGCCGCAGATAATCAATCCGCCGCCTCTCGGTGTCGGAACCGTATGTGAACTTCGTTCATTGGGAATATCCAGCAATTCTCGCTTTAAGCTCCAGCGCCGAAACAATTCAACCCCGGATAAAGTTGCGACGAAAACTGCCAAAAAAATAATAAAAGGTGTGTACACAATAATTTCGCTATACTAAATCTTTTGCTTTTGATGCTTCAAATAATAATCCACCTGCCTTTCAAGCGCTTTGGAAATCGCTGTTTCCGGTTCGAAATTAAATTGTTCGTTAAACTTTTTCACGGAAAAAATATCGTCCGAAAGCCATTTTTCAAAAGTATTTTCAAATTTCTTCAGATATTCGTTTGAAAAAGGCGTGCGATTCAGCCTAAAGAAACCGCGAACCAGATTTTCGGGAATTTTCAAACGCGGCGTTTTCAACTGTAAATTTTCCGCAACGGCAGAAACGATATCCTTCATTGAAACGGCTTGCGCGGTTAAATTATAAATTTCCGATTCGTCGCCGTTCGGCGATTCGATCGCTCTTAAAATTCCCCGCGCGGCGTCCTTTTTATAAATAAGACTTTTTTTATTGTTCCCGTCTCCGATCCATACAAACCTTTTCTTATCAATCATTTTGATCAGGCGCAATGTGTTTCCGCGATCGCCTTCGCCGATGATCGTCGCCGGTCTGATGACTGTCAGACGCATTCCGTTAACTCTGCAAAAATCCTTCGCGCGCGCTTCGGATACCAGCTTTGATTCGGCGTAAAAACCCGACGGACGACACTCGAACGATTCATCGACTTCGGCATTTCCATGGTCGCCGTAAACCGAAACCGAACTGATTAAAACAAAATGACTGACGCCGATCTCGAGCGCTAATCTGCATACGTTTTCAGTTCCTTTAACATTAACTCTCCAAAAATCCGCTTCCGTTACCCGTCCGAATTGATGAGCCAATCCGGCGGTATGAATTACGGTTCCGGTGTTTTTGAAAGAATTCTTGTGCCGCTCCAACGTCGTGTAATCGGAAATATCCGCTTTAGATATATTTTCTAGCGGAATTTTCTCGGAAATATCCGCTTTAGATATATTTTCTAGCGGAATTTTCCCGGCGGAATTTATTTCCGACGTTTTGCCGATCAACCCGCAAACCTCATAATTTCCGGCAGCCTGCAGTTCATTGACGACCTCTCTGCCGAGAAAACCGGACGCGCCTGTTACCAAAACTTTTTGAATATTATCATTCATAATGTTATCAGACGCGAAGTTTTATTTGAGAGCTTTTTTATATTTTATCAAAGCCGTTTCCAAAGAATATTTTTCCAAAGCCGCGCGGCGTGCGTTTTCGCTCATTTCTCCGAAACTTTGCCGGTTATCGTAAATTTCAAATATTTTCCGCAAAAGCGCTTCGGGTTCGTTCGGCGCGACCGTCCAGCCGACGTTGTCTTCCGCAACGACTTTCGCGATTTCCGACTCATTTTCGGTTAAAGCCAGTATCGGTTTGCCTGCCGCCAGAATATTATACGTGCGGCTCGGCATCGAAACGCCCCACATTTTCTTGACCAGCGTGACGATTGCAACGTCGCAGGCGTTGAGAAATATATTCTGCTCGCTTCGCGGGCGCGGATCGAGCAGCCTGACATTTTTCAGCGATTTTTCAATAATTTCTTTTTCAAGCCATTTTCTCTTGACGCCCGCGCCGAGAAATACGAAACAAAATCTGTCATCATCCGCGAGTTTCCCGGCGCATTCGATAATGCTTTCGAGATCGTTCGGGTAGCCCATATTGCCCGCATATAAAAAAACGAGTTTATTTTCGATTCCAAGTTCTTTCAATAAATCGTTTTCCGTCCTCGGAAACGGTCGGACATTTTCGAGCTCCGCCCAGTTTTGAATCGTTTCGATCGGAATATCGAGCCCCTGAGTCTTTTTCGAGACAAGTTCGAACATATCGCGACCGCACACGATGATCTTGCTCGTATATTTGTAAAGCCAACGATTAAAATGGTTTATAACATTTACAAGCAGCGAATTCTCTTTTGCCTTGTTGGCGGCGATCAGTATTTCCGGGTAATTATCGTGAATTAAAAGCACGTAGCTCGCGCCCCTCAACAAAGCGGCGATTGCCGTGATAAACGGCAGGCTCGGCGGCGTCGTGACGACCATTATCTTGTCGCCTTTTTGAAAATGCCCGACGGCTTTAAAAAAAACCGAAAACCCGAGCGTGAGCATATTTAACAGGCGAAACAAGATCACGTTTTTATCGAGAGTCGTTCCGGCAGCGCGAAAAATCTCGACATTTTTGTGCGTTTCTCTTTTCGGAGCTTTTGTTCCGCGGGCTGAGTAATTCGGCTGCCCGCAGAGAACTTTGACCTGAAAATCATCCGCCAAGCCTTCGGCAACCCGCGTCAAATAATAACCGGTCGAGGTTTCTTCCGGGTAATACAGCTCGGTGACGATCCAGAGCGTCTGCCGTGCAATTTTCTTTGAGATTGATTTTTCCTTTTTGTCCACGCCCGATCTAACTTGTGTGTTTTCTTAAACTTGTATAACCGAGAACGATTTTGCTGACCGTCTGCGCGACGTTTTCGACCAGATATTCCTTCGGCGCAGTCCAGTTTGCCGGCTGTGAGATAGCGATTTCCGTCGCGCGCAGAATCGAATCTTCTTCCGCGCCGCTGATGATGTTGCTGCCGCATTCGAGGGTTTCGGGTCGCTCGGTCACATCGCGCACCGTAATGTTCGGCACGCCGAATATCGCGCATTCTTCCTGCACCGTTCCGCTGTCGGTTAAAACCGCGAGCGCGTTTTTTTCGAGCTTTACAAAATCAAAGAATCCGAGCGGTCGCAGAAGCTTGATCTTATCGGTTTCTGGTTTGAGCGAAAATTTGACCAGCTTTTCAGCCGTTCGCGGATGGACGCTGACGAGCATTTTTTTACCGAATCTTTCGGAGACTTTTCCCAATCCGCGAAAAATCTTGATCAGACGCTCTTCCGTATCGACGTTTTCGGCGCGGTGAATCGTGACCAGAAAATACTCAAACGGCTTGACATCGTATTTTTGCAGCGCGTCGCTCGATTCGATCTGATTTTCGAAGGTATCGAGAACTTCCTTGATCGGATTGCCCGTCACGAAAATCCGCTCGCGCTCGATTCCCTCGCGAACCAGATTGTCTTTGCTGCGTTCCGTGTAGGGCATCAGATATGTGCTCGAATGATCGATGATGCGGCGGTTAACTTCTTCCGGAACGCGATCGTCATAACAGCGGTTTCCGGCTTCCATATGAAACACCGGAATTCCGCGCCGCGCCGCGATGATCGCCGACAAAGCGCTGTTCGTATCGCCGAGAATCAAAATCCTTTCCGGCTTATGCTTTTCCAGAACCTCGTCGGTCTTGATCAAAATCTGCCCGATCTGGTCGGCAAAATTCTTCGATTGTATTCCGAAATGCTCGTCCGGCGTCCGAACTTCCAAATCCTTTATAAAAATATCGCTGAGACTTTCCTGAAAATTTTGTCCCGTATGGACTGTAATCTGTTCGCTGTGCTGGTCTAAAACCTTCATCACCAGGCTCAGACGAATAATTTCGGGTCGCGTCCCGAAAATCGTCATTATTTTCATATCTATTTGTTAATTGTTAAAAATTCTCCGATCTCCGCGTTCGCCTGTCCGAGCAGCTCGCGTAAACCTTCAACCGAAATATTGTTGTCTTTTGACGAATATTCGTTTTCGAGCGTGTTCGAAATCTCGATATTTTCGCGTAGTTCCGGCAGAACCGGCAAAATCACGTAATATTCGCCGCGCTCGACCGTGCGAAAACATTCTTCCTCGGAAACCATTATCTCGTGTATCTTTTCGCCCGGACGAATCCCCGTAAATTGAATCGGCAGATCCTTGTCGCCCATCAGAGCCTTCGCGACATCCGTGATTTTTGCCGCTAAAACCTTCGGAACGAACGTTTCGCCGCGAAAGCCGCTGTCGATCGCCGCAAACACGGTATCAACCGCTCTGTCCAGACTCAACAAAAACCTTGTCATTTCAGGCAGAGTCACGGTCAAAGTCTGATTTTTTTGAATCTGCTCGACAAATAGAGGGATTATCGAACCGCGCGAGGCAATCACGTTGCCGTATCGAACGCACGTAAAAATCGTGTTCGGACAATCACGATTGGCTTCGATCAAAATCCGTTCCTGCAGAGCCTTTGTCATTCCCATCACATTGATCGGTTTACAGGCTTTATCGGTCGAAATTCCGACGACTTTTTCGACCGGCAGATTATTTTCACGAATACATTTAACGACATTTTGAGCTCCGAAAATATTCGTCATTACCGCTTCGAACGGAAAATACTCGCACGACGGAACCTGTTTCAGTGCCGCCGCGTGAAAAACCACGTCCGCCCCGCGCATCGCCGCGAGCAAAGCTGAATAATCCCGCACGTCGCCGATCCGGAAATTCAATAAGTCCTGCGAATTCTGGTAAATCACATCGTCGGTTGCGGCTTCGCGGTGCATGTATTCGAGCCGCATATAATGCTGTTTGGCTTCGTCGCGCGAAAAAACCGTGATTTTTGCGGGCTTTCCCATTTCGCCCGTCAAAAGTCTGCGCACGAGCGTTTTGCCGAGCGAACCTGTTCCGCCCGTTACTAAGATTTTTTTTCCTTCGAGTTCTCTCATTTTCTCCATTCGTCGTAGGGCGTCCGGTCGTCCGCCATCAGTTTAATCATTTCCCGCCACGAAGCCGTTTGAAATCCGGTCTCATTTTTGAATTTGGTCGAATCCAAACTGCGGTCTATCCGAAAATCTTCGAACGGTTCGATCTCGATCCGGGCTTCGTAGGCTTCGTTTATCAATTTTAATAATTCGTATTTATTTATCGGCTCGGCTGAAACATGGTACAAGCCGCTCAAATCCTTTCGCTTCTCGATCAAATCGGCAATTATACCAGCCAGAACAATCGTCGGAAACCCCGAATACACGGCATTCAGAAATCCTTTAACTTTCGTTCCGCGATTACTCAAAAACCATTCGACCAAACTGTGATTTGTGTACAGTTCTCTGCCGATGATCGAAGTCCGCAGAGTCAGGCAATTTTCGTGAACGATTTCTCCCAAATTTTTGCTTTTTCCGTAGACGTCGGTCGCATTCGAAATATCTTCCTCAATATAATTTCCCTTTTTACCGTCAAAAACACAATCCGTGCTGATATTTATCAGACGGCTGTTACATTTTTCGGCTAATTCTGCGAGACGATGCGGAAAAATCGAGTTTATCGTCAGGGTTTTAATCACATTTTTTGACGATTCGAGTTGTTTGATTATGCCGACGGCATTAAAGATCACCTCGGGCTGTACTTTTTTAACCGCACTTTCGACCGTTTCAAACTTTTCCGCATCAACCAGCCCGATTGTTTTTTCTTTATCAAAAATTCCGAATCTTTCATAATCCTCGAATCTGCCCTTCAATGTCGTCCAAAGGTCGAATCTGACTTTCCATTCCTGCACGAGTTTGTGACCGAGCATCCCGCTTCCGCCAATTATTAAAATTCTCATATCGATTTATTAAAGTTAAATTTTAACTGTCTGCTGCCGGACAATTAATTATATACGTTAAGGTTTTTTTTATTTATTTTGTTTGATTTAAGCAATATTATCTAAACTTAGGATAAAGTATTTTTATAGCATTAAAGTTATACGTTAACTTCTCAGTTATCCGTTTATTTGTATTCCGCAATAAACTGCGCGCCCGATAAGTTTACCAAATTGTTTTTTCAGAATCTTTCGTTCCAAAGTTTTGTTTGGTATATTTTACATATGTGCGGAATTGCCGGCATTGTCGGACTCAAAGATAAAGAAATCGCTAATAATAAGATACTTTCGATGACCGAAAGTCTCAAACATCGGGGACCCGATGCAACCGGCGTCTTCGTTGATCATGAAATTGCGCTCGGACATCTGAGGCTTTCCATAATCGATCTTTCGGAATCTGCAAATCAGCCCTTCTTTGATACTTCAAATCGCTACGTAATTACATATAACGGCGAGATTTACAATTTTCAGGAAGTAAGGAAATTGCTTCCCGAATATCCGTTTAGAACTGATTCTGACACGGAGGTAATTCTCGCGGCTTATGAAAAATTCGGCGCTGATTGTCTTACCCTTTTTAACGGTATGTTTGCCTTTGCAATCTGGGACTGCGCTAGAAAAGAACTTTTCGTCGCCCGTGATCGCCTCGGCGTGAAACCGTTCTACTACAGTCAAACATCCGACGGTACATTTATTTTCGCATCGGAAATTCGTGCTCTGCTAAACTCTCAGCTAATTCCACGTAAATTAAACAAATACGGAGTTTATGACTACTTAATGTACCAGTCAGTTTATGCTCCCGAAACTATCGTCGAGAACATTTTTCAGCTTCCGGCAGGCGAATTCGGTATTTTTTCGAACGGGAAACTGACAACGCAATCTTACTGGAGAATCGAAAACAACCCATTCGGCAACATCGTAGACAGTGAAGACAATGTAAAGAAAAACATTAAGGAATTGCTCCTAAAATCCGTCGAACAAAGAATGATCAGCGATGTTCGGCTCGGTGCATTTTTGTCCGGCGGCATTGATTCGAGCGCGGTCGTCGCCTTAATGAGCGAAGTATCGAACCGTCCGATCGATACTTTTTCCGTCACGTTCGGTGAAAAGGAATTTGATGAATCCGTCTACTCGAATTTGATTGCTAAAAAATACAAAACTAATCATACGAGCGTTTTTCTGACTGCCGAGGATTTTTTGAATGAATTACCGCTCGCTCTAAAAGCCGCCGATTCCCCGAGCGGCGACGGTGTTAATACTTATGTTGTATCGAAAGCAACCAAAAAATCAGGCATTACAGTTGCTCTATCGGGTCTCGGCGGTGACGAATTATTTGCCGGTTATCCGAATTTCCTAAATTGGTATAAAACCAAAAAGGGTTTTCTGCCGAAAATTCCGGTTGCTCTTCGGAAACCGTTGGCGTCAGCGCTTTCAAATCTCGGAAATTCGAAATACCAGCGAATCGCCGATGTGATAGCGGCGAATAATATAAATTTATCAGGTATTTATCCGATGTTTCGTCAAGTGATGTCTCAACAAATTGTGAACGATTTTTATAAAAATGGGGATTATGAAATGAGCATCCAAAAACAACTCAGGAATAAACAAAACGAAATTGATAACTTCCCTATTCTCAGTCAGTTCTCGATCGCTGAATTGCTCGGCTACACTCAAAACGTTTTGCTCAAGGATACGGATCAGTTCAGCATGGCGTCGGCGCTCGAAGTTCGCGAGCCGTTTTTCGATTATAAACTGGTCGAGTATGTTCTCCGTATTCCGGACGAAATCAAATATCCTAAATACCCAAAAAGTCTTTTAGTTGAAGCTATTTATCCGATGCTTCCTGATAAAATAGTTCATCGTAAAAAAATGGGTTTTGTGCTGCCTTTTGATAAATGGATGCGCAATGAACTAAAGGATTTTTGTCAGAATCGTCTGGAAAATTTAGCTGCCCGAGAAATTTTTAATTCAGATCGGCTTTTAAATAAATGGCAGGATTTCCAAAATGGGAAAAACGGCGTTTTGTGGTCGCATTTGTGGCATCTGGTGGTTTTGACAGAATGGCTCGAAAACAATAGATTTTAACTGTGATGAAAATTTTCTTTCCGCTTGAGGTTTTTTATCCTTCACAAGCAGGCGGTCCCGCAAATACTACCTATTGGATTACAAAAAATATTCAAAATCATGGATTTGAACCTGTTATTGTGGCGACCGATAAAGGAATTCAGACGCATATTCCACTCAACAAATGGCTGAAAACCGACGGCGGGCAAGCAATCTATGTCAAAACACGCTTTCTCAATTTCCCTCTTTATCAAACGGTTATTTCACTTTTAAATTTTTATAAGGCCGATATTGTGCATATTTCGTCCTTCTTTTTCCCGACCTCGTTCGTGACGGCATTTGCCGCAAGAATTCTAAAAAAAAAGCTGGTCTGGTCTGCGAGAGGCGAGCTCGACACCGCCGCGCTCAATCATTCCCGCGCTCGTAAACGCCCGATTTTATGGACTATTAAAAAATTTATCGGTAAATATCCGGTTTTTCATTCGACCTGCGACGAAGAAACCGCATACATTAAAATTATCTTCGGCGACGACGCGCGAATCGTCCAAATTCCGAACTACATCGAAATACCCGGCGAAATCAAACGAAAACCGGAAAAATATCTTTTATATATCGGTCGCATTCATCCCAAAAAAGCGATCGATAATTTAATCAGGGCGGTTTCTATTTCAAAAGATTTTCTCGACTCCGAATACGTTCTGAAAATCGCCGGAAAGGGCAAAAAGGAGTTTGAAGAAGATTTGCATGTGCTCGTCGAAAAGCTCGGTTTACAAGAAAAAGTTATTTTCGTCGGACAAGTCGAAGGAGAAGCAAAGCAACAGCTGCTCGCCAACGCATTCTGGACAATTATGCCCTCGCACACCGAAAATTTTGGCGTAGTCGTTCTTGAATCGCTCGCTCAATCAACGCCTGTGATCGCCTCGAAAGGCAGCCCGTGGGCGAGCTTAGAAACTAAAAAAATCGGATTCTGGATGGATAACGAACCCGAAATTCTTGCCGAACGACTTACGGAAATTCTTTCGATCCCCGAATCCGTCTACAACGAATATCGAAGCCGTTGTCGCGGATTCGTTGAAAGCAAATTCGATATCAAACGAAATATTGATAAGTGGCTCGATTTATATAACAGTTTGTAAGATTTTCTACAGGCATTTTAATCTGTTCATTTAACTTTTGCCGCCTAAACTTCTCTTTCGACAGAGTTTATCGTGAAGCCGATAATAATTCCGTATAAAGTTTTTCATAAAGACCGGCAATATACTGCGGGTCGAATCTGTTAACGTTTTCAAGTCCACGCTTGATAATATCTTCACGAAAATCATCATCGTTTATGATTTTTAATATGCCTTTCCTGATATCAGAAACTTCAAACGGGTCGGCTAAATATGCCGCGCCGGCGGAAACTTCTTTCAACGGGCTGATGTTGCTCGTGATAGACGGAGTCCGCATCGCCTGGGCTTCGATAATCGGCAGCCCGAAGCCTTCGAAGGTCGAACAAAACGCGACAATGTCGGCTTGTTCATATTCGGCGCGCATTTCCGCATCGCTTAATCCGTGAGCGAATTTATAATCTATTTTGCCCGCTTTGAGCAAATTTTCCAGCTCATCTGCTCTGTTCCCGATGATTTTTAGACTGCATTTTATTCCGTTTAATGCTTTTATCAAATTCGGTATATTTTTGTTCGGTGTGATCCCGATTTGCAGAATTGTCGGGCAATCTTTGTTAAATGTCTTTTTCTCGCTTTGCAAATAATGCTGCTGCAGCGGGTTTTCGATCACCCTGATTTTTTCCGGCTGACAGCCCGTATTTTCAATTATTGACTTTTTTGTGGTCTCCGAAACGGCGGTGATGAATTTTAATCGTTTGACGGGTAAATCCAAAAACAATTTTTTGATAATGAATCGGTTTAGTTTGCGGTCATTCTGCATAAAACCGGTGTCGTGAATCGTCAGAACCGTTTTGTCAGGCGGCAGAATGAGCGCGAGATAATGAATCTGCCCCGTAACATGATAGATATCAACATCGAATTTCTTGAAAAACAAAAGGTTTTTAAGAATATCGAGAAATGAATTTCCAAAAGGCACTTTTACAATTTCAGTTTCGAATCTTTCCGTTGGAAGAAGCTTTGAAATTTGTTCAAATATCTTTTCGAGACTGAAAGCGGCAAAGTTTTTTTTCCAAAACTTTCGCTCGATATAAAGTATTCTGGCTTTCATAGAAATCTTCTAATTCCGGGAAATATAAGACTTAAGAGCTTTTATCGGTTAGCGCGTCCTCAAGTGTTTCGATATTTATTGCCGTCGTTCCGATTTGCTCGACGACCAGACCGGCTGCGATATTTGCAATTCTTGCCGCTTCGAAAAAGCTTTGTCCGGCACCGATCGCCACCGCGAGCGCTGCGATTACCGTGTCGCCCGCACCGGTTACGTCATAAACCTTTCGGGCTAATGCGTCGAACCGGTAAATTTCACCGTCCTTCTGAAAAAGCGCCATTCCTTTTTCGCCGAGCGTAATCAAAATGGAATCGGTCGAAATTCGTTCGAGTAGGGTTTTTCCGGCTTTTTCAACCAGGTTTTCTGCCGAATCTTCGAACCCGCAGGCTTCGGTCGCTTCCGTCTGATTCGGCGTCAGAAGCGTTGCTCCTTTATATTTTGAATAGTCTTTCCCTTTCGGATCAACCAAAATTTTTTTGTTTTCAGCAGCACACTTGGTTATCAGACGCGACAGAAGATTTTCGGTTAAAAAGCCTTTTGCATAATCCGAAATTATTACAATATCCGCATTTTCGAACATCTTTTCTATATGCGTAAAAGCGCTGTTCGATTCGGTTGGTGAGATCGGTGTGTTGTTTTCATCGTCAACGCGGACAACTTGTTGGCTGTGCGCGATAATCCGCGTTTTAACTGAGGTTTGACGATTATCGAGCGTCAACAAATATTCCGGCGAAATTCCCGATGTTTTTAAAATGTTCGACAAATTCAGGGCTTCTTCGTCGTTGCCGATCAAACCGACCAGAATGGCTTTTGCGCCGAGTCCGACGACGTTTGCCGCGACGTTTGCCGCTCCGCCAGCCGCCGTACTGGTTTTTTCGAGTTTGACGATCGGCACGGGCGCTTCGGGCGAAATCCGTTTAACGCTTCCCCACCAGTATCGATCGAGCATCACGTCGCCGATGATCAAGACTTTTACTTTTGAAAATCTTTCGATTAGTTCTTTGTTATTTTGCAATGTTTTAGCGGTTATTTCCGAGAAATTTTGTCGTCGATAATTTCGCACCAGATATGCGCGATCGTGATATGCGCTTCCTGTATCCGCGCCGTTCTTTCGGACGGCACGAGCACGCATTTGTCGCAAACGGAAGCGAGTTTTTTGCCTTTTGCGCCGGTCATTCCGAGGATTTTACAACCGATCTGCCTTGCTTTCATTACCGCAGAGATCACATTCGGCGAGTTTCCGCTCGTACTGATGGCGATCAATAAGTCGCCTTCGCGCGCTAAGGCGTCAACCTGCCGTGCAAAAATCCGTTCGAAATCGTAATCGTTCGCGAGCGCCGTCAAAGCCGAAGTGTCGGTCGTCAGAGCGATTGCCGGCAAAGCCTCTCTTTCGGTTTCGTAACGCCCGACAAACTCGGCGGCGATATGCTGTGCGTCTGCCGCGCTGCCGCCGTTTCCGCAGATCAGAACCTTTCCTCCGCGCTCGAACGTTTCCGCGATTAACGCGGCGCATTCCTCGATATTTTCAATATTTTCAGCCAGAACTCTTTGAAAGACTTCTAAATGCTGGTTAAGCGAATTAAGGATCAAATTATCGTTTTGACTCAAGACTTTTGACTTAAGACTCTCGGCGTTTTTTATTTTCTCGACGATTTTGCTCGATGAAAAACCGTCTTTCAACGGCAGCGAATGAACCTCGCCGCCGTTTTGAATGACAAAATCAGCGCCGATGATTTCTTCGATTTTCCAGTCGCCGCCCTTTACTAAAACGTCGGGTTTGATTTCTTTAATGATATTTTCCGGCGTATTTTCGTCGAAAATCCTGACCTCGTCAACCGATTTCAAGCCTTCCAGAACGGCTTTTCTTTCCGCTTCGGATAAAAAAGGGCGTTCGCCGCCCTTGATGGCTTTGACCGAATCATCGCCGTTGATGCCGACGATCAATTTTGTCCCTAAACTTTTGGCGCGTTCGAGCAGATCGATATGTCCCGGGTGAATTATGTCGAAGCAGCCGTTTGTAAAAACGATTTTTTCCATTTCTACTGGAATTATATCAAAAAATATCAGTCTTTTGCCTTGATGCGGTAAGTTTGATTGTCCTCTCTGACGCCGACCAGATGAAAGTACAACTCGCCGTCGAGGGTGTTTTGATACGGAAAGTGAATCGTGCCGAATTGAAAATACGTCGGATGCCACCGATCTTTTTCGAAGGAAACGAGCTTCCGGCATTGATCGTTTTCATCGATCGTCCAGAGCGCGGCGACATTTTCGATCTGGCTCGGCGCGTTTTCAGCCGTCGTCGTAAAAAACAAACTTCCCTGAAGCTGTTTCGAATAAAAAACCGTTCCGTTCACCTCGCCGAGCGACTTTCTTTCCAAACTTTGCCGGTCAACTTTATAGATATGATTCGTCCGAAATTCAGCGTCCATCCCGTAAAAGTAGGAATTTTCGTCAAAAAGCAGACTAACCGCGCGCCATGTTTCATCGCCCTGCCCGATCGCTTCGATATTTTGGAAACCGTCAAACGAGCGCAAAATCCGGCACTCTTTTTCATCGTCGCCGGTCAGACAAAAGAGCGCTTTTGTAAATTCGTCGAAATAGATGCCGTGAATATGTTTGATCGTGTTTGGCGGAAAAGTATGGACGGTTTCGAGCGCGTCGGCGCCGTTCGAATATTTGTAAATCCGCATCTCGCCGCGCTCGTCGTTCGCCAGGTATTCGCCGAAATAAATATCGCCCTTTTCATCGCGCGCGCAAGCCGCCCGCAAAACGCGGCACGGACGCGCCAAACCTTTTAACTGCTGGAACTTGCCTTTGCGAACTATGCCGACCGATTTATCGAAAGTGACGAACAGATCGCCTCTGACGAGCGGAATGACGTTTGTTACCTGAAATCTGAGAAGCCTCTGCGCGAGCCGCAAAACGCTTGCCGTTTGTTTCCAGAACGGCGCGTCAACGACGGCGATTTTTTTGAACGGCGATTGCAGGCTTTCCGTATGAAAAAGCGCGTTGCGCAGCGAAAGATAAAAATTTCCTTCTTCCGCCCATTCAATCGTGTAGCCGTCTAACTCGGGAACGTTTTCGATTGTCCAATCCATATCTTTAAAGTTCAGAGATACGCCTTCAGGCGTGAGACATCGGAAGTATTTTCACGCCTGAAGGCGTATCTCTGAACTTTTTTAATCCATTTTTTTACAGAAGAATGACCCGATCACCAAAGTATCCATTTTCGTTCGCAGGAAACATTCGATCGCCTGAAAAGGCTGGCAGACGATCGGCTCGTTTTCGTTAAAGCTCGTGTTCAAAATGACGGGAATGCCGGTTTTTGCTTCGAATTTTTTGATCAGATCGTAATACAAAGGATTTTCTTCACGCGCGACGGTTTGCAGGCGTCCCGTATCGTCAACGTGATTGACGGCGGAAAGGCGCTCGCGCCATTCGGGGCGAATTTTGTAAACGTGGAGCATAAACGGCGACGGGTGATCCTGCTCGAAAAGCTCGTTTTGCCGCTCCTGCAAAACCGACGGCGCAAATGGGCGAAACGCTTCACGGTGTTTGATTCGCGCGTTCAAAATGTCCTTCATATTCGGAAAACCCGGATGCGCGAGAATCGATCGATTTCCCAAAGCGCGCGGTCCCCATTCCATTCTGCCCTGAAACCAGCCGACGACATTGCCGTTCTTGATCTCTTCCGACGTTTTTTCGAGCAGATGTTCGCGGTCTAACTGCTCGTAGCTAATTTTATAACGGTCGAGTTCCGCTTTGATGACCGCGTCCGAATACTCGTCGCCGAGATATGAATTTTTCATTACCCAGCGCTTGCCTTCTTTCAAAACCGAATTGCTCACGTAAAGCGCCGCGCCGAGCGCTAAACCGTCGTCGCCCGCCGCCGGCTGAATACAGGTTTCGCGAAACGGCGTTTCGAGCAGTAATTTACCGTTCGCGACGGAATTCAAAGCGCAGCCGCCCGCCATCGAAACTCGTGTCGTAGGCACGAGTTTATGCAAGGAGTTGAGCAGATGCATATAATATTTTTCGAAAACACGCTGCAAACCGAAAGAAATATCCATATCGCGCTGCGTAATTTCATCGTGACGCGTCCGGGGTTCGCCGAACTCCTTAATGAATTTGTCGGAAAACAGACGATGAACGACCATCTCGCCCGCGTCGTTGATTTCCATTCCCTGATTCGCTCCGAACGGCAGAAAATACTCGGAATTCAATTCGAAACCGTTGTTTGTCGGTTTTAAGGCTTTCTCGAAAAAATCGTAATATTTATCTTCGCCGAGCGGCGCGAGTCCCATTACTTTGCCTTCGTCGCCGTATTTTCCGTAACCGATAAACTGGCAGACCGCCGTGTAGAAAGTTCCCAAAGAATGCGGGACGAAAACTTTTTTGAGCGTACGGATTTCAGAGCCTTCGCATTCGCTTAAAAGACACGACACGAAATCGCCCGAACCGTCAATCGTGATTCCGGCGCTGTGTTCCCACGGAGACGCGAAATACGCGCTCGCCGTGTGCGCCAGATGATGCTCGACGTTGTAGGATTTGAACTTTAAACTCGCGGCGTCGACTTCGCATTCATTTGCGATCAAACTTTTCAGATCGTCGAAGGTCTTACTTTTGCCGCGCATTCGCGCCAGATTGAGCAGTTTTGTCGGGTGTTTTAAGGCGAATTCCAGTTTTTTATGCAGATTCGCTGACGAATCGCGCCCGACGGCGACCGCTTCGATGTCGGAAAATTTCAAACCCGCGATTTCCAGACAGCGCGCAACGGCGAGTTTCGGAAACCCTGCGAAATATTTGACACGGTTGAGTCGTTCTTCCGGCAGCGCGACCAACGGCACGCCGTCAACGATAATCGCGGCTGAAGAACCCGCGTGAAAGGTATTTATTCCTAAAATTACACTCATTTTATAAGTTTCAAGTTTCAGGTTTCAGGTTGTAAGGCTTCTAGTAAACCTGAAACCTGAAGCTTGAAACTACTTTTTCTGGTTTTGTGATTCGAGATAGACGCTGTCGGCGACTTTTGTCAAAGGCGTCACGACACTGCTGATTTTCCGTAAAACTTCCGATGTATGAACGATCAGTTTATAACGCAGCGGCAGCAGATCAACGTCGCTCGCCTGAATTCCCAAACCGAAATAACAATCGGTCGTCATCCGGGTTTTACCGAATTTTTTCTCGAAGGTTTCCATCAATTCCGTCGGTGTCCAATAACGAACGTCGAAACCTTCGCCTTCGGTAAAACCGCGCCGCCGGTGCTGTTGATACTGCCTGATTCCGTATTTGTTCGGCATCTGAAACAGCGTATTGCCGTTCGGCTTTAAAACTCTGACAACTTCGTCGAGCGAAACGCGCACGTTTTCCTTGCTGAAATGCTGAAAGACGCCGTAGGAAAAAACCGTGTCGAAGGCATCATCGGCAAACGGCAGAAACCGCGCGTCGCCGCAGATGAAATTCGTTTCCACGCCGAGCTGTTTCGAAACGCGGCGCGCGGCAAGAACGGCGTCGAGGCTCGGGTCAATGCCGATCGGCTTGTAGCCTTTCTGCGCGGCGGCGATTGACCATCTGCCCCAATTACAGCCGATATCAAGCAGTTTTTCGCCTTTGCCCTGCGGAAGTCGGCATTCGGGAATCGGGTAACGCGTTAATTTATGCTGAACCGAAAAATACAGCGTGCCCGACGTGTACGGGACTTCGCCCTGCACGAAAGCATCGATCTCGTTTTTATTCGAACCGTTTTGCGAATTATTTTCGGCGGAGTTGTCGGCTTCGTTTTTCGCGATTTTTTCCAATGTCCGGTTAATGTATTCGTGCGTGATATCAACGTCGTCAACGAGCATCACGGGAATATCGTCGAAAACCGGGTAGATATGGTTTTCGGGACAGATCAGCTTATTTTCCGAAAATTCTAATTTCTGTTTATCGCGCGGACAAACCAGATGGACTCGCAGCCATTCGTTCATAAATATTGATTAAGTCTGAGACAAAGGAAAAGTTTATTATCCCTAAAAACTATTTGCAATCGGCTGAATAAACTAATATTCAACTTTTTCAAAAATCATTTTGTCCCGACTTTTCCCGAAACCGTCTTTAAACCCGCGCCGAACCGTTTATTTGCCAGCCAGATTTTATTTGTTTATACTGAAATCCATCACCAGATATGTCTATTTTTGCCGAAAATAAAGCCGATACTTTTGCCAACCCGACACAGCTTCCCGAAACTCAGGAAGAGCGACAAAAATGGCTCGAAGCCAACAAAACGTGGTGGGAAACCAACCCGATGCGCTACGATTGGCTCGACGGAAAACTCGATCAGATTCCATACCCTGAATTTTCGAAGGAATTTTACCGCGAAATTGACAGCCGTTTTTTCGCCAATGCCAACGAATATCTTCCTTTGACGAAAATTCCGTTCGACGGATTGATCGATTTCGAAAGCCTGAAAGATAAAAAAGTTCTCGAAATCGGCGTCGGCAACGGCAGCCACGCACAGCTTTTAGCAACTTACGCGGGCGATTTTACGGGCATCGATCTAACCGATTACGGCGTCAATTCGACGACCAAAAGAATGGAAGCATTCGGTTTGGATCAAGCTAAGATACTGCAAATGAACGCCGAAGACTTGCAGTTTGACGCTAATTCGTTCGATTTCGTATGGAGTTGGGGCGTCATTCACCATTCGGCAAACCCGCGCCAAATATTAAAAGAAATCAACCGCGTCTTAAAACCCGGCGGCACTTTCAAAGCGATGGTTTATTACCGCAGTTTTTGGAGTTATTACGCATTCGGAATGCTCGCCGGAATCGGCAAAGGTTATTTTTTCAAGGGAAATTCGTTTGCCGAAACCGTCCAGAAAATCACCGACGGCGCGATCGCGCGTTATTATTCGCCCGCCGAATGGAAAGAAGAACTCGAAACGGCAGGCTTAACGTTTAATAATATTCGGATTTTCGGAGCGAAATCCGCAATTCTGCCGATTCCCGGAAGTCGTCTGAAGTATAAAATGCTCGATTTCGTACCTAATTCTTTTAGTCGCTTTATGACAAATGATCTGCGAATGGGCAGTTTTATCGTTTCCGAAGCGCAGAAAAAATCTTCATAAAAATCTACGGTCTGGCAGGCAGCGGAGCGGCGACGCTCCGCATTTTTTTAACTAAAAACCAGATAATAAACAGCCCGAGAACCGAAACCATACCGATTTTAATATTGTACGGGATAAACAAACCGAACGATCCTTCGTAAGAAAGACCGGTCAAAAGCATATAATACATCGTCGAGCGCCAGAACGAAAACTCCTGATTTTCGCGCAAACTCGAATAAATCAAGCGCAGAAAAATTCCGAGTATGATCATCCCGATCGGCACCCCGATCGGACCGAAATTGCGCAGTAGATCGCCCATCGGCGTCAGCGTAAACGAGTTTTCCCCGTAATTGAAATAAAGATCGCCGTACTTATACGGGTCGGTCGCAACCGGTTTGTCCTGCCATAAAAAACGCGGAACCATAAAGGCGATGCTGTCCTTCCAGATATTATTGTCGAGCCCGTACTGGTCTTCGTAAGGCGTCAGCGCTTCGTAATTTGAAACCACGACAGCCAGCTGGCTGACATTTTCGAATCGCTCGGTCAAAGCCAGAAAACCGCGTTCGAGACTGGCGCCGATGTCCTGCTCGGAAATTTTTTCAAATGTCTCGAAAACGTTCGAAGCATACTTGTCCATCGAAATGCGCTCTTCAGTGGTTTTGATCGTGCGAAAAGTCGTTCCGTAGATCATTCCGACAAACAACGAGACGAAAAGAAGTATTCCGCCCCAAATCTTATGCTTGAGCAGAATTTTTCTTCCCGAAAGGACAAAAGCGAACGCGACGGTGATAACGATTCCGATCAAACTTCCGCGATTGCCCTGAAAGGCTGACTTCGTAAATGCCGTCACGAGCAAAATGCCTATGACGATATAGTGATTGTATGTAAAACGTTCGGTGCGGAAAACCGACAGCCATAACAGAAAAGAGGCTTCGAGCCAGAAAAACGTTAGAAGGAAAATAACACCGTCAAAGGCTCCGATCTCTTCAACTCTTTGAAAACCCAAAAGTCCGATACTGAAAGCAAGTGCAGTGTTTGCCAGTCCGAGAGCCAACAGCACAAGTCCCGGTTTAATAATTTGTTCCGAAGTCCAATTCATAACCGGTGTCCGGCGGCTAACCATTTCCCCGAGTTTTTTGCCGATCGGCAGATAAAAGCCGAGTGTCAGCCCGCCGTAACCGAGCATTACGTAAACCATCGTCAACGGCAGATTATATTCTTCGTGGTAAATAAAGGTTAGAAAATACGGGTTTGAAAATCCGCTCGACAGAATTAATCCGCCGATAAAAAACGCCGGGAAAAAATAAGTCCAAGCCGCGTAAACAAGCGGATGAAACGGGTCGAATTGCTTTTTGACCAAAAGATAAACGCTCGGCGCGAGAACCACTGCGCCGGTCAGGAAAGTCCACGGCAGGAGATAATATTTTGAATGAGGACTATTCAAACTTGCGTCAATGATAAAGTAACTTATTAAAAAAACCACCGCCAAGCCCCACAAAAGAGCAACCGGAAACAGTAAATTCGATCGTTTATCAGGCAAAATACCCGGATTTCGGAGTTTGTATTCAGTCATTTTTTTTTACTTCAAACCGCAGACTGCAATGACACCGTCACTAAGTTGTGGTGAAATTTTAACACAAATATCGTTGAAAACGTTATAAAACCAACGATTGAACGGACGGTGTTCGGTTCCGAGATCGTAGTAACAAAACTTTTTAATATGTAAATTTTCACGGCTTAAAATCAGGCTTAATGTTTTGTAAGAATAATAAGCGACGTGGTCCGGGTGAACCGGTTCGTTTTCGCCGCCTTTGCCGCGAAGCCCGTAAAGAAAAAACCGGAGCGCGCAATATGCGTTGATGGTCGTGATAATAAGCTCGGTTTCGGCGTTCATAAAACGCTTGATGCCCTGGAGAAAAAGACCCGGATTCGAAAGATGCTCGATCATTTCACCGGCGATTATTAAGTCGAACGTTTCGTCGAGCGCGACTTCTTCGAGCTTCTGCAAATCCGCCCGGAAAAGATTTTTTCCGCCCGCCGCTTCGAGAATATCGAGTCCTTCACGATCATAATCGAATCCGTAAAGCTCGCCCGCGACTTTTTCGAGTTCAAAATGCAGCAGCACATCGCTTTCGATGGATTGTTTAGTGTACGGGAAATTCGTACAACCGAGATGAAGCACCTTTTTGCCTTCGCAAGCCTTTTTTATAAAATCAACCCGCTGAACCAGTTCAAATTTTTTACTCATTCTAAAATTAACGCCTGAAAATTCCCTTCACCAGAGCGATTTCATCTTCGCTGACAAATCCCAGAAGCCAGGCGGTCAAACAATAAACCACTCCGCCGCAAAATCCCGATACGATCAACGAAAACCAGCTGACGCCGAGTTTCGACATAAAAAAACTCTCGATCAAGACCGCCAAAAAGGTCGAAACAGCTAAAATTCCGATCAATCTGAGCCAGAATTTAAAGTTGATTTTGCCTAAAAACCGTTTTTCAACATAAAAGATCGACAAAAATAGAGTGCCGAAACCGAGCGTTCGGGCAAGGGCAATACCGAAATTCCCGTAATCACTGATCAACCAGAACATTCCGCAAATGCTGATAATAAAGCATATCACAAAAAGATAACAGTTATAGTTCGGGTAACCCAAGCCTTCGGTCATCTGCCATGCGACGATTTCTATCGCCAGTAAAGTAAACGTGATCGTGTGCAAAATCAAAAGCGACGAAGAATTTTCCGCAAAATCAGCGCCCATCCAGAGTGTCAGAAAAGGCTTGCTTACAACTATTAAAGTCGCGCCCAGAAAAACAGCCAGAAAACTGACGATTTTGGTCGCTTTTTGATAAAGTTTCAAGAGTTTTTCCTGGTCGTCTTTCAACTCGCTCGCGAGCGGAAAAATAACTAACATCAAACTGGCGATAAAACTATGAATATAAAGCGCGAGCATCATCGGGACGACGTAAAAAGTCAGATTTTGAGCGCCGAGATTATTCGTTATCCATGAGCGTTCGAAAAGCAGCAGCAAATTTGCCAGCATTTGATAGGCAATTACGCCCGAACTGTAATCAAAGACAAGCTTTAACGTTTCGCGGCGGAATTTAAGACGAAACGAAAACTCCGGTAATAAACGTTTTGCCGAAATCGCCGCAATGATCGCCGACAGACCGGTTATCAATAGATTCCAGAGAAGCAAATGGAGCAAGCCGAACCCGCCCAACGCGAGCGACAGGTTTCCCAGAATTAAGGAAAAATTATTTAGATTATATATTTTCGCATAGACGTCGAAACGATGGAGCCCTTGCAAAATCGAGTTAAAAACCTGATTGAGCATCAGAAAAAATATTGTCAAAGCGGCAATGTAAAGAGCGTAGACGGATTTTTCCTGTGAGTCGGCTTGGATTTTCAGCACATCAATTACAAGCGTTTTCGCTGAAACTACGATTGCAATCAGCCCCAAACCGCCGAGCACTAAATTTATAAAGAGCGTCGCCGAAATTACTTCAAATATTTTTTCGCGCTCGTTTCCCGCGCGAAATTCGGCGACATATTTTGTAATCGCGCGTCCGACGTTGAAATTAAACGAATAGGCGATGAAACCGAGCACCAGCGCGTAAATACCGTAATCTTCGTGTCCGAGCGCTTTAACGATAATCGGCGTCGCGATAAAACTCAAAGCGAGCGGCAAAAGCCACGTCGAAAACCCGTAAATGCTGTTCCGGACGATACTCTTGCTGTTTTCTCTGCGATTTTCCGTCATTTAATGCTTTAGGTTTCGCGCGCTCTGCTAACCAGTTTTGATAATGCTTTCAGGTGTCGAACTTTATGATTGAAATTTATTTAACTTCGGGAAAATATCCCGTAAAAGATTAATCAAAACTCTCGCAATAGCTTTGATACACGATTTCCGCGACCGTCTTTTCATTAAAATTCGCTAAAACCCATTCGCGCCCGTTCTGCCCGAGTTTTTTTCGCAAGTGTTCGTTATTTTTGAGCGATTCGATCGCGTCGGCAAGCGCCGCAGAGTCGCCCGGTTCGATCAAAATGCCGGTTTCGCCGTTTTTTATCGCTTCCGGAATCGCATAAACATTGGTTGAAATGCTCGGAATGCCGAGCGACATCGCTTCGAGCAAAGATATCGGCAATCCTTCGACAAAACTCGGTAAAGTATAAATGTCGGCAACGCGCAAAAATTTCATTAAAGCGATATGTTCCCTGCCGACATCCTCGGATTTAATCAGAAAAAAATTGTCTCCGAGTTCGAAACTCTCGATGTTCTCTATCTCCTCGGCGGTCAGAACGGAATTTGAAATCCACACGAACGCCGTGTCCTGGTATTTTTCAAGCAATTTTTTCGCCGCTTCCAAAAATATCCAGCGACCTTTGCGGTCAATAAACTGTCCGAGGCAAAAAACCAGCGTCTTGTCTTTCGGCAAATTGTACTTTTCCAGAACTTCGTTTCGATCAAATTCCTCCTGCAATGCTTCCTCGACCTCGTCCGGATTAACATTCGTGTATGTAACCTTTGTTTTTTCGAGAAATTCCTTCGAAGCGAACGGCTTTAAACTATTTTTGGCATCCTGATTCGACGGGAACAAATGAAAGTTCTTAAGACGTGCGATCAGTGAAAATTTCAATTTCCATAATTGAAAGCGCCATTTTGCAACCTGCGGAAGCGCGTTGTGCATCGTGACAAAAACCTGTCCCGGACGGCGACAAAGCCGCGTTAGCGCGGTAACCGACTGCCACGGCGTCAATTCGATATGGAGCACCGAATCGCGCAGATCGTATTTTTTCAAAAATCGCAGCAGATGAAATTCGTCGCGAATTTTGTTCCGATGTTTTGCGATTTTTCGGCTTAATGTCTGTGCAGGTTTAAAGTCACCGACAAGCTCGATAAATTCATACTCAAAACCGAGATCTTCGCAAAAATTTATAAACTGCTGATCGGTTCCTTTCGGAAAAACGAATTTGACGCTCGTTTTGTCCTTGATGCGCGAAGCGATGCCGAGAAAATAGACCTGCGCCCCGCCCCATTCGAGATAATTCCAAACATAAACTACTTGTTTAGGTTTTTTATTTACTGGTTTTTGAATATTTTCAGACTTCAAGTATTTGGCTAAGTGTCGGCGACTCGTCAATTAAAGTAATGCATTAAGCTAATTTGGAAAAACAATTGAATTTTAACAAAAATCAGATTTGCTGTCTTCGCTTGAACTCAAATTATTTTACGCCGCAAACTTTGGAATTGATGATTTTGTTGGCATAATTATCGTCTATATTTCTTTTTATGGCTCGGGATTTTTTTGATGAGTTAATGCAAAACCAAACCTAGAACCCGGCAGAAGTCGCATATTTTGCTGTTAAATCAACGATTTTCTCTACTTTTCGCTCCAAATTAAAATGTTTGTCGTTAAATTTATATGAAGAAAATTTTGGTCACCGGCGGGACGGGTCTCGTCGGCCGGCATCTTCAGGAAATTCTGCCTGACGCCGTTTATATATCATCAAAAGATTATGATCTGCGCGCCGAATCCGACGTCAAAAAACTCTCCCAGGAAGGCTGGGATCATATCGTACATCTTGCCGCGCGCGTCGGCGGAATTATCGAAAACGTCAATTTTCCGGCGGAATTTATCGAGCAGAACCTTTTGATGAACACGCTTTTGCTCAAATATGCGCGTCTCAATGATGTTCCGCGCCTGACCGCGATTCTTTCGACCTGCATTTATCCGGATGTCTATGAAAATTACCCTTTAAAAGAAGAAGATTTGCATAACGGCGCGCCGCAAAAAACGAATTTTGCATATGCCGTCGCCAAACGCGCTCTCGCCGTGCAGATTGACGCTTACAATCAGCAGTATCAGACGAAATATAATTACCTGATTCCGTGCAATCTTTACGGAGAATATGACAAAGTAGATGAAAAACGGAGCCATTATCTGACCGCGCTTTTAGGAAAAATAATTAAAGCCGAGCGTGAAGGAAAAACTTTGATAAATCTACTCGGAACCGGCAAACCGCTGCGCCAATTTATGTACGGCGGCGATCTTGCGCGCACGATCAAATACTGTATTGATGCGAATTTAAGCGAATCCTTTAACGTCGCGGTGAGCGAAAATCTGAGCATCCGCGAGCTTGCCGAAATCGTCCTGCAAGCGTGCGGGCATCCGGATTTCGAGCTTGTTTTCGACCAAACTTCGCCTGACGGGCAGTTCAGAAAAGACGTTTCGAATGCGAAAATGAAAAAGTTTTTGCCAGATTTTGAATTTACGCCGCTTGAAACGGGCATAATAAAAGTTTACGAATACTACAAAGCCAACAATATTTTATGAAAAAAGCCTTAATTACAGGCATCAACGGGCAGGACGGAAGCTATCTTTCAGAATTTTTACTCGAAAAAGGTTACGAAGTTTACGGTATTTTGAAGAGAAATTCGGTCGCCGAAACGCAGACGACGCGGATCGAACACATTCGCCACCGGATCAAGCTTTACTACGCCGACATCACCGACCTTTCATCTTTGATCTACGTCATCAAAGAAATTCAGCCGGACGAGCTTTATCATCTGGCGGCGCAGTCGCACGTTCGCATTTCGTTCGACCAGCCGATCTACACGGCAAACGCGACCGGGCTTTCGACGGTCAATGTTCTCGAAGCCGTCCGTTTGATGAAGCCGGACATAAAAGTTTATCAGGCTTCTTCGTCCGAGATGTTCGGCAACACGATTGACGAAGACGGTTTTCAACGCGAAACGACGTCCATGAATCCGGTGTCTCCGTACGGCTGCGCGAAGGTTTTTTCGTATCACATCGCGCGAAATTACCGGAATGCCTACAAATTGTTTGTCAGCAACGGGATTTTGTTCAATCACGAAAGCCCGCGGCGCGGCACTAATTTCGTCACGAACAAAGTCTGCAAAGAAGCAGTCCGAATTTTTTACGGGCAAACCGATCGTTTGGAGCTTGGAAATATGCAGGCGACGCGCGATTGGGGACACGCAAAGGATTACGTCAAAGCGATGTGGCAAATTATGCAGTTAGAGAAACCGGAAGATTACGTCTGCGCGACCGGCGTTTCGCACAGCGTTCAGGATTTGGTCGAATATGTTTTCGGAAAACTGCAACTGGATTGGGAAAAATCCGTTTTCGTCAACGAGAGATATTTGCGCCCGGAAGAATTGAATAATCTAAAAGGCGATTCGACGAAACTTTTCGAAGCGACCGGCTGGACGCCTGCGTACAGTTTTGAAACGATGCTCGACGAAATGATCGAATATTGGTTGGAAGAATTAAAACCGAATTAACTTTAATTTTATTTAGCCGCGGATCAACGCGGATTTAGCAGATAAAAATTAAAAATAATTAATCCGCGAAATCCGCGTTGATCCGCGGCTAAAATATTAACTTTATTTTGCGCGGTTAGTCGTATCAATTTCTGACAATTTTATTCGCAAAAGTTTCGGAAAGCGGCTTTTCTTTTTGGCTCAATATCCAGTCGCCTTCGGCATTTTTCTTTATTATCAGACGAAACAAAAATATAAAAAACCCGACAACAGCGGCAATTTTACTCGGCACACTTTCCCAATAAAAATAAAAACGCCTTTGTAAATTATGGATATGCTTTAAATCAAAAAACAAAACATTGATTTTTTGGCGCAGCGACATTTTCGAGACTTTTGCCGGCGTGTAATTCGGCTGACAAAAAACGCGCGCGCGCGGTTCGATCAAAAGCCGCCAGCCTTTTCGCTTCAAACGCGGAGTATATTCGCCGTCTCCAAAGTTTGGATAACGTTCGGAGTTCATCAAACCTTCTTCATTGATCGCCTGAACCGGAACCAGAACGCAGTTTCCGACAATCAGATCAACTTCCCAGGGCTTTTTCGGAATCGTCCAAACGGTTTGCTGATACCAATGCCGCCAGCAGCCGAGCCAAACGTCCCAACGCGGCGCGACTTGAAAGAGTTTGTGCGGAGTATCCCATAAAAGCAGAAGCGATCCGACGACCGAACGCGGATATTTTTCCGCCGTTTCGACCATATATTTTAGAAAATCGGCGTCGAAAACCTGATCGTCGTTAATCATCAAAATATAGTCGGGATTATGTTTCAAAGCGGCGCGAACACCGACGTTCGTTCCTTCGGTAAACCAGAGATTTCCGTCGCCCTTGACGATTTCAACCTCCGGAAATTGCGCGGCGATCGCTTCCGATGTGCCGTCGGTCGAGCCGTCGTCAACAATAACCGTGTGAACGTTTAATCGTGAAAGGTTAATTCGTGAAATACTTTTCAGACACTGCAAAGTTAAATCACGCCGATTATAAACCGGCGTGACAATTTCTACATGAATTATTTTTTCGCTCATTTTCCGCTGGCCTGGAAAACTTCTTTTGCTGTTCCGCCCCAAAGCTCTTTAAGTTTTGCGGTGTTTTTAAGATCATCGTCGCCGTTTCCGAAGCCGATGTATTTGATATGTTTCTGTCCGGCAAGTTTTTCCTGCAAAAGCCGCCAAAAATCGAAAACCAGAACTTCGGCGCGTTCGTTTTTGAAATTTTCCGCCGTCAATTCTTTGAAAAACGGGTCGGGCGTCGTAATCAAAACGGCTTCGGCTTGTTTCAGGCATTCTTCGACCGAATCGAGGACGACGATATCACGGCGAATTTCTTCGAGCGCCATTTCTTGAGACATCGGATCGAAAGCGACGACGCGAACGCCGTTTTTCGAGAGATGTTTGGCGATATAAACGCCCTGCGATTCTTCGGTAACGTGCGAAAAAGGTTTATAGGATAATCCTAAAACCGCCACCGTCGCGCCTTCGCGAAGCATCGGACGAATTTTCGTGACGATTTTCTGCGCCACCTCCCGGTTCATTGAATCCGTCGTTTCGGCAAGTTTCGCTTCGACGCCCAACTCTCTGGCAATAAACGACAAAGCGACGTTATCGCGCGGAAAACAAGGACCGCCGTAGCCGATCGCGCCGGTCAGATATTTGCGACCGATGCGCGTGTCGAGTCCGAGCGCGTTCGTCACGACGTCAATATTTCCGCCCGGAAGTTTTTCGCAGATTTCGGCGAGCATGTTGGCAAAGGTGATTTTGGTCGTCACGAATGTGTTGACCGATATTTTCGTTAATTCGGCATTCTCCAAACTCATCCGCGCCGATTTTTGATGATTGACCATCACGCGCGAATAAATTTCTTCGAGCTCGCTGCCGCATTTTTCGTCGAATTCGCCGATCAGCGTAAAATCCGGATTCAAAAAATCGCGGATAATGCTGCCGAGTGCGATAAATTCCGGACTGTAGCAAACTCCGAAATCTTTTCCGGCTTTTTTTCCAGATTCCTTTTCGAGAATCGGAATCAAGGCTTGTCTCGTCGAACCCGGCAAAACCGTGCTTGTCAAAACGACGTTATGATAAGTTTTCTTTTTCGCCAAAGCTTTGCCGATTTCCTTGAACGCCCACGCCGCATATTGAAGCGAAAACGCGCCGCGCTCGTCGCTCGGAGTCGGCACGATCACGAATGAAATGTCCGAATTTAAGATCGCGTCCTCGTGGCTCGCCGTCGCTCTGATTCGCTCTTTATTGGCGGCGATCGTTTCGTCGAGATTCGTCTCCTGAACCGGAGCTTTGCCGTCGTTGACCAAATCAATCGAACGCTGATTGACATCAACGCCGACGACTTCCAAACCGCGACTGGCGAACGCCGCCGCCATGCTCGCGCCCAATTTCCCTAAACCGATAACCGAAACTTTTTCTATCATTGCTTTATAATTGAAATATAAATGAAATTAAATTATTTTGCCTCGGCGGTCGCACACAAATGCCAGCCGAAGTTTTTCTCTAAACTGCGAAAAACGCTTTCCGGAAGCATTTTCCAATACCATTCTTTTTCGTATTCATATTTTACATATTTCGGGATTTGATACGGAAAAATATGATCTACGAACGTTTCCTTCACCTGAAAATCGTCGCCGATCAGATCGCCGATCGTTTTTTTCGTGTAGGAATAAGTTACCGGACAGCCGGTTTGCGCTTCGGAATGCATGGCGATAATGTCGTCGAGCTTCCAAAACTTGCCTTTTTCCTGCAAAAGCATCCATAAAACTTTCCACGAATAGCGGTAATAAACCATCAGTTTGAGAGTCGTTCCCGTCTGAATGAAATTCTCGCTGATTTGTTTGATGATTTCTTCGGGATGCGGCGAATGATGAACCACGCCGAATGAATAAATCAGATCGTATTTCTCGGCGGGAATATATTCGGAAAGCCTTTCGGCATTGGCTTCGTAAAAATTTATGCGGTCTGAAAGTCCGAAAACTTCGGCGCGTTTCGTGGCTAACTTTAAAGACTCGCTCGAAAGATCAACCGCCGTTACTTCGGCTCCGGCGCGGGCGAAATTCATCGTGTCCGTGCCGATTCCGCAGCCGATCTCCAAAACCTTTTTTCCTTTCCAACGCGGAAAATCGGCAAACGCCGGAATATGCGGTTCGACCATATATTTCCGCGCTTCAACCTGATCGAAATATTCGTTTGTGCCGATTTCCGCCGTCGAATGTCGAATATTACACGGGCGGCGATTCCAATAATCACGCACGTCGGCGATCGGAACATTAACAAAATTTTCCATTTTTCTAAATTTGTTTTATTTTCCGGCACCCATCGAAGAACTGTTTGTAGCCGAGCTTTGTCTGACTTGTTCTTCGATCCAGTCGTATGTGGTTTTCAATCCATCTTCGAGCGAAATTTCCGGCTCCCAGCCGAGGGTTTCGCGCAGTTTCGTATTGTCGGAATTTCTGCCGCGCACACCCATCGGACCGTCAATATGCTTTTTCGAGATTTCGATTCCGGCGATTTTCGCGACGATGTCGGCAAGCTGGTTGATCGTCACCATTCGGTCTTGACCGAGATTGAGCGGTTCATGAAAATCAGAACGCATCAGGCGATAGATGCCCTCGACGCAATCGTCAATATAGCAGAACGAGCGCGTCTGTTCGCCGTCGCCCCAGATTTCGATTTCGTGTTTGCCCGAGAGTTTCGCTTCGGCGATTTTGCGGCACATCGCCGCCGGCGCTTTTTCGCGTCCGCCTTCCCAGGATCCCTTTTCACCGAAAATATTGTGAAAACGGACGGTTCTCGTTTCGATTCCGTAATCGTTCCGGTAATGATGACAGAGAATTTCCGAAACGAGTTTTTCCCAGCCGTAGGCGTCCTGCGGCTGCGCCGGATAAGCATCCGATTCTTTGAGCGGCGTGACATTCGCGTCTTCCTGCAAATATTCGGGATAGATACAAGCCGAACTCGTATAAAGATAACGTTTGACGCCGTTTGTTTTCGCCGCTTCGAGCGTGTGCAGATTGATTAACGAATTGTTATAAAGAATCTGCGCGTGATGCGCCGAAATAAAACCCATTCCGCCCATATCGGCGGCAAGCGCGTAAACTTCGTCAATATTTCGCGTCGCCTGCAAACAGTTGTCCCAGCGGCGCAAATCCAAAATTTCAAATTCGTCGGCATCCGTTTCCGTAAATTCCGGATATTTTAAGTCAACGCCGCGAACCCAGTAGCCCGCATTCTTTAAGTAAGTAACCAGATGGCTTCCGATGAAGCCGCCCGCACCTGTAACCAGAACTTTAGTCTTTTCACCCATCGAATTTAATGTATTTTTCCTTTATTGATTTTTTTGATTAGTATAAAAAGAATTATTCCTCGTCGCCGCTGCGGTAATAATCCCGATGATAATAGCTTTGGTAATAGTAATTATCCTGCGCACGAAGATTAACTTTATTAAGTACGACGCCGAAGACTTTTACGCCGATATCCTGTAAAAGCTGGCGCGAACGGCGCACGACCTGACGCGAGCTTTTGCCCGCATGAACGACAAGAATCACACCGTCAACCATCGAGGCGACCAAAACACCGTCCGTAAACGAAGCGATCGGCGGTGAATCAACGACGACGTGCGTAAAATGATCCTGCATTTTTTTCATCAGCATCGCCATCTGTTCCGACCCGACGAGCTCTGCCGGATTCGGCGGAATCGGACCCGAGGGTAACAGATTCAATTTTGATTCATTATCGTATTGAATAATTTTCAAAATATCGCTATCTTCCATCTCGCTCGATAAAATCGTGCTCAAACCTTCGGCGTTGCTCTTTCCGAAAACGCTGTGCAGACGCGGACGGCGCATATCGGCATCAATCACCAAAACCTTTGCTCCGGTTTGCGCCAGACTAATCGCGGTGTTAACGGCGGTCGTCGTTTTTCCTTCCGCCGGCAAACTCGACGTGATAAGCAATGATTTCGGCGCGTGTCCGGCGGTTGAAAGTAAAATCGAAGTTCGCAATTGACGATACGCTTCGGCAAGCGACGAACGCGGGTCGTTATTTATTAAAAGCTCGGAACTCGCTCTTGCTTCTTCTTCGTCGCTTGAATTGCCGCCGCCGACCAACAAAAGTCTGCGTTTCGGCATTGAATCAATAGACGGAATCGCCGCCAGCGCCGGAAGCCGTAAATAGTTTTCGATTTCTTCGGTCGTCTTAATAGTATCGTCGAGATATTCGAGAACCAATGCCAATCCCATACCGAAAAGCGTTGATAAAAATAATGCCGCGAGCACCGTTGTCAGACGACGCGGCGCGATCGGCGCTTCGGGCGGAATAGCGATTTCGGCAATGCTGATATTATTTTCCGTTCCCTTTGCCGTAATATCGTTGCCGATGACCTGTTTATTTAAGTTTTCCAGAAAACCTTTATTAGTCGCGATATTCTGTTCCAAAAGCCTGATGACGATTCCCGCCTGATTCTGCGCCTGAGCTTCCTGATACTGTTGATTATAGGAAGCACGGATTTTGTCTTCCGCTCCTTTCGCCTGTTGATACTTTGTTTGAAGATTGTCCAGAATCGTGGTTGTCGCGCGGGTTCGAAACTCTCTTAAATCCTGCTCGTTTTTGTCCTGCGCGTCTTTCAAACCGGTTTCCAATGTTGCGATTCGCTTTTCTACTTCTTTGACCTCGTCTGCGGTCGGCTGAAATTCCTGCAGAAGTTTTTCGCGTTCGGCTTTTAATCCGGTAACCGTTTCAAAGGTCTTATTTCGCAGATTCTGCATCGAGTTTTCGCGCTCGGTCGTGTAACGCAGAATTTCGCCCTCGGCAACCGATCTTATTCTTGAGGGATCGTTTTTTACCGCGTTATAATTTGCTTCGGCATTCTTCCGGGTGTTTTCGGTATCGAGCAGCTGCTTATTCAAGCCTTCCAAAGTTTGCAAAACAAGTGTTTGTTTATCATCTAATTCTAAAATGCCGGATCTGGTTTTCAAATCGGCTAATTTTACTTCGTCATTCCTGATCTGTGTTTGAAGGCTGGCGAGCCGGTCCTGCAGAAAATCGCTCGTTTTAACGTTTTTTCCGGTTCGTTTTTCCTGATTTTGTTTGGTAAAAACCTCGGCGATTCCGTTGACGATCATCGCCGCAAGTTCGGGATTCGTATGACGGATTGAAATATCGATCAACCGTGTGTCTTTATATGCGGTGCGCGCTTCGCGAACGGGTTCGATGCCGAGATTACGGCGAAGAATATCAACATACGGCGCTAATCTGATCGCTTCGGCGATGTCTTCGGAAGAAGCGACCGACGGACTGGCGGTGACCGTAACGTCGCTGATATTATTTTTATTCTTCTTTTTATCGTCTTCCGCCAAACCGATCGTTTTAAGCAGCGAACGCCATGCAGAAACCGATTCTTCGGTTTTCGTAACCTGAAAATCCTTGTTGCTGTCCAAACTCAATTCTTTAACAACGCGCCGCAAAAGCGTTTCGCTGTTTAAAAGCTGAAGCTGCGTATTGAAATACGCCGGGTCGGGATTTGCCATTCCGGTGCGGCGTTCGCTCGTCATCACATCCTGATTCGGCTGTTCCAGATCAACCTGCACCTGCGCTTTCGCCGAATAGATATTCGGTCGGCGTGCCATATAAATCGCGGTCGCCGTAGTAATTAAAACAGCAATGCCGATGACTAGCCAAAGTCGTTTGCGAATTGCCCGCCAATAATCCATCAACTGCATCCCTTCGGCAGCATAGATTTCACGATAAGCGCCGTAACCGCCGTTATTTGCAGGAGGCTGCGCCTCGAACGGACGCTCTAGCTCGACCCGTTCGGCAAGCGGTTTTTGAATAATATCACGCGTTTCTTTCATTATTTTGATTAAAAAGGAATTCGATAAAAGATTGACGGCAAGCCCTGCTTAAATATCGTTGTAATACTTCTGATAACGGCTTTGGTTGGGTCTTCTGAAACGGCGACAATATCGTCGGGTTCCAGCATCGGGTCTTGAATTTTTCGTTTTTCGATATCTTTCAGGTTAAAAAGCAATTCCTCACGTTCGCTGCTGCCCGGTTTTTGTCTGAGCACACGAACTACGCTTTTTGCCGCCGGTTTTAATCCTTCCGCCGAAACGATCGCCTGCGTCAAGGTTATCGGCTCCTTCATTTTAACCGGACCGATGCGATTAACATTTCCGTAAACGTAGATTATATCGGAATCAAAAACCGAAACTATATCGCCCGGCTGCATCCACAGATTTTGTTTGGCTTCCAGAACATCCTTGATCTTGAAACTCATTAAAATCATATCTCCGCCGTTGATTACTTCGTCATTTTCGTAATTGCAGGAATTAGAGGTTCCCGTTCGGGCGACGATCAAACGGCTTCCCGCCTGTTCGCTCGGACCGCCCGCCATCGACAGAAGTTCGAGCAGCCGAATTCGTCTTGAGCCGTAATAATTCGCCGGCTTAACAACAGATCCGATCACGCCGTAGAACTGCGATTTTTTTTCGACCGCAAAAACATTGACTTCCGGCTTTCGCAAAAAAGTCAGATATTCGGCTTCGATTTCCCTTGCTAATTCACGCTCGGTTTTGCAAACCGCGACAATTCGCTTGGTAGAGCGAATCAAATCAATCGTGCCGTCAGAATTGATGCTGTATTTTCTGGATAACTTTTCGTGATTATAGACGCTTACCTCGATTGTATCCTGAAAACCGATCCGGTAACGCTCGTCCTCGTTGTCGGATTGGGGAGTTACAATTGTGGCTTTCGGATCGGGAGTCGTTGAAGTTGTTTGCCCGCATATTGAAAAAAAACCGAACAATCCTAAAACTAAAATTTGCAATAAAAAACAAACCGCTTTCATAAATACTACTCCGGAAAAACTATTCTATTCTCGAAAGGAAAATTTTAAATTTGATTCTCTTGAACTGAGAAAAGTTTATCGTCTTAATTTACTCAAAATTTTGTTGTTAAATCTCTTAGAGAAATTAATTTTAACAAAATTACCGAAAAATCAACAATTACAAAGTTTCAAAGTTACCAAAATTACATTTGTTTTTCGAATTGAATAACCTTTTGATGTGCATTTTTTCTTCGCAATAAAAAATTAAAGCTCTCAAGCGCATAATTTCGATTCCGGATTTTTATATTATTTTAACCCCGACTTTTTCCGAGAGTATAAATTCTCCGGTTCTAAATTTTGCGAAGTAAGTTATTTATTGGCATAATTTTGAATTTATGAGCGTTGCAAACTCGCCGCTTTTGCGTCCGGCGTTAATTTTTATCGGACTTGTCGTTCTGACCTGCAGCCCGATCTGGTCGGTTGATTATTTTATTAACCAGGACGGCTCGGCTCATGTTTACAGCGCCCATTTAATGCTCGAACTCCTGAAAAACAATCCGGAGGTGCGCGAGCTTTACGCCTTGAATTCGATTTCGGTGCCGAATTCGAGCGGACATTGGCTGCTCGTTCTGCTGCTCAATTTTTTTTCCGCCTTTACGGCAACGAAAATCATCGTCACGCTGACGATCGCCGGATTGATCGGCGCGGTCGGTTTTCTCCGCTGGAAGATTTTCGGCGCCGACGGGCTTTCCGTCAGTCTGCTCGCCGGCGCGGCGCTCGGTTTCAACTGGCTCTGGTTCGCAGGATTTTACAATTTCATGCTCGGCGTAATTTTTCTCGCCGTAACCGTCGGATTTTATTATCAATGGCGCGAAAACATGACAATTCGACGGACGATTTTGCTCGGTTTATTGATAGTTTTGACCTATCTCAGCCACGTCGTCAGTTTCGCGGTTCTCGCCGGAAGTCTCGGACTGTTAGCCGTTACCACGCAAAAACCCAACGTCAAAACTGCGATCATCAAAACTTTTATCGCGTTTTTACCGGTCGTTCCTTTAATTTTGCTTTATAAAATCAACAGCGAGGGCGGCGGCGGATTTTACCCGGTCTGGCGAAATCTGGAAAACCCTTTTTCGCTGTTCAGCTGGATTTCCCAGATTCGAAGCGCCGATCCGTTTGTCCTGATGAGTCGCCGCGCATTTCCCTTTTCCGCAACGTATTCGTCTTATTTTGCTATTTTTACGCCGGTGATTTGGATTACCGGAGCTTTTTTATTGTTGATCGCGCCGTCTTTCAAAAAATTAAGCATTCCGGACGCAAGATATAAAATTCTTCCCTTTTTTATACTTGCCGGATTTTGTGTTTTGACGGCTTTTTTCGCGCCCGATGATTTCGGGCTCAACAATGGCAGTATTCTTCGCGAAAGGCTTTTAATTTGCGGATTCATGCTCGCCGTTCCGTTATTTTGCGCCGTTGAATCCCGGCTTCTTGAACGAACAGCCGCAGTTCTTCTGATTTTCGTTATTTTATTTCAAACCGCAGTGCTTTGGGAATATGCGCTTCAAACCGATGCCGAAGCAAAAGAATATTTAGCTGCCGGACAATTTATCGAAGAAAACGACGCGCTGATGTCAATTATCGTTCCGAACGAAACGAAGCGATTTCACCCGACGCCGATGACCGGAATGGGAAATTATCTCGGATTCGATCGCAAAATCAAGGCTTGGGATAATTACGAAATCGGACATAATCTTTTTCCGATTGTCGCGAGAAATAAGTCCGATCAGAAATTCGTGGTTGAAATGGCTGCCGCCTCATCGGCACTGATTAACTCCGGCAATCAAAATCCGTCCGAAATAAGCCAAAACTTCGACGCCGCGCTCGAAAAAAACCGTGACAAACTGACAAAACTTCTTATATGGGGCGATGCGGCAAAGATTCGCAGTAGCACCGAAAAATGGTTCGACCCGCAGCCGGTCTATGAAACCGGGCGAATCACGATTTTGCGGCGGCGTTAAATTTTGAAATTGTCGAATTAAACCGGTGAGACGATTTTCATTGTCATTGACGACAAAGTATGGCGTCGCTCAAACAATTGAATTTCAATTACTTAGGCAGTTACACAAAATTAATTTGAAGAAATTAGCTGTGGATTGCGCGGATGCACGCCGATCAAATCAATAAGATATTCTGATCCGCGTGCATCCGCGTTTATCCGCGGTTAAAGTATTAAATTTACTGGTTACTTAACCTTTAGACGCGTAACCATGTGAAGATTTCGCCCGAACAACAGATCGGCGGCGCGCGGATAAAGTTCGAGATTGCTGCGCCAGTCCATTATTTCGATGCCCATACTTTCAAAGGCTTTTTTCCATTGCGATTCGCGCCAGTAATTGTAAGGCAAAACGACGCCGTGCGGTTTATTTCCGACCCAATCCATAAATCGCAGCGTCGAATTTGAAAGAAATCCGTCGTCGGTATGATCTTTCAAGACGATAAAGCTTTTCGCCACGCGGGCGGCTTCACGCAGCAGTATGTTCGGATCGTCCGTGTGATGCAAAACATCAACGAACGTTACGACATCGAACGAATCGTCCGCGTACGGAATGACGTTTCCGTCGAATTTTTCGACCGGAACATGAGTTTTTTCGCGAACCATGATGTCGATTCCGCGAATTTCAATGTCGGGGCGGCGTTTCTGAATCAAACCTGCAAGCATTCCGTCGCCGCAGCCGACGTCCAAAACCTTCGCGTTTTCCGGAATCAGATCGCTGAGATGCTTGCAAAGCTGCCGGACGCGCCGGTTGTGAACGAGTTCGCCGTGTACTTTTCCAAATAAATTCATTTTCGTTTAAGACCCAAAACACTTGCAAAAAAGCTTGAAAAAACGGTTTGCACCGCAAGCGCCGTAATCGTCGCGCCCGGAATTACCCAGCGCATCGTGTGCATCGGGTCGAGGTTTCCGAACCCGGCGAGCCGCCATTCATTGATCGCAATTAAGAGGAATGCGATTCCGACAAGAAGTCCGAGCGCGCTGAACACCAAACCTTTTTCCAGATTTACGATTTCAAAAAACTTATCGATCTTCGGATCTTCCGGCAGAAGTCCTTCCATAATAGCAAAAACCTTTGTAAAAATGGCGAAGATGATTGATTGATAACCGCACAGAATAAACAGGCTCGAAAATAAAAGCGTATGAACGTCGAACGTAACTTTGCCGATTTTCATTTGCGGAACGGCGATTATATAACCCAAAATCCCGAGCACCACCAAAAAAACACCGGGAATCAAAAAAAGCCAGCGCGGCGTGTAAACAAGATAGAGCCGCAGATGCCGCCAGCCGTCGCGAAACGTTTTCAAATGCGGCGGATGCGATGTTCGCCCGTCTTTATGCAGTGTGATCGGAATCTCCGCCAATTTGTAATTTCCGAGACTCGCTTTGATCGTCATTTCGGTTGCAAACTCCATTCCGGTGCAGCGCTGGTTAAGGCTTTTGTAAAAATCCGCCGTAAATCCGCGTAGCCCGCAATGAACGTCGTTAAAAGGCGCGTTAAACCAAATTCTGGCGAGCCACGAAAACATCGGATTGCCCCACCAATAATGAAGAAGAGGCATCGCTTTCGGCATTACTTTTCCGCCGCCCTTCGCCAGCCGGCAGCCCATCACCAAATCGTAATCCTCGCGCAGTTTATAAACGAATTTCGGCATTTCGCCGAAATCGTAACTATCGTCGGCGTCGCCCATAATCACGAATTTTCCGCGCGCCGATTCGATGCCGCCCATCAAGGCGTTGCCGTAACCTTTTTCGGGAATCCTGACGACACGCGCGCCGTTTCGTTCGGCAATCTCGATGGATTCGTCCGTTGAGCCGTTGTCGGCAACCACGATTTCGCCGTTTATATCGTGTTCGCGATAAGCCGCTCGTGCCTTTTTTAGACAAGTTTCCAATGTATCGGCTTCGTTCAGACAGGGTATGACGAGCGTGACTTCGAATTCCTGATTATCATTAACCGGTTCGTTTCTCATTTAATTTTTCAATTTCCAAACCTGCATTTCACGTTTGCTGTAAGGCGTAAATGCTTTTTCTAAAATATATCTCTCTCTTAAATAATCATAAAGCGGGGCAATATGATCGCCCGGTTTTCGTTCTGAGATTTCCTTGTTAAACTTGCCGTCCCATATAATGAATCGCGGGTTTTTCTGCTTCAAATTTTCAACCGCCAGATCAACCTGCCATTGCGGCGTGTAGCCGTTATCGAGCAAAAACGTCAATTCGGTCGGGTTCGGCATCTGGAGCGGAAAATTTACGGCGCATTGATAAACTTCGAAAACATATTCGCCGGGTTCGGCGTTTTCGCTCAGCCATTTGTATCTTTCAAGCGTGACGGGCGATAAATATGCGATTCGCCCGGTCGGCGTTTCAAGATAAAGTTTTTCCCAGTTCATCTGCAAACGAACGGTCAGAACCGCACTCAAAAGTACGAGCGCGGCAACCGCTCCTTTCGCCAGCCAATCGTTCCTGAATTTGAATTGATGTAAAAGCCAGACAAAAATTATCAATCCGGGCATGCAAATCTGAAAAATCCGCATCGGTGTCGGCGCAAACGTGCTCAGCGCGAGACACGCCCCGACGAGCGCGATCAATAAAACGCCGGATTCATATTTCTTGCGCCATAAATAAATAAAACAAACGAAATAGACGAGCGGAATCAGCGCGTAATAAAACAACATCACGCCCGAAATAAACATTCCCTGTTCCAAAATTACATTGAACACGCGCGAATAAGCGCCGTAATTCGCCGTCGGTTCCTGTACGTAATTCCTGATATAAACGATCGTGTAATCAAAGAATTTTCCGGCTCCGGCTGAAATTACAAACGGAAGCAGCAATAAAATCAGCGATGCCAGAAAAGCGACCGATAAAGTCGCCGAATCGAAAAACCATTTTTTAAAGCCCGTCTTGTTTTTAAGCGCCTCGATAATCAGGAAAATCCCGATCGCGCCGATCACGAAAAATCCGCGCTGCTGCGTAAAATAGCTCGAAAACGCGCAGAAAATACCGGCTAAAACTAGTCGCTGCCGCGATTGCGAAAGCATTAGGACGAGAATCGCGAGCAGAAAAAATATCGGGCTAAGCATTCGATGACTGCCGTCTATTCCAAACCATCGAAAACCGAAAAAAAGGAATAAAGCGGCGGGCAGATAAACGCTCCAGCTTTTTTCGAACAAATATTTTCCGATTGCTATACAAATCAGCGAAATACTCATGCCCTGCAGGAGAATAACGGCGTTTATTACCCAAAACTTTGTCCCGAATAATTTTAGTAAAGCAAAATATAAAACTTGAGTTCCGGGAAAAGTGTATTCAAAAAAGTCTCTGTAAAGCGCTTCGCCGCGATACATCCGCCACGCGTCCTGGATAAAATAAAGATGATCCTCTTCGTAAAAAATCGGCGTTGCGCCCGAAACGAAAAGGTGAAAATAAAGATAGCAGGCGGCGATCAACATAAATATGAGATCGGTTATATTCCATTCTATCTTCTTTATTTGCATAAATTTATAACAAGGCTGATTGTTAAACAACCGGAAATACGCTGCGCTTTTTAATTGTCGTTTTGATCAAATTTACTTGATTCTTTGACTGTAATTAAATGGTTTTCAGATTGTCAAGAATCGGCTTTTTACCGTGTTCGGAATGGCTATTTATAAAGTTCGCCACTGGAAAGGTTTTCCTGACGCGCATTTAACCGTCATCTAAAATCATTCTCTAAAACATCGAAGAAATTACGTTTAATTTTTTTAGATTATTCCGACAGGTTTTGCAAAAAACTTTCTGTTCTCATTTAATTTTCAAAGTAATTTAGAAGCAATGATTTTAACAAATTCGCTCCTAATTGGACAATTAGCGATAATTAAATAAACTTCCGGCAAATTACAATATATTCAAGGTTTGAGTTAAAATTTTAACCTCGATAAAATTCAAACTCGATTATTTTATGCAAAACGCAACACCCATGCTTCGGCAATATCTGGAAATTAAAAAACAATATCCCGGAACACTTTTGTTTTTCCGGCTCGGCGATTTTTACGAACTTTTCAATGACGACGCCGTCACCGGCGCGCGCGAAATGGAAATCACTTTAACGGCGCGGCATAAAGATTCGGCGAATCCGATTCCGATGTGCGGCGTTCCGCACCACGCGGCGGCAAACTACATCGCGCGGCTGGTCAAAAAAGGCTATCGCGTCGCGATCTGCGAACAGACCGAAACTGCCGGAAAGGACGTGAAATTAGTCAAGCGCGAGGTCGTCCGCGTCATCACGCCCGGAACGGCGATTGACCCGCAACTTATCGAAGCGAAAGAATCCGTCTATCTGGCTTCGATTACAGGCGCGGGCGAAACTTTTGGAATCGCTTTTCTCGAACTCTCGACCGGCGAATTTTTCACCACGCAGATTTCAGGTAAAAATGCGTGGGCGAAAGTCTGCGCCGACCTTGAAAGCTTTGCGCCGCGCGAGCTGCTCTTTCCCGAATCGCTGACAAAACTGGTCGAATGCTCGTTCATTAATTTCAGAAATCAGACGTTATCGGACGCGTCCAACGTCGTTTCGATTTCCGGAAACAATTCGGCAAAATTTACGACAACTTTAACCGCGCTCGACGATTGGCTTTTTCACGCCGAAGACTGTGCGAATCTGCTCAAAAATCAATTAAAAGTCCGCGAACTGACCGGTTTCGGACTCGACGGAAAAACGGAAGCCGTTCGCGCGTCGGGCGCGGTTTTGCGTTATGCGCTCGAAACTCAGAAAGCCTCCGCCGAACATATCTCGGAGATAAATTTACTCGAAGCGAGCGATCATATGGTTCTCGATTCGGTCACGCTCAAGAATCTGGAAATCACGGAATCCAAAGGCGAAAGCAGTAAAAAATGTCTCTTAAACGTAATAGATGAAACGGTTACCGGAATGGGCGCGCGGCTTTTGCGTTCGTGGGTTTTGCGTCCGTCGGTCAAACGAAGCGAAATTCAGACGCGGCTTTCGGCGGTTGCGGAATTAACCGATTCGATGCTCCGCGACAAAATTCGATTTCTTTTAAAGGAAGTTTCGGATTTGGAACGTCTGGTCGGCAGACTCAATCTCGGCACCGCAACGCCGCGCGATTTGCTCGCGCTTTGCCGTTCCCTTTCGCAGACGCCGAACATCAATTCGTCGTTATCGGACGCAGCCAGCCTTTTGCTTCAGGTTTTGTCCGAAAACATTTTCGAACTGCCCGAAATCCGCGATCTTATTTCGCTTTCAATCGCCGACGAACCGCCGTTGAATTTTAACGACGGCGGCACTATTCGCGACGGTTTTAACAGCGAATTGGACGAACTGCGAAATATTTCTACCTCTGCAAAACAGATCATCGCCGGATTCGAGGAACAGGAGCGGCGGCGGACGAATATTTCAAACTTAAAGATAAAATTCAATAATGTTTTCGGTTATTTTATCGAAATCTCGAAAGGCAACATCGGACGCGTTCCCGATGATTACGAGCGTCGTCAGACTTTGACGAACGCCGAACGATACACGACGCCGCAGCTTAAAGAATGGGAAGAAAAAGTTCTCGGCGCGGAAGAAAAAATACTTTCGCTCGAAACCGAAATTTTTCAGGACGTACGCGCGCGGGTGCGTGCGGAAACTCAAAAGCTTCAATCAACCGCGCGGGCGATTGCGACATTGGACGCGCTCGCCAGTTTGGCGGAAACCGCAACGCGGCGCAATTACGTCTGCCCGACTCTTCACGACGGCGACGAGATGGAAATAAAAGCTGGCAGACATCCGATAATCGAAGCGTTTTTACAAAATGATTACATACCTAATGATATTTATTTAAACAATTCGACTGACCGTTTACTGATAATTACCGGACCAAACATGGGAGGAAAATCGTCGGTCTTAAGACAGACCGGATTAATTCAAATATTGGCGCAGATCGGCTCGTTCGTTCCGGCGAATTCGGCGAAACTTCCGATTATTGACCGCGTTTGGACGCGTGTCGGCGCATCGGACGATCTTTCTTCGGGACGCTCGACGTTTATGGTCGAAATGACGGAGACCGCCGCGATTCTGCATAACGCGACGCCGCGTTCGCTCGTAATCTTAGACGAGATCGGGCGCGGAACATCGACGTTCGACGGGCTTTCGATCGCCTGGGCGGTCGCCGAATATATTCATAATTCGCCCGAACATTCGGCGAAAACTTTGTTTGCAACGCATTATCACGAACTCACGGAACTGGCGGAAAATCTTCCGGGCGCGAAAAACTATCAGGTTTTGGCGAGCGAACAAGACGGCGAAGTCGTGTTTCTGCACAAGTTACAAAAAGGAAAAGCATCTAAATCATACGGCATCGCGGTCGCCAAACTCGCCGGTTTGCCGCAAAAAGTAATCGAACGCGCGAAAAGCGTTTTGGAGAAACTCGAAAAATACGAGCTTGCCGTTTTCAGCGAAGGCAAATCAGAACATAACGGCTTCGAGAAAGCCGCCGAGCGCGCGAAACAAAGCAAAATCGCTTCGCAATTTTCGCTGTTCGCAATCTCGAACGAGAATGTAATTAATGAAATTAGAGATTTTGATATAGAAAAGATGTCAGCGAACGAAGCAAAAGATTTTCTCTCGGAGATAAAAAGTAAAATTGTTTAGCCTTTTGCGACTTTGCGGGAAATTTTTCTCCCGCAAAGTCGCAAAGTAAAATATTTTTTATAAACCTTTGTCGGCGATGAATTTCACCAGATCGCGGACACGGCACGAATAGCCCCATTCGTTGTCGTACCACGAAAGGATTTTGATGCAGGTTCCGCCGATGACCTTGGTATTTTCGGCGTCGACGATAGACGAATTCGGGTTTCCGCGAAAATCTATCGAAACGAGCGGCTCTTCCGAAAATGCGAGAATTCCTTTTAATTCATTATTTGCGGCGTCTTTCAAAACCTGATTAACCTCTTCCGTGCTGGTTTCTTTTTCGACGTTCATGACAACATCGACGAGCGAAACATTCGGAGTCGGAACGCGCACGCTGATGCCGTCAAATTTGCCTTTTAATTCGGGAATAACGAGCGCGACGGCTTTTGCCGCGCCGGTCGAGGTCGGAATCATCGAAAGCGCGGCGGCGCGCGCGCGGCGCAAATCTTTGTGCGGCAGATCCAATAACTGCTGGTCGTTCGTGTACGAGTGAATCGTGTTCATCAAGGCATTTTTAATACCGAATTTTTCATGAATCACTTTTGCGACCGGCGCCAGGCAATTTGTCGTGCACGACGCATTGGAGATAATATTATGATTCGCGGCATCATACATATCTTCGTTGACGCCTAACACGATGGTCACATCTTCGCCTTTCGCAGGAGCCGAAATAATTACTTTTTTGACCGAACCGCGCAGGTGTTTGCCCGCGTCTTCGGCTTTCGTAAAATGTCCGGTCGATTCGATAACGATTTCCGCGCCGACCGATTCCCAATCAATTAAGCCCGGGTCTCTTTCGCTGAAAACCTTAAAGCTGTCGCCGTCAACGCTGATCGTGTCGCCGTCGGCTTTAATATCGTTTTCGAGATTGCCCATGATCGAATCGTATTTTAAAAGGTGCGCGAGCGTTTTTGTGTCGGTTAAATCGTTGACCGCTACAAAATCAATATCCTGATCGCCCAAACAAGTTCGCAGAACATTGCGTCCGATGCGTCCGAAACCGTTAATACCGACTTTAATTGCCATTTGTAATAAATTTCTCCTGATTTAAAAAGAATGTGTAAAAAATTGAATTTAACTTAATTTCGAACAAAGTTCAAAAAGGAGACTTTGGTTTTTGGTCTTCGGTTTTTGGATTTTGTCTGCTTAAAGAAATTATTAATATAATCTTTCTGATCATAAGATAAAATCGAAAACCAAAAACCGAAGACCAAAAACCCAACCTGAGAAATATTTGAAACAAACGCAAAAAACGTGTCGTAGTATGGGATTGAGTTTTTAACGTTTTACCAAATACAAATTATCAAAACTCGGAGCAACTTTTATAATGAAATCATTGCGCTTTTACGCCTTATTTTTAACTTTATCCGTATCGCTTTGCGGATTATACGCGGTTGAGACTGCGGCACAAACCCAGACGACAACGCCGCAAATCGCCAAGAATCAGGCTGATACGAGAATTAATGATCCGAAAGAAGAAACTTCCGTAAAACCGGAAGAAAATCAGCCGACTTTTTCCTTTTCAACCAAAACGGCTCCGAATTTATCGAGAACCGGCGTTCAAAACTCGCAGACTTTGCCGCTGACTTTGAACGAAGCGATCACCAGAGCGCTCCAGAACAACAACGACATCGAAGTGGCGAAAAACGATGTTCGAATCGCGGAATCGACACTTCGTTCACAGCTCGGGTTTTACGATCCGGTATTCAGAATTCAACCGAATCTCGATCGCAGTTCGACGACCGGACGCAGCGCAACGACCGATTTTCGCGTAAATTCGGATTACACGCAGCAGATCAAACCCGGCGGCGGAACCGTCACGGGTTTTCTAAACAACAGCCGCACCGAAAATCAATTTGCGCAGCAGGAAGTAACATCGGGTTCGACCAGTTCGAGCGGTGCGGTTTTTTCGTCAAGCCTCGGCGTTCAATACACGCAGCCTTTATGGCGAAATTTTAAGACCGATTTCAACCGCCGCCAGATTAAAATTCAGCGCAAACGCGTTTCGCAGACCGACGCCGATTTTCGCCGACAGGCAATTCTCGTGATTTCACAGGTTCAGTCGGCTTACTGGGATTTGGTTTTCGCGCTCAGAAACCAGCAAAATCAGGTTGCTAACGTAAATTTGAGCCGCGAAAATCTTCGTCAGGTCGAAGCCAAGATCAACGCCGGAACCGCCGCGCCGCTCCAAAAAGCGGAAGTCGAAACCGAGTTGGCAAATCGCGAAGGCGAACTTTTAAGCGCGATTCAGCAGGTTTCGACCGCCGAAAATCGCCTGAAACAATTATTCTTACGCGATCCGGGCGCGACCGAATGGCTGATGCAGATCGTCCCGACCGACACTCCGGTTTTGAGCGACGAAACGGTCAATCTCGACGCGGCAATGAAGGACGCGATGGAATTTCGACCCGAATTAAGCCGTTTGCGTTTACAGCGTGAAATAAACAAGATTGACGTTGATTATTTCAGAAATCAGACAAAACCGCAGGTTGATCTGGTTTCGACGTTTTCGCTGAACGGGCTTTCGCTCGGCAGTGTCAGCACCGATTCGTTTCAATCGCCGGTTCTTTTTCCGGAACCGGTCGGTAACGAAACCACTTCCAGTTCATATCTTTACAATCTGATTTGCCCGGGAACAGCCGGACAGCCGGCAAATTGCAACAATATTCCGGTTGTAAATTTTGCCGGTTCGCCGAGTTATTTTCGCGGCGGATTTACACGTTCTTTAGCGAATCTGTTTCGTTCGGACGCGCCGAATTTTACGGTCGGCGTAACCTTTTCATTCCCCTTGCGAAACCAGACGGCGAAAGCCAATCTGGCGACCGCGCGCTTTGAAACCGAACGAATTGACGCGCAGACGCGTTCGCAGGAACAAGCCGTCGTCGCCGAAGTCCGCAACGCCGTGCAGGCGGTCGAAACTTCTCGGCAGCGGATCGCAACCGCCAAACGAGCGCGCGAAAACGCCGAAATTCAGCTCGAAGGCGAACGTAAACTTTTTGAAGTCGGTCGCTCGACGACATTTTTTCTGTTCCAGCGCGAAAACACTCTGACCAATGCCAGAAACGCCGAAATCCGCGCCGAAACCGATTACAATAAAGCGCTTTCGGAACTTCAGCGCGTAACTTCGACGACATTCAGAGTCAATAACATACAGGTTGATTCGCCCGTAAACGATCAGTAGGAAAAAGTAAAAAGTAAAAAGTAAAAATTTAAGGAGCCTTTCGAACTATTGAGAGATAAATCGGAACGCTTTCTTATTTTTCCTTTTTACTTTTTACTTTTTACTTTTTAAAATCTTCTAGTGAAAATATCGGCTTCGATGATCGTTTACAACGAGGAAGAAAATATCGCGGAAGTTTGCGAAACCGTTTCGTGGGCTGACGAAATCGTCGTCGTTGATTCGGATTCGAAGGACCAAACGGCGGAAATCGCGCAAAAATACACCGAAAAGGTTTTTAACCACGAATTTCGCGGTTACAAAGACAAGCATGAATTTGCCGACGCGCAAACGACCGGCGATTGGATTTTCTGGATTGACGCCGACGAACGCGTGACGCCCGAACTGCAAAGATCGATCGAGAACTTAAAAGTGCGCGATCCCGAAACGCTGCCCGACGGGTTTCGAATCGCGCGAAAAACCTGGTATCTCGACCGCTGGATCAAAAATTCGGGCTGGTATCCGGATTATCAGATGCGGCTCTACCGCAAGTCGGCGAGCTTCTGGGACGGCGTTTCGCCGCATGAAACGGCGCGCGTCAAGGGCAGCGTCGAAATATTAAAAGGTGAATTGCTGCATTATACGAAACGAAATTTGAGCGAACACCATCGCGTCGCCGATTCATATTCGACCTTAGCGGCGGAATATCATTTCAAAAACGGGCGCACGGTCGGCGCGGCGGGTTTATTTTTTTATCCCGTAGCCGCTTTTTTTCGAACGTTTATAATAAAAAAGGGATTTCTCGACGGCGTTCCGGGTTTGATAATCGCGATGCAGACGGCATACGGAGTTTTTCTCAAATACGCGAAAATCTGGGAACTGGGCAACATCAAAAAATGAAAACTGTCATACTTTGCGGCGGACGCGGCACGAGATTGGGCGCGCACGGCACAACGCTGCCGAAAGCGCTGATCGAAATCGGCGAAAATCCGGTCATCTGGCATCTGCTGAAAATTTACTCGCATTACGGATACGATGATTTTATTTTGTGTCTCGGATTTCTGGGCGATAAAATCAAGCGTTTTTTTGTCGAGCAAAACTGGCTCAATGCCGATTTTACATTGGAAAAAAACACGAATCTGCCCTTGCTGAAAAACAGCGAAGCGCTCGAAAACTGGCGCCTGACATTTGCCGAAACCGGCGCCGAAACCAACACCGGCGGACGTTTGAAGCGAATCGAAAAATATCTCGACGGCGAGAAAACGTTTTTTGTAACTTACGGCGACGGTTTGGCGAACGTCAATCTCGAAAAGCTGGTCGAATTTCACAAATCGCACGGGCGCATCGCGACCTTAACAGCGGTTCACCCACATTCTAACTTCGGCATTTTGAAGCTCGACGAAGAAATGCGCGTCACGGAATTTCAGGAAAAACCCGTCATGCGCGAATGGATAAACGGCGGCTTTTTTGTGTTCAACCGGCAGATTTTCGATTTCCTGGACGAAAATTCGATACTCGAACGCGAACCGCTCGAACGTCTTGCAAAAGAAAATCAGCTAGTCGCGTTTCCGCACGACGGATTTTGGAAATGCGTTGACACGTTTAAAGATAATCTGGAATTTAATGAACTCTGGTCAGGCGGTCGGGCTGATTGGAAAGTTTGGAAATAGGAATTTAATCAATTGTTCATGGCTTCATTTTTAAACCGGTAAAGAACCAATGAAGCAATGAAGCAATGAACAAATGAAGCAATGAACAATTTTTTTTGGAAAAATCGCACGGCTTTTGTTACGGGCGCGACCGGCTTTGTCGGGGCGCATATCGTTCGTCATCTCGCCCGTCAAGGCGCGAAGGTTGTTTGTTTGCAGCGCGACGCGATTCGCACGAATTCGCTCGATGTTTTCGATCTGCGCCGCCGCGTGACGGTGATTCAGGGCGCGGTCGAAGATTACGAACTGATGGCGCGGATTTTGAATGAATACGAAATCGAAGCGGTTTTTCATCTCGCGGCGCAGGCGCTCGTCGGCGCGGCAAATCGCTCGCCGCTTTCGACTTTTGAATCGAATATTCGCGGCACATATTGTCTTCTGGAAGCCTGCCGCGTGAGCGAAACCGTCAAGCGCATCGTCGTCGCTTCGAGCGATAAAGCTTACGGTTCGCACAAAACGCTGCCGTATCAGGAAGATTTCGCGCTTCAGGGATTGTTTCCCTACGACGTTTCGAAAACCTGCACCGATTTGATTTCGCAATCCTTCGCGCATTCTTACGATCTGCCGGTCGCCGTGACGCGTTCGGCGAATATTTACGGTCCGGGCGATATGAATCTGTCGCGCATTATTCCCGGCACGATTGTGTCGGTTTTGCAGAACGAGCGCCCGATCATTCGTTCGGACGGCTCGCCCGTGCGCGATTTTATTTACGCCGACGATATTGCCGAAGCGTATCTTTTGCTTGCCGAAAAGATTGACGAAGCGAAAGGCGAAGCGTTTAATTTCGGCTCCGGCGAGCCCGTCCAGATGCTCGAACTGGTTTCTAAGATCGTTCGTTTGATGGATAAAGAGAAAGAGCTCGAACCGCACGTGATGCTCAAAACCAAGATCGAGCGCGAAATTGACGCGCAGTATCTCGCTTCGGATAAAATCTTCAAGAAATTCGGCTGGAAACCCGCGACCGATTTAGACGAAGGATTGAAAAAAACGATCGAATGGTATCGCACCAATTTCGATTCGCTTGTTTAAGCTACGTTTATTATCTCGACTCGATACAACCTGCAATTTTTTCAAAACATCCAACCTTTGGTTTCGTACAGAATTGCGTTATATTTTAGACAAGGCGGGTTTATTTTATGAAGAAATTTCTTTTACCTTTTTCACTAATTTTTCTTGGTTGTTTGACCGTTTTCGGGCAGCAGCAAAAAGGCGTTGACACGCAAAATCAAAAGATTCAGGAAAAAAACAATAAAACGACGGAAACCACCGGAAACAGCAGCGGCAATACTCCGGGCGGGCGCACGATAAACTGGGGCGACGGAAAAACGAAAGTCCGTGAGCGGCTCGAAAACCCGTATCGCATGAACTCGCGGCGTGACGTTTTAGTCGAAAACGTGATTAACGTCTTGCAGGATAGAAAAATCATTGTCGACGACGCTAGTTCGCGTTTGAAGGACGGAATCATCATTACGCAGCCGTTCGTTTTTGCGAAAGGCGCAGTTATCACACGCAACGAACTGAGCCGCTACTCGATTTTGCCCGCTTCGGAAACTTCCTGGACGCGCGGGCGTTATACTTTGACGATCGAAATTCAGTCGATTGACGGCATTCAAAACAACGTTTCGGTGACGGCAAAGGTCGAAGGTCGCTCGGAAAACGGTTTGATGTCCGAATGGACGACGCTTCAATCGAGCGGCGCGGCGGAAGAGGAATTTCTCATCAAGCTCGTCGAACTGGTTACGGGAACTTCGCCCGACGAACCGGTTGTGCCGAACAAATAATTAATTTGTAAAAAATGCGCATCGGAATTTCCACATTTTGTTTTTCGTTTTTGCTCGCGATGGTTTTTTCCGTCGCGACATTTGCGCAGATTGACGCTTCGACGCCGAACGGCAGACAGCGGAAAGAAGAACTTCCGCAGAATATTCAGGAAACGATGGCGAAACAGCGTATTGCGCGCGCGAAAAAAGATTACGAAGAGCTGCTCGAAAAAAGCGAAGAAGCCGTCAGATTAAGTGAAGAGTTGGAAAAATCGTTTGCCGCCTCGAACCAACTTTCGCCCGAAGATCGTAAAAAACTCGACCGTCTCGAAAAGCTCGTCAAAAAAATCCGCACCGAACTCGGCGGCGATGACGACGGCGAATTGGAAATCGAACCGGATAAACAAACACCTTCGAATATCGGGAGCGCGTTTCAGACATTGCAGAAAAACGCCGCGCGGTTGTTTTCGGAAATAAAAAAATCAACCCGCTACAGCGTTTCGGTCGTCGCGATTCAAACCTCAAACGCGCTCTTAAAGCTGGTCAAATTTATACGCTTCGGCAAATAGCATTCTGTCTTGTAAAAAAATTAAAACAATGAGAACAAGTTTTTCGGTTTCCAAACTTGGAATTATTTTTTTGTCGGCGCTGTTTTTCGCGGGTTCCGGTTTTGCCCAGACAGATGACGACGAAGCGATTCGGGTCGAATCGTCGCTCGTCATTGTCAACGCGACGATAACCGACGCGAAAGGTAAACCCGTGGGCGGTTTGAAACAAAGTCAGTTTCAGATTTTCGAGGATGGAAAGGAGCAGAAGATCGAATTTTTCGAAGCCGAAAAAACGCCGTTCGCGGCTGTCATACTGCTCGATTCTTCGGGCAGTATGGAACAGCGCGTTTCGCTGGCGCGGTCGGCGGCGATTCAATTTCTCGACCGTCTGCGCAGCGACGACGTGACGGCGATTTACAATTTCGATTCAAAAATCTCGCTCGTGCAGGATTTTTCGAACAGCCGCGATATTTACGAAGGAATTTTCGACATCAAGGCGAACGGAATGACCATGCTCAACGATGCGATTTTCAAAGCCGCCGAAGAACTCTCGAAACGTCCCGAAAAACGCCGCGCGATCATCGTGCTTTCGGACGGCGCGGACACGCAAAGCCGCCGGTCGTCGGATAAGGCTCTAAAAGCCGCGCTTACCGCAAACGCAACGATTTACACGGTCGATATGTCGGCGCTAGATTCGGGAAATCAGCGCCAACGGATGCAAAATCAAGGCGTTTTAAAAACTTTTGCCGAAAAATCGGGCGGCAGATTTATCGCCACACCCGGCGGCGTCGCGATGCGCGACGCCTTTAAAAACATCGTCGAAGAGCTCGGCATTCAATACACATTCGGCTATCAGCCGACCAACACCGCAAAAGACGGAAAATGGCGCGCCATCGAATTAAAAACTGCGAAAACCGACCTCACGATCAGAACCCGCCAAGGCTACAACGCGCCGAAAGCGAAGTAGTTATTAATGAAAAAAATATCCTTACAAATTTTTCTCGCTCTTCTGACAATTCTGATTGGAGTTTCTTTTACAGCTTTTTTGTTTCTTAATCGCAAATTGCCCGATGTTCCGATTCCCGAATCACAAAAACTTCGCAACTCGCATTTTATCCCTGACTCTGAATTTTCAGGCAATCAGAAAAAATTTTGGGAAACTGTTCTGCTGTCGAGATTTAACGAACTGCCGCTTGCGGCTTATTCCGATACAGCAGACGAAGCTTACCGATTTGTTTTACTTCCGACTTTCGATGCGCCAGTCAGCATCCGTGTTTGGCGGTCTAAAAACGAGTATTTTATGACAACCAAGAAAACAAACGGTGAAGGCGGTTTCGGTATGAAAAAGTTTGGGAAACTTACGTTCGCAAAAACCAGACCTTTAACCGAAATTGAATGGAGTGCATTTCTAAATCTTCTCGATAATTCAATGTTCTGGGATTTGCCTTACACGGACAAAAAAGATGAACCGGTCGAGGACGGCGCATCGTGGATTATTGAAGGTTATTACAATAGAAACTATCAAATAATTGACCGGATAACGCCAAACAAAGATATTGCAAAAGCTTGTGTTTATTTGTTGAAGCTCTCAGGTCTTGAAGCCGTTTATAACGGCTATTATAGTTTTTCCGATTGATTCTAATAACTCGTTTTATTTCGCGATTTATCATCGTGCCGTTCGATGGCGAGCGCGACGAGCGCGTCAATGACCTGCGAAAATTCGAGACCGCTGCCCGCCCACATTTTCGGAAAACCTGAAGCATCGGTCAAACCCGGAATCGTGTTGATCTCATTGATCAGCAGCGCTCCGTTGTCCTTGCGCAAAAAGAAATCAACGCGCGCAAAGCCCGACCCGTCAATCGCTTTGAACGCGGTAATTGCCATCTGCTGAATTTTTTTCGCCAGTTCTTCGCTCACCGGCGCGGGCACGACGAATTCGTTGTTGCCGGTTCCGGAGTATTTTTCGGTGTAATCGAGAAATTTTTTCGATTCGTCGCGGATAATATATTCGCCCGGAAGGCTCGCGCGCGGTTCGTCGTTGCCCAAAACGGCGCATTCGATCTCGCGCATTTCCAGGCATTCTTCGACGATGATTTTCCGGTCGTATACGGCGGCAAGTTCGATCGCCGCGCGAAGTGATATTTCGTTCGAAGCTTTTGAAACGCCGACCGACGAGCCGAGATTCGCCGGTTTGACGAAGCACGGATAGCCTAACTGCTGTTCGATCTGTTTGACGGTCGCATCGTTGTCGGCTTCCCATTCGCTGCGCAGAAACCAGACGTATTTGCAGATCGGAAGTCCGGCGTCGCGGAACAAAATCTTCATAAAAGCCTTGTCCATTCCGGTCGAAGAAGCGAGCACGCCGCAGCCGACGTACGGGATATCAGCCATTTCGAATAAGCCCTGAATCGTTCCGTCCTCGCCGAACGTGCCGTGAAGTACGGGAAAAACGACATCGAGTTTTTCGATGCGCTCTTCGCCGTTTTGAGCTTCGAGTTTGAGCAAACCCTGATGACCCCTATCGCCCGTAAAAGCGACTGCATTTCGCGCAAAGCCGCCGATTTCGCCGATTAATAAATCCTGCGTCTGCGGCGGCAGCAAACCTAAAGACTCGACCGGATTCAGCCAATTTCCTTCTTTGGTAACTGCGATCGGCACGACGTTGTATTTATCTTTATCTATCTGTTCGATTACCGATTTTGCCGACCTAACCGAAACCTCGTGTTCGCCCGAACGTCCGCCGAAAACTATGCCGATTTTTATTTTGCTCATAAACTAAATAATTAAAAATTGATTGTGGATAGTTGAAATTAAATTTATAAACTATCAACTCTCAACTTTCAACCTTCAATTAAAGAATGGTTTTTCCAAGCGCGGAAAGTATTAATTCGCCCGCTAATTCAACCGTGATGTTATGCTCGTCGAGCATCGGATTGACCTCGACGATTTCAAACGAGCGCATTCCGCCGCGTTCGGCAATGATTTCGAGCGCAAGATGCGCTTCGCGGTAAGTAATCCCGCCGCGCACGAGCGTTCCCGAACCGGGCGCAAACCGCGGGTCAATAATATCAACGTCAAACGTGACGGCAAATCCGCCGGGAGCTTGCGAAGCGATTTCGATCGCGTCTTCGACACACGCGAGCATTCCGCGCCGGTCAATATCGCTCATCGTAAAGAAATTTTCGCGCATCCCGAGCTTTCTGATTTCGCTTTTTTCGCCCAGATCCAAATCGCGCGCGCCGACGTGAGCGCAGAATTTCGGATTGAGTTTCGGCGCAAAATTTTCGAGATTTACGAGTTCGTCATTTCCAAAACCAAGAATCGTCGCAAAAGGCATTCCGTGAATATTGCCCGAAGGCGAGGTTTCCGGCGTATTGATATCGGCGTGCGCGTCGAACCAGATCAAACCGATTTCCTCGTCCTGTTCGCGAAAAAATGATGAAATGCCCGAAAATGTGCCGATCGCGATCGAATGGTCGCCGCCGAGAATCACCGGAATTTCGCCTGACTGTAGAATCGTTTTGACCATCGCCGCCGAATTACGGCTCGTCGCGAGCATTTCGTGCAGATATTTCGGATTCGTTCCGTCAACCGCAATGTAATTCGGCTTAATTACTTCGACATCGCCGTAATCTTTTACGTCATAGCCCAAACCTTTGATATGTTCGACCAGACTACTGCCGCTGATTACGGAATGACGGATCGCCGTCGTTCCGAGCTCGCTTCCCATCCTGCCCGCGCCGAAACCCAGCGGAACGCCCATAATTCCGACCTTTTTATCTTTACCCGGAAAATATGTTTCCAAAAAACTCATAAATTTATGTTTCCAGTTTCCAGTTTCAGGTTTCAAGTTGCTGGTATTTAACCTGAAACCTGAAACCCGAAACTCTATAATTCTCCAAACCCGTTCTTAAAAATTTCCTGTACCGCGTCAAAAGCCGCCTGCTCGTCTTCGCCCTCGGCTTCGATCTCTAATTTAACGCCTTTCGATGCGGCAAGCGTCAAAACGTTGAGGATTGATTTGGCATCGGCGATAACCGAATTTTCGGTACGAATTAATTTTATTTTACTTTGAAAACCGCTCGCCAGCCGAACGAGCTGCGCGGCGGCGCGTGCGTGAAGCCCGAGGCGATTGATAATGACGACCTGACCTTTAAGCATCTTTTTTCAATTTTTGCGGCATTAAAAGTTCGCTCGCGCGATAAATCGCCTGTTTGCCCTGACTTTCGACCGCCTGCGCCATTTCCGATAAAGTCATCTCTTTGTTCTGCGAAGCGATTTTAATGACCATCGGCAAATTAACGCCGGTGATAATTTCAACATCGCTGTGTTCTAAAAACATCGCCGAAATATTGGTCGGAGTTCCGCCGAACATATCCGTTAAAAGCAAAACGCCGTTGCCTTCCGAAACCTTTTTGATCGCGCGCGCGACTTCATTTTTCGCCGTCTCGACATCATCGTGCCAGCCGATCGAGACTGCCGCAATATGTCCGAGCTCGCCGACGACAGTTTCCGCCGCCGCTAATAATTCATTCGCCACCTGTCCGTGTGAAATTATTACTCCGCCGATTTTTTTCATAGTTTTGATCGGTGGTCGGTGGTCGGTAATTGGTGGTCAGATTTCCGGGATTTTATCTGACCAATAATCACTGCCCACTGACCACTATTTTTGTACGTCACGGTGCGTCACCGAAATTTCCATTCCGTCATCTTTGAGCGCCTCGCCGAGACGATTGGCAACCATCACCGAACGATGCCGTCCGCCCGTGCAGCCGACGCCGATTGTCAGATAGGATTTGCCTTCGCGCTTGTAGAGCGGCAAAAGATATTTGAGTAAATCGGCAAAGCGCCGGATGGTTTCACCGACTTCTTCCTGCCCGTCCAGAAAACCGATCACTTTTTTGTCCGAACCCGGCAGCTCGCGCAAGCCTTCGACAAAATACGGGTTCGGCAGATGACGCACGTCGAATAATAGATCAACCTGATTCGGACCGCCGTGTTTATGCCCGAAACTAATGATTTGAACGTGGAGCGGATTTCCTTCTTCGCGGTGGCTGAATTCCTGCACCAGAAGCCGCCGAAGCGTGTGAACCGTATGCGCCGACGTATCAATTATCAAATCGGCAAGCTCACGCGCGTCCGCCATTTCTTTTTTTTCGGCGCGAATCGCGTCGAGCAAGCCTTTGCCGTTATCAGCCGGATGCGGGCGGCGCGTTTCTGAGAATCGGCGCTGCAAAACTTCGTCCGAAGCTTCGAAAAACAATAGAAACGGTTGAAGTATCTTCTTTTTCAATCGTTTCAGCTCGCTCGGGAAATCCGACAGAAAATGCCGCTCGCGGATATTGATGACGAGCGCGGCTTTTTCGATCGCGACGATTTCTTCCGCATTCGGCAAAAGCAGACGCGAAAAAGTCGAAAGCATCGTGACCGGCAGATTATCAACGCAAAAGTATCCTAAATCCTCAAACGCGTTGGTTGCCGAAGACATTCCCGAGCCGCTTAAACCGGTAATTATCACGAAATTGGGGAGATTTTTGTTATTGAGGTTTTCTTCCGACATTAAATATTATTTTATAATCCGCTCACTAAAATTTTATGCTTTTCGATCAAATTCTGCGCCGCGTCGTAGCCCGAAGCCTTTAAAAGATGAATTCTGACGGCAGTTTCGACGAGCGTCGAAAGATTTCTGCCCGACGTCACCGGCAAGATAAATTTCGGAATTTTCAGACCGAAAATTTCTTCCTCGTTAATCGTGATGCCGAGCCGGTCAATTTCTTCGAACTCGCTCCATTTTTTCAATTCGATGCAGATTTCGATCTGGCTGCCCTTGCCGATTGCCGAAACGCCGAATAATTCGCGGATATTGATGATTCCGAGCCCGTGAATTTCCAGATAATCCTGAATCAGCTCGGGCGATTTGCCTTCGAGTTTTTCGCCGACCTTTTTTATCAAAACCGAATCGTCGGCGATCAGATAATGACCGCGCGTGATTAAGTCTAACGCGCATTCGGATTTACCGATGCCCGAACTGCCGATAATCAAAACGCCGATGCCGAACATTCCCATCAAAACGCCGTGCAAAGTCATCTGCGGCGCGAGAACTTCCTGCAAAAATTCGCTCACCTTGTTGATCGCGCCCGAGCTTATCAGGTTTGTTCTGAGCAGCGGCACGTCGTTTTCATCGGCGATCATCAGTAATTCGATCGGCGGCTCCAGACCTTTGGTAACCAAAATACAGCTTATTTTTTCGAGATTGAGGTTTTTGATGGCTTCGATTTTTTTCTCGCTTTCGAGCTGCGAAAGATACCAGATTTCGCTCTGCCCGACGATTTGAATGCGTCCCGTGTGAATGTAATGCGCAAAACCGGCGAGTGCAAGCCCGAGTTTTTGAATCCGCGCGGAATTGATCTCTCGTTTTTCCAATCCGCCTTTGCCGGCTAATACGTCAACCTGCAATTCGGGCGGAGATTTTTTAATAAATCCGGCAATGCTTATTTTCGGGGCGTTGTTTTGCATCAGTGGTCAGTGGACGGTGGTCAGTGGTCAGTTAAATCGATTTTATCCGATCACTGACCACTGACCGCTGTCCACTGTTTATGGTTGAATCAATCCGTAATCTCCGTCCTTGCGTTTATAAATTACCGAAACTTTTTCGTCCTCGGCGTTGCGGAAAACCAGAAATTGGTTTTCTTCATCTTTCAAACGGAAAACGGCTTCTTCGGCGGTCATCGGTTTGACCGCATAACGCAGCGCGTTGACGATTTTCGGCGCGTTCGGCTCCGGTGCAACTTCGTCAACCGGCGTCGCGACCGCCGTTACTTTCTTCGCTTTATGATGTTTGTCAATGATTTTGTTTTTGATTTTCAGCGCCTGTTTTTCAATTTTATCAATTGTCTTTGAGAGCGATTGATACATATCGGCTAATGTCGTCGTCGCGGTCAAAACTTCATTTCGCCATTTCACGATCAATTCCGAACGATGCCTGCCCTTTTCAACTTCAATAATAATGTGCGCGTTCAAGGCTTGTCCGTCAAACAGATGACTTAATCGCTCAAAATGTTCCTCAACGTGAGACCGTAGTGCCGGAGTAACTTCAATATGTCTGCCAGTATATTCAAATTTCATTTTTTTGCCCCCATTCTATTTCGGATTTGAGATTTCGGATTTCGGATTTGGAATTTGAAAAAAGTGCAACGTTTTCGGTTCAATAAAAACAAATCCGAAATCCCATATTCCATATCCGAAATCTAGATAACTGTTTTTCTTTCGCGCGAGCCGGGAATCTGCATCTGGTCTCGGTACTTTGCGACCGTGCGGCGCGAAAGCTTGACGCCTTCCTTGCTTAAAACCTTTGCAATTTCGTCGTCCGTGAGAGGCTTTTTCGTGTCTTCATCCTCGATCATTTTCTTGATCCGGAGTTTCAGAATTCGCGTCGAAACCTCTTCACCGTCTTCATTTAACATTCCTTCGCTGAAAAATCGGCGAAGCTCGATAACGCCCTGCGGCGTGTGCGCGTATTTCCGATTGACAACACGCGAAATCGTCGAAAGATGCATTCCGATATCTTCGGCAACGTCCTTGAGCATCATCGGTTTCAGATGCTCGACGCCGTAATTTAAAAATTCCTGCTGCCGGTCAACGATGCATTCGACGACGCGGTAAATCGTCTGCCGCCGATGCTCGATATTGCGCAGCAAATCAACCGCCGAACGAACTTTATCCTTGATAAAATCTTTCGTTTCTTTGGTCGTATCCTCAACGCCCAAAAGCTGTTGATAAGTATTGCTGATGCGCAGCCGCGGGCTGCCGTCGTCGGTAAAATAAATCACCCAATCGCCTTCGATCTTTTCGATATAAATTTCGGGCGCGACATAGATCGGTTCTTCCGACGAATAACGCCTGCCCGGATATGGATCGAGCACGCGAATTTTGTTGATTTCCTCGTTCAGCGCGTGAAGCTCGACGCCGACGTCTTTCGATAAATGCTGGAGGCGATGCGGCTGCAAGTCTTCGAGATGGTTTTGAACCAGTTCGGCGGCAAGCGATTTTCCTTCGCCGTTTGATTGAAGCTGCGCGAGCAAAGATTCTTTCACGTCGCGCGCGCCGCAGCCGACGGGTTCGAGTTTTAAAACGGCTTGCCGCGCTTTTTCGACAATTTCGATCGAACAGCCGCACATTTCGGCAATTTCTTCGTCCGTCGCATTCAAGCGCCCGTCGGAATCTAGATTTCCGACGATCGCGTAGGCGGCATTTTCGGTTTCTTCGTCAATCTGGAGAAGATTGATCTGCCATTCGAGATGCTCGGTGAGCGATTCGGAACGCGATAAAAACTGCTCAAAACTGGGTGCGTCTTCCTTGTATTCGATTTCCTGCGTTTTATACCCCGGGTCGAGATAATCCTGAAATTCCCTGCCGTAATCAATTTCTTCGAAAGAATCGGATTTCACTTCCGAAAAATCATCGGTTTCAAAATCTGTGCCGTGATTTTCGTCAAACCCGTTTTCGCTCGCTTTCTCGGCATTTGCGTTTTCCGAAAATGAATCCGAATACGCGGAAAAGTCAGTATCGGAATCCGCGCCGTTTACAAAAGTATTATCCTGTCCGTCGGTATTTTGGTCGAGAATTTTTTCGGAAATTTCGCCGATTTCATCGTCCGGCATGACTTCTTCAAGGATCGGATTTGAAACCATCTCCTGTTGAATCAAATCGTTTAACTCGATCGATGTCATCTGCAGCATTTCGATTCTTTGCCGGAGCTGCGGCGTCAGAACCATTTGCTGTTTGAGTGATGTTTGAAGTCTTAAAGATGACATATTTATTTCTTGTAATTTAACCCTCTTGTATTATTTGCGTCAACCTCTATCACAACTTGATTATAGCTCTTTGTCGCCGAAATGTGAAAAATAAAACACTTTCGAAAACCCGAAAACCGCTGATTATAAATATTTTGCCCGCTAAAGACACAAAAGGAACGAAAAATAAAGCAAATTCTGTGGAAGGTTATTTGTTTTAGTTTATTTCGTATTTTTCGCGGGCAAATAATCATCAAAGACTGAATCTTTCACCCAGGTAAAGCCGCCGCACGTCTTCGTCTTCGACCAATTCGTTCGGCTGACCGCTTTTCAGGATTTTCCCTTCAGCCATAATATAGGCGCGGTCGGTAATGCCGAGCGTTTCGCGAACGTTGTGGTCGGTTATCAAAATGCCGATGCCCTGATTTTTCAAGTACAGAATGATTTCGCGGATGTCGTCAATCGCGATCGGATCAATGCCGGCAAACGGCTCGTCGAGCAGAATATACTGCGGTTCGGTCGCCAGACAGCGCGCGATTTCGACGCGCCGCCGCTCGCCGCCCGAAAGCGCGTCGCCGCGAGTTTTGCGAACGTGCGTCACGCCGAATTCTTCCAAAAGTTCTTCGAGCCGCGCAAACCGGTCGGCGCGCGACCGTTTTGTCGTTTCCAGTACGGCGAGAATATTTTGTTCAGCCGACATTTTGCGAAAAATCGAAGGTTCCTGCGGCAGATAACCGAGCCCCAAACGCGCGCGCAGGTACATCGGCAGCGTCGTGACGTCCTGCCCGCCGAGAAAAATATTTCCGGTTTCGGCGCGTTCAAGTCCGACCATCATATAAAAAGTCGTTGTTTTGCCCGCGCCGTTCGCACCCAAAAGCCCGACGACTTCGCCCTGCTCGACCGAAATGCTGACATCGTCGACAACGCGCCGCCGCCCGTAAGATTTCTGCAAATGAAACGCCGACAAAGAATCGGCAAGCACATTTTCGTGTTTGCCGTTTGCCGCGTGGTTACCGTTTTTGCCTGAAATTTCCGACATTCTTTAATCGTTTTTCTTAACTTTATAAACCGTCCGCGTTCTGCCCGTATTGTTCTGTTCGGTTTGCGATTCGCCGACGACGCGGTTTTCGCGCATATAAACCGTGACCTGAGCGCCTTGCGACGAACCGTTTTCGGAATCGTCAATCCGCGCCGGATTTCCGCGCAAAATCGCGACCTCGTTTTCCGCCGTGTACTGCGCCCAATCACCGACCGCGCGGCGGTTCGGCTGTGTGATAACGACAGCGGTTTCGGCGATCGTTTTCGACATTTCGTTGCGCTCGTCCATGTAAATATCGGCTTTTCCCGCCGTTATGCGGTCGGTTCCCTGCCGGATGTCGACTTCTCCCTCGTAGCGCAAAATCCGCGTTTCACGACTATAAAACAATTTATTCGCCGAAGCATAAACCGGCACGGTCGTTTCCTTGCCTTTTTCCTTCTTTTTCGAATCGTAAAGAACGCTCTGCACCGCGCCTTCGCCGATCATCTGTCCTTCTTTCTGCTTTAATAGCAATTTATCCGCCCGAACGTAATTATTATCCTGCCACGCGCGCGCGTTTCCGGTATAAAGCCCGGTTTCAGCCGTGTGATCAAATTCGGCATTGGCGGCGGTTACGTAAACCGGTTTGTTTGAATCACCGAACGGCGTTGCGCCGCCGGTTTGTTTTTGATTGTAATAGGTCGTGCTCGCGTTTCCGCGCAGAAATGATTTTCCGTTGCGCGTGTCCCAGTCGATTTCGTTGGCTTTAGCGCGCGCGCGCGAATCCCAGACGGTCGGTTCGCCGCCGCGTAGACGCACAACTTCGTCAGCGGCAGTAAAATTGATCGTTTCGGCAATTCCGTTGCGGTCGAGTTCGGAAAATTTCGTGTCGCCGATCGCGTCGAAAATCTGTATGTCCTGAGTTTGCCGGTTAAACTGCGCGTTTAGCTTATCGGCGGTCAAAGTCTGCGTGCCGCGTCTGTCAGTCGGGATGGTCGGCACGCGGACGGTTTTTGTTTTCGTCTGCGCGACGCAGATTTTCGCGTTATTTCCGGTCGGGAAAAATTCGCAGTCAAAACGCGGCGCATTGACCGTCGTTTTATAATTTCCCGCCGCCGCCTGCAAAGGCTCGACGTAAAGTTCGGCGTTTCCGACCGCTTCGGCTTTTGATAAATTCTTGCCGTCGGCATTGAAAAATGTCTTGACCGAATCTGCCGTCAGCTTTTTGTTCGCCGCGTCAGCGCCGTTTTGCGGCGCGTTCATTTGAATCGTCGTGCGTCCTTCGGTGTTCATCTGTTCGAGCAAACCTTCGCCGCGAAACGTAAGATGAATCGCGTTCGGCGCGCTCATTGTAACTTTCGAATATTCCTGCGCCTGCGCCGGAGTTAAAATTGTGTTGGCGTTTCCGAGCGCGTTTGCCGCCTGTAATTGCTGGTTTTCGTTAAAGGTCGCGTTCAGCTCGTTTCCCGAAACTTCGGTTTTGCGCTCGGGCGAATTTTGCCGCAAATAGGCATTCCCTTTCGCGTTCGAATATTTAACTTTCTTGTTCGGAAACAATTCGGCGGTCATCGAATCGCCTTTCAGGAATTCCGTCCCGTTATCAATTTCCGCGTTTCCGGTGAGAAATATTTTGCCGTTCGTCTGTTCATAGACGGCTTCCGACGATTTAATGTTCGTCGGTTTATTGTCTTCGACCGTAACGATATGAACGCCGTTTTTTAATTGAAAACGGTCGGCGTCCTTTTCGAAAATCGCGTAGCCCGAGTTTATTTTCGTCGGTTTTGCGCCGTTGGTCGTCGTTTCGATAAAAACATTTTCGAACAATTCGGCGCTTTTCAGTTCCTTATCGATTTTCGCGACCGCTTTGTTGGCTTTCGTGCGCGTCCATTTCGAATTCGCGGCGGTCGGTTTTTGATGAATATCGACGTTTCCGTTCAGATCAATCTGGCGAATTTCCTTTTTTTCAAAACTGATGTCGGCACGATCAGACTTAATATCGGTCGGCTGCGACAGCTCCGAATTGTTTCCGGTCGGAATTATGCTGATAAAAACGTTTTCCGTAAGCGCGATTTTTTCGGTCGTTTGGTCAACCATCGCGTAATTCGCCGTAATTCTCGCGCTTTGAATATTGCTTTTCGCGAGCGCGTCGCCGGGATTTAAGGCAAACGCGTTGATTTCGACCTCCTTCATCAATTCGAGGCGCTTTTCTTTGATTCTGACGAATGCGCCGAGAGCTTTGCCCGAGATGTTTTCGCGTTCGAATTCGACGAGTTGTTCGGCTTCGGCAACTTCGGTTTCCTTTTTGTAATAGATGTGTTCGGTTTTCACGCGCAAGGCGTCGCGCGTCGCGATATTGACGTTTCCGGCAAAATAAGCCGTAAAATTCTTATCTCCTTCGGGAATATAGATCGCTTTTTCCGAAGTTATCTGGTCGGAATTTTCGCCCGTTTCGTCAAAGACCTGTAAATAGACGTTTTCCAATTCCATGTGATTATCGGTAAACGTTCTCATTCTATCGGCTTTGATAAAAAACTTTTTCAGGTCGCCTTCGGTTTCCAAACGCTCGTAACCGTTGATTTCGGAAACTACGTCCTGCGAGAGTTTCGCGTCTTCGGGTTTCAGGCGAAATTCCGAACGATTGCGACCGAGGTAAAACCCGATACCGATTGCCAGAATCGTGACGATCAGCGCAGCAATCGCCCCGACGCGAAAATATTTAGGCATATTAGCGCGTTTCTGCAATTTCTGGATATTCGGGCGTTTGGCGTCTGACACTAACATTAATTATCCGTTCTTAAATCTTCTACGACAAGTTGAAGCCGAGTGTTTCCCTGCCAGGTGTTTGCTTCGGGCGTATAGGCTAATTCGATGCGCGTTCGGGGTTTGAGAGTTTGCTCTTTTGATTTTTCGACGCCGTCCCACCAAACCGCTTCGAAAGTTTTTCCTTTTCCGTCAGCCAGCCGCATTTTCAGATGTTTTTCTTTCATCACGTAAGGCTCGTCAACCAAAACCAAATCCTTCGTCACGAAAATCGGCTTCGGATTGCCCGCGCCGAACGGTTCGAGCATTTTGAGTTCTTCGACGACTGCTAAATTCATAGATTCCGATAAAACCTGCGCGTCGATCTTTAATTCGGGAATTAAATCTTCATCCGAGAGATTTTCAATCGCGTGCGCGTTTAACTTTTCGCTTAACTCCGCAATATTTTCTACTTTTATCAACATACCGGCGGCGGCGGCGTGTCCGCCGAACTGCTCGAAAAGCTCTTTGCACGAATCCAAACCTTTTAATAAGTGGTAATTACCGATCGAGCGAGCCGAACCGTGCCCGACGCCGTTTTCGATCGAAATAACGATTGACGGGCGATTGATTTTTTCAGTGATTCTCGACGCCGCGAGTCCGATCACGCCGCGATGCCAGCCTTCGCCCGCGACGACGGCAAAGTGCGTCTGTTTTTCGCTGCCGCCGTTTTCGATGTATTCGAGCAAAGCAAGCTCTGTAATTTCGCGCTGGATTTTTTGCCGTTCCATATTGCGGCTGTTCAAAACGTCCGCCAATTCGCGCGCTTTTTCAAACGTTTCGGCTTCGAAAAGCTCGACGACGTGTCGCGCGACGTCCATTCTGCCAGCCGCATTGATACGCGGCGCGATCCGGAAACCGATGTGATAACTCGTCATTTCCGAACGACAGTCGGCGACTTCCATCAAGGCTTTGAGCCCGAAATTATGCGCTTTCGGCAAATCCTGCAAACCGATTCTGACAATCGCGCGGTTTTCGCCCGTGAGCCGCATAATGTCGGCGATCGTGCCGATCGCGACGACTTTCAGAAAACCTTTAACCAGATTTTCCTTGCCTTTTTCGCGCAAAAGCGCGTGCGTTAGTTTGAACGCGACGCCGACGCCGGCGAGATTTTTGTCCGGATATTCGTCGTCCGGCTGATTCGGATTAACGACCGCAAAAGCATTCGGCAAGCCTTCATCTTTCGTCAAATGATGGTCGGTCACGATCACGTCCATGCCGGCACCTTGCGCCCAAGCGATCGGTTCGAACGCCGTCGAGCCGCAATCAACCGTGATAACGAGCGTGTAGCCGCGTTCTTTCGCCTTTTCGAGCGCCGGAATATTCAGCCCGTAGCCTTCGGTAAAACGGTTCGGAACATGAAAGCCGGTTTCGGCGCCGAGAATTTCCAGAGCTTTGCGCAAAACGACCGTGCCGGTCGTGCCGTCAACGTCGTAATCGCCCCAGATGAGGATTTTTTCGCCCGCTTCGATTGCCTTTAAAACGCGCTCGACCGCTTTCTGCATATCTTTGAGCAAGAGCGGTTCGTGCAGATCGTCGTATGAGGGATTAAGAAATTTATGCGCTTTTTCGGGCGTTTCAAAACCGCGCGCGATGAGCAGAGCGGAAAGCAGCGGCGTCACTTTCAATTCCTGCGAAAGCCGGGTTACCGCCTGACGGTCGTGTTTTTGGATTGTCCAACGCTTTTTCATTTATCATTTACCATTTACCATTTATCATTCATAAACTCATACACTGTTAAATGTTGAATAATAAATGTTAAATGTTTAGACTTGCGGGGTTAAAACGCCTTGCCAGAGCAATACGAGAATTATAGCACCGACGATGATGCGATAAATAATAAAAATCGCGGTCGAACGTTTCTTCAAAAAAGCGAGCAAAAACCAGATTGAAAGATACCCGATTATTCCCGCGACGATAGTTCCGACGGCGAGCGCGACAAAATCATCTTTTGCCAGCAGATTATCCTGAATCGCTTCCTTTAATTCCAAAAGCCCGCTTGCCGTGATTGCGGGAATCATTAAAAGGAACGAAAATCTTGCCGCCGCTTCGCGTTTCTGACCGGCAAAAAGTCCGCCCATAATCGTCGAACCCGAACGGCTTGCGCCCGGAATCAGCGCCAGAACCTGCGCAAATCCGACCGCCAGTGAATCTAATAAACCAAAGTCTTTCAGTTCTTTACGCTGGCTTCCGACTAATTCCGCCAATGCCAGTAAAACCGCGACAACGATCATCGTCGTCGCGATGATCCAAAGATTTTTCGTCGCCGGACCTTCGATTATATCCTTGAAATAGAGCCCGAGCGTTCCGATCGGAATCGAGCCGATAATTATCAGCCAGCCGAGCCACGATTCTTCACTCATCCAGATCGGGCGGATACCGTTCGTTCCCGAAAAGCGTACGCCGCGTTTTTTCGTCAGCAGATTCCAATGATCCCGAACGAAAGCCGCCGAAATTCCCAATATATCGCCGGCAAAATAAACAAAAACGGCGGCTAAAGTTCCGAGCTGAATGACACCGATGGTCGCGGTGATCTGCTTCGCATTTCCGCCGTAAATATTTGTCCAGCGGCTCGCGAAAACAAGGTGTGCCGTTGAAGAAATCGGAATAAATTCGGTCAAACCTTGCACGATGCCGAGAATTATTGCTGATAAGATGTCCATAATTTGTTGGGGAAAATGGTTAATTTTTAATTGTAATTAGACAGACGGCAATTAACAATTAACAATTAATAATTATTCACGGTATTTTGCGCCCGAAGCGATTTTATCGTAAAGCCACGCCGGAAAAATCCTGCCGAGCCGCACGAATGTTGCCAGCTGCCACGGAAAAGCGGCGAACTTTTTGCGTTTTTCGATCGCCTTGAGAAACATCGGAACGGCGTCTTCGAGCTCCATCAAAAACGGCATTTTGTTTTTTCTGCCCGATGTGAGCGGGGTTTTGATAAATCCGGGCTGAATGATCGTCACCGCGACGCCTTGATGCTGTACGTCGAGCCTGACGCTTTCGAAAAAATTCGTCATTCCGCCTTTCGATGCCGAATAAGCCGCCGATTTCGGCAGTCCGCGAAAACCGGCGAGCGACGAAATCGCGACGAGCTGACCGCTTTTGCGTTCGAGCATCTGCGGCAAAACCGCGTAAACCGCATTGACCGAGCCCATCAGATTGATGTCAATCACTTTTTTAACGTGTTCAGGCTGTAATTCGCGTGTTTCCTTATCGTTACCGCCGATTCCGGCGTTTGCGATCAATATGTCAATTCGCCCGAATTCTTCACGAAAAGTGCCTGCCGCTCTTTGCACGGCGTCGGCATCAACTACGTCGCAGGCAAAAACGCGCGCCGCTGCGCCGACGGCTTCGCATTTTTCGGCAAGCGTTTTAAGCAATTCCGCGCGGCGCGCCAAAAGCCCGAGAATCGCACCGTTTTTGGCGATTTCGATTGCCAGCGCTTCGCCGATTCCGCTCGATGCGCCCGTTAAAAAGACGACCTTATCCTTCCAGAACATATTTTTAATTTTTTATCGCCAATCGAAAGCGAAATTAAGCCCGGATGAGTAATTTAAGATATTTGCTTATTATTTTCAGCAAAGTTCCTCGACAAATTCCCCCAGAACCTTGAGCGTCTTTGCCAGATCTTCTTGTTTTATCAAAAGATGATCGCGCGAAAACGCAGATAAAGCGACGATCGAAATTCCGGCTTCGGCTAATTTTTGCGAGATGAACGCAAAAAATCCGACGACCGAAAAATCAAGCTCGATGTCAAAGCTCAAAAGCCGGAAACCGCGTTCGATTTTCGCCTCGCGCAAGCCGACGCGCATCGCTTCGAAATCGATTTCATCGAGCAGAAGCGTTACTTCCCAACGATCTTTGAAGATCATAAACGGCGCGCTCATGCGCGGGCTGAGTTCGGGATTTTCGAGCAGTTTCAGCCAGTCTTCGTTTTCCACGGAAACGAGCGCGAAGGTTTCGGGCATCACTTCGACGCGCGTTTTTCGCAATAATTCGGCAATTTCCAATTTCGTTTTCTACCTTCCTTTTTACTTACTTCAAAAATTTATATTCCGTTAAAACGGCTTGATATTCGATAATTTCGAGCTGCCATATTTTACGATTTTGATAATTTTCGATTAAAACCCGATTTTCCGACTCGCTCAAATTATGCGCCCAAACAATCGGCGAATCACGAATTTCCGCATCATTATAAACGTAAAACCGCGCATCAGCCGGATTTGCCTCGTTCGTTTCGACAAAAATCAGATGTTTTCCGCCCTGCGCTTTTAGATAATCGGTAATCTGAACACGGCTCACGAAATTGTTTTCGACATTTGGCGGCGAAACTCTTTTTAATTCGACTGAAATCAAGCCCAAAATAAATCCGCCGCCGATGACGAGCGGTAAAAGCAAAACGGCGGGTTTCCAAAATCCATTTCTACGATATAACATTTTCGCCGCTAAAGTAATCGAAACAAAGGCTAAACCGGCGACCGGCGAAATAAATCTGTCGCCTTTAAAGACCGTCAAAAACAAGGCAGTGAGAAATAGTAGAAAAATTACGAGAATTTTCCAACCGAAATTTTCTTCCGCGCCTTTCGCCAAGCCGTATAAACCGAGCAGAAAAAGCGCCAGCAGAAACGGCGAACGGGTCAGCCAGACGAGATAAACCGGAATTCTTTCGACGGTTGAAATCACTGCCGCCGACGGCGTTTTGTAGTCACCTTTAAATTCCGCCGTCCAACGTTCATCGAGTTTTTTGATAACCGGCGGAATTCCGGGCTTCGATTCACCAGTTTTTTGAAAAATGAACAGCGGCACTTGATGATGTTGAGAATGATGCAGAGAATACGGCAAAACCAGCGGATTTTTGGTTATTTGAAAATTATAAAACGCAATCGCCGCGAAATTCACAAAAATTATCAGCGCAAAAACAGCAAAGCCGCGATAAGAATAATTTCCGATTTGTTTATTTTTCAGCGTCTCGAAAATCCAAATCAACACCAGAATTGCGGTTAGAACCGTTCCTTCATAAATCCGCGAATTTAGCAGTAGAAAGATTCCGAGTCCCCAGATAAAAAGATTTTTCGAGCCGCGCTTTTGCAAATATCGAAAACACGCTCCGATTGATAATGCGCCGCCGATGACCGCGACGTGCGCGCCCCAGTAAGAATCGAGCCAGACGAAATTGAGCGGCGCCGTTAACCACAAAAACGCGCCGAACAACGCCCATCGAAGCGAAAAAAAAGCTCGCAGCAGCCAGTAAATTGCCAAGCCCGACAACAAGCTCGTGAGCCAGACACCGGCGATCGGAAATCCGGTCAGTAATTTTCCGGCGGCGAGAAAAAAGCCCTGCAAAGGCGGATATTTAGCGGCGTAAACGGGCGTTAATAAAATATGAAAATATTCAAAATGCGCTGGCGAAACCGGCGTCGGATTGACGATTCGTCCGTGCAGAAACGTATCGGCGGCAAGCAGATAAGCGAATTCGTCGTGAGTTTGCGGTGCGGGAATTCCGGCAATCGAAACCGCCGCCGCGATAAAAAAAACATTTGCGGCAAAGATAATTAAATAGTTTACGCGATCGCTTTTTCCGGTATTTTCATAAACGAAATCGGCAACAGGATTTTTCCCGAACGGCTTTTCGCGGTTAAGTATAGAGAAACAAAAGATTAAGACGGCGCAGAAAACGAAGACGAAAAATTGCCAATCCCAAAAACTGCCGCTGATAAAATTTATAAACTTTTCAAATGCGTCAATCATCAATCAGCAAACTTTCAGGCTTGGCAATTCAGATTTTAATTATCCTCAAACTTCGACGATCGTCGTGACGATCACGGGTTTCGTGCCGGTTTCTTTTTGCAGAAATCTTTTTAAATGTATGCGGAGAGTTTCCTGAAGCCAGTTTTTATCGGAAATTTCCTGCGGTTTCATTGCGGCGATCGCAGCGGCGACGGATTTTCGGGCTACCTCCGTAAAACCATTCGTCAGATCAATTCCGGCAACCCCCTGATAAGAAATTTGCGGCTCGCCCGCCAATTTCTGCTTGGCTTTATCAATTTTAACGACGAGCGAAATAGCGCCGCCGTAAGCGAGTTTTTTGCGCTCGCGGATAATGTCGTATTCGATCTCGCCTAAGCTTTCCTCGTCAATGAATGTGCGGTTAAGATCGTGTTTTTCGACGACGCGCGCGCCTCTTTCGTCAAATTCGAGCACGTCGCCGTTTTCGATCAGGATAACGTTTTCGTCCGTGTAGCCCGCGATGTGGTTTTTGATAAATTCCTTGTGGCGAAACAGCATTCGATATTCGCCGTGAATCGGAACGACGTACTTCGGTCGCGCGGTTTCGACCATAATTTTGATGTCTTCCTGCGAAGCGTGTCCCGAAACGTGAATCAGACGGCGTTTTTCCTCGATGATATTCGCGCCGCGTTTGTATAAATTACCGATGAGGCGCGAGATATTTCTTTCGTTGCCGGGAATAATTCGCGCTGAAAGCACGACCGTGTCGCCTTTTTCGATCTCCAATCCTTTGTAGCTCGAAGCCGCCATATTCCAGAGCGCGGCGCGGTTTTCGCCCTGCGAGCCGGTGATAATATAGACGATTTCTTCGTCCTTTAACTGGCGCGAAGTTCCGAGATCAACGAGCGTATCGGGCGGAATTTCGAGAATACCGAGATCGTCGGCGATTTCGACGTTTTTCTGCATCGAACGACCGAGAACGCAGAGTTTTCTGCCAAATTCGTACGCCAGATCAAAAACTATCTGCAAGCGGTGAATCGAGCTTGAAAACGTCGAAACGATGATCCGCCCTTTTGTCTGTTCGAAAATTTCCTCAAACGCCGGAATAACGGCTTGTTCGGACGGCGTCCGACCTTCGACGGTCGCGTTCGTCGAATCGCCGAGAACCGCCAAAACGCCCTCGTCGCCGTATCTGCCGAGCGTTTTCAAATCATACGGCGCGCCGATCACCGGCGTATCGTCAATCTTGTAATCGCCCGTGTGAATCAGCGTTCCGAGCGGCGTTTTGATAGCGAGCGAGAAACAATCAACCAAACTGTGCGAAGCGTGGATAAATTCGACCTTGAAATTACCGATTTCCGCAATATCGTTCGGTTTGACGCGGTGCAGCAGAACCTTGTCGAGCATTTTGTGCTCTTCGAGCTTTCTTTCGGCGAGAGCCATCGTAAAGCGCGACGCGTAAACGGGCAGGTTAAACTTTTTCAAAAAATAAGGCAGCGCGCCGATATGATCTTCGTGCCCGTGCGTGAGAACGAGCGCCGTCAGGTTGTCGCGGTATTCGTCCAAAAAGTCGAAATTCGGAATCGAAATATCAACACCGTAAGGCGTTTCTTCGGGAAATCCCATTCCCGCGTCAACGATAATCATTTCATCTTCATAGCGAATTCCCATGCAGTTCATTCCGAATTCGCCGATTCCGCCGAGCGGTATAACTTCTATCTTTTTCACAATTAAATCCCTTTTTCCTGTTCTAAATTCTAAATATTAGAGTATATCACAGCCGCGCTTTTTCACGCCTTTTTTCGGATATTCTCAAGGGCTTCGTAAATCGGGTTGACGAATTTTTCGGTTGCGGCAAACGCTGCCGCGCCGGCTTCATTTTTTTTCTGTTCGGTGTCCGGCGAAAAATTCATTTGCGGAATCTTGGCATTGAATTTTGCCGCCGCGAGCATTTTTTCGAGGTCCTTTGCCGTTAATTCGACATTAAAATGTTCGAGAATTTTCGAGGTTAAAGCATCCGGCAATTCGGTGTAGTTTACCGCTAATCCATCGCCGTTTTTTAGAGATTCATGCGCGCTCCGGCAAATTTTTTCCAGAACCCGCGCGCAGTATTCCTCGGGCGTCATTTTTAGCGATTCTTCAAAACTAAGTTCGGGCAAAATTTCTTTAATTATTCCCGGAATCATCTGCGCGCCGCGCTGGCGGACATGTGAAACGATAATTTCGACCGGATTGCGGTACAAAAATATCCACGGCACATCGGGGAAAGCGCGTTTTATAAAATTTATTTCGAGCGCGTTCCAGCTGTCGAATTTTATAAAATAATGCTTCTCCGGTTTGTTTCGTTTCTGCCCGAGCGCGCCGATCATCCAGCGCAGCCACGCGATTCGCCGCTTTTCGCCGACATTTTTTGCACGAATCACAAAATCGATCGGCGGAGCTTCCGAAATTACGATGTTTTCCGGCAAAGCGGCGAGCATTTGCGAAACGAGGGTCGAACCGCAGCGCGAAAGATGAAAAATAAAACCGCTTGGCTTTAACCCCGCAGAATATTCGTTCAATTCGCCCAAAAATTCGATCGGAGTTTGATGTCGGAACAATAAATTGAACGGCTGGCGAAACCGTTTGGTTATCGAATCGTCAAAAAAAGGTTCGCTTAAACGTTTTTTTTCCAGAAAACACCAGTCGACAAACGCTCGATTTTCCTGCCAGTAACAGCGAACCGGAATCCATTCGCAAAAATTCTCAAATTCTCTTAAATCCATCTTTCATTCAGCATCTTGCGGTTTTCGCGCATTTGTATTTCAATGTCCTCTCGTAAAATTTCGAATCCTGAATTCGCGCCCAATTCGCAAACCTTTTTTATAAATTCATCGCGCTCAATTATATTTTTCAGTTGATCTTGCAGCGCCGAATCGCGCAGAACCAGTAGACAAAATTGCTGCAAATTTTCTTTAGACATAGCTTTTTTATAACAAAAAGGCGTGTCCAACTTTTCGCTTGAACACGCCTTTTTTATCTTCACGATAATTTCGATTTAACTATTCCTGTCTTTCGAGTGTAATATTCAAATCGTTAATATTATCGCTCACGTTTCGGATAACGCTCTCGCTCGGGGCATAACCTTTCGCGCTAACCGTAAAGACGTAGATCGCGCCCGTCTGAACGCCCTCGAACCGGTAATAACCGAACGGATTGGTTAGCGCCACGCGCGATTGTCCCGAAGAATCGGTCATCACGACGCGGGCATTGCCGACCGCCCTGCCGGTTTCCTGCGAGAAGATTTGACCTTCAACGCTAACATTTGCCGCCGTCGGACCCACAGCCTGCTGAACAAGTGTCGGGCTCGAGCTCGCCGTAAAGTTCGTATCGCCGCTGTATTGAACGGTGATGTTGTAGTTTCCGGCAATCGTGAAAGTTAGGTTGCAAGTTGCCTGTCCCGAACCGTTAATCGCTACGCTCGAACAAATCGGGCTGCCGTTTCTAAAGAAAGTTACGGTTCCGGTTCGAGTTCCCGCGCCCGGAGCAACCGGACTAACCGTTGCCGTAAAGGTTACGGGAACGCCGGTACCGACCGGATTAGACGATGAAACAACCGCCGTTGTCGTGCTGGCTTGATTGACAACCTGTGGATTGCCCGTCAGATTGCCCGCACTGGCGTTAAATGTTCCGTTGCAAGCAGTACTCGATCCGGCGTATTGAGCGGTAATCGTATGATTTCCGACAGTTAAGCTGGAAGTCACTAACTGCGCCACGCCCGAGCCATTCAATGCGACCGGTGCGCCAAGCGGGTTTGCGCCGTCAAAGAATTGAACGTTGCCCGTCGGCGTTCCGAAACCGCCGCTGCTCACCGTCGCCGTAAAGGTTACCGGCTGTCCGAAGACTGACGGGTCAGCAGACGAAGTAACCGAGGTCGTCGTCGCAGTCGCCGCCAAAGTAAACGTCAGACTCCAGCTTGTAATGACGGTGTCTGCCGAGTCCCCGGCGTCTTCCGTCGCGTAAAGCTGCCACGAGCCGTTCGGACTGGTGCCGTTAAAGAGCGCGAAGGTTCCTGCGCCTTCCGGTGCCGCCGGATTATACGGAGCCGCCGGAGCGGGTGGCGGGAAAGTATCGGTGTCGCCGGAATAAGCCGCCGGACGATACGTGCCGGTGGTGATCGCCGTACTGTCGGGCAAGGCGGTTGCCGCCGCATCGTCGAGCGTGATCGTCTGGTTGATTATGTCAGTTGTGCCGCCCGCGTCGCCCATAAAAAGGAACTTCTGTCCGGTCGGAGAGACCAGCAGGAAATCGTTATGATCCGGCGTGAGCGCGCTGCCGATGGTCATCGTCAAAGTGACTTTTGAAATCGAGCCCGCCAAACCGGAAACGTTGACGTTTGACGGGTACGGATTTCCTAACGTCGTCGTATTGGAAACCGTAATGCCGCCATTGTTAGCGAAATTAAGACAGGTTACGACCGTTGGACTAGTCACCACCTGTGTGAAACTGCCGCTGCTGATGTTAAATTGTCCTGGCGAGCCGTTGTAATCGGCAGTGATAAGATGCGATCCCTCCGGCAATGTTCCAGCAGCAAGATTACACGTCGCAGTACCGCCGGAAACTGGAGCGCTCGCGCACAAGATCGTCGCGCCGCGCCGGAAGGTAACGGTTCCGGAGTTGACCGTACTCGTGCTGCTAACAGTTGCGGTGAGCAGGATTGATTGACTCGTAGTTGCAGGATTCGGATTACCCGAAACGACGGTTGTCGTCGCCGCGTCGCCGCTCGTGGTAAACGTCAGGCTCCAACTGCCGATCGTACCGTTTGCGCCGCCGCCTGTATCGTCAGATGCGTAAAGACTCCAGGTTCCGTTCGGAGCCAAACCGCCGTACACGGAAGCGAACGTCGCGACGCCTGCCGGTGGCGCGAAATTTGTCGGCACGGGTGCAGGCGCAGGAAACGGGTCGCTGTCAACGTTATAATCCGCCGGACGATATGTGCCGGTTGCAATCGAGCCGCTGTTAGGCAGTTGTGTAGCCGCCGTATCGTCGAGAGTGATCGTCGCGCCGCTGGTAGCGACCGCGCCGCCCGCATCGGACATAAAGACATAAGTTTGCCCGCCCGGTCCGACTAACAGAAAGTTAAAGTGATTAGTTGCCGGTAAATTTGCGTTCGTCAGGGTTAACGTGACTTTCGAAATCGCGCCGCTCAAACTTGAAACGATAATGTTCGAAGGATACGGGATCGCCGCCGACGGACCGCCGGCGTCGGGAATCGTAATTCCGCAACCGTTGGTAAACGTTGGGCTCGCACCGGTCGTCGGACAATTTACGGTCTGGTTGATACTGCCGTTGCTGGTCGCAAACGTACCGTTGCCGACATACGTTGCCGTAATGTTATGAATGCGCTCGGTCAAAGTGTTGGCGGGAACAATACAAGTCGCGACACCGCTTCCGTTAACCGGAGCGTTACTGCACAAAGTCGTGCTGGTCGTGTTATCGACAAAATTGACCACGCCCATATTGACCGTACTCGTGCTCGTCGTCGTCGATGTCAGCGTGATTGCCTGATTGGTGAACGACGGGTTTTGCGAAGAACCGAGTGTGGTCGTCGTCGCTGCCGCTGCGGTCGTCTGAACATCTATCGACCAGCCGCCGGCAACCGTGCTCGTGCCGCTTCCCGCGCTGCTGTCAAAAACGTGAAGAACCCAATTCCCATTGACGCTCGCGCCCGACAAGCCACCGAATACCGAATTGAATGTCGCCGCACCGACGGGCGCAGGCGATTGATATGGCGATGATGATGTCGGAAAATTAACGCTTACATCATAATCAGACGGCTTAAAAGTGCCCGAAACGAGAGGCTGGGCGCCGCCCGGATTCTGTCCAATCAGTGTCGCGCCTGCATCGCTCAACGTTAGGTTTATATTGTTCGAGACAGAACCCGCGCCGGTTCCGCCGACGTCGGAAACAAGGATAAATTTCTGCCCGCCGGGTCCGACCAGCAGAAAATCAACCTGCTGCGGGCGCGGCGTCGTATAGTTGTTGAGCGTCACCGAGACAGAAGAAATTGGTCCGACCATACCGGAAACCGCAATTGTTGAGGTTATGCCCGTTGCGCCGTCGTCGGGAATGTTGATTGCCGCCGCATTTGTAAAAACCGTTGACGGTATCAATAGTGAAGACTGTTCTGTCGAGATATTACTCTCAGCAGTGACAGCCTTCTGATTTTGCAATGTGTCGTTTTTTACGACCGTGCGTTTTGCATTACCGGCTGCGATTGCCGCCACCGGATTGATTGTCAGCGAGAGCGTAATCAGTATAAGTATGACAAACGAAAAAATATTTGGAATTTTGGACTTGCGACTTTGATTTATTTTTTTCATGACGGAATACCTTTTGACAATTGATTTGTTAAACGCAAAGCTAAATTTAATGCCGCTCATTCACAAGTCGAAAGGAGAAGGAGCAGTTAATCCAGCGTGGCGAAAATTAAAAAGACAAACGGGCGAGTGAACCGTCCCTTTCCGAACGACACCCGCCACAAAACAAAAAACGAATTTTTTCAGGCTAATTTCTCGACGGGAAAATACCTTGCAAAGCAATTAGAAAATTGAGAGCCAGATACGGCTGGATATTATTATGCGGCTGGTTTCCACCCGCATTGCCGATTGCCGTCGCTGCCAACGTCGTTCCGTCCGTGCTATTTCTGTAATTACTCACCGCCGCGTTGCTTGATGACGGAACGATACCTGCGGAAGGAAAGCCGCCCGCCGGCGCCTGCGCGGATCCATTCCCTTCATTGGCATTAACCAAATGATTGTGTATCGGCATTTGCTGACTCGTCAGGGTAACAGTTTCGGAACCGCTCTGCTCTCCTAAAGAATAAGGCGAAAGTCCCGGTCCTTGTCCGAAATGAACAGGCACACGGCTCTGCAGATTAGGCAGCGCGAAAGTCGTTTGCCCGTTGCCGCCGTAAGTAGTGCCTAAAATCGAAAAGAGCGCAGTATTCTGAGCGATCGAAAGTATTTGACCGTTACAAAACGCATAGCCGCGAATCTGGAAATTGCCCGCAAATATTATGATCTGTCCAATAAATGGTTCTGCCATTTTTATTCTCCTAATTTATTAATTTTTGATTTTTAATCTGAAAGTTAAGCTGTAATGGATTACCAACCTCGAACCCACTAAAAATTAAACACAACCGTTTTTTTCCAACGCGAAATAATGCCCTGAAGCAAAGTCGAATTGTCTTATCGGTTTTGGAAAAAATGGATTTATAAAACAAATCCAATGGAAACGAAAATGCACGTTTGAATTTCGTGATAGGATAATACTCTCTTTTATGCTTAATTTCAAGTAATTTTTAAAATATCAAAAATTGATATTATTTACAGAAACGTGTAGAATTTAATTTGTTTCAGGTTCACTAAACCTTCCTTTATAAAAAATTAAAAATATGATTACGCGAAGAAACTTTATTCATGCGATAGGACTAGCATCGGCTGCCGCTGTGACATTTAATCTGAGCGGCACTGCTTTTGGTCAAAAATCTGACGAAAGCGGCTACTTTCCGCTCCCGGCTGAAAGCCTTTCAGACCCGGTGCTTTCATTTAAGAGTGAGCATTTTACACCATTTATCAACACCGATTTTGAAATCCGGCACGAGAGTTTGCGCCGAACGGAAGTTTTGCGGCTGTTGAATGTCAAGGAACTCGAACGAAAAGTAAATCAGGTAGAAGGCGTTCAAGGCGACAGCTTTTCCCTGATGTTCCATAGCCCGCGCGGAAAGAAATTAGAATCCGGGCAGTTTGAGTTTACTCATTTTTCGCTCGGCGCTTTCAGCCTGGCAATTTCTCCGGTCAGCGCCGAACCGAATCGCTACGAAGCCGTTATCAATCATTTGCGGCGTTAATTCGCTGATTAAACAGCGCTTCTAAAAGATAGCTGTTCTCGGTTTCTTCAACCGGACCCATAAACAATTCCATCGCGCCTAGCGAATCGTGTTCGACACGATAAAGCAGCGGTTGCGGGAAAATATTTTTCGGCGCTGCAAAGATCAGCGAAAATGCTTCGAATTTCGATTTTTGACGCATTTCGCTAACCTCTGTCAGTTCAACTTCGGTCGGCTCTTGGCCGTCGAAAAAGATGCGGAACTTCGTATTTAACTGATTAAAGAAATCTTCTCTTTTTGGTAACTCGTTCATTTTGGTGTGTTTCGTATTAATTCTTTGCCGCGCTGCCACTGCATCTTGAAATGCGTCGGTGTTTCGTCAATAAATTCGCAGTTCAGGCGTTTATAAAGCCTTTGCGCCTTTTCGTTCATTTTCAAAACGTAAAAATTAAATACGCGGTTTGTCGCAACCGCTTCGGCAAACAGGTCTTTGAGCAGTTTGGTGCCGATTTTATGATTTCTGTATTCGGGCAGAATGATGAATTCGACGCCGACGATCTCCTTTTCCAAGCGTGCGATCCAGAGTCGTCCGACCGCTTTTCCGTCTAGTAAAATAATGTCGTTGCCCGCCGCCGGAAATTGTTTTTCGTAATGCTGTTTCTGCGCCATATACTGCATCAGCGAGAGATTTTTTTTCTGCTCTTCGTCAAGCGGCGACGTCTGCAAATCCTCGCGGCACGTATAATAGAGCGCGATCAAAAATTCTTCGTCATCAGGCAAAACAACCGGACGCAGAGCGATTCGCTCATTCGGGTTTTCAGATTTGTTGTCCATATTTTATGTGAAAAATTGAAACTGACTTTTTAAGTTATCGGTTTGAATAAATATTTTCAAGTCACTTGCGAAATAATTTTCAGTCCGAATCTTGACAACAAAGTAAAGATTTCGTAAGTTTTAAAAGACATTTCGAAGGGGAGTAGATTGCCTTCTAAGGTCTGACAAAATCGTCAATACGATTTTCCGCTAAGAAAATCCGGCTTGTCAGCTAAAGAATCGAGACCTTCTGTTAAGCAAATTGAATTTGCTTGCAGAAGGTTTTTTCCTTTTGCGGCAAACGAGAAAATTATTTTTTTGGAGAATTTTTTTAATGACATTATTCCCTTTCGCCGAGTATTGGTGGTTTTACGGCGCGTTTTTAATATTCGTATTATTTATGCTCGCGCTCGATCTCGGCATTTTTAACCGCAAATCGCACGTTGTTTCCTTTAAGGAAGCGACCGTCTGGAGCATCATCTGGGTAACGCTCGCGCTCACATTTAACTTTATTTTTTACAAATACGCGTCGGCGAAATTTGGCGAGGAAATCGGCAAACAATCGGCGCTCGAGTTTTTGACCGGATATGTTCTCGAATATTCGCTTTCGATCGACAACATTTTCGTTTTCGTGCTGGTTTTCAGTTACTTCGGGATTCCCCCGAAATATAAACATCGCGTACTTTTTTACGGAATTTTAGGCGCGCTGATTTTCCGCGCCGTTTTTATCGCGCTCGGTTCCGCGCTCATGCAGTTTAACTGGATCATTTATATTTTCGGCGCGTTTCTGATTATCACGGGCATCAAAATGTTCTTTTCTTCGAGCGAGGAAATCGAACCGGAAAAGAATTTCCTGATCCGCGTTTTCAAAAAATTTATGCCCGTCACGCACGAAATCGACGGCAAAAGTTTTTTTGTCATGAAGGACGGCATCCGCCACGCGACGCCGCTTTTTATCGCGCTTTTGTTTCTCGAAGCAACCGATATTATCTTCGCGGTTGATAGCGTTCCGGCAATTTTCGCCGTTACAAGTGAACCTTTGATCGTTTTCACATCGAACATTTTCGCGATTCTGGGCTTGCGTTCGATGTATTTTATGCTCGCCGGAGTGATCAATAAATTTTATCTTTTGAAATACGGCTTGGCGATCGTGCTCGTTTTCGTCGGTCTGAAAATGGTCTGGCTGAATCCTTTATACGGCGGACATTTCCCGATCACGTGGTCGCTCGTCATTATTTTAGGAACGATTCTTTTGTCGGTCATCGCTTCGCTGATCTTTCCGCCGAAAGAAGAAATTGTTCATAATCCGGAAATCGAGGTTGAAGAATAATCTTTTTTGATTAAAACGCCGCCGCCGCGCAGATTCTCTGCCATTCTTCCAATGTCAAAGTTTCCGCGCGGCGATTCGGCGCAATTCCGCTTTTTTCCAAAATGCCGACCGCGTCAGTGCTTCGAGTCTTCAAAACCGGTACATTTTTCAGATTATTGAGAATCGTTTTGCGTTTCTGCATGAACGCGGCGCTGATTATTTCGCGGAAAAGTTTTTCGTCCGTTATTTGAATTCCGCTTTTAGGAGTTAGCCGCACGACCGCGCTGCGAACTTTCGGCGCGGGACGAAAAGCTTCGGGCGAAACGTCGAATAATTTTTCGGCGGCGAGATAGGCTTCGGTCAAAACCGTTAAAAATCCGCGCTCTTTGTTTCCGACTTCAGCCGTAATGCGTTCGACCACTTCGCGCTGAAACATTAAAATCATTTCCGAAAAAGCCGCGCGATGTTCGATAAGTTTCTGCAAAATCGCGGTCGAGATGTTATACGGCAGATTTGCGACGAGCTTAACCGATTGGGGATTTGGGGATTGGGATTTGGGATTTATTAATTCGGAAAAATCAATCTTTAAAGCGTCGGCTTCGATCAATCTGAAATTTTCAGCATCAACGAATTTTTCTTTAAGCGCGGCGATCATATCGCGTTCAAGCTCGACGGCGATGACATTTGCGCTCGATTCGATCAGTTTTTCGGTCAACGCGCCGCGTCCGGGACCGATTTCGACGACCGTTTCGCCGGTTTGCAGTTCGAGCGCGGAAATTATCTTTTCGACGACGTTTTGATCAATCAGAAAATTCTGCCCGAATGATTTTTTAGCGAAAGGCGTCTGCTTGTTTTTTTGGCTCATTGCTCAAAGTCTAGCGCGATTTTGCCGGAATATTCAAAATTTCGACTGTGATTATTGAATTTCGCGCGAAATTGTAATATAAATTCCCTTTTACCTTTAGAAATATTTTCCCTATCCGTTTTCTTCAAAAGGCTCCAAACCGCCGGAGAAATTTATGTCAAAGCCGTTTTGGAATTTATCTTGTTTTATTTTATTCATCTGTCTATTCAGCGTTTCGATTTTCGCCCAGGACGATCCGAATCCTGACTCGCCGACGCCGGTTTTGCTCAGCCAGGGAAATTCGGCGCAGGTTTTAGCGGTCAGCTCAACAACTCGAAAAGGCGCGGTTCCGCGACAATCTGAGACGTTTTTTCGTCCCGGACGCGATGCGGTCATCACGCTTTTTGTTTCTAATCTCGAATTGATGGAGAACGAAAGCGTTAATTCCCTGCGCGTTTATCTGTATCAAAAAAGCGGGCGGACTTTTGAACTCGAAAACGTCGAACTAGCGCCGTATAACAAGACCGTCCATGCGCTCAAAGTGCGAATTTACGACCGCGACGGTTATCGCGGTCAGCCGTTAGCGGACGGCGAATCGGTAATTTACCTGTCGTGGCGCGGTCTGGTCAGCAATCCTTTGAAAATCTTTATCGGCAGAACGGGCGGCGAGATTAAATTCCCCGAATTTCTCAAGCCCGAAACGCTCAAAAACGAAACGCCGACCACGGAAGCCGCCGGTTATCGCTGGTCGGGCGACCGCGCGCGTTTTCTCGAACAGGCAAGCTTCGGCGCGACGACCGAACTGGACAACCGCGTTCGCCGCATCGGTTTGCGCACATGGCTCGCCGAACAGTTCGAAGCGCCGTATCCGACGAATCCGTATCCGAATATTCCGCTGATGCCGACCAACGTTCCGGTTAACTGTTCCGCGACCACGAATGCTGCCTGTTACCGCGAAAGATATACGATGCAGCCCTTGCAGCAGTGGTTTTTTAAGGAAGCCTTTTACGGCGACGCGCCGCTCAAGCATCGTATTTCGTGGCTTTTAAGTCAGATTTGGGTAACTTCGGGCGTGACCGTCCAGCAATCGAGTCATATGATCGCCTATCATCAGGTGCTTTCGAATAATGCTTTCGGAAATTATCGCAATCTGATGCAGGAAATGACGATCAATCCGGCGATGGGCGAATATCTCGATATGGCGCGGAGCACGAAAGCCAATCCGAACGAAAATTACCCGCGCGAGATTTTACAGTTGTTCTCGATCGGACTTTTTATGCTCAATCAGGACGGCACGCTTCAGCGCGACGAACAGAACAATCCAATTCCGACATATAATCAGGAAACCATCAACAGTTTTTCGAAGGTTTTTACGGGCTGGTCTTTCTGTAACACGGCAGCTTGCCCGAACGCCACGCCGGGGAGCCTTAATTTCAAAGACCCGATGGTTTTAATTCCCGCTAATCACGATCTGACCGACAAACAACTTCTTGATTATCCAAACGCCGTCAACCGCGTGATTCCTGCTTGCACGAACTGCACGAACGACGAAGCGATCAGGAATTACGCCAACCAATCGCTCAATCAGGCGATGGAAAATATCTTCAATCACCCGAGTCTGCCGCCGTTTATCAGCCGTTTGATGATTCAGCATCTTGTGACCAGCGACCCGTCGCCCGCCTTTGTTCAGCGCGTCGCGGATGTATTCGTCAACAACGGTCAAAACGTTCGCGGCGATATGAAATCCGTAATTCGCGCGATTCTGCTCGACGCGGAAGCGCGCGGCAATATCAAAACCGCTCCGCGCTACGGCAAATTGCGCGAGCCCGTGCAGATCGCCACCAATCTCGGTCGGCTTTTTCCTGCCAAATCGTGGGACGCGAATTCGTTAAGCGACGGCGGTTTAAGCTCTTCGATGATTAAAATGGGACAAAACCCGTTTTATTCGCCGACCGTTTTTAATTATTTTCTGCCCGAATACATCGTCCCGGGAACGACTTTGAACGCTCCCGAATTTCAAATTCTGAACACGACGACCGCGATCAGCCGGACGAATTTTCTTTATCTGCTGATTTTCGAAGGCATCACGCCGAACGCCACGGATTCGCTGCGCGGAACTTCGCTCGATCTAACCGAAGCGCTGGCGTTTGCCAGCGCCGACGCGAGCGGTAATCAGCTGTTGGATTTTCTAAACACGAAAATGATGCACGGAAGATTGTCCGCCGAACAACGCGGCGCAATTCTGACGGCGGTCGCGGCGGTGCCGCCCGAAAATCCGACGGCACGAGTCAAAACGGCGATTTATTTACTCGCGGCTTCGTCGCAGTATCAGGTGCAAAGGTAGAAGCAGTAGTCGGCGGTCGGTGGTCAGCAAAAGACAAAAACTGACAACTAAACACCGACAACTGACCGCTCAAAGGAGATTTTATGAAACAGAACAGACGCGAATTTTTAATCAAATCAAGCTGTGCTCTAAGTATGACGGCGCTCGCGACGCAGACGGAGCATTTCGGTTTAATGCAGGCGATGGCGCAGAAAACCCGCGCTAAAAACGAATCCGGCGTGCCGACCGATTACCGCGCGTTGGTCTGTATCTTTCTGACCGGCGGCAACGACGGCAATAACATGGTGATTCCGAATCACTCGGACGCCAGCGTCAGCGGCTATTCCGCTTATTCTGCGGCACGCAGCGCGCAAAATCTGGCGCTCGCTCAGAATACACTCCTGCCGATCAGCGTTCCGCGTATCGGAAATCTATCTTACGGGCTGCATCCGTCTTTCGGGACGATCACGGGCGGCGTCAATCCGGGCATTCATCCGCTCTGGGCAACCGGCAAAATGGCGGTCGTAACGAATGTCGGAACGCTCGTCAAACCGATGACGCGCGCGCAGTATCAGAATAATTCCATCCAGCGTCCGATGAACCTGTTTTCGCATACCGATCAGGTTAATCAGCATCAAACCTGCCGTTCCGACACGCCGACCTTAACAGGCTGGGGCGGTCGCATTTCCGATAAAATCACGCTCACCGATAATCCGAACCGGCTTGTTCCGACCTTGAGCTCGTTTAACGGCACGCAGCTTTTCACGATCGGCGATTCGACACAGCCGCTTTCGCTCGCGCCCGCGCCGACGCCTTTGAGTAATGTGCTCGCGCTTGCCGGTTACAACAACACGCCCGCTTCAAATGCGCGATTCGAAGCGCTCAGTGCCGGACTAAATTTCGACACCAATCAAGAATTGATCACAGCTTCGAACCAGATTCACCGCGTCGCGATCGAAATCAGCCGTTCGCTTAATAACAATTCCGAAGTCACGGTAACGTTTCCGACCACGGACATCGGCAACCAGCTAAAACAGGTCGCGCGAATGATAAAAATTCGTCAGGTGATGGGAATGAACCGGCAGATTTTCTTCTGCACACTCGGCGGATTCGACACACATACACGCCAATTGAACGATCAAAGCTTGCTTTTCTTTCAGCTCAGTCAGGCGATGCGCGCGTTTTACGACGAAATGACGGTGCAGGCGCTCGGCAACAAAGTGACGCAGTTTACGATGTCGGATTTCAACCGCACGTTCAATCCGACCGGTTTGGGCACAAACGTCGGAACCGACCACGCGTGGGCAAATCATTCGTTTATCGTCGGCGATTCGGTGCTCGGCGGCGATTTTTACGGCGTCAATACTTCGAACGGCACGCCTTTTCCGACGCTCGTCCAAAATGGTCCGGATGACGCCGACAGCGGCACGGGCGCGCGCGGTCGCTGGATTCCGACGACTTCGGTCGAACAATACGCCGCGACTCTTGCCGGATGGTTCGGTTTACCAACGACAGACACGAGCTACGTTTTCCCGAATCTGGTCAATTTCTCGACCGCCAATCTCGGCTTTATGCAACCATAACAAAGAAAAAGCCCGGCAATCAGTCGGGCTTTTTAATTATTCTTTTAAATTATTTCTTCAAAAAAAATGTTTTTCTCTGCCGGTGATTAATTAATCCTAAACCGTCTACTGTTTTTCTTTTTCCCTTAGCTGCTTTTCTTTGACTGATTACTGTTTTTCTACATCAGATCACAGTTTTTTTTCATTCGATAGATGTTCTTCATTCGTTTGCTGATTTTACTTATCCGACAGATGTTTTTCTGTATCTGACTACTTTTTTCACAGCCGTTCATTGTTTTTTCACAACCGATTAATGTTTTTCCGTAGACGTGAAAGGATAGCCGGTGAATTCGTAATCCGTTCCGTGTTGAATAATTTGCAAATGATTTAATTTCAACGCATTTTCCAAAGAGTTTGCGCCGTTTCCGCCGATTGCGACCGGCGCCGCGTGTCCGCCGATGACGATCGGCGCGACGATAAAAGTTAATTTATCAACGAGTTTCGCGTCACAAAAAGCGCCCGCGATTTGCGTTCCGCCTTCGACGAGAACGCTTTGCAGTTCACGCTTTTGCAATTCCTCGAGAACAGCCGATAAATCTCTTGCGTCCGTCTGTGCGACATCAACACCCGAATCTTTTAATTGATTGATTTTCGCCGTATCGTTTGAATTTGAAACGATCAGCGTCGGTGTTTCTTTTGCGGTCGTAACAAGCGTCGAATCCGTCGGAATTTGCAAACGATTATCGAGCACGACGCGCACGAGCTTGCGCCGGCGAGGTTTTTCGCTTCTGTCCGTCAAGCTCGGATCATCAACAAACGCCGTGTTGCCCCCGACCAGAATCGCGTCGTGTTCATGCCGCAAATCCTGCACGCGAACCGATGATTCTTTGCCGGAAAGCGTCGTCGAAACCGAATTTTCCAGCGAAATCCGCCCGTCGAGACTCATCGCCAGTTTCAGATGCACGAACGGACGCAGTTTGTTATGCCAGACACAGAATTTTTCGTTCAAACGCGCCGCATCGTCGCGCAAAATTCCGGTCACGACCTCGATTCCGCTTTCGCGCAATTTCGCAAAACCTTTCCCCGAAACAAGCGGATTCGGGTCTTCGATCGGACAGACGACGCGGCGGATTCCGGCATTAATCAGCGCATCGGTACAGGGTCTCGTCCGTCCTCGATACGAATGCGGCTCAAGCGAAACATAAGCCGTGCCGCCTTTTGCCCGCTCGCCTGCTTCATTCAGCGCGAGGACTTCGGCGTGCGTTACAGTTTCGTAAATATAAGTTCCTTCACCAACCACGTCGCCGGATTCGCCAACTATCACACAGCCGACAAGCGGACTCGGACTGACCTGCCCGACGCCGAAAGACGCGAGTTCGATCGCGCGCCGCGTCATTTTTATATCAAAATTTGAAAATTGTTGTTCCAATGTTTAGTAGTTAACCGCACGAAATGGCTTCACCGACATTTGATATGTCACAAAACGCAATATCTGCGAAGCACCAATAGCCGCATCATTTATGGCGTGGTCAAATATTGTCAATTCAACAAACAGGCGTTTTAACGTCCTTTTATGATCTGGCTTTAGCCATATTTGGTTGAACGACCAAAGCCTTTTCTAAGGACGTTAAAACGCCCTTTTATTTATTTTCATTCGATGACCAAGCCATAAATGACGTGGCTGTTTGCCGCCTTCGGATGTTTTCATTTTTAATTAAATAAACCATTCACATAGGTTTCCGCGTCGAAAACCATTAAATCGCGGACTTGTTCGCCGATGCCGACGTAGCGGATAGGTAGATTCAGTTCTTTCGCGATGGCGACGGCGATGCCGCCTTTGGCGGTGCCGTCGAGTTTGGTTAAAACGATTCCGGTCACGTCGGCGGTTTTCATGAATTGGCGCGCTTGTTCGAGTCCGTTTTGTCCCGTCACGGCGTCAATTACGAGCAGCGTTTCGTGCGGCGCCTGCGGAACTTCGCGGGCGGCGACGCGCTTCATTTTTTCGAGTTCCGCCATCAGGTTCGATTTGTTGTGCAGGCGTCCGGCGGTGTCAACGATCAGAACGTCGGCGTTGCGCGATTTGGCGGCGCGTAAGCTGTCAAACAAAACGGCTGCCGGATCGGTTCCCTGTTTTTGCTGGATGATCTCGACGCCCGCGCGTTCAGCCCAGATTTCTAATTGATCCGACGCGGCGGCACGAAACGTATCGGCGGCGCAGATCAGAACGCCGTTTCCTTCATCTTTAATGCGCTGGGCGAGCTTGCCGATCGTCGTTGTTTTGCCGACGCCGTTAACGCCGACAACCATTAAAACGTAAGGTTTGATGTCGAGGTCGTATTTGGTTTCGTCAGCCACGCCGCGATTCGTCGAGTGATGCAGAATTTCGAGCAGCTCGCTTTTCATAATGCGTTTGAGCGCGTCGAGGTCTTTGATTTCCTGACGCGACACGCCGCGCCGGACAGCTTCGAGAATCTGCATCGTCGTCGCCACGCCGATGTCGGTCGAAATGAGCATTTCTTCGAGTTCGTCTAAGAATTGCTCGTCAATCTGCTTGCGACCTTCGAAAATCGTGTCGAGTTTGTTGTTGATCGAATCGCGCGTCTTGCCGACCGCGTTGTAAAACCTGACGCCGATCGCGCGTTCGGCTTCTTCTTCACGCTGTTTGAGTTCCTCGATCGATTTATCGAGCCCCAAAACTGAGGTTGAAAATTTGTCTTCGTCTTTCTTTCTTCGCCAAAAAAATGCCATATTTCGATTTTGGATTTTAGATTTTGGATTTCGGATTGGTTTGTCCGCGATTCAAACTAAATCATTATTGCCTTCGGTATAAAATTTCTACATTAAGTCAAAGGTTTGATTATAAAAAAGAAACGCACGCTAAACAAACGTGCGTTTCTTTCGGGTTCGGATTACAAATTGTTTTAGAAGAAGTTTTGCAGCTTGGATTTATTTTTATACAGCATTTTTCCGACGAGGTTTGCCATCGCGACCAACAGGTAAACGCGAATGATCGCCGCGAAGATTTTTACGATGTAATAGGAATTACTCATTTCCCCGCGCGGGGTTTGAAAATACTGGTCGTCCGTAGCCTGAAACTCGAAGTAAACCGTCAACGCGAAAACCGGTAAAAACATTAACCAGACGAAAAAAACTCTCGCGTAATCGCTCGACAAAACCTTGGCGAGCTGCAAGCCTTTCACGATATTGATCGAATCCCAGACACTATTAGAAAGCGCCGAGAGCGTCAACCCTAACGGATAATAAAAAGCGCCGATGAGCAGGAAAACCACGAATAACGCGGCTAATTTTTTCAAATACCAAAAATTAGCCGCGTTCTCGACCGAAGTTTTCGCGCCGGAAATTTCAACGTTTTTGATTTGGTCGTCAATTTGCTCAATTTCTCTGTCCGAACCGCCGGCGCAAGCTTCATTCGTGGTTGTTGTCGGCTGCATCTCCTCCAGCTCAACCCATCGTCCGGTATCTGTTTCCCTAATAAATTTGCCGGTTTTTACGAACTCCATGGATTTCGTGTCGCATTGATTTTGCTTCGCGTTCTGAGCGCGGCTTTTTCGTTCCTTTAACGTCTTCAGCTCGGCATCGCTTTTGCGTTTCGCTTTTTCTGCAAATTTTGAATCGTCGAAATTCAACAATGAACCGAATTCATCGGCGATCCAGGCTTTGATCTGAAACGGATGCGCCATCGGAACTTCCGAGTTGACCATCTTTAAATAAGTCGAGCCGTCGTAAAATTTGGAGCCGATAAAAAACAGCACCGAAAAACAGAAAATACTGACCAGCATGCCGCTTAAGACCGGTTTTATGAGCACTTCCCAGCCGTCTTCATTCTTAAAATCGGATTCCGCTCGATTGTCGTAAATCGTTTTGATTCTTCTAATCAAATAGGCTGATGCGAGCAAAAAGATGCCCCAATAAATTTTTGTTCCCGCAAAATTTGCTACCGTCAGAACGATACACAGTATGATAAATCCGACGCCCGAAACATTGAATGCGCTTAATATATCGCTGCCAGTTAAAGAGTCTGATTCTTGCAGATTGGCTGTGCGCGTTCTGTCAGGCTTTTTTAGTTCTCTGCATATTTTGCCGCAGTTTATGCAGCGCATTTTTAAATCTGCGCGTTGTTTCGAACAGGTTCGACAATAAAAAATCCGACACGTTTCGCAGACGAAATCGGCGAGCGTTCGATTATGCGCATGGCAGAAACCTTTGAGCGGAATTCTGCTCGAACGAGTATTTTCAGAAGTTTTATTCGAATGTTCGGTGTTCATTTTATCGCGTATCTAAAGGAGTTTCAGCCCTTAAATAGGTTCATTTTGTCGGCGTTTTTATAAAGCGCGAAGCCGAGGATTATTGAAAAGACGACCGAAACGTAGAACGAAAACATCGCGCCGACCAATTTGGCGGGAATATTTCCGAAGGTCGGCAAATCCAGCGGCATAAAAATTATGCTTAAAATCATTCCGACGAAAAACGACGCGATCACCAGAACGAAGCCCATCAGCCAGAGTTTGACGTAATCAAAGCCGAGCAGTTTGATGGTTTCGATTCCGACCAGAGGGTTTATCGTCGCAACAAACGAACGCGTGTAACCCGCGACGCAGCATGCCGCCGGCAGATAAAAGAATCCCCAGAGAATTCCGATGCCGAGCAAAATTAAAAGCAAAAATCCCGAGCTCGCAATTCCTTTGATAAACTGATTTCGCTCCTCGCGTTCGGTTTCGGGAGATTTACCTAATCCGGCTTCGAGCTGTTTTTTGCGATATTGATTGATTAGATCGTTCGTCCGGCGCACGTCGTCCTCGGTATCGCCGGGTTTTGTCTGCAAACGCTGGATATCGTCCTCGTCCGGCATTTCGCCGTCGCCGTAAATTTCGTTCTGTTTTTGAAAAGCCGGGTTGTTATTTATCGGGCTGTCTTTACCTGTAACGATCTCTACGTTATTCGGCTGGTAAGAATCGGTAATCGCGTTCGAAACCTGATTCAAGCCCCAAAGAATCGTAACAAGCGCGATTACGATAACCAGACCGAAGCTGACCAGATAAACGCCGACCATCAGAAAAAACGGGTGAACAACGTCGTCCCACATTGAAAAATCGTCAAAATTCGGCATGAAATTACCGCCGATTCTGCCCTGCGCGAAATTTTCGATGACATTGCCCATAATGCCGAACGTGAGCATATTTGCAAGCATAAAACTCATCAGCCCCGCCCCGGCGAGAAAGATGCTGCCCATCGAACCCGCGCCTTGTCCGAGCGTGAAGAGCGTAAACATGATCGCGCCGACCAAAAGGCTGAATTTATATTTAAACGGATAAGCGAGCGCGTTGAAGAAATCTTCCACCCCGAAGCCTTTCGAAATATCGCGCTCGTATTGAAACGCCGCGCTTGTTTTTTCCTCAACTTCCTTGACCGATTTGCATAACGCGCCGCAAAACGGGCAGATTTTCACCGTGCCGCCGAAAGATTTTGGACACTGCGGACAAAATCCGTTGCCGCATGTGCCACACAGGAAAACCGCCTGAAGTTCAGGGTGCATACTGCATGAATCCGCCGTCGGCAGCAGGTTAAATTCGTGCGCCGACGGTTCGTTAAATCCTGCGGCGGATTGTGAAAACTGACTTTCCTGCCGGTGATTGTTTTGATTCTGAAAATTCTGCGCCGCCGGCGTATCAAACGGATTCTGTTTCGGCTGGTAAATGCTTTCGGACGGTTGATTAAAATCAGTTTGAAACGGATTCGGGGAAAACGTCGGCTGAACCGGAAGGTTTTGCGGCGGCGCGGTTTGATCCTCCGAAATCCCGCTCGGATCGGTCGTCGAAGCGAATACCGGCGGCGGTTCGCCGCGATCTTTGGCGTTGAAAAACTGCATCAAAGCCGGAACTCTGTGGGCTTCGATCCAGCGCAGTGTTCCGCGTTTGACCATATCCTGCCGGAGCAGCGAGCCTTCGAAAATCCACTGCGCCATTTCTTCGAAGCTCGCTTCGTAAATTTGTCCGCCGGCGTCAATCTGCCAAACTTCTTTGTAATCCGTAACATTCATAGGCTATTTTGGTTTGGGAATTGGGATTTCGGGTTTCGGAATGAAATTTAGCCAACGGATAAATCCAAAATCCGAAAGAAATCTGAAATCGTTATGCAGCTTGCTTTCCGGGCTGTTCGCGGGCGGAAACGAGCTTGCGGTCGGAGTTTCGCGCCTCCTCACGAAGTTTGACGATGCCGATGCCGACTTGTCCTTCGTTACAGGCTTCGATCAACGCCTGAACGACGCGACCGTCATAACGCGTGCCGACAAAACTCGCGATGCGGTTAAGCGAATCGGGCAAAGTCATGCCCTTCGAATACGGGCGGTCAATCGTCATCGCGTCGAAAGTATCGGCGACCGAAACGATTTTCGCCTGCAGCGGAATATCTTTATCGGTCAAGCCCTGCGGATAACCTTGCCCGTTGACCATTTCGTGATGCATATACATTCCGGGCAAAAAGTCCTTCATCGCCGGAATCTGCGACATGATCTTGTAGCCGCGCTGCGGGTGAGTTTTCATGATCGCGAATTCTTCGTCCGTCAGCGCGGAGGGTTTTTTGAGAATCGAATCGTCAATCGCGATCTTACCGACGTCGTGAAGCAAAGCGCTGATGCGGAGCGTTTCAAGTTCGGCGGCGTCCAATTCAAGCCGTTTGCCGATCGCGACCGAAATTCTGGCGACGCGCTCGGAATGACCGCGCGTGTATTTGTCCTTGCCGTCAATCGCGGCGGCTAAAGCCTTGACCGTGCCGACGAAAAGCTCGCGGTTTTCTTGCGCCGCTTTCGCTAATTTGGCGATGTGTTCCTCGACGTTATCGCTCATCAGATTGAACGCTTCGCCGAGAGTACCGATCTCGGAAATTCCTCTCGCGTCAACGCGGGTCGAAAAATCGCCCCCGGCGATCTTCTGTGCCGCCGCCGAAAGCGTCATCAAAGGGTTCGTCATCTGGCGGCTCAGCAAAAAGCCGACAACGAGCGCGAACATCGCAAACGCCAGACAGATAAACCATGTCTGCCGGCGCATCTCGCCGACCGACGCGAGAGCTTTGTTTTCGTCCTGCATCGCGATTACGCCGAAGCGCAGTTCGTTTTGAATGTTGGCGGTCGAATAAGCGCCAATCATTTCGTGCTGCACCGAATCGTATTCGGCAGTAAACGGAACGAGCGCGGATTGTATCTGTTGGTTGGCTTCCTGCCATTCCTGCACGATTTTCAGATTCAACTGCGATTTTTGACTGGCGACGATTTTTCCGTCCGGGTGAAAAATAGCGTTGCCTTTCTCGTCAACGACGAAAATTATCGGAAGCCCCGCTTTCCAGAGTTCTTCCTCGCTCGTCGGTTTGGTTTCCGCCATAATGCGCGAAATCTCGCGCATTGAAACGACTGCCATCACGAACGCCGAAAAATTGCCGTTAATAATCACGGGCGAAGCGACTGTTTGAACGATTTCGCCGCTCGAAGTGATTTTCTGCGGCTGACCGTAGATGAGTTTGCGGCTTTCAACTTTCGTCGAAAGCGCATTCGCCAACAATTCGATCTCTTCGCGTTTGAGCTGTTCGGAACGGAAAACCGAAAGCGATTCGGCTCCGACCGGTTTGATATAAAGCGCAAGAAGATAAGGATTTTCTTTAAGCGTCGCGCCGAGTTTTTCCTCGGTTTGCTGCGATGAAAGAACCGAAAAGTCGTTTGCCAGTTCGAGCGCCTTGGCATAACTTCCGACCAAATCAGCGTATCTCTGCCCGAAAAGCTCGATTTGTCTGGCTTTGTCCTGCACAAGCTGGGTTTGATAGCGTCCTTCGACCGCGCGCAATTCTCGCGCGCTCCGATCGGACAAAGTCCAGCTCGTCAGCAGAAGCGGCAAAAGTCCGACTGCCAGAAGCGTGAGTACGACAAAATAGATTAAACTGATTTTTTTTCTCATTGGAGGAATTTGCTCGGAATGACGGGGAAGCGGCGAAAAATTCCGCAATACTATTTTAAAACAATATAGTAAAAACGGTCAACAGTTTTTAACACTATCAACCATTTTTAATAATCTGCCTAATTTGTTGAGTTTAGGGACGTTTAAAGCTGCGCGGGATTTTGGTATCGGTCAGAATTACGAAATCGCCGAGGTTTTCGTGTTTCGTTTTATCAAAACTCGTAAAATTTTCTTCATAACGCATCGTCACGACGATGAATTTCGCTTTTCGATTAAACTTCAAAAGATGTTCGGGAGTTCCCAAACGGCTTTCGGTATGAAACGAGCCGTTCAGATGCACGACGAGCGGTTTTTTATTCGCCTTTATAAATTCGGCGACCGCGAAAGCCATCGTTGCGTCCCAGAGCGTCTGCGAATCGAGAATATTATTCAAACCCATATTCGCTTCAGCGCTTCCGCCCATCAATGCTTTGAATTTTGCGGTATAAGCTTCGGAAGCCTGGTTGAACGGCAGCGGCGCGAGCCATTTTTTTGCTTCGGGCGAAAGCGCGTTGAGCGAATCGCGTCCGCCGCGCGAAACCATATTCACATAACGGCGCGGCGCATTGGCGGCGATAACCGGCAGTTTTTGCGCCTTGGCAAGCTCGACCAGCGGACGATAATCCTGTTTGTAATTGTCCCACGGACGCGAACTGCGCAGAAAATGCGCTTCGGAAATCAGGTTGTTGAGATATTCGTCAATTACGATCTGAACATCGCGTTCGAACATCTCCAATGAAAGCGCGATTTTTCGATCGTTTGCGTATTTTTCGACGATTGCTTTGAAAATCTGCATCTGAAGCGCGTGCGCGGTCGCGTCGTCGTGCTGTTCGCCGAGAAAGACGACATTCGTCTGCGCGGCGGCTTCGATAATTTTATCCAAGCTCGAAGCATTTCCGTTTGCCTCGAACACTCTGTAATTTGCCTCGTTAGTCTGCCCGAAACCCGAAAATGTCAGCATAAACATCACAAAAACCGCAAAAAATAAACTTTTCATAATTTTTAACCGGAATAAATCTCAGCTTATCATAAATTTATTTTCGTCACTAAATTATCAACCGAATGCTGCCGTTTTCGGAGGATTAAAATAATATGTCTTAAAAAACTACACTCCGGCGAAGTGAAATGATTTAATTCGAAACATAGATATTTCAGGTAATCTCAGCTTGAATCGGTTATACCTATTATTTATATAGAAATAAATTTGTGGCACGTTCATTGCTCTATAATATTTCTAAGCTGCAAAGCTCAAAAATATCAAGGAGGAATAGTTTATTATGGCAATTAATGATGGAAAAGGAACAGTTCGCGAAGAAGCCGGTGCTTTAGGTGACAGAATCTCAGGTAACGTCAAGGACGCTTACGGTAGTGTTACGGGCAACGAAGCTGTCGAACGAGAAGGCGAAGCGCAGGCTAATTACGGCGCGGCGCGTCAAGGTCAGAATTCAATGTTGACGGGACTTTTCAACGATCGCGATAGTGCTGAAAAAGCCTACGGATCGCTCAGAAGTCGCGGTTACAATGATGACGACGTAAATTTGATGATGTCGGATCAAACCCGTAGTTCATGGTTTTCGGGCGATGACGCCGATAACACCACCGAACTCGGAAGCAAAGCGCTGGAAGGCGCTGGTGCCGGATCGGCGATCGGCGGAACGCTCGGCGCGATCATCGCCGGAATCGCGGCAATCGGTACGAACGTTGTTCTGCCGGGTTTAGGTTTGATTGTTGCCGGACCGTTGGCAGCGGCTCTTGCCGGTGCCGGCGCAGGCGGCTTGACCGGCGGATTAGTCGGCGCATTGATCGGTTCGGGAATTCCCGAAGAACGCGCGAAATTGTACGATGAAGGTATTCGCAACGGCGGAGTAGTCATGGGTGTAAATCCGAGAACTGACGAAGATGCCGAATACTTTGAGAACGAATGGCGCAGTAATCGTGGCGAACACATTTATCGCTAAACGCTTCATTTAATCTTTAAAAAAGAAAGGGCTGCATAGAAATATGCAGCCCTTTTTAAATGCCATCGGGTTAGAATTAATAGAAAAATTTCTCATAAATTGCCGTTCATAGCCAGAAATCTCACGTCAATTTTTCTTCCGCGGGAGGTCTATAAACCGGTTCCCTCAAAAATGAAATCTACGCCTGCGACATTAAACCCTATTCGTGCGGAAATGAAACCCATGCTCGCGACTTAAAATGTGTGTCGGCGGAAATAGAATGTATGTCGGCAAGTTTAAAATGCCTGTCAGCGGAAATAAATGGCTGTCGGCAGCAAAAAAAATCGTGAGCCGAACAGCATTTGGCTCACGATAAAAACAGAGGATCGTTAGAGAAAATTAATAAATCGTAAAAGTATATTCGACCGGTTTCGTTACCGAAACAGCCTGTCCGGCTTTTTGGGCGGGTTCAAACTTGATACCGCGCGCCGCCGCAATCGCCTGTTCGGTCAAACCGTTGCCCAAACCGCTGATTACTGAAATCGCGCCGATCGAGCCGTTTGCCGAAAACGTTACACGAAGAACAACTTTGCCCTGAACCTGGTTCTGCCGAGCCGCGTCCGTATAATTCGCGCGCGGTTTAGCAATAATCTTCACGCCCACGGTCGGTCCGGCTGGTTTTACAGGCGGAATTTTCACGTCCGGCGGGGTCCGATTATTGTCGCCGTCACCTTTACCGTCGCCGTTTCCGTTACCGTCGCCGTTGCCTGCGCCCGAACCGTTGCCGTTGCCTAAGCCCGTGCCTTGTCCGTTGCCTTGTCCGGTTCCGCGACCTTCACCGATTCCGCCGCCCATTCCGGTTCCGTCAGATCTGCCGCTCAATCCCTGAACTGCGCCGTAGTTTTCATCGGTTTGCTTTTCTTGTCTATTTCCTTGAGTTGAAGCGCGAATAGCAATTGTCGGGTCGGTTAGACGATCCATCTTCGATGACGGAGCGATGAACGGATTATCAGTTTGTGTCGCGGTTCTGCCTTTTGTCGCTGGAGTATCTTCTTCTTTACCGCCGCCGCCGCCGCCGCCGCCTTCATCTTTCTTTTTCTTCGGCGGCTCTTCCAAATCCATCTCCGTCGGCACATCTTCGCCGACATAGGCAACTAGCGAAGGCGTATCAATCGCCGCGATGTCGAGATATTTATTGAACATCGAATAGACGTAACCGCCGAGCATCAGAATACAACCGAGCGCAAACGCGCCGAGCAGCAGCGTATTGCGCTGTTTGACATTCCTTTCGACAACAATCGTCGGCGAATAGCCGCCGTCCGTGACATAATACGGTGCGGCGATCTGAGCAGGAGGAGCCGTGTCCGATTTTTTCGCGTACGTTGCTTCGTGGAGATTTTCCGCAATGTTTTCCGAAGGCACGGTTTTCGGCGCGTCTGAAGAGAATTTCGTTTCTACTACCTCTTCATCAAAAACCTTTGTGTCGGCTTCAAAAACTTCCTGTGTTTCAACCGGTTCGTTTTTTACCGCAGGAGCCGAAAATTGCTGTGTTTCGACCGCTTGCCGAGTTTCCGCCGGTGTTTCGATAATCGGCGCAACAGGTGTCGCTTCGATCGTTTCGACCGGTTCATTTTTTAATATTTCCGCCGGTTTCTTGTCCAACGGATTCATTTCAAAAGCCGTCAAATTCGCTCCGCAATTCGGGCAAAAGCCGAACTTCTCGGCAAAACCTTCTTCGCAAGCACTGCAATACTTAACTACTTTTCCCATCTTTATAAAGCCTCTCAAACACTTCCTTTAACTGAAGTAAAAAACTAACAACTTACTGTAATTATAACGCACTTTCCGCAGATGTTAAGTTTTATCGGGCAAAAACTATGTTTTTTTTACATCTTGGAAAACAATTTACTAGATGCGATTTTCGTTTGACGCGATGCCCGAGCATCACTAAAATTTTCTTTTTACATACTGCAATTTGTAAATGTTTGTAATAGATTAGGTCTTTAGTCTTCGATTTTCGGTTTTCGGCAGAATCGGCTGATTGACAAGCAGTTTATGAAAGAAGAGAGATATCGGAACAAAAAATCAAAGACAAAAGCCAAAAACCGAAGACCTATGTAATTACAAATGTTTTATTGCGCATGCTGACAACTCGAAAATACGTTTTCGGCAACTAATGTCAAGCAAATCTTTTTACTATAATATTAAAGCAAATGAAATTTAGAAATTATTTCAAGAATTTTACGTTTTCGCTGTTGATTTTAATCGGAACGGCGATGGTTTCCTTCGCGCAGACGCAGACTTTTCCCGCGCCGCGCGAAAGCAAACTTTTGAACGGCACGAAACTGCTTGTCTGGAACAACAAAAATACCGACAAGGTTTTTGTTAAGATTCGCATTCACAGCGGTTCGGCGTTCGATCCGCTCGGCAAGGAAGGCGTCATGCAGATGCTGTCCGACATTTTGTTTCCGATGGAAACGACGCGAGAGTTTTTCACCGAAGATTTGAACGGAAGCTTCGACATCGTAACGAATTACGATTATATCCAGATCAACGCGAGCGGCGACGCCGATAAGCTTCTGACGATTCTCGAAACGCTCTCGCCCGCGATCATCAATCCGCAGATCAATAAAGAATCAACCGAACGAGTGCGCTTACCGCTGCTTGCGAAAGTTCAGGAATTAGAGAAAAATCCGTCTTATATTGCCGATCGCGCCGTCGCGAAACGACTTCTCGGCAATTTTCCATACGGCAGAGCGCAGTTCGGAAGCTCGGAAAGTCTTGCAAAAATAGACTTTGCCGATTTATTGTTCGCGCGCGAAAGATTTTTTACCGCCGATAACGCGACCATCGCCGTCAACGGCAACGTCAACCCGGATTTCGTGCTTCGCGCAGCCAAACGCCTTTTCGGCGGCTGGCTGAAATCGGACAAAAAAGTTCCCTCGACCTTTGCACAGCCCGACGCGCCGCAGGCGAAAATACAGATTCTCGATTCGACGAGCGAAAAAACCAGCGAAATCCGCTTTGCGATGCGCGGACTGGCGCGCAATGATAAGGATTTTTACGCGTCGCAGATTCTCGAAAAAGTCTTACGCGAACGCGTCCGGACGCGTGAAGGCGGAAATTCTTTTGTTCGTTTTAATACCAACGTTCTGCCGGGATTTATTATGCTCGGTGTTTCGCAGTGGAATGTCGGAACGGTGAGAAAAGTCGGCAATCAAATCTCGCTCCCGATGGATGTTACGACTAACACATACCAGAACAATTTTTTAACTGAAGCTGTTAAAGCAGATGAGTTTGAAAAAGCTAAAGCTGCTCTAGCCGAACAGATAAAACAGCCCGAAGCAGCGGATTACTGGCTCGACGCCGAAACTTATAAGCTGGTTTCAGTTAAGGACGATTGGCAGAAATATCAAAGCGTGACGCAGGCTGACGTCCAGAGAGTTTTGGAAAAATTGCAAAAAGCAGCCGTCGCTTCGGTTTTGGTTGTAACGAGCGAAAAACCGGGCGACAATAACGCAACCTCGAATCAATAAAATCATATGCCGACTGAAAGAACCGCCCGCGAACTCGAACACGCCCGCGCCGTCCGCGAAATGTTTTCGGGAATCGCGAAAAAATACGATTTTCTGAACCATTTTCTGTCCGTTAATACCGACAAACGCTGGCGCAGACTGGTTTCAAAAAAACTCAAGGACGTTTTAGACCGCGACGATGCGCTCGTCCTTGACGTTGCCTGCGGCACGGGCGATTTGTCGGTCGAACTCCAAACGGCTGGAAAAGCAAAGGTCGTCGGCACGGATTTCTGCCGCCCGATGCTCGAAATCGCGTTTAATAAAAACGAAAAAAATAAAACCGCGATTCCGTACATCGAAGCCGACGGAATGAATCTGTCGTTTGCCGAAAACACTTTCGACGCCGTGACGATCGCCTTCGGCTTGCGCAATTTTTCAAACTGGCAGGACGGTCTGGTCGAGCTTCACCGAATCCTTAAAAAAGGCGGAAAGCTTGCGATTCTCGAATTTACGACGCCGGTCGTGCCGGGTTTCAAACAGATTTTCAATCTCTATTTCACGCAGATTCTGCCGCGCATCGGCGGCGCGGTCAGCGGCTCGCGCGGCGCTTACGAATATCTGCCCGACTCGGTTTCGCGCTTTCCCGACCAAAAAGGTTTGGTAAAATTGATGGAGGAAACGGGGTTTACCGACGTCGAATACAAAAATCTGACCGGCGGCATCGCCGCGCTCCATATCGGAACGAAAATCTAGTTTCGGGTTTCAGGTTTCAGGTTTCAGTTTGAAAAGACGCTCGTGTAACTTGAAACTTGGAACTAATCCAAAGTTTTTGTTACAGTTAGACGAAACGAGGTTTTAACTCTTAGCTTTTCCCTGCGTTTAGATGAAATATAAAATCCTGAATTTTTTGCGCCAAGTCGGCTTGCTTTTGCTTGTCGTTTGGACGGTCGTATCCTTGGTCACCTTGCTCATCGAGCTCGTTCCGGGCGATCCGGCGATCGCCGTCCTCGGAGACAACGCGACGCCCGAGCAAATTAATAATTTTCGTACCAAACACGGACTCGACAAACCCGGATTTTTCTTTACCGTAAGCGACGGCGAATTCAAATGGAACGGCGCCGACAATCGTTATCTCGATTACTGGAAAGGCGTTTTGACGGGCGATCTGGGAAAATCGTTCCGTACCGACCGACCCGTTCTGGCAATGATTTTCGAGCGTTATCCGAATACGATCATGCTCGCGGTCGCGGCAATGTTTATCGCGATCTTAATCGCCATTCCGCTCGGCGTTTTGGCGGGCACGAACAAAGGTTCCTTGATTGATAATTTCTCGTCGTTTTTCGCCCTGCTCGGAATTTCGCTGCCGGGTTTCGTGATCGGACCGTTTCTGGTCTATATTTTCGCCGTCAAGCTGCGTATTTTCGCCGCGACCGGCAATACCAACCCGGAAGACATTATTTTGCCCGCCTTTACGCTCGGCGCGGCGCTCTCGGCGATTCTGACGCGAATGGTGCGCAGTTCGGTGATCGAAGAACTCGGCGAAGATTATGTCCGCACGGCGCGCGCAAAAGGCTTGAGCGAGCGCAAAGTGGTTTACAAACACGTGCTGAAAAACGGCTTGATTCCGGTCGTCACGGTGCTCGGCTTACAGCTCGGTGTTTTGCTCGCCGGAGCGATCATTACCGAAAAGATTTTCAGCTGGCAGGGCTTGGGACTGCTGCTGCTCGAAGACGGGATCGGCAAACGCGATTACCGGCTCGTGCAGGGCTGCGTGCTCGTCATCAGCGTCACGTATATTCTGGCAAATTCCTTAACCGACATGGTTTACCGGCGGCTCGACCCGCGCATAAGATTATCGTGAATAGATACCTTAAATATCGTTGGGAAGAAACAAGAGGCGATAATTTCGATGATTGGGGATTTTCTACTTGGTATTCTGAAACCGACGAAGAACTTTATTCTTTGCGGCAAATTGAAGTTTACGACAATGGAAATGTTCTAACTTATGATGAACAGCATTTGAATGATGAATTTGGATTTTTAGCTGAAAAGAGTATTGATATTGAAGACTTAAAAGAATCAAATACTTTGGAAATATCCAAAGCCGAATTCGAAGAAAAATGGTCAACTCTTAAATCTCTCAATAGAAAATGAATCGTTTAGCTTACATCGGACTCTTTATTGCCGCCGTGTTGATAATCGCGGCGGTCTTTGCGCCGTTTGTTGCGACGCACGACATTTACGCCCAAAATACGGCACAGCGCTTTTTGCCGATTTTTACCAACGGTCATTGGCTCGGAACCGACGAACTCGGGCGCGATCTGTTTTCGAGAATCGTTTACGGCGCGCGAATCTCGCTCCAAGTCGGGATTACGGTAACCTTTATTTCGGCGACAATCGGGATGGTGATCGGCGCGATTGCGGGTTTTTACGGCGGCTGGGTTGACCGGATTTTATCAGGTTATTTATTTAACGTGTTTCTCGCGTTTCCCGGTTTACTGCTCGCGATTGCGATGGTCGCGTTTTTGGGTCCGGGGCTTAACAAATTGATTTTCGCGCTCTGTGTGATCGGCTGGGTCGGTTACGCGCGTGTCATGCGCGGGCAGGTTTTGAAGGTTCGCGAATACGATTTCGTCCAAGCCGCACGCGCTCTCGGCGCGAGCAATATGCGGATTCTTTTTACGCATATTCTGCCAAACGCCGTCCAGCCGCTGATCGTTCAAGCTTCGCTCGGGATGGCGGGTTCGGTTTTGTCCGAAGCTTCGCTTTCGTTTCTCGGTTTAGGAATTCCCGCGCCCGCGCCGTCGTGGGGAGCGATGATAAATTCCGCGCAGCAGACCGGTTTTCAGACCGTCATGCAGATCGCGCCGCACGTTTTATTCGCGCCCGGAATCGCGATCGCGCTGACGGTTCTCGCGTTCAACTTCCTCGGCGACGGCTTGCGCGAATATCTCGACCCGAAACAACGCAAGCGCTGATGAATGGCGAATCCTACAGAATTTTCCCGCTCGGAACGGATGCCTTAACGATAGATTTCGGCAACGAAATTTCGCTCGAATTAAACGATAAATCCGTTAATCTGGCTGAATATCTTGAAAAAAACCGTTTCGAAGGCTTGCGCGAAATCGTTCCCGCATTTGCTTCGGTAACGATTTTCTACGATGTTTTTACGGTCAGAAAAAATTTTGTCGAGTTTGAGACCGCTTTTGAAGCAGTCAGCAAACTCGCCGAAAATGCTTTGCAAAATGCTCTCGATAAACGTCATTCCACCTCGCGATTGATAGAAATTCCGGTTGATATCGGCGACGAATTCGCGCTCGATCTGGAATTTGTCGCCGCGCATAATAATTTAACCAAAGCTAAGGTTATCGAGATTTTTACGGCAGCGACGTATCGCGTTTTTATGCTCGGATTTATGCCCGCGTTCGCGTATATGGGCGAAGTTTCCGAACAAATCGCCGCGCCGCGTAAAAGTTCGCCGCGTCTGCTCGTTCCGAAAGGCAGCGTCGGCATCGCCGGAAGACAAACCGGAATTTATCCATTCGATTCACCCGGCGGCTGGCAGATTATCGGTAAAACGCGTTTTGAACTTTTTACGCCGCAGACGGAAAATCCGTGCGCTTTGCGAGCCGGCGATCTGGTGAAATTTTACGCATCGAACAAATGAGCCTTTTGATTGAAAAAGCCGGAATCTTAACCACCGTGCAGGATTTGGGCAGGAACGGTTTCCGGCGTTTCGGCATCAATCAAAACGGCGCGATGGATAAAACCGCCGTGCGGCTGATCAATTCCCTGCTTGCAGCGGACGAAAACGCGGCGGTATTAGAGATGCATTTTCCGGCTGCCGAAATTTTGTTTGAAGAAGCCGCGATGTTTTCGCTCGGCGGCGCGGATTTCGCGGCTCATCTGAACGGTGCGGCGGTCGAAAACTGGCGAATTCATTTTGCCGAAAAAGGTTCGATCCTGAAATTTACCGAAAAGATTTTCGGCAATCGCGCGTATCTTTCGATCAAAGGCGCTTTAGCTATCGAAAACTGGCTCGGCAGCGCGAGCACGAACTTAAAAGCCGGAATCGGCGGTTTTCGCGGCAGAAAACTCCAATCCGGAGATCGCATTCAATTTAATTCAAAATTCAAAATTCAAAATTCAAAATTGAATTTTAGAATTTCGGATTCATTAATTCCTTTTTACTCGAAATTTCCGACGGTTCGCGTTGTCGAAGGCGCGGAATTTGGGAGTTTAACGGCAGAAAGTCGCCAAAATTTTCTCCAGCAAAATTATACGATCACGCCGAATTCCGACCGTATGGGCTTTCGTTTAAAGGGTAAGCCGCTTTTTCTCGAAAATAACAGAGAGATGGTTTCGTCAGCCGTTAATTTCGGCACGATCCAGCTTTTGCCCGACGGACAGTTGATCGTTTTGATGGCGGATCATCAAACTTCGGGCGGTTATCCGCGCATTGCAGGCGTTATCACGACGGATCTGCCGCTGCTCGCGCAGCTCGGCGCGAATGATAAAGTCGCTTTTTACAGGATTTCCATCGAAGAAGCCGAAAATCTTCTGGTCAGTTTCGAAGAATATTTGAATTTATTGAAAATCCGCGCCAAATTTCTTTAAAGCAGTCTGAGCATTTGGTAAAGATTTTTCAACGCAAAGGCGCAGAGACGCAAAAGCGCAATGTTTTTTTGAAATCAGGAATGCTGTCGATATTACGGAGCTTTCAGCCGGAATTTGTTGGTTATAAAAACACTTTGCGTCTTCGCGTCTCTGCGTCTTTGCGTTAAATAAAGGTTTTTATCCATCTCCGCTTGCTTCATTCGGCGTTTGCGTTGAATAATTTCTCAATGTTTTCGATTGATTTAAATTGCGATATCGGCGAAAGTTTCGGTGCGTGGACGATGGGCAACGATGCGGCGCTGATGGATTTTGTTTCATCGGTTAATATCGCCTGCGGCTTTCACGCGGGCGACGCTTCGGTGATTAGAAGAACGATCGAAACCGCCGTCAAAAACGGCGTCAAGATCGGCGCGCACCCATCTTATCCCGATTTACAGGGCTTCGGACGGCGCGAAATGAAAATATCTGCCGACGAAGTTTTCGACATCGTGCTTTATCAAGTCGCGGCGCTCAAAGGAATCTGCGAAGCGTTCGAAACACGCCTTAATCACGTCAAACCGCACGGCGCGCTTTATAACACGGCGGCAAAAGATGCGAAAATAGCAGCGGCAATCGCCGAAGCCGTTAAAAAGATTGACAAAAATTTAGTATTTTATGGGCTTTCGGGCAGTTTTCTGATTTCCGAAGCCGAAAAGATCGGCTTGCAAACGGCTTCCGAGGTTTTCGCCGACCGAACATACAAAAGCGACGGAACATTAACGCCGCGAACCGAGCCGAACGCATTAATCCACGATTCGAAACAGGCAGTCGCGCAGGTGTTAGAGATGATTTTCGAACAAAAAGTAACCGCGACCGGCGGTGAAAAGGTCGCACTTAAAGCTGAGACAATTTGCATTCACGGCGACGGCGCGAATGGACTCGAATTTGCACGTTTAATCAACGCAGAATTAACGCGCTGCGGGATAAAAATCGGTTTATAATAATTTCAGCTTTTTTGTTTTACCAGCCGTTTCTTTCGCGAAGATACGTGATGTGCGCCGTATGATGCAAGCTGTGCCACGCGTAGAGCGCGAGAAACTGCTCGATCGTCCATTCGCCCGAATCGGGGTGAATCAGCAGCTTTTTAAAATCGGCGTCCGTCATCGATTCGAGCAAAACCGTCCAGCGCGAGTGAACGCCCTCGATGATTTTTAGTGAAACGTCAACCGGCATTTGGCTGTCGGCAAGCTCAGCCCAGCGATCTTCGAAATACGGGCGAATCGTCGGATTTTCTTCGGTCAGCGCCAGTTTGAAGCGGCAAATAGAATTAATATGCGAATCGGCGACGTGATGAATAGTTTGGCGAACCGTCCAGCCTTCGGGACGATACGGCGTGTCGAGCTGCGCTTCATTTAAACCCTCGACCGCAGCCGCAATCTTTTGCGGCAAATCCTCGATTACTCGGATAAATTCGGCGCGTTTTTCTGCCGTGAGTTCGATGTTTTTGTCGAACTCGCCGACCGGGAAACGTAAATCATCACTCGCTGCTGCCACTGTCGTATTCTCCATAATAATTCTCGAACCTCGTAAATTCCTTCAAAAAAGCCAGTTTCACCGTACCGGTTGGACCGTTGCGCTGCTTCGAGATCAAAAGTTCAGCCATCCCGGCGTTTTCCTCGGTCGGTTTGTAATAATCCTCGCGGTAAATAAAGGCGACCACGTCGGCGTCCTGCTCGATGCTGCCGGATTCGCGCAGGTCGGACATCATCGGTCTGGGCGGATTACGCGCTTCGGGCGCGCGCGAAAGCTGTGAAAGCGCGATCACCGGAACCTGTAATTCCTTTGCCAAAGCCTTTAATTCCCGCGAAATTTGCGAAACTTCCTGCTGGCGCGATTCGGTCTTTTTCGAGCCCGACATCAACTGCATGTAATCAACGACGATCAAATCCAGCTTTTTCTGTTCGGCAAACAAACGACGCGTTTTCGCGCGCATTTCGAGCACCGAAATTCCCGCCGTATCATCAATAAAAATCTTCGCCTCGGAAAGCGTTCCGATCGCTTCAGCCAATCTTCCCCATTCGTCGCGTGTCAGATAACCCGTGCGAAAACGATGCGCGTCAACCTTCGCTTCCGACGAAAGCATTCGCATGACAAGCTGTTCTTTCGACATTTCGAGCGAAAAAACGGCGACCACGGCTTTTTCCAAAATCGCCGCATTTTGTGCAAGCGTTAGACATAGCGCCGTTTTTCCCATTGACGGACGCGCGGCGATGATGATTAGATCGGTTTTCTGCAAGCCCGATGTTTTTTCGTCCAGATCGCGAAAACCGGTTGATAATCCGGTCAGCGCGTGAGATTCGCGTTTGGCGTATTCCTGAACTTTTGCGAGAACGTTTTCGGCAATCGGCTGGATATGCGAAAAGCCCTGGCGAGTGCGTTCGTCGGCGAGCGCAAAAATCATCCTCTCGGCATTATCGAGAACGTCTTTCGCGTCGTCTTCTTCGGACAAAGCTTCGCTCGTTATTTGGTTACAGACTTTGATCAGATTGCGAACGATTGATTTATCCTTAACGACTTTTGCGTAGTCTAGAATGTCGGAAAAATGCGGCAAGCCGTAAGTTAGATTCGTGATCGAAGCAACGCCGCCGATCGAATCAATCGAGCCGTCTTTTTTGAGTTCTTCGCCGATCAGAATCGGATCAATCCGCTCGCTCCGCTCAAAAAGATGAGTCATTGCCTTGTAAATCCGGCGATGCAGCGGCGAATAAAAATCTTCGGGCGAAAGCTTTTCGATTGCCTGCGTGATGAGTTGATTGTCGAGCAAAATCGCGCCGAGGATCACGCGCTCGCTTTCGGCACTGCTCGGAAGAGGTTTCTCTAGATACTGCTCACGCGTCGCTTCGGAACTCATTTGATTGAAGTAAGAAAAATGCCATCGGTGAGATTTAATATTTCTTTAAATAAACACCGTCTCCGTCTGATTTTTCGATTTTTTCGGATAAAAAAAGACTGCAATATTTTTAATTTTGCAGTCTCTGATTTTATTACAAAACCGGCTTGGAACCAAAGATTATAAGCCGATTTATTTTAGGTAAAATCTTAGCTTTCGCTTTCTTCCGTATTTGCTTCGGTCGCAGCCGGCGCGGCAGCAGCTTCCTTTGCCGCCGGAGCGTCTTCCTGACCTTCGGCACGAACTTTAACCGGGATTTCGAGCGTTACTTCGCGGTGCAGCTTGATGCCGACCGTAAAATCGCCGGTGTCCTTGATCGCGTCTTTCATAACGATCTTGCGGCGGTCAATTTCGTAGCCTTTCGCTTTTAAGCCTTCGGCAATGTCCATCGAGGTCACCGAACCGAAAAGATGACCGTGTTCACCGGCTTTCCGCGTAAAGGCGAGCGAAATATCGCCCATCTGTCCGGCTTGCAGCTCGGCAGTCTCTTTTTCGACGGCAGCTTTCTTTAAAAGCGCGCCGCGTTCGAGCTCGATCTGCCTGACGTTGCCTTTCGTCGCCAAGGTCGCTAAACCTTGCGGCAAAAGATAATTGCGCGCGTAACCCGACTTGACTTTGACGATTTCGCCGCGTCCGCCCAAGGTTTCAATATCTTCGCGTAAAAGAATTGTTGTGTTTGCCATTTGTTAAAAATCCTCCTTTTAGTTTAGTCGGCAACGAACGGCAAAAGTGCCATCGTGCGCGCGCGCTTGATTGCTTTCGCAATACGGCGCTGGTCTTTTGCCGTCACGCCCGAAATGCGGCGCGGCATAATTTTTCCGCGTTCGGGAATAAAGCGTCTCAAATAATCGACATCCTTCCAGTCAATATAGTCGGGAACGAGCTGGCGCGGACGGCGGCGTTGAAAACGGCGCGGCATTTTCTCGATTTCCGAGTCAATGCTGGCGTCCAGATTCAATTCATCATCATTAAAATTATCTCTTTCCATTTTCTTTTAAACTCCTTTTTTAACCTTCCTGAGCGTCGTCTTCCGAATCCGCTCCTCCGCCAAAACCATTACCGCCGCCGCGTTTCGACTTGCGTTTCTCGCGTTTCGCGCTTTTCTTATCCGCCGCTTTGCGGTCTTCGTCAACGCGAACGGTCATATACCGCAAAATCAAATCGTTAACGCGAAAACGGCGTTCCAATTCGGCGATTTCCTGACCCGAACCTTCGATTTCCAATAAAACGTAAAAACCTTCGGTCTTTTTGTTTATCGGATATGCCATTCGGCGGCGTCCCCAACCCTCGACGACCGACACCGTGCCGCCGTCTTTTTCCACTAAACTCGTGATTGCTTCATTTAATTTTGTAATGTCATCTTCAACCGTATCCGGCTGGGCAATATACATTACTTCATATACTCTATTTGCCAATTTCTTTTCCTCCTTTTGGCTTTCGAGCTTTACCTTTAAAAGATAAAGCAAGAAGGGCATTTCGATTTTGGATTTTGGATTTTGGATTTTGGATCTGCCTGTTTTGAAACTTAATCGTTGCTTTACAAATAAATCCTAAATCCGAATTTCCGAATCCCAAATCAGTTAAATTGCGCCATTGCTTTTTCGACTCCGTGACGAATCACGGAAAAAATCGCGTCGGCGCTTGTCTCTAAAATATTTTCAACTTCCGCTAGATCGTTTTTGGAAAAATTCTCCAAAACAAAACTGCTCGCGCTGCCGATCGGATGTTCGGGCTGAATTCCGATTCGCAGACGGATAAAATCCTGCGTTCGCAGACAATCAATGATTGACCGTAAACCGTTCTGCCCGCCGTGCGTGCCTTTCGGACGTAGCCTGATTCTGCCGAACGGCAGCGCCAGATCGTCCGAAATCACGATCAGCTTTTCGAGCGCGCGGTCTGATTTTTTGACCAGACAGCTTACCGCTTCACCGCTTAAATTCATAAAAGTCTGCGGTTTAACGAGCTCGACCGTCTGATTTTCAATTTCACCGCGCCCGACGAGTGATCGGCATTCATCGCGCCGCACCTGCGTTTGGAGTTTTTGCGCCAGCCGGTCAATCAGCATAAAGCCGAGATTGTGGCGCGTCTTTTCATAACGCAAGCCCGGATTTCCAAGCCCGACGATCAGCCATTTTTTTTCAGAAAGCGCATCCATAATCTTTTAAAATCTCAATCCGCCTTCCTGCAAAAAATTAGCTGTCCGATTTGGTATCACCGTCAGCGGCATCTCCGCCGATAACTTCCGGTTCACCGGCTGCTTCGGTTTGCGGTTCGAGCTCTTCTTCCTTGACGATCGCGATTGTTGCGACAACGGTTTCCGGCGCTTCCTGAATCTCGATTCCCTTTCCGACTTTCAGATCGGAAACGTGAATTGATTCACCGGCGTTAAGGTTCGAAACATCGATATCAATCGAGTCCGGAACATTTGCCGGTTCGCAGATTACCTTGATTTCATGAAGCGGCTGGTTGATCACCGCGCCGTCTTCCTGAAGTCCGGGTGCATCGCCGACAAGATGAAGCGGAACGGTCATTTCCATCTTCTCGCCCTTTGCAATGCGGCGTAAATCCGCGTGCAAAAGACGACCTTTGATGGAATCAATCTGCCGATCCTGAAAAATCACGTCGTGCGCGCCGACACCGGCAATATCGAGCGAAAACACGGTATTAACGCCCGTGTCGGTTCGCAAAATCGCCGCCAAATCCTTCAAATCAACCGCCGCCGCAACCGAATCCTCGCCGCCGCCGTAAATTGATACGGGAATTTTATTTGCGACACGCAAACGACGCGAATCGTTTTTGCCGCGACCTTCCCTTTTTTCTGCTTTTACTACAACTTTATCTGCCATAATTTTCTCAGTGGTCGGTGGTCAGTCGGATTTTTCTATATAAATAACACCCAACACAGACCACCCCAATAAAAAAAAAAACGAAAAGCATTTTTAGTCGTGAATTTATTTTATTACAAAAGCCAGCACAGTTAACACGCACAAAAA
>JANOBZ010000123.1:0-5458 GCA_031411895.1 Acidobacteriota bacterium | reverse complement strand
CACTCCCCAATTAACAGCCGAGTAATTATTGTTGCGGCTATCGAGATTGTGCCAGACACCGGTCGAAGCACGATAAACGGCGAGATTGTCCTTCCCGTCATTTTCAAAATCGGCATAAATTCCGTTCTGCAAAGTCGTGTTCTGCTGCGAAACGACGGCGCGTACGCCGTTGAACGCTCCGGCGAAACCGAGCAGATTGATTCTGCCGTTCGGTCGCATGAGAAGATGTCCGCCCTGGAGTTGGTTCGCGCCGGTGTTGGTCGTCACGAAAAGCTGAAGTCTGCCGCGCAAGCCGGGACTGAATTCAAAGCCGTCGTTGCCGAATGACTGGTCGCTTGAGCCGTCGGGGTTGAAGCGGACGTAGGTCGTTAAAGTGCGGTAATTGTCCGCGCCGATGATTTTGCCGTCAGGCTGAATCGCTTTGATATACAAAGTCGTTCCGAACGGCGCAACCGAAATGCCGCAGTTTTGTCCGTAGCCTCGAATGCCGTTTGTGCCGAAAGTCGTATCAACCGACAAATCGGCAACATTAAAGCGAACCAACGTCGCTTTGCAGTCGTATGAGCCGGAGACAAGAATTTTGCTGCCGTCTCTGGTGAAAAAAGCCGTCGTCGCGCGTTCGCGCTGCGAGTTGAAATTATTGTTGTTGTCGAGGCGGCGCAAAGTTTCCGCCTGTCCCGAAGCCGTCCAGCGCGTGACGAGAAAACGGTTTCCGTAATTTGAGCCGGTCGAACAGTTGTTATTATTAACCACCGAATCGTAGCCGAGAGCGATGATTCGTCCGTCGGCTTGCAGCCGCACGCCGAAGAAACCCGTGTTCGGATAGCAATTAGCTCCGACCTGATTCGCCGCCATTTGAACGATTCCGTTTGCGCCGAAAGAATCATCGCGTGTGCCGTTCTGGTTGAGCCGCATCAGGAACGCGACCTGAGCGAAGGCTGCGCCATTGCTGTATTCGTTGCGCGTTTCGCCGACGAGGACGATTTTGCCGTCGGGCTGAATCGCCATATCGGTAAATCTGCCGTTTGTTCCGCGCCGCGGTCCGGGATTGCCGGGAGCGTCAATAACGCCGGTTTGAGTGATAAATCTGCCGCCGCCGACCGCAAAGACGGAACCCGGAATCTGATTGCCGCTCGGACCTAGTCCGCCGCCGACCAGCACCGAAACATTGCCGAACGAACTATCAATCGAGCCGTCCGCGTTGTAGCGCAAAAGACAGGCATCACTCCCGAAATTCGGCAGATTGTCCGGCGAGGTGATGAAGCATTCGCCCGCGAACAGAATTTTCCCGTCCGGCTGAACTTTCAAAACATACGGCGTGTCATTTGAAGGCACGATGCTGCCGCCGGAAGTTGAGCCGGAAGTGAAAAAAATCGTCCGGACGAAACCGTTCGTGCCGAACGACAAATCGGGCGCGCCCGAAGCAACGAATTTTTTGAGGTAAAAATGTCCTCTCGAAGCGTTGGTGTCAACGTGCCGCCCGCCGGCGATGATCGAACCGTCCGGCGCAAAATCGCCGGTCGTAAAAAGCGTCTGAAAGGTGGCGACCGTCGGATCCGGTTCCTGCGGATCGACAAAATAACCGTTGGGCGCGGCGAAGGTTTTATCGTAGTCGCCCATAAACGTAAATTGCGCCGAAAGAGAGCTTCCGGTTCCCAAAATTATGACGGTGAGCAGCGCCATCGTCGAGATCGCCTGAATAGCTTTTTTCAGAATCGTTCGTTGCATTTTAATAATTCTCCTTTTAATTTCCGTTTGAAAATAATTTCAAGTTTTTTCAGTTACCAAAGCGAGATGAATCTATGAAGCCCGATATGCCGGTCGAAACGGTTTGTTAAAGATTCGGTAAATGTCGCAAAACTTCTCGCCAAAAAATCTTTTATATATTTCGGGCGTCAGCGGACGACCCGACCGCCGTTGACACGGTGATTGACTCCGGTTAAAGGCAATTTATAAAGTTCGGTTTTTTGCCGGTCCATAAAATCTTCGGTTATCGTCACCTCGTGATTCGGCAGCCAGTAACGGTCATGCATTTGAATTGCCGTCACTTGTTTGTCCGAATCCGTGTGAACGAGCATCAAAAACGTTCCGTGCACGCAAACGACTTTATCGCCGTACTCAAAGTCCAACTTTTGAGCGGCTCCGGGAATTACCGCGAATTCTTTTTTCGAGCCGTCTTTTTTCTCGATCTGTCCGGTCGTCAGTTGTTTGTTTTGCGCGCCTTCGCCGGCTCGCACAATTAATAAATACATATTCTTTTCTCCTTTCGTTTAATCAGCTCAAAGTCTTCAAAAATTTCCTTTCGCTAACAAACGCGAGATGTTGAGGCGAAAACTGACACGCGCGAAAAATTTTTTGAAAAAAAAGTAATTTTCGGGTTACAATCAACGCGAAACCAGGAATATGAGCGATGAGCTTCAGCACGAAGTTACTCAAATTTTGCACGAATGGAGCGGCGGCGACCGGGACGCGCCGGCGCGTTTGATGCCGCTGGTTTATAACGAGCTTCGCCGGCAGGCGAAAAGTTATCTGGCTCGGGAACGCGGTTCGCATACGCTGCAGCCGACCGCGCTTGTTCACGAAGCCTATCTGCGACTCGTCGACCAAACGCGGATTTCGTAGCAGAATCGCGCGCATTTTTTCGGCATCGCGGCAAATATGATGCGGCGCATTTTAGTTGACCATGCCCGCGCACACGCTTCGGAAAAGCGCGGCGGCGCGGCGGATCGGCTGTCAATCGAAGACATTCAGATTCCGCTCGAACAGTGCGCCTCGGATCTGATCGCGCTCGACGAAACTTTAGAGAAATTAGTCAAATTCGACGAGCGCAAGGCAAAAATCGTCGAGCTGCGTTTCTTCGGCGGGCTGACCGACGATAGAGATCGCGGAAGTTTTGGGCGTTTCGAGCCGCACCGTACTGCGCGACTGGAAAACGGCGCGGCTCTGGCTTTATCGCGAACTGTCGGTCGAATCTGCGACGACGAGAAAGTGAATGGATTTTGGATTTTAGATTTTGGTTTTGCTCCGCGTTAAGAAGCTCGTAAGCAGCTTAATGGATTTTCGCTAAAGAATCGGTTCGTATGGAAACAATTCAAGTTTCGCTGCCAGACCGATCCAAAATCCAAAATCTAAAATCCAAAATCCTCTCTGTCAGCTTCTCACGCAAAATCTCGCGTTAGATTGTATGAACCCTGAAAATTGGCAAAAGGTCCAAGAATTGCTCAACGCCGCGCTCGAACTTGAGCCGGCGGAGAGACGCAAATTTCTTGCCGGAAGCGGCACGGATGAAATCACCCGCGAAGTCGAATCTCTGCTCGCGGGCGAAGCCGAAGCGGAAAAATTTCTCGCGTCTCCGGCGGTCGCGTTTTCCGCCGACTTTTTTGATCAGGAAGATGCGCCCGACGCGTTGATCGACCAGCAAATCGGCAATTATAAAATCATCGGCGAACTCGGACACGGCGGAATGGGCGCGGTTTATCTTGCCGAAAGAACTGACGGAAAGTTTGCGCAGCGCGTCGCCGTCAAGCTGCTCAAACGCGAACTGAACACCGCCGATATTCGCCGTCGCTTCGCTCATGAACGACAAATCTTAGCCGCGCTCGCGCATCCGCACATCGCGCGCCTGCTCGATGCCGGCACGACTGCCGACGGGCTGCCGTTTCTCGTTATGGAATATGTCGAAGGCGTTCCCGTCGACGAATTTTGCGAGCGCGAAAATCTCGGACTGCGAGCGCGTCTCGAACTGTTTCGCGCAATTTGCGAAACGGTCGCGTTCGCGCATCGTAATCTCATTGTGCATCGCGATCTAAAACCGTCGAATATTCTGGTCAATGAAGAAGGCATTCCGAAACTGCTCGATTTCGGGATTTCAAAACTGCTGACACCGGAATTTGAAGCCGAAAGCGCGCAGACGGTAACGAAACTCGGCGCGATGACGCCCGAATATGCAAGTCCGGAACAAATGCGCGGCGAATCGGTGACGACCTCGACGGACGTTTACTCGTTAGGCGTGATTTTGTACGAACTGCTGACCGGTCAGCGCCCGTTCGAACTGAAAACGCGCAGCGCCGAAGAAATCGTCCGCGCCGTCTGCGAAACCGAACCCGAACGACCATCAATACGGATTTGGGATTCGGGATTTGGGATTTCGGATTTCAAGAAAACCGAAACTTCGACGAGTGAAAAGCCGACCAACCAAAACAAATCGAAAACAAATCCCAAATCCCAAATCCCGAATCCCAAATCGTTAAGGGGCGATCTCGACAATGTCGTTTTGAAAGCACTGAAAAAAGAGCCGGAGCGTCGTTATTCATCGGTCGAGCAATTTGCCGAAGATATTCGCCGGCATCTTTCGGATTTACCGGTTTTAGCGCGTCCCGACACGCTTCGTTACCGGGCGACGAAATTCGTCAACCGCAACCGGATCGCGGTTTTCGCCGCCGGTTTGATTTTTCTGACTTTAACCGGCGGCATCGTCGCGACCGTCTGGCAGGCGCGGCGCGCGGAAGCGAATCAGATTCGAGCCGAGAAAAGGTTTAACGACGTGCGTCAATTGTCGAACGCTCTGCTTTTTGAACTAAGCCCGAAAATAGAACGGCTGCCGGGATCGACCGAAGCGCGCCGGATTTTGGTCAAGCGCGCGCTGGAATATCTCGACAGCCTTTCGCGCGAAGCCGCCGGCGATCTTGAACTGCAATCGGAACTTGCCTCGGCTTATGAAAAAATCGGCGAACTGCAGGGCGCGCCGAACAAACCGAATCTGAGCGATTTCGGCGGCGCGATTGAAAGTTACGGTAAAGCGCAAAACATTCGTCTGGTATTAGCACAAAAAAATCCGGGCGATGCTCAAAATCAAAAAAGGCTGGCGGCGAATCTGAGCGCGTCGAGCTATAACCGCTGGTGGATGAGCGACATCAGCGGCTCGATTAAGGATTCCGAAAATGCGCTCGCGCTTTACGAAAAGCTGATTGCCTCAGAGCCTGCGTCTGTCGAACTGCGGCGCGCCCGCGCCGAAACACGGATCAATCTCGCGCAGATCTATTATTTCAACGATCAGGTCGCCGAGGTTTACGCGCCACTGCAAAACGCGCTCAGCGAGCTTGAAGAACTGCGGCAAACCGACGCGAATAATGTCGAAATCGGCAGACTGCTCGGCAAGGCGCGCGTCCTGCTCGGAACTAATATGCTCTGGGACGAAAAAGCGGCGGAAGGCGAAATCGAAATCATTCGGGCAATCGAGACGAGCGAAATGCTCGCCCTTAAAAATCCGAACGACAACGTGATCAAACAAGGTCTCTGGCACGTCTATATTCAAAGTGCGCAGTTTTATCAGGAATCGAATCCGGCGCGTTCGTTCGAGATTTTGTCAAAAGCGTTGAAGGTCGCGGAAGAAGCGGTTAAAATCGATTCCGCAAACACGCAGGCACGGCAAAATCTGGCGAAAACATACTCGGCGCTT
>JANOBZ010000122.1:0-52149 GCA_031411895.1 Acidobacteriota bacterium | reverse complement strand
AAAAGTAAACAAAAAACTCTAACCGCACGGCAATTCTCTTGACAAAAAGAATCTTCTTCGACTACCTTACTTGTGCACTAATAGAAAATTTTTGATTGCATTGAAACGGCTGGCTTAAAATTCAGTATTCTGAATTTTGCGTACGAATTGATGCGATTTTCCCACGATAGCATGAAACAAAATCTCCTTTCGACAGTAAAGCGAACTATAAAAATTCGAAAATCACTAAGCTTAATTCGAATTATTGGCAATAGCTGAACTTTATCAAGACAGATTGCCGTTTTTACGTCAGGCAATTTGTAAAACACGCATTCTTTTAACTGGAAAATTAAATTTGAGGGGTTTCTATGAATCTATTCAGAAAGTTTGGATTACCGGCGCTTTTAATGCTGGTTTGTGCGATCAATGGATTTGCGCAAAATCAGGGAGCGATCAGCGACCGGCAACCAAACGATAAAAGTCTTCAAGACACTAAATTATTTGACAACTACACACCTTTGGAAAATTACCTGGGTTCGGACAATACCGGACAGGTAATCAATGCTTCAACATACAACTTTTTACCGCAAAGCGGGGTCGGGCTCGAAGATATGTCGAGCGGTACGACGACGCTTGTCGCGGCAAGTCTGGACGACACGGCTTCGGCGGTGACGAACCTCGGATTCGATTTCTGGTTTGACGGCGTGCGTTATTCGCAGTTTTCGGTAAACGCCAACGGCTTGTTAAGGTTCGGCAGCGTTGTCGTTGACAGCGCCGCGAGCGGGCGTACGAACGATTTTGCAACGACCACCAACAATCCGAAAGTGGCGGCATACTGGGACGATTTATGTACTCCCGCAACCGGCAAAGTTCATTTCAAGGTTACCGGGACGCCCGGAAACCGGCGCCTGATCGTCGAATGGCAGAATATGGTCACCTTCGGCACGAGCTGCACGACCGGATTGGCGATCGGCACGTTTCAGGTTTGGGTCAACGAATCAACCAGCTCGACAGCACCCGGCGCGGTTCAATTCGTGTACGGCGCGATCGGTGCGAATTCGACGACGAACGCCGGCTACAGCATCGGCATGGGTTCGACTTCGACCTCTTTTGCGAGCGTGACGTCGTCAACCGACGCCGTTTCGTATGCGGTTTCGGACAACGCGCAGGTCGCGGCGATACCGGCGGGCGAAAGTTACACATTTACGCCGAACGCGCCGACAGCGCCGACGGGACTTACTTTTGCGCCCGTTACGCAGACGAGCATTCAGCTTAACTGGACGGACAACGCGACTAATGAAGTCGGCTACGCGATCTATCGTTCGACCGACGGCACGAACTTTAGCTTTTTGACGCAAACTGCGGCTAACGCGGTTTCATACAACGATACGAGCCTGTTTCCGGGAACGACTTATTTCTACCGTGTTTACGCGGCTACGGAAGGCGTTTTGAGCGGCTTTATCAGCGGAAGTCAGATCACCAATCCGGCGGGCAACGTAGCCTGCGCCGGCGCGGGCGGCTTGTGGAGCGCGACCACGACGTGGACAGGCGGAGCGGTTCCGACCGGCGGCGATAACGTCACCATCGGCTCGGGCTGTACGGTCACGGTTGACACGGCGGCGACGGCTTTAAGCCTGTTGGTTCAGAGCGGCGGCATCGTCGAATTCGAATCGGCGACCTCGAGAACATTAACAGTTGTTCTCGGAGTTACGATTAACAACGGCGGAACGATTCGTTCGAATGCGACGGGAACGGTCACGACGCACCTGTTAAGCGTCGGCACGGATCTGACCAATAACGGAACGCTCGATCTTTCGACCAACGCCGACACGGCAGGTGCGGAACTGCGCTTCATCGGTGCGGCGAACAATTCGTTCTCGGGCACGGGCGCGACGACCGATCTGCGGCTTTTGACCATCAATAAAGGCGCGGGAACGGTGACGACAAGCAGTCCGATACTTGAAATCAATCTTTCGAACATGAGCGTTCGCGGTTTGACTACGGGCGGAGCTGTCGGCTTTTTGAATACCGCGACGTTTAACGGCATCGTTAAATTCTCGGGAACAAACACCATTAGTGATGTCGTTTTCCAAACCGCCGGTTATTCGATTCCTTCAACCGCCGGTTTCTGGCTCAACAACCCGAACTTTACGGTTGCCGGACTAAACGGTTCGCCTACTATGAACGGTTTGCTGCGCGTTTCGAGCGGCACGTTCAACGTCGGAACGGCAAGCGGCAATTCGATGGGCGGCGGCGCGGGAGCGCAATTTATTTTCGAAGGCGGCACGTCGAATTTCGCCGGACGGCTTCAGACGGCAAGCGCCGTCAGCTATACGCAGTCGGGCGGCACGGTCAATGTCTGCACGATCGGAAATACCGCGACGACGGCTTGTTTCGGGTTGACCGCAGCGGCGAACACATTTAATCTGACGGGCGGAATCATTAATCTCGCGACTGCGAACACGAACGCCGCGCCGCTCGATTACAGCGTCAGCTCAACGGCGGTATTCACGGCGAATCCGGCGGGAACGACGCTTCAATTCGGAGCCGCTTCGACATATCGCGTTCTTGGCGCAACACCGAATATTTCAATCGCCACCGGTCAAACGATGGCGGTCGGCGGCGGCGCGGCGGGCGGCGCGATATTCTTCAGAGGTTCGACCGTCGTCAACAACGGGGCGATCGTGGTTCAGGGAACCGGTGGCAGTTCGCGTTTCGACTGGGCGGCAAACGGTTCGATGACCTACAGCGGCACCGGCACATTCGGCACCGCAGCGACGCCGTTTGCAGGTGTCGGGATGAGCGCAAACGGCGGCAATACGACCGTCAACGCGCCGATTTTCATCAACCGCATCAATCTTTTCGCGGGCGGATTTCTTAACAGCGGTTCGATCACGCTCGGCAACGGCGGAACTTCGACGACCGTTATTCAAGTCGGAAACTCAACCACCCCGACTGCCGCCGGAACGTTCGACGTTTCGCCGGTTTACAACAGCGGTTCGGGCGGTCATATCGTTCTGCATTTGAGAACGACGACGCTTAACCGGGTGACCGGATTTGAAATCAACCCCGCGCGCACTTTAGCGACCTGGACGGTCGACGACAACGCGGTCGGCGGAACCTTAACGGTTGCGGGCGGCGATATCAGCGTGCCGGGAGCGTTTAACTTAACCAACGGCGTCGTCGTAACCAATGCAAATACCATTACTAACGACGGAACCGTGGTGCGCGTCGCAGCTTATGTTGACGGCAATCTGAAGCGCAACTATACGGCGGCGGGAGCTTATACTTACCATGTCGGCGACAACGGCTATTCGCCGGTCGCGGCAAACGTCACGGCAGGAACCGGAAGTTTGACGGTTGCGGCAATTGACACGGCGCAGCCGAACATTCCGAATCCTTCGAAAGCGCTTTCGCGTTACTGGAAATTAACCGGAACAGGCATCACGTCGGATTTGACCTTTAACTATCTCGATCCGGCGGATATTCCGGGAACGGCGACCGAAGCGAATTTCGTGATCTTCAAATACGACGGCGCGTTTACGCAGCCGGGCGGCACGGTCAATGCGGCAGCCAACACGGCAACGATTACCGGCGTTACTTCCTTCTCGGATTGGACGCTTGCCGAACCTTCGGCGCTGACCGCTCCGGGAACACTGCAATTGAGCGGCTCGACCTATTCGGGAGCAGAAAATTCGGGCAGCGTATCGGTCACGGTTAACCGCACGGGCGGAACCGACGGCGCGGTCACGGTTGATTATGCATTGACCGGCGGCACGGCAACCGGCGGCGCAGCCTGCACGGCAGGCGTTGACTACATCAACACGGGCGGCACGGTTTCGTTTGCCAACGGCGAAGCGAGCAAATCGTTTAACGTTACGTTCTGCGGCGACACGGATGTCGAATCGGACGAAACTTTCAACGTTAATCTTTCGAATGCGACCGGCGGCGCGACTATCGGCTCACCGGCGACGGCAACCGTTACGATTCTTAACGATGACAATGCATCCGGTCCGGTTACCGTTACGGCAACAGCCGGAACGGCTTCGGCAACCTACACGGATTTGACGGCGGCGATTGCGGCGGTCAACGACGGAACCCATCAGGGCGCCATCGTAATCAGCATCAATCAAAACACGACCGAAGCCGGAACCATTGTTCTCAACGGCAGCGGCGCGGGCGCGGCGGTTTATACTTCCGTCCTGATTCGTCCGACGGCTAACGGTTTAACCGTTTCGGGTGCTTCGGCAACGGGACGCGGACTTATCGAGCTGAACGGCGCGGACAACGTCACGATTGACGGCGACAACCCGAACAGCGCGGGAACCAATCGTAACCTGACGATTCAGAATACGGCGGCGAATACGGTGACGTTTGCGTCGGTAATTCGTATTGCCTTGAATATTACGACCGTCACTAGCGCGGACAACAATATTTTCAGAAATCTGAATATTGTCGGAAACGCGACGGGCAGAAACATCGGCACGGCGACCACCACAACCGGAACGGAAAACACCACATTCGGTATTTTCTCGGGTCCGAATGCATCGGGCGCGACAACCGCTCCGACCGCCATTACTTCGGTTTTGACGGGCGTGGCAGCCGGTGCGACGGCGACTAACCTGATCGTCAGCAATAACAGCGTCGTCACGGCGGCGCGCGCGATTTCGATCAACGGATCGGGAACCGCCGTTCATACGGGACTGCAGGTCAGTAATAACTCGATCGGTAATCCGGTTGCCGGAGAAGCCGATCAGGTAACAGCGATCGGCATCACCGTCAATGGCGCGACCAATCCCTCGATCACCGGTAACACCGTCTATGTCGAAGGCTTTGTCGCTTCGAGCGCTGCCGGACACGGCATTAACGTCGGCGTCAACAGCACGAATACGACCGGCGCGATGATCGAGCTAAACAGGATTAACCGCGTCAGGAATAATAACCCGACGACCTGGTCGGCTTACGGTATCAATATCGCAGGTATTGCCGCCAGCGCGCACACGGTGCAGAACAACTTCGTTTCGGGCATGATTAATAATCAAACTGCCGGCACGGGCGGGTTCGGCACGACCTTCGGCGCCTACGGTATTCGCGTTGCAAGCGGCACGGGACATAAGGTTTACCACAACTCGGTACATCTTTACGGAGCGTTGCCGGGAACGACGAGCACGAACCTGACGGCGGCATTCTTAGTCGTCGCGACGACGCAAACCGGACTCGATGTTAGAAACAACATCTTTTCGAACCAGATCACGGGCGGAAATCCGGCGGGAACCCGCAACGTGTCGGTTTACCTTCCTTCGGGCGCGACGTCGGCAATGAATCTGACGCTGAATAACAACGCTTACTTTGCCGGATCGGACGCTCTTAACCGACTGGCGCAGGTCGGCGCGACTTTCGGCACGGGCGAATATCTGGTCGGCAATTTCGACCCGACATCAACCACCCCGGCGACCAACTTCAGAGCTTATACAAGCACTCTGTCAGCCGCCGGAACAAACGATAACGCTTCGTTTGCGTCATCGAGTCCGCCGCCGTTCACTTCGAACGTCGACCTGCATATTCCTGCCGGTACGGCGACAAGGCTCGAATCGGGCGGCGCGGCAGTCGGCGTAACGACGGATATTGATAACGCCGCGCGCAACGCGACCACACCGGACATCGGTGCGGACGAATTTGCGGGCAATCCGGCACCTGCCAACGACATCGCGGCAGTAGGATTCGTTTACCCGCCGAACGGCTCGACGATTCCGACCGGCTCGTTCACCCCGCAGGCGCGGTTTAACAATAACGGTACGGCAACGCAGACCAACGTCACGGTTCGATTCCGCATTATTGACTCGGCAATGACGGTTATTTATAACCAGACGGCGACAATTGCGACGATCGCGCCTTTGCAGAACGTCGATGTGTCGTTCCCGTCAACTTCGATCGCAACACCCGGCACCTACACGATGGAGGCTTCGGCTGAACTCGCGGGCGATGCGAATCCGGGCAACAACACGATTACCGGAACGTTTAATACCGTTACTCCGGTCGGCGGCACGGTGACGGTCGGAACCGGCGGAACATACACGTCGCTGACCAATCCGGGCGGCTTGTTTGCAGCGCTCAATCTCGCGGGAATTTCCGGTAATCTGACGGTTGACATCACAAGCGACCTGACGGCGGAAACCGGCGCGGTTGCTCTTAATCAGGTGGCTGAATCCGGCGCGGGCGGTTACACGATAACCATCAAACCGTCGGGCGCGCCGCGCACGATCTCGGGCACGGGAGCTGTAAGTAACGGCTTGATTAATCTGAACGGCGCAGACCGCATCGTCTTTGACGGTTCGCTTTCGGGCGGCACCGATCGAAGTTTGACGATTACCAATAATCAAACCGGAACTTCAACCGTTTTCTGGATCAAGAGTGCCAGTGCGGCAAACGGCGCCAACAATAATACGATTAAAAATCTTATTATCAACGGCGCGAGTACGGGGACTGCGCAAACTACAGCCGGTATTCTTGCCGGCAGCGGCGTGACGATCGGCGGTCCGGCTGAAGCGCCGAACAACAACAACACGGTCACAAATAACCACATCTATCGTGTTCAGAACTCGCTCTATAATCAGGGCAATATCGGTTTCGACCAAAACTGGACGATTACCAATAACGAGTTCGGTTCGACGATCGAAGCTGACAAAAACCTCTTCCGAGGTATGTTGATGGGAAATGCAAACAACTTCAACATCAGCGGCAACACGGTTCTCGGTGTTACCAATTTTCCCGGAACGGCTGGTGCTCTCTCCGGAATTCAGATTGCCTTTACCGTGACCAACGGTACGGTTTCGGGCAACCGTATTTCGAATGTTAAGAACCTGAGTGCAACCGGAACCGGTGCTTTCGGTATGCAGCTTGGTTCAACTACAACGACGAATATCTTGATTGCAAACAACTTTATTTGGGATATTCAAGCAGCCGGTTCGGCAACGGTAGCCAGCAACGGACACGGCATTACCATCAATAATGCTGTCACTGCCGGCGGGTTTAAGATCTACCACAACTCGATCAACATGAACACCAATCAAGCGAGCGGTACGACGGCGGCGTTAAATATAACGAGCGCGGTGATTGCTGCCGGTGCGATTGATTTGAGGAATAATATACTTGCCAACACCCAAACTGCCGGTGCGACACGATTCTCAGTGTTCACGGCGGCGGCGGCAAATGTCTTTAGTTTCATTGACTATAACGACTATTTCTCAACCGGTTCGGTTGGTTCGCTTGGCGGTGTAGTTCGACCGACGCTTGCCGACTGGCAGACGGCGACCGGACAGGACGCGAATTCGAAGGCGGTTGATCCGTTATTCGTATCGCCGACTAACCTGCACTTGCAGCCGACCAGTCCGCTGCTCGGACAAGGCGTCGGCGGTCTTGGCGTGACGACCGACATTGACGGTCAGACGCGCGACATTCCGCCCGATATCGGTGCCGACGAAGTTTTGGCGGCGGCGACACCGGGCAGCGTTCAGTTCAGCTCGGCAACCTATACGGTCGCTGAAGCCGGCGGAACGGTAACCTTGACGGTAACCCGCACCGGCGGCAGCGCGGGCGCGATTTCGGCGACCTACACGACGGCAAACGGAACGGCAACCGGCGGCGCTTCATGCGGCGCGGGTGTTGATTACGTGACCGCAGGCGGAACGCTCAACTGGGCTGACGGCGATGCGGCGTCCAAAACGTTCAACGTGACGATTTGTAACGACGCACTGTTCGAAGGCAGCGAAACCTTTACGGCTTCGATTACCGGCACAACCGGCGGCGCAACGATCGGAACACCGAATCCGGCGACCGTGACCATAACTGACGACGATCCGGCACCTTCCGGCACGATTACCGTCAACGACGTTCGCGTCTTTGAAGGCAATACCGGCGGCGCAAATGCTGTCTTCACGGTAACTTATACCGGTTCGAATGCGGCTTCGGCTTCCGTCCAGTATGCGACGGCAAGCGGAACGGCACAGTCCGGCGTTGACTTTGTAGCGGCGAGCGGAACGTTGAGTTTTGCTTCTTCCAATACCCAGACGGTGACGGTTGCGCTAATCGGCAAAACGCTCAAGGAAGCAAACGAAACGTTCTTCTTGAATTTGAGTAATCCGGTAAACGCGACGATTACCGACGGTCAGGGCATCGGAATTATCATTGACGAAGATCGCGCATACGTGAGCGACTTCGACCGTGATCTGTATTCCGATCTGAGCGTCTATCGTCCGAGCAACGGCGGCTGGTATATCCTGCAATCAGCCAGCTTGACACCGAAAATTCTGTCGTTCGGCGCAGCCGGCGACCGCCCCGTACCCGGAGATTACGACGGTGACGGTGAAGCGGACGTGGCAGTGTTCCGTGCTTCGGAAGGAAAATGGTATGTCATCTCGAGCCTTACCGCTTTGGTTCAAGTAACGAATTGGGGCGCGGCGGGCGACAAACCGGTACAGGGCGATTACGACGGCGACGGCAAAACCGATGTCGCGATTTATCGTCCGTCAACCGGCACGTGGTGGATTACCCGTAGTTCCAATGGCACCAACTATACGGTGGCATTCGGTATCAGCACCGACAAACCGATGCAGGGCGATTACGACGGCGACTTCAAAACCGACGTAGCCGTCTATCGCAACGGAACGTGGTATATCACCATGAGTTCGACCAACTCGGTAGCGGTTCAAAACTTCGGTCTTGCTTCGGATTTACCTGTCTCGGGTGATTTCGACGGCGACGGTAAATACGATCTGGCAGTCTTCCGCCCGTCAAGCGGCGACTGGTATATTTTGAATTCGCTGACCGGAACTGCAAGCCAGGTTCATTGGGGTGTCAACGGCGACATTCCTGTCCCGGCTGATTACGACCGCGACGGAACGTCGGATATTGCCATCTTCCGCCCGTCAACCGGCGAATGGTACATCCTGAGAAGCTCCAACGGTTCGTACTTCTCGTTACAATGGGGTCAAAACGGCGATATTCCGGTTCCCGCAGCCTATATCGCTCAGTAGAAATGTCGCTTGCGACATTAATCTAAATCAGAAAGAGGAAAGGTTTTACCACGAAAACCTTTCCTCTTTTTTGTTTTCAGTTCATCTTTTGCGGTAAAGTAGATTGATTTCCGGAATCCGAAAAAATGTCTGTTTACGAAGATTTTAAGCCGATAGATTTAGAAAATATAAGCACTTACGAGCTTGCTTCGCGTCCGAGCAAGGTTACGGTGAGCGATTTTGCGCGTCCCGTCGAGGGCGATGCGTCGCTTAAGGAGTTTCTCGACAATCTGCCCGACATTTTAGCCGTCAAATCACTGCGCGAAATCGCCGAACAAGTTCGACGCGCGCGCGAATCGGGCAAACCGGTCATCTGGGGCATCGGCGGGCACGTCGTTAAAACCGGGCTCGCGCCGATTTTGATTGATTTGATGCGGCAAGGCTTCGTTTCGGCGATCGCCGCGAACGGTTCGGTGCTCGTTCACGATACCGAAATCGCGCTCGTCGGTTTTACGTCCGAGGACGTTGACGCGGGCTTAGGTAAAGGAGATTTCGGAGCGGCGCGCGAAACCGGCGAGATTCTCAACGCGGCGGCGAAAAACGGCGCGCGCGATCGTTTAGGTCTCGGCGAAGCGATGGGCAGGGAAGTTTTGCGACAGAATCCGCCGAATGCCGTTCAATCGCTGCTTTGCCAGACGTTTATGAGTAAAATTCCGTTCACCGCGCATCTCACGATCGGCGCGGATATCGGTCATTTTCACCCGGCTTGCGACGGCGCGGCACTCGGCGCGGCATCACACACGGATTTCAAGCTTTTTTGTTCGATTGTTAAGGAATTAAACGGCGGCGGGGTTTATCTGAATATCGGTTCAGCCGTCACGCTGCCCGAAATATTCTTAAAAGCCGTGACGGTCGTGCGCAATCTCGGTTTCGAATTACAGGATTTTACGACCGCGAATTTCGATTTTATCCAGCATTACCGACCGCTCACAAACGTCGTCCGGCGTCCGACCGCCGGCGGCGCGGGACGCGGCTATTCGATCACCGGGCATCACGAAATAATGATCCCGCTGCTCGCTGCACATCTTTTGAGTTGACAGGAAGTTGCAGAAAGTTAACAGAGTTGCGGAAAGTTGCAGATAGTTGCAGAAGGTTTTTTAACTCTGGAAACTTCCTGCAACTCTGAAAACTACCTGCCAACTTTGAAGTTAACCTCGAAGTCCGAAAAATTTGCGGATCGAATCGAACATTCCCGATTTCATCGCCTGCGGATCGGTTTTATGGAGCGCGTTGACCTCGGTTAAACTCGCGCGGCGCTCCTCGATGATGTCTCCGAATCTTTCGACCAGTTCTGGGTTGGCTTCGAGCACCGGTTTCAGACAGGTGTGCTTGATTTCGAGAACCTCGGTTTCTTCGGTCGCGATCACGGTCGCCGTGCGCGGTTCGCCCGTAAAAAGTCCCATTTCGCCGAAAAAATCGCCCTCGTTCAAGTTGCGTAAAACTTTAATTTTGCCGTCCTCGTTGATTTGCACTTTGACCGCGCCGCGATGGATCACGAACATTGAGTTTCCGTCCTGCCCGCGCCGCACGATTTTTTCGCCCGTCGAAAAGATTTTCGCCTCGACGGTTTCGGCGATCTGTTGGGTTTCGTCGTCCGTTAGCGGAGCAAACAGCGGAAGTTCGCTCAGGCGCTCGAAAATTTCGCTCGCCGATTCGGTGAAATTCGGTTCGAGTTCCTGTTTTTCGACATACAACGTGCGGGTCGGGAATGCGAAATGAATATTTTCGCGCTGAAATGCGTACCAGATGCGCTGGCGGACGAGCGCGTCCGTGTCGTTGTATTTCGTGTAATCTTCAAGCCAGTATTTAACTTCGAAATCAATGCCGTTGTCGCCTAAATTTCGGATGCGGACGATCGGACGAATCTTCGGCGAAACGTTTTCGACCTGCCGGACGACTTCGCGGATCATGTGAATCGTCCGCGCCGGCGAAGTCGAGTAGATCGTGTTAAAGAAAACCAGCCGCGCGTTGAGATTGTCCTTCGGCGCGACTTCGATAAATTCCTTGCCGAGACTCGAGTTACTGATTACGACGATCTTGTTCTGAAACGTGCGGATTTTCACGCCGCGCCACGAAACCTGTTCGACGACGCCCGTCCATTTATTGTTCTGCAGGTTGATGACATCGCCGATTTGAAACGGCTGGTCGGCTTGGAGCGCGATTCCGGCGAAAAGATTTCCGAGCGTGTCCTGCAAAGCGAGACCGACGACGATACCGATAATGGTCGAGCCGGTAAAGAGCGGCGCGAGCTGTACGGTCGGATACTGCGATTGAAAAATGATGAAAAAAGCGACGATGCAGACGACGATCGAAAGTACGGTTTTAAGCAGCGAAGAAATTTCGTTTTGCGACGAATTGCGCAGCACGAGATGAAAAATCAGGTAATTAATGTACCGGACCAGAATAATGACGATCGCCATTCCGAGAATGACCTTGATAATATGCAGGACGTTGATGAGTAAAAATATCGTCGTTACGCCGACCTGCGATTCCATCGAGCCGTTCAAATTCGTAAATTGCCCGGTCGAGCTGTCGAACTTCAGACCGAGATAAGACGCCAGATTCGTGTTAATGGTGTCATCGTTCGGGATAATGATTAAAACGAGCGTGATTATCGCAATCGAGATAAGCAGGAAAACGGTTTTCTTTCGCAGTTCGGAAACAGCCATAATTTAATTTCGGAGTTGTGATTTCGGCTTTCGGATTTGTTTCGTTTACGAGCCGATCAGTTATTTTGAATCGCTTGATTTACTGCAAAGTTTTGGAATACGCGTGATTCGGTCAATGCGACAGCAAATCCGAAATCCCAAATCCGAAATCCGAAATCGGTTAAAACATATCAATAATTGTTTTTCCAATCAACATCAGCGAAAGGATTGAAACGATTATTGTTATAAACCACGCGAAGATTTTGAAAATTGCGCCGTTCGCATACTTGCCCATGATCTCGCGGTTTGAAGAAAGCGAAACGATCGTTATCAGAATAACCGGCAGCAGAACGCCGTTGATGGTTTGGGTAAAAATTAAAAGCTTGATCTGCGGAATGCCCGGAATCAGCGCGACGACGACGCCCAACAAGATGAGCGCGGTAAAAATTCCGATAAAGATCGGCGCTTCGCGAAATGTGCGCGACAAACCTTTTTCGAAGCCGAGCGCTTCGCTCAGACTGTAAGCCGTGGCGAGCGGCAGAACGCCCATCGCGAGCATCGCCGCGCCGAAAAGCCCGATGCCGAAAAGATATTTCGCGTAAACACCGGCAATCGGCGCTAAACTATCGGCGGCGGTCGCGGCGGATTCGATTTCCGTGATGCCGCGAAGATGCAGAGTTGCGGCGGTCGAAATAACGATAAACGCGGCGATCAAACAGGCAAAAATCGTCCCCGTGATAACGTCGGCGCGGGCGAGCGGCAAATCTTCCTCGTCCATTCCTTTTTCGACGACCGACGACTGCACATAAACCTGCATAAACGGCGTGATCGTCGTGCCGATCAGCGCCATTACCGTAAAAAGATAACCGGCATGAAATTCTAAATTCGGCTTGGCAAGCTGTCTGCCGACTTCCGACCAATCCGGTTTCGCCAGAAAAGCGGAAATCACGTAACCGAAAAAGACGAGCGACATCGCCAGAAAAACGCGCTCGACGCGCTTTTGCGAACCCTTTACGACAAGCCACCAGATCAAACCGGCGGTGACCGGAACGGTGATAATACGCGGGATGCCGAAAAGTTCGGACGCCTGCGCGATGCCGACGAATTCCGAGATAATAACGCCCATGTTGGCGATCAGAAGCGAAAGCATCACGAGCGTCGTCCAGCGCACGCCGAATCGCTCGCGGATCAGATCCGCCAAGCCCTGACCGGTAACGACGCCCATCCGCACACACATTTCCTGCACGGCGATGAGCGAAATCATCATCGGCAGGAAAACCCATAAAAGCGAATAGCCGTAAGCCGCGCCGACGGTTGAATAAGTGGCGATTCCGCTGGCATCGTTGCCCGCGTTGGCGGCGATGATTCCGGGACCGAGAACTGCGAGGTAAGCGACAAAGCGGTAATTAGACAGACGACGACGGAGACGCGAGGGAAAGCGCACGAATTTCTGCACAATTTTGGTCGTTAAAACTCGCGGAAATGCCATTTTTACTGCTACTGTCGCCGTCTTTCATTTTGATAATTCGTATCGATAAATCGAACCGAAAATTGAATATAAGCCTGATTTTTAATTTTAGCAAAGTCGCGAAGATAAAAAAATCAGGCTGCGTCGTTTAGTGTCAGACAAGCAGTTTGCGGAGTTGGAAGCAAGGCGCGGCTTGGCACAAAGACGAGATATAAGAATCATTTTTACACGCCGAGGAATGGTTCTTACATTTGGAAAAATCGTTTTTAAATTCGGATAATCTATCCGGCAACAGCCTGTTTATTGACTGACAATGCAAAATCCTCTAAATCCGGTTCGACCAAATGCATTCGCGCTTCGACGGAAAAAAGCCGTTCGCGGCTGTAATGTTTGAGCGGCAGGCGCGTGTCGTCGCAAAATTCGAGCAAGCCGTTGGCAAGCTCCGCCAAACCTTTGCCGCGTCCCGTTTTGACGAGATATTCGTCAACGGTTCTGAGCCAAAAAACCGTGATCGTCTCGTGATAGCCGCTCGTTTCGGTGTTCGGCGTGCCGTGCGCGTCGTTGAGCCAGTGAATGCCGTCGCTCATCAGGTTTTTCGCGACGCCGAAAGGATGGTGATAACAATAATAAAGCCCGACGACGAGATGCGCCGCGTGCGTCCAATCGGATTTCGGCAAAGTGCGCTTTTCAAAAGCCTCTGCCAGTTCGATAACTTCTTCGTCCCGTGTAAAAATCATTTTATAATCGCTCCAAAATCAGTAAATTCGCCCAACAATCCGGACGGTAATATTAAAATAAACTATATAATTTGCAAAATCACTGTCTATTTAGATAGCAAAAGTTTTATTTGACCTGTCACCTCCGCATTTCTGCGCGCGGTTCTTTCACGCGGAGACTCCAAAGTTCGCAAAGTTTTATGCGATACTAAAGTTTAATCCGCTGCTTAATTTTAAAAACGCTTTGCCGGACGGGAAATTTCTTCCTACAAACGCAATTATAAGTTGCGGAAATCAGTCCGGACGGCTAGATGAAAAAAATTACTAAAGCTAATATACGCTTGTATTTTCGGACAGCCGATTTTAAAATTTAGCTTTGATTTACCTGATGTTTATTAAACTTTAAAATCTATACTGCTAATATGACACACAATCTTTTTAACACACGGCAAACATTTAAAACCGGCGACGGCGCGGAAGGCGTTTTCTATTCTCTGCCGCAGCTGGAAAAGGAAGGCATCGGCGCGATTTCGCGCCTGCCGATTTCGATCCGCATTGTTCTGGAATCGGTTTTGAGAAATTTTGACGACGGGAAAAAAGTTTCCGAGGCGAACATCCGCGAGCTTGCCGCATGGAACGCCGGCAGCGAGCGCACGGAAGAAATTCCGTTCACGGTCGCGCGCGTTATTTTGCAGGACTTTACCGGCGTTCCGCTCTTGGTTGATCTGGCGGCGATGCGTTCGGCGGTCGAGCGGATGGGCAAAGACAGCGGCGTGATCGAACCGCTCGTGCCGGTTGATCTGGTGATCGACCATTCGGTGCAGGTTGATTATTCGGGTTCGGAAGCCGCGTACGAGCGCAATATGGAGATCGAATTCAAGCGCAACGATCAGCGTTACAAATTTCTCAAATGGGGAACGCAGGCGTTTAACGGCTTTCGCGTTGTGCCGCCGGGAATCGGCATCGTCCATCAGGTGAATCTCGAATATCTCGCCAAAGGCGTTTTTGAAAAGGGCGGCGTCTATTATCCCGATTCACTGGTCGGAACCGACTCGCACACGACGATGATTAACGGTTTGGGCATCGTCGGCTGGGGCGTCGGCGGAATCGAAGCCGAAGCCGGAATGCTCGGTCAGCCGGTTTATTTTTTAACGCCCGATGTCGTCGGCGTGCATCTTTCGGGCGCGCTGCCGCAGGGCGCGACGGCGACCGATCTGGTTTTGCGCATCACGGAAATGCTTCGCAAAGCCGGAGTCGTCGGAAAATTCGTCGAATTTTTCGGCGAAGGCGCGACCGCTCTGACGGCGACCGACCGCGCGACGATCGCGAATATGGCGCCCGAATACGGCGCGACGATGGGCTTTTTCGGCACGGACGAAAAAACTCTGGATTATTTTCGCGCGACCGGACGCGATCCCGAACAGATCGAAACCATCAAGAACTATTACACGGCGCAGGAAATGTTCGGGATTCCGCTCGCGGGCGAAGTTGATTATTCAACCGTTCTGAATCTCGATCTGGAAACCATCACGCCGTCGGTTGCCGGACCGAAACGCCCGCAAGACCGCATCGAGCTTTCGGCTTTGGACGATCGCTTTATCGAATTATTCACGAAAGCCGGAACCGACGGCGGCTACGGCAAAATGTCCGAAGACCTTGAAAAACGCTTTATGGTGACGATGGGCGTGAGTCATCCGCACAGTTCGGTAGGTGGCGGCGAACAATCGCCGAAATCAATTCCGCTGCCGGTTCTAGGCGATGTGAGCACGAAAAATACGAGCGTTCTGACCGAAACCGAGATGATGAATAATCGCCCGACACCCGACCGCGTCGAAGATATGAACGCGGAAACGCCGACGCAGACGACATCGGTCGGAAACGGCGACGTGCTGATCGCGGCGATTACGAGCTGCACGAACACGTCGAATCCGTCGGTGATGATCGCTGCCGGAATCGTTGCGAAAAAAGCCGTGGAAAAAGGCTTGAAAGTTCCGAATTACGTTAAAACTTCGCTCGCGCCGGGTTCGCGCGTCGTGACGGAATATTTAAATAAAACCGGCTTGCAGGAATATCTCGACAAGATCGGTTTTAATCTCGTCGGTTACGGCTGCACGACGTGTATCGGAAATTCCGGTCCGCTCGATCCGGGTATCGAAGAAGCGATCGTCGAACACGATCTGATCGCGGCGTCGGTTTTGTCGGGCAACCGCAATTTCGAGGCGCGCGTTCACCAGAACATTAAAGCGAATTTCCTGATGTCGCCGCCGCTCGTCGTCGCGTATGCGCTCGCGGGGACGGTGCTCAAGGACGTTTACCTGTACCCGATCGGTCAGGATTCGGACGGCAACGACGTGTTTTTGAAAGACATCTGGGCGTCGCTCGATGAAGTCAAGGAACATCTCGAAGCCGCGTTCGACGCCGAAACCTACAAAAAGCTGTACAGCGAATTTGCCGAGCAGAATCCGCTCTGGAACGATATCCCGACATCTGACGGCGCGGTTTACGAATGGGACACGAATTCGACATATATTCAGGAACCGCCGTATTTTGAAGATTTCGGCAATGGCGCGGGCACGTTTTCGGATATCAAAGATGCGCGCGCACTCGCGATTTTCGGCGATTCGGTTACGACCGATCATATTTCGCCCGCCGGCGCGATCAAACCCAGTTCGCCCGCCGGACTTTATCTGCAATCATTGGGCGTCCCGGTCGAAGACTTTAATTCCTACGGCTCGCGGCGCGGCAACGACCGCGTCATGCTGCGCGGAACGTTTGCCAACGTGCGCATCAAAAATCTGATGGTCGCGCCGGTCGAGGGCGGTTTTACGAAATACCAGCCCGACGGCGAAGACGCGACGATTTACGACGCGGCGATGAAATATAAGGAAAACGGCGTGCCGACGGTCATTTTCGGCGGTCAGGAATACGGCACCGGATCGTCGCGCGACTGGGCGGCGAAAGGAACGCGTCTGATGGGCGTAAAAGCCGTCATCACGCAGTCTTTCGAGCGCATTCACCGCTCGAATCTCGTCGGAATGGGCGTTCTGCCGTTGCAGTTCAAAGAAGGAAACAACGCGCAGTCGTTAAACCTCGACGGCACGGAAACGTTCGGTTTGAGCGGTCTTGCAGGCGAAGTCAAACCGCGTCAGGACGTAACATTAACCATCAACCGCGCCGACGGTTCGAGCGAAGAAGTCGCTTTGACGCTTCGCATTGACACGCCGATCGAGGTTGAATACTACAAAGCGGGCGGCATTCTGCCGTATGTTTTGCGACAGCTTTTGAATCAATAAAATACAACTCAGCCGCGAATAAACGCGGATTTCGCGGATAAAAATAATTAAATTTAATCCGCGAAATCCGCGTTTATCCGCGGCTGAAAATTCTACCGCTATGATTAAGACCATCGCATTTGATGCCGACGATACGCTCTGGCACACGGAACGCATTTTTATCTCGGTCAAGGAAAAGTACGCCGCGCTGCTCGCGGATTATCACGATTACGCCTTCATCGAGGAGCATCTCGACGCGACCGAAACTAAAAACATACAGCATTTCGGCTACGGCATAAAAGGTTTTACGCTCTCGATGATCGAAACCGCCTGCGAGCTCACCGAAGGACGCATCACGGGCGATAAGATTAAGCAGATCATCGAATTTGCAAAGGAAATGCTCGGCGCGCCGATCGACGTTCTCGAAGGCGTTCGCGAAACCATCGAGGAATTAGCGAAAAACTATCGCTTGATGGTGATTACCAAAGGCGATCTGCTCGATCAGGAAACCAAGCTCGCGCGCTCCGGCTTGGGCGATTATTTCGACGCTTTCGAGATCGTGCCGCGCAAGGACGCGAAAATCTACAAATATGTAATGCGCCGTCACGGCATTGCGCCGGAAGAGTTTCTGATGGTCGGAAATTCCCTAAGATCGGATATTCTGCCCGTTATCGAAGCGGGCGCGCGGGCGGTTTTCGTGCCGTACGAAACCGAGTGGTTTCACGAACGCGTCTCGGACGAAGAACTCCAAGGCAAATCATTCGGTCGCGTCGAAACAATGCGCGGGCTGACCGAATGGCTGAAAAATATATAAACGGAGCGCGGAACCTTCCTCGTCCGCATTCTTCTATTTTTACCGATTCTTGCGGACGAGGAAGGTTTCGCGCTCCCGGTTTAAAAACAAAGAGGTCAGGCGATTTTCATCGTCTGACCTCAAAAATTGTATAACGATCGACGCCAGTTAAGCGTACAATGCGTTTGCAGCAGCCGGGATATGAGGGCGCGCGTCCAATTCTACGAATCGGATAGGAACAGCTCCATTAATTTTCACTCTGTCCTTGGACATTTCATACCATTTTTCGCACTCCGCGCAATGGTAATATTTTTCAAAATTATCGGTTGTAAAATTCAAATCAAGTTCATTTTCACAATGCCAACATTTCATATACAATTTTCTCCCTTTTGATTAAATTTGAGATTTTATCTTAGCACACTTGTCAAGCGATTGCCAAGATTTTTTTTAACTAATATTTGGAGAGCGCGGAACCTTCCTCGTCCGCAGGCGTCATTAAAAGTAGAAGAATGCGGACGAGTCGTTCGCGCTCCGTTTGAAACATTTTAAAAATTTTCGACGTAAGACTTGCCGGCTTAACAGTCACATCATACAAACGAGGCACTAATTTAATGTTAAAAGCAATCGAATTATCGAAAACTTATAAATCGGGCAGCGATGAATACCGCGCTTTAAGCGGCGTGACGGTCAGTATTGCCGAGGACGATTGTCTGGCGATCGTCGGCAAATCGGGCAGCGGAAAATCGACCCTGATGCATCTGCTCGCCTGTCTCGATTCGCCGTCGAGCGGCAAGATAACTTTCGACGGCGAGGACGTGAGCGGGTTTTCGCAGCGTAAATTAAATACTTTTCGCAACGAAACTTTCGGTTTCGTCTTTCAGCAGTTTTTTCTTAACGGGCGCGATTCGGTGCTCGAAAACGTCGTTCTGCCGCTCAAGATTCGCGGGCTTTCGACTGCTGCGCGGCGCGAGAAGGGAATGGAATACCTGCGCGCGGTCGGACTTGAAGACAAGGCTCGAAAACCGGCGAAAGACCTTTCGGGCGGCGAAAAACAGCGCGTTTGCATCGCCCGCGCGCTGGCAAGCGAGCCGAAAGTGATCTTTGCCGACGAGCCGACCGGAAATCTCGATTCGGTGACCGGCGCGATGGTCGAAGACACGCTTTTTCGCCTCAACCGCGAACAGGGCATCGCCGTCGTCATCGTCACGCACGACGACGAACTGGCGGCAAAATGCGCGCGGCGGATCGAATTAAAAGACGGAGAAATTATTTCGGAGAGAAGTTAGGAGATTTTAACGCAAAGACGCATTTCGATTGCGGATTTGTGAATTCGGATTGCGGATTTATTTTCAGATTAAAATTTCAATCCGAAATCCGAATTCACAAATCCCAAAACGTTTGGCGGCTTTGCGCCTTTGCGTTAAAAAACAAATTTATGAAAATAACAGACTTGATCATCACCGCGAATCGCAATCTTTTACGGAATAAACTGCGCACTATTTTGACCGTTCTGGCGATATTTGTCGGCGCGTTTACGCTCACATTGACCAACGGTTTGGGCGACGGAATGAAGGATTATATCGAAACTCAGGTAAAAAATTACGAAGGCACTAATGTTTTATTCATCCATAAAAAAATCCCGCAGCCCGAAGGTAAATCCAAGAACGAACCCGCCGAATACAAAGAGCAGAAAAACGAGGAAGACGCTTTTGACCCGAACACGATCGCCGTTACGGACGAACAAATTCGGCGGCTCGCCGAGGAGTTTCCAGAGGTCAAAGAAGTTTCGCCGAATTATCCAATCCGCACCGAATATATCACGACGGGCGACGGTAAAAAACTTCAGGTGCAGGTCAACGCGATCGCGCGCGGCGTCACGCAGAAGCTCGAAGCGGGCGGGCAGATCACGGGCGAAAACCAGATCATCCTGCAAAACGACATCGCCAAAGCCTGGACGAAAGATTTCGCGTCGCTGATCGGCAGGGAAGTGACGGTCGGTTTCAAAGCCGGAAATCCGCCCCAGATGCAGACGCTGAGGCTGAAAATCGTCGGCGTCGCGACCAAAGGTTTTATGGCTTCGAATTTTTCGACCGTCGATCTCGGGACCGAAAAGAAAATCTACGAACAGCAGCGCATGGGATCGCCCGACTTCGGCAAGATTGTGAGCTTTTCGTTCGAGGTGGCGGGCGATTTGGCAGCGGTCGAAAAGGTCAAAAAGCGTTTGGACGAAAAAGGCTTCAGCGCGGAAACGATGGCTGACCAGTCGAAGCGAACTTACGACGCGATCAGCATCTTTCAGATCGGTATGAACCTTTTCGCGTTTATCGCGCTGCTCGCGGCTTCGTTCGGAATCATCAATACGCTCGTCATCGCCGTGATGGAGCGCACGAAGGAAATCGGTCTGCAAAAAGCTTTGGGCATGGGACGCGCGAAAATATTCTTTTTATTTTCGCTCGAATCGATCCTGATCGGTTTCTGGGGCGCGGTCGTCGGCATCGGCGGCGCGATTCTGCTCGGTTTGGCGGCTAATTCATACGCGGCGCGATTTTTCAACGAATCGTTCGAAGGCTACAATCTGATCGCTTTCAAACCCGTTTCGCTCGCTTCGATCGTCGCGATAATCTGCGTGATCGCGTTTCTTGCCGGAGTTCTGCCCGCGTTTCGCGCGAGTCGTCTGAATCCGATCGAGGCGCTGCGATATGAATAAATAGTTTATAGAGTTTATAGAGTTTATAGAGTAAGAATCCTGAATCCGATTTTCAGCTTTTGAGAAGATGAATACAAAGCGTCATTGTCATTTTTGAGGTTTCTTCAAGTTTACCGTAGATTGCTGTGAGCTGCTCTTGAGTTAAGTAGTTAAGATCGAGAGCTACGTAAAGGTGAGATTGAGTTTCAGCGGCTGAACCGTGGGCTATTACTAAAAAGTTTGCGAAATCCTTATTAGTTTTTCTTCCATTGCCTTCGGCAATATTCGCCATGCTTGACACAGCGGAGCGTCTGATTTGGTCACGAAGACCGAAATCACGAAAAAACTTTTCGTCGGAACTTACCAGATAAATTTGTTTCGTGACCTCACGCGCTGTTTGCCAAGCCTTTATATCTTCAAAATTTTTGAAAACAGCAATATAGCTTCCTCCTAATCAAAAACTCAACGAACTCAAAGAACTCAATAAACTCAATGAACTAAGGAAGAAACGAGCCTTTCCCGTTGCGTCCGATGCGCATACTGACGAGCCAGTCGAGCCAGCGGTATTTGAGGGCTTTCGGGTTGAGATATTCGGTGATGCCGACGGATTTGCGCGGTTTTCCGTCGCGCAGTGTGAGCGTCATTTCCGAAAGAAAGCGCAGGTAAAAAAAGCTTGCGTCAATGATTTTAGTTTGTTTGACGCGCAGGCGCATATTATCGTCGGTCGTAAACGTCAGGCGCTGCGGGTAACGGATTCCGAAAATATCGCGCGCAAATTGTTGTTCTTCGTATTGCGCGTCGCGTTCGCGCAGCTCGCCGTTGCGGGTCGTGAAAAGTTTTGTCGTATCCTCCTCGGTGCCGCATTCTTTGTAGCGATAAAAAACCGCCGAAGCGTCGGAAAAATGCGCTCTGCCCCATTGCCAGTCCTGCACGGTTTCGGGCAGCCAGCGGTTGTCGTAATTATGGTCGTGATATCCCGTGCCGCGAAAATGGACGGTGTTTAATTCTTTTCCGGCGTCGCTTTTAACCGTGATTCTGCCTGAAACGTCGGCGCGCGCGGCAACCAGATTCCAAACGTGCGCGTCGCCGGGTTTGCCGGATTTTTCGGGCAGAAAATCGCTCTCGATCGCGAGCCATTCAAACTGCGCATCGAGGACGCGGTTTTTTCTGAGCAGCGCTTTGATCGAAATAAAATATCCCGAACCGTACGGCGCGGATTCGAAGCGAAAGAAATTTTCGCCGATTTTGCACGAAGGCTCGGTCTCGGACGCGGAAAATTCATCGCCGTTAAATTCGTTGATCGCGCGATAAACGGGTTTGCCGTCGCGATAATAGGTGAATGAAACCGCCGGAACATTCGATTTGGGATTTGATATTTGGGATTCCGGATTTGTTTTAGCGTGTTTGAGATTTTCGGCTTTATGGCGGTTGTAGCGCGGCGAAAAGATGAAATTATCGAGGAAAATAATTACCACCGCGTCGCGACCGTCGTCGCTGATCGCGTCGAAATACCACCATTCGTAAGCCCGCGCATTCGGTTTCGGCGTCCAAACGTCCGCCGCAATGCTCGAAGTGAACGAAAACTTTTCACGCAAAGTTTTAGCTTGTGCCGTCATCGTTGGTTTTTCCTATTCGTAAAGGGATTTGGAGAAAGAGCAAGATAAGCATCGCAAATATTGAAAAAATTGGCAAACTTTTTACTTCGAATTGAATCTCTAGCATAAGAAATAACTGCTCTCTCCGAGTTTTAAAGACAAACAGCGAGGAAATTGGAGATGAAAAATAAAATTATCGTGCTGCTGATCGGCTTAATGGTAACAAGCGGATTAGCGGTTTATGCGGCAAAGACCAGAAGTATTGCGGATTTGGAGTCGAATCCCGGAAAGTATGAAAACAAAACCGTCAAGATAACCGGCATCGTCCGCGATTCGAGCGGCGTTAATATACCGATTCTCGGCGTCAGCGGCGGCTGCTATAAACTAGACGACGGAACCGGTTCGATCTGGGTTTGCAGTGAGGAAGGCGTGCCGACCAAAGGCGCGGAAATAAGCGTCAAGGGCAAATTGCAGACCGGCGCGGTGATCAGAGGGAAAAATTACGGGCTCGTGATTATCGAAAAGGATCGTAAATTTAACAAAAAATAAATTTTCGGCGTGACAATGACAAAAACGGGAGCGGCAAGTTAAAATCTTGTCGTTCCCGTTTTTTACCCGTTTTTTATGAAACAGTTAATTAAGACGCTCGATGCGCAATTTTTGAAGCTTCACCGCCGCGCCGTTGATTTCGTGCCGCTCGTGCCGCAGGAAAAAATCTACTGGCAGCCGCGCGAGCGCGAGGCGCTTTTTCCGGTTAATTCGTGCGGCGAATACATCCTGCGTTCGGCGGCGGCGGTCGAGCAGACTTTCGGCGGCATCACGACGCGGCTCTGGGACGACCCGTTCGAATGGACTCTGCCCGAAGCGCTTTCGACGGGCGAATTGATCTTGAATTATCTGGACGAAGTCGAAGAAACACGCCTCAAAGGCTTTACGTTTTTCACGTCGGACGATGATCTGAGCCGCGAAATTCCGGCGCCCGAACGACTTAAACCGATCTTTCAAATTTTACTCGAAACCATCGCCCGCGCCGAACATTTTCAAGGTCGCGCCTTTGCCGTTTTTCGCTCCTTTTCGGACGAGAAACTTCCGCGTCTTTCTTGAGTAGAAACTTGATTGCAATCCGAACTTTTTCGTGTAAAAATTCGTTAAGGCTTGAGTCTTAGGGATTTCCTTGTTAATTGGAGAAACAAAATGCATTGTCCGCGCTGTGGTCAGGAACAGATTTCGGAAGATATTAAATTTTGCTCGCGCTGCGGTTTTCCGCTCGGCTTGGTGTCGGAGATTCTCGCGCACGGCGGCTTTCTTCCGCAATTAGCCGATTTGCACGGGAAAGGCAAAAAATGGCTGACGCGCAATTTCGGTCTGAAAATCGCGCTGCTCTGGTTTATCGTAACGTGTATTTTCCTGCTTCCGCTGGCGGGAGTCACCGGCGCTCCGGGCGAAATTCTTGGGTTTCTGGCAATTGTCGGTTTTTGCGGCGCGTTATTGATGACGGCGCTCTCGTTTATGTTTTTAAATAGCAAGCCTTATCAGGGACAAAACGATCTGCCGAACGAGAGCGCCGCAGCGCAGTATCTGAGCGGCAGACAAACGCAGACGGCGCTGCCGCCGCAGATGAGCCAGCCGATTTCAGATTACGCGCCGCCGCTGGCGGGTTCGTGGAAAGCGCCCGACACGGGCGAACTCGTTTCGCGCAGTAGCGTGACCGAAGGCACGACCAGGCTTTTGAAGAATGATGAATAATTTTGAAGGAAGAATTATGAAAGTTTATTGTCCGCGATGCGGTCAGGAACAGATTTCAGCCGAAACCAGATTTTGCTCGCGCTGCGGATTTGTGATGAACGGCTTACAGGAAATCGTTCTGAACGGCGGCATTCCGCAGCAACTGACGCAGGATGCGCCGAAACTGCCGACGCCGCGCCGGCGCGGACTGAAACAGGGCGGTGCGTGGTTTTTGTTCGGCATCGTAATTGTTTCGGTTTTAGCCGTGCTTTCCGAAATTTTACGTTTCAACGACAATATTGTGGCTTTAGCGGCAGTTATTTTTTTACTCGGCGGATTGGTGCGAATGGTTTTTGCGCTGATTTTTGAATCGGGCAACCCGTCAGATAAAACCATCGAGGAAAATGTCTATCAGACCGCGCAGAAATTTATGAAGAAAAAGCCGGCTGCCGGCGAGCTTCCGCCGCATCAGTCGATTCCGGTCGATTCTTACGCGCCGCCGCGCCAGTCGAATTGGCGCGACACGAACGATTTGGAGCCGTCGAGCGTGACGGACAAAACAACCAAGCTTTTGCAGAAAGATTAGTATTTCAAGGAAAAAGATATGTTTTGCCCGCGATGTGGTCAGGAACAAACTTCAACCGAAACCAAATTCTGCTCGCGCTGCGGGTTTTTGATGACCGGCGTCGGCGCGCTCGTCGCCAATGACGGAAATCTCGAAGGCGTGTCGGTTTCAAAGCCCGCTAAAACAGATACGCCGCGCCGGCGCGGAATAAAAAAAGGTTTGTTTATCTTTATGTTGGCGTTTCTGGTCGTCCCGATTCTGGCGATTCTGACCGTTATGACCAACCGCGAACCTTTCGCGGTCGTCATCGCCTTGATCTTACTGGTCGTCGGCGGGCTTTTGCGAATCGCTTACGCGATGATGTTTGAATCGAGCGATCCGACCGGGCAATCGGTCGAACAAGCCGCATATCAAACCGCGCAGAATGTTTTAAGCGGCAGCCGAAACCAAAACGCGCTGCCGCCGCCGCAATCAATCCCGACTTCCGTCTATATGCCGCCGAAACAAGGCAACTGGCGCGAAACCAACGACTTAGAGCCTTCGAGCATGACCGATCCGACGACCAAATTACTCGACAAAAAATAAAAGAAGATGAGAAGTAAGAAGTGAAAATAAATTCATTTCTCATCTTCTCACATCTCATCTTCTCATTTCTCACTTCATCAGTAGCCGATCGCCGCGCCGTCGCTGCGCGAATCTATCGCGCCGAATTTGATGCCGGTTTTTTCTTCGATCGCGATGCCGGTCGCCGAAGCGATGTTCATCGGTCGATCGGAGAATTTCTGCCCGAAACCTTGCAGGAGCCGCATCGTATCGGGTGACATTCCCATCGGTTCGTAGATCACTTCGTCGGGCAGCCATTGCTGGTGAATGCGCGGCGCGTCGATCGCTTCCTGAATATTCATATCGTAATCAATCACGTTGATGACCGACTGCAAGACCGCCGAAATAATGCGCGGTCCGCCGCGCGCGCCGAGCGCGAACCAGGGCGAACCGTCCTTGCGCAGAACGATCGTCGGCGTCATCGAAGAAAGCGGACGTTTTTTCGGCTGTACGGCGTTGCGCTCGCCCTGTATAAGCCCGAAAAGATTCGCTTTTCCGGGACGCGCCGCAAAATCGTCCATTTCGTCGTTCAATAGGACGCCGGTTCCTTTCGCCGTCACGCGCGAGCCGTATAAATCGTTGATCGTATAAGTATTTGTGACGACCGTTCCGTCGCCGTCAACGACCGTGAAATGCGTCGTTTCGGTGCCTTCCGAAATGTTGACTTCGCCCGCTTTGACGTCCGAGCTTTTTGTCGCCTGCGTCAAATTTATGGATGCGGCGCGCTGCTTCGCGTAATTTTTGTCAATCAATTTCGCGGTCGGAACCTCGGCAAAATCGGGATCAGCCATAAATTCGGCGCGGTCGGCAAAGGCGCGGCGCATCGCTTCGGCGACGAGGTGATGTTTTTGCGCCGAATTATAACCCATTTTACGAAGGTCGTAATTTTCGAGCATATTCAAAACCTGAAGCATCACGACTCCGCCCGACGACGGCGGCGGCATCGTGATAATTTCGTAGCCGCGATACGTTCCGCGCAAAGGCGTGCGTTCTTTGGCGACGTAATTTTTCAAATCTTCCATCGTGATTAAACCTTTATTGCGCTTCATATCGTCGGCGATGAGCTGCGCGGTGCGTCCGGTGTAAAATTCCTTCGCGCCGAGTTTCTGCATTCGCGAGAGCGTTAAAGCGAGATCGGGCTGTTTTAACGTGTCGCCTTCCTCGAACATTTTGCCGCCGTTGAGAAAAATTCTTTTGCTGTCCTCGTATTTTTCGAGCGTTCCTTTATAGGATTTGAAAAGCTCCGCCAGACGATAACTCAAGACATAGCCGTTCTGCGCGAGAAGCCGCGCCGGTTCGACCAAATCTTTCCAGAGAACTTTCTTCGAGCCGTAATTCTGATACGCCAAATCCAGTCCGGCGGGCGTTCCGGGAACTCCCGATGCGCGGTAACCGACCGTCGAGCCGCCTTCGCCGCGAATCAGATTTCCATCCTTATCAACAAAAATATCGCGGCTCGCCGCCGCCGGTGCCATTTCGCGGTAATCGATCGCGACGGTTTTTCCGTCCTTGAAACGAATCAGCATAAAACCGCCGCCGCCCAAATTTCCAGCTTCGGGATAGACGACCGCGAGCGCGACGGCGACCGCCGCGTCAACGGCGTTGCCGCCCTTCTTTAAAACCTCGACGCCGATCTGCGACGCCAGCTCGTGCTGCGACGCGATCATTCCGCGTTTCGCGCGGACGGGTTCGCGCCACGCGGCGAAAGTTTTTTGCGACAGCGGGAATAAATGCAGCAGCAGAACGGATAAAACAAAAGCAGATATCGGTCGGTTAATTTTCATCATAAATGGCAACAGGAAAGAGTTTTTTCTATTACATTAACGTAAAATCACGCAATTTTTCAAAAAAATAAAGTCTTTTTTAAAGTTTCGACTAAATTGAGTGTTTATAAACTGTAAAAAATCTTGGAATTTGTCTTGAAATAGAGTAAGTTTATATATACAAATTCACTTGGTTGATTTTCACTAAATTGGTTTCCGATTAGATTTGTCAGTTTTTTCGGAGTGGAGTGCCTTAGTATTATGAAAAAAATAGTTGCTTTTTTTGTTATCGTCGTTTTGTGTTCGGCGGCAAATCTACAGGTCTTCTCACAAAAGATCAGAACCGTTAATCCCGGAAAAATTCCGGCGGCGAAAAAGGAAACGCCGCTCATAAAAGACGAAATACCGGTTATAAAAAGCGAAATCCCGACGGACGTTAAACTGCGAAGCGCCGAAGCCTATACGGACGGAAACGGCGTTTATCTGCGCTGGCAAGCCGAGTACGAAAATCGTAATCTTGGTTTTTACCTTTACCGCGAAGATAAAAACGGCAGAACTCTCGTGAGCGAGGGAATTGTCGGCGGCGGTCGCACGATTTCGAGCGAAGACATCGTCAACGGCGGCGCTTATTCATACTTTGACGAGCTCGGCAATGCCGGAAATACCTACTACATCGAAAGTTTTCAACAAAACGGAAATCGCCGGATCATCGGTGAAGTTTCGCCGAAATCCGTTGATGACCTATCATCGGTCGCCGGCGTTTCGTCGCAGGAATTAGCGAGCCGAAAGGCGGAAACGACTTCGACGCTCGAAAACAACGCGGTCATTCTGCCCAAGGAATTGCAGGTACAGGCTGAGACAAACACGGCTTCTCCCGACATCACGACGCAGCGCTGGGTGGCATCGCAGCCGGGCGTGAAGATCGGCGTGAAACAGGAAGGCATATATCGTGTTTCACGCGCCGAACTGCAAGCGGCGGGTTTCGACGTAAACGCTTCGGGCAATTTGTGGCAGCTTTATACTGACGGCAACCAACAGGCAATTATCGTCGGCGCAAACGATTCGTACATCGAATTTTACGGCAAGGGAATTGATACGCCCGAAGCCGACACGAAAGTTTATTTTCTGCTCGTCGGCGCGCAGAACGGTCTGCGTATGAATTCGGCAACTATCCGTCCGCTCTCGGGCAATGTCGCCGGAAAAAGTTATTATCAAACCTTTGAGCGCAAAGACCGGAAATTTTATCTTTTCGCGGACATTTTGAACGGCGACGCGGAAAATTTCTTCGGCAACGTAGTGATCTCCGGCAACAATACGCCGACTCCGCCGGCGGCGAATTTTACTTTTAATTTGACCGGCGTTGATTTTAACGTTGCAAAAGCCACGCTCGAGATCAACGTTCAGGGAATTACCGGCGTACCGCATCAGATTGTTCCGGTCATCAACGGCGAAACGCTCACTGCGATAAACGGAAACACTTTTAATCTGATGTCCGGAGTTTTTCAGATTCCGACATCATTTTTGCGTGAAGGCTCGAACACTCTCCAGATGAGAACTTTCGGCGGGCTCGGTGACAGCAATCTGCTTGAATCAATCAGGGTCAGCTATTCCCGCAAATACGAAGCGATTCAAAACCGCCTTTCGTTTTACACGAGCAATTACCGGCAAACCGCGATCAGCGGTTTCACTTCGCCGAACATCAGGGTTTTCGACCTGACTTACCCCGACAATCCGGCGGTTCTGATAAATCTGCCGATTCAAAACGACGCCGGAAACTACAGCGTTGTAATGCCTTCGAATCGCGGTCGGACGCTTTTTGCCGCCGAAGACTCGGGATTGTTGACGGCAAGCTCGATTACCGTGAATAATCCTTCGACGCTTTCGACGGCGGCGCATAACGGCGAATTGATAATCGTTTCCTACAAAGACTGGATGGCGCAGGCAAACGACTGGGCAAATTATCGCCGCAGTCAGGGTTTGACGGTCGAAGTCGTAGATATTGATGATGTTTTAGACGAGTTTGCATACGGTTCGCTGAACACGACCGGAATTACGCAGTTTTTCCAGTTCGCTAAAAACAACTGGCAAACGCCGCCGAATTATATCTTCTTGCTGGGCGATATGAGCTACGATTTCCGAAACTATGAAAATCGCGCGTATCAGAATTTTATCCCCTCAAAACGCGTTGATACGGTTTATGAGGAAACCGTCAGCGACGAAGCGCTCTGCGATTTTAATAACGACGGTTTGGCAGAAATTGCGATCGGCAGAATGCCCGTCCGCAATGCGGCGCAGGTGACGCAGGCTTTAAACAAAGCGATGACTTTCGAGGCAGGTTTGCCAACCGCTTATAGTCGGGGCGCGGTTCTTGCCAGCGATTTTCCGGACGGTTATGACTTTCTGGCTGTAAGTCGCCGGTTGGCGTTACAGCTTCCGCCGAGTATTCCGCAATCATTTCCTTATCGCCCTGATGCGAATTCACGCACTCAGCTGCTGGCGTCGCTGAATCAGGGACCTTATCTTGTTAATTATGCAGGACACGGCGCGCCCGGAATCTGGGCTGGCAACTGGTTTACGCTCAACGACGCGGCAGTGCTTAACAATGCCCCGAATTATACGATTTACTTTATGCTGACCTGTCTGAACGGGTATTTTATCCGCACGGATTTCGACAGTCTAAGCGAATCGCTGCTCAGAGCGCCGAACGGCGGCAGTCCGGCTGTTTGGGCTTCGACCGGAAAAACCACGCCGCCCGAGCAGGAAGTTCTGGCAACACGCTTTTATAACCAGCTTAATGTCGGAAATATGAATAGAATAGGCGATCTGGTAAAAGACGCCAAGCAAAATCTGAACGGCGGTCGCGATGTTCGGCTGTCGTGGGCATTGCTCGGCGACCCGACTTTGAAGATCAAACCGTAGTAAAAAGCTAGGAGAAAAGGAGAAAAGGAGTGAAGGAGAAACAAATCTCCTTCACTCCTTTTCTCCTCTACTCTCTTATCTACTTCGGCTGGATTCGCAGCATATATGTGCAGACGGTGATCGGAACGCCGGGCGTAATTGATATTTGCTGTCCGATCGGAAGCTCGTAATTATTGATGATCGCCGCATTTCTGCCTTCGTTAATCATCGAAAAATTGCCCTTGCCGTCGGTCATAAAAGTCAGGTGGCGGCGGCTGATCTCGGGGTCGCCCTGCAATGGAATGTCGACCGGTTTGGATTTTGAACCGCGCCCGAGAGTGATCTGATTTTGATAAACCGGAACGACGTTTTGCCGAACGCCGCCGCGCCAGATTTCGAGTTTATAGAGTTCGGCGGCGGCGCGTTTTTGAACGTGCGTCATTTCCTCGCCGGTTTCTTCGACCGGCATCACGGCTCGCGGCTGCTGAGCTTGAAAATTCGGAACCGGCGTAAATGCACCGGGAAGCATCGTTGGCGGCGGGTCCGAGGAAAGCGGTAGATTTTGAACGGGCTGGCTTTGAATCGGATGGTTTTGAACGGGCTGATTCTGCGCGAAATTCGGCTGCTGCTGATTTTGCTGTGCAGGTTTCGGCGGAATTTCGATGTTCGGTTTCATCCGCGATAAAATGCTGGTTTTATTGGCGTTTGGGTCTTCCCAACTGTGCTGAACGCGGATGTCGCCCTGTTCGAGCGTGCCGTCAACGCGCAACTGAACCGCGAAACTCTGGGTTTCGAGCTTCTTTTTACCGGCGATTTCCTTGGCGCGTTCCGCGAGAATGTGGTAAAGCCCTTGTTCGAGTCCTCGGCGTTTCGCGCCCTGCCAGTTTTTATCGTCCTCGTCCGAGAGAAAAATCGTGTATTCGGTCGGAATAATCGTCGTGCCCTGCGGCAGCGGAACCATTTCGTTCTGCATCACGGCTTCAACTTCGCGCGCGATTTTGACGATGAATTCTTCCGACTGGCTGCGCGGTTTAATCTGCGCGTCGCGCGCGGCTTCTTCCAGAACCAACTCGCTGGTTTCGCCGTCAATCCATTTTCTGACTTTATCAAGTACGCTCATAATTTCTCAGGTTTCAGGTTTCGAGTTTCAGGTTTCAGGTTAGTTTATTTAACTCGAAACGTGAGATATGAATCCTGAAACTTAATTTTCTACATTAATATAACGTTTGTTTACCCAACCGCGTTCGGCGTCCGTCGGTGATTCTTTCGTGCGCCCGAATTCGATTATATCAACTTCATACCAGTTATCTTTCGAATTTACAATCCGAACGCGCGAGTTTTTAGGCACAAGCCCGATTTTTTGGCTGTTCGGGTCGCCGTCGGCGCGTAAATTTACGTCGTTGTTTGCCGTTCCGGTCGGTTTTGCGAATGGATTACTGATTTCCGGCAAAATTCCCGCGCCGCGCAAAAAGCTGTGCGTCGCGTAGAGAAATCCGGTGAACAGACAGAAGACGAGCAAAACGATCGCCGCGCGCCGCATGAAGCTTTTTTTGCGCACCGGCTTTTCGATTTGTTCCTCGAGAACCGGATTACGGCTTTCGACCGGAACCGGCGGCGGCTGTGCCGGAATATTGTTAAGCGGCTGATTTTGAAAGGGAATGTTGTTCAACTGTTGATTCTGAAAACGGTCGAGATTCGCCGCCGCCGCGTTATCGACCTTGACGACGAGCGCGGGATTTTTCAGAATCTGATTGTTTTCAAACCGCAGTTCGCGCGAAGTATTGAATTTCGGTTTTTGCGGCGCGAGCGGCGTATAGCCTTTCGCGACGTGCGCTTTCGGCGTTGCGGAGCGCGCGGCGACCTCGGTTTTTATCTCGCCTTCGTCCGTGCGTCCGAGAGTTTTGATCCGCGCCAGATCTTTCCAGAATTCGTATATGTCCTGATGCCGGTCTTTCGGATTATTCTGCGTGGCTTTTTCCATGACGGCGAGCAAATCCTTTGCCCACGGTTCTTCGCGGCTCGCAAAAGGAAGTTCTTTGACCGGCTGATTAGAGAAAAAGCGCGGCGATTCGCCGGTAAACAGAACGTACGCAGTTTTGGCGAGCGAATAAATATCGGCGGCGGGCGTTAATTCCGAAACTTCGTAAAATTTGCCGTCATCCGAGAGCATCGGGCTGTGTTCGGGCGGCGCGTAGATGTTCGTCCCGACGCGCGTGATCGGCGAATCCGACGCCGAAAACCTGGCGACGCCGAAATCGGCGATCTTGGCGGTTTCGCGATCGGCGGTAAGCAGAATATTCTGCGGCTTGATGTCGCGGTGAATAACGCCGTTCTGATGCGCGTGAATTAATCCGGCGCAAACCTGTTCGAGATAGCTGAAAGCCTTCTGAAAATTGAACGTTTTTTCGCGGCAGGCTTTCGCTAAATCGCCGCCCGCCAGATATTCGAGAACGAGATAATGAAAGACCATTCCGCGAAAATCGCGCGCCGTGCCGTGCCCCAGTCGGCTGATGATGTTCGGATGCCGGACGCGGTCGAGCGCGATCGCCTCGTTTTGAAAATTTTCGACGAGCGTGCGTTCGAGATCGGCGTCCAAATCGTTCTGCATGAAAACGTTGAGCGCTTTGACGACGACTTTTTTATGCGGCGATTGCGGCGCGGCGACATTATCGTGCGCGACGTAGATTTCGGCATAACTGCCACGACCGAGAAGTTCTTTAATGTCGTAGCGCCCGTCGAGCCGGCTGTTAATAAGGGAAAGTTCTCTTATCATCGGTCAATTAGATGCTATCTTAAAACATAAGATTTCACCAATAAAAATCATACGAAAGAAAATTTTCAAAGTTCAAAACCTCAATCAGATACAAAACTGCTGAATGACCTAAATATAGAGACTTTCAGTTAAAAGCAACACAACCTTCGGAATAAGTGAGAGATTAAAGATGAAAGGTGAAATCTCACTTTTTACTTCTTACTTTTCACTTATTCCGAAGGTTTCTGTATTTCAAATGTCTGAAAATTGCTCTAATAGCTTTGCGCGAGCCGCATACCAACGGGACGCGGGAAAGCCCTTGCTAAATTTAGCAAGGGCTTTCCCGCAGGCAACAATTTTCGAGGAACCGGCGCGTCGTTAATTCACACGCTGAAATCCCGTCAATTGAATGTTTTGGAAAAACGGCGTTCCGGGCGGCAGGCGCGTCGGATCGAGAAACGACGTGTCGAATGTCCAGTTACGATTGGGCGGCTCGTAAACCTTCGCCGAATTTTTATACGAGCCGTTGCTGTTGTGCGCGTTGAACAGATTAATGATCGAGCCGACGTAATTCAGCCTGACGCCGTTCCATCTTTCGAGAAAGCGCTTGAAATTGTGAACGCCGCCGCACATTCGCGGGTCGCCGCCGCCCTGATTCGGCGTGCCTTCGATACTGCTTCGCGAATCGCCCGACAAAAGAGCAAAGCGCACGTGGGTTTCGGTCGCGATGCGCTGTGCGGAATCGAACGGGTAGCGGAAGCTTCGCGAATCGTTCCATGAGTTGGAAAGTATCGTGACCGCATCGCCGACGACCGACGCCGGAACGTGTGCCGCCGTGTTTTGCGGGTTGTAATCGGCTGCCGGCGTCGGGGTGCCGACCGAACCGATGCCGGTCGCGTTGTAATTTCCGAGCACATAAACACCGTTTTCGGAAGCGACCGTAAATCCGCGCGTGTTGAGCCCATCGTCCGGATCGTAATTACCCGGCAGTCGCTCGCCGCGAATCAGACGAATGCCGCGCCGGTAATACTGATGGTCAACCGAAGCGGCAAGCGCCGGCGAAACGTGATTTCCGGTTCCGGTGTAGCGAACGGCTTCGCTTAAAAAGTTGGTATCGAGACGATTGTTATGATTGAGGTCTTCACCCGGCTGCAATAAATTGTCGGTATTGCCGTAAATATCCTCCATATCATACTCGCCGTCGAAATCGCCGTCGCCGCGCCGGTCGGAAACATACAAAACCCAGCCGTTCGCTTCGGGAACGTCACTGTTTTTCAATGCCCTCGAATTAGCGGTGCTGAAAGGGGTTCCGGTTTGCGGCATCGAAAGATTATACATACCGTCGAGAAAACTTTTCAGATTCGTGACGTCAATATCAACCATGCTCATCACGCCTGCCCACGGAACATTGCCGCCGGGATAAACCGTGCTGATCGTGATGCCGTCGTTATATAAACCTTCGCGCGTATCGAACATTTTGATCGGGAAGGGAACGATGCGCTGTTCGAAGCCGGCAACTCCAACAGGAGCGGGAATCGTTTTATAATGCGCAAGATGATCGCTTACCGCGCCGTTATCGCGGGTCGTCCACGTTTGCGCGCCGGTCGGAACACCGCTGCTATTGGTCGGTCGGTCATTGGCGACGACAACGTTAAAGTTAGTGCCGCCGATGTTCGGATATGACATAAACGTCGTGTCCGCAGCCGTAACCTGCACGCCCGGAATCGCGAATCTTTGTAATTTTACGACCGAACGCGTGTCGGCGTTTCCGTAACTATTGAGAGTAAACGGCGCGCGCTCGGTCACGCCGAGGCTTAAAATGTCGGCGGTCACGTCCTGCGTCTGAATCGAATTGTCGGTCGGATTGATTCCGACGAGCTCGATTTTTATCCATGTCGGACCGCTCAATCGCCCGCCGTTCAGCCGCGTCGCCTGATAACCGTCCGCCATCGGGCGCGGCTGATAGCCTTTCGAGCCGTCCAGATCGGTATTGGCTGCGCCGTCGCCCAGAGAACTGCCGTCGAGACGAATTCCGCAGGCGGTCGTTACCGGCGTCGTGCCGGTTCCCGAAGCGCAGCCGGGAAGTTTCGCTTTACTGTCGGAAAGCGAAATGCGAATTCCTTTTTTGTTGAAATAGCGCTCTTTGCTGGTCGTGATCGAATCGGCGGAAGCGGTCGTCACCGGAATGGGCAATGTGCCTGCGCCGTCGTTATGCAGATCGCCGACGTTCTTGCCGCGTTTCACCAATTCGATATAATCGAGCGGCGCGCCGGCAATCGAACTCGCGATTTTCAGCGGCAGATTGAGCGATTTTTGTTCAGATAAAAGATTTCCCTGAAAAAGCGCCTTGTTCGTATTCCACGCCGTGCTTTTAAAGACGGTCGGCATATCGGCGTTCGAAAAAACCGGCGAGCCGCTGACCGGCGCTTTGACGACGCTGCCCATCAAATGCGTCAGCTTGACGTAGGTTCCCGAACCGTTTTTGATCCAGACGTTTTCGCCCCAGCTCGACCAATCACGCCCGTTGCGCGCAACATCGGTAAAAATATGTCCGACCGCCGAAACGCGCGACGAGAAATAAAGCCCCGTGTTCGCCATCATAAACATACTGCCGTTTGAATGGACGCGCCCGCCGAAATCGAAACGCGGACCGGGGTGAAATTCGAGATCATCGTCATAGAAAATCCCGAACTGAAAAATCGGTACGCGGTTATTGTAAAACCTGCGACGCAGCGCGACCTGCACGCCGTTTGTTTTATCGGTCGCCGTGCAGTCGACCTGCCATTCATCGCGCAGCGCGTTCAAACCCTGGAGAAGCTGCCCGCTCATCACGACCGTTTTGGTCGCTTCGGACTGCGTGATCGTTTGGTTGAAATCGTAATCGGTTTCAAAACCCGGCGGTCGAAGCAATTCGATACGCCGCAGGTCGGACGTTGAGGGCGAGAGTTTTTCCTCAAAAATCTTGTCGAAATTCCGCGTCATCACTTCGAGACAGCCTTGTCCCGACGAAAACGCGCGCGATTCCGCCGCGTCGTTCGATGTCGCGACGGTTTCGTTCGTCGTCCGCGTCACGGCGAGCGCGACAAAAGCGGTCAGCAGCGTCAAAATCAGCAATGCGATCACGATTGCCGAACCATCTTCATTTTTAGACCAACTTTTTTTCATTTTTCTACTCCTTCTTCTATGGTTTCAGGTTTCAGGTTTTGGGTTTCAGGTCTGCACATTTAACCTGAAACCTGAAACCTGAAACTCAACTAACCCGCATCATATTCCAAATTTCTCGTGCTGAAAGTTCCGGTCAATGTAATGCTTTCCGGCTCGCCGAGCTGTTCGTCGCGTTCGGTCGCCTGCACCGTTATCGTCACTGTGACTTGCCGGACAAAATTAAAATCCGCCGGATTCTCGGTTGTGCTGCCGTCTTCGAGAACGTATGTGACCTGAAAGTTTTCGATATTATAGGCAACCGGCATTTCCTGTATTTGTTCGGCGGCAGGCGCGCCCGAGTTGTTGCCGAAAGTCGTCCGCGTAAGCGTGCCGTCGCTTCTGACTTTGTATGAAACCCAGAAAAATCGTTTGACCGACGCGACATAAGTCGTGCAGTTTTCGGTTATGAGCGCCGTGCATTTTTGTAAAAGACTCACGCCCGTGCCGGTTCCGTTGAGCGGCTGATTGATCCCGAGCGGGTCGCCCGGCGCAATATCGATCGCGCTTAAAGACGGACGTCCGGTTGCCATGACCGCGACCTGCGAGCTGTCCGATTCGACGAGATACAGATCGTAGCCTTTCACGTTGCGCGCTTCGTTTGCCGCGCTTTGCAGTCTGACCGTTTGCGGCAAACCCGTAACGCCGCTCGCGTTGTTGAGCGAAATCACGTTACCGCCGTTAAAATCGCTGTCGCGGTAAGCAAAAGCAAGCAAGTCCGTGCGCGCGTTCGTATCCGGATTCAGGATATTGAAAAAGAGATTGTTGCCGCCGATGACCGAAGTCAAAACATCGCGTTCGGTGTTCGTGTCTGCGGGAATCCCGAGGCGCGTTGAAATAAAATCGTCCGGCACGATCGCGCCGCTCTTGTTGTAGCTCAAGCCTGCGTTCAATGCGTCGCGGCTGATCAGGTGCATCGCCGCACGGGCGTTTTTCAAAACGTCGGAACGGCGGCTCGAACGGTTGCGGTCAATCAGACCGACTTGCAGAAGCCCGTAAATCGTGCCGACGATCATCATAAAAACGATCATCGCGACAATCATTTCGACGATTGAAAAACCGCTTTCGGTTGAGCGGCGACGGCTGGAAATATTCTTCATCTTTTTTACTCCACGTAATTGGTAATGATCGTCGAAACCGTCTGTTCGCGCCGGATTTGTTTGACCCAGTAGCGCACCGTAATGTCGATCCGGCGGCGCGAAATCGGCTGCGGCGGCGTCGGTCGGTCGCTGTCCTGCAAATCCGTGATAACGATGCGGCGCTCAAAGCCGTTCATCACTTCGCTGTCATTGTCCGGGCGTCCCGTCACCTGGCAAGCCGAGCCCGCCGGACAGGCGTCATCAGCCGTTCCGGCAACTCCGTCCCAGCCCATTTGCGCCCGGATCGGACGAAAATCGCTCAGAAAAACACCTTGCGGATTGCCGCCCGGATCGGGATTGCTTCCGATATTTCCGATTGTTTCCCAGCCGGCAATCGCGCCCGGTCGGGCAATGTCGCGTGCCGAAAATATTGATTCGATCGTCGAAAGCGCGATCTGTTTGGCGATCACCTGTTTTTCGGTTTCGTACGACCGCACCAAATTTGCCGTCAAAGCCGCCGTCGAAGCCAGGATACCGACCATCAAAATGACGAGCGCGATCATCACATCAATGTATGAAAAGCCGCGTTCGTTGTTTTTTTGAAACATTAAGGTTTTTACTCCGCAGAAAATAAATAATTAGTTGTTTGAATTTGTATTGGAATTGCCGGTTTGTCCGCCGTAGATGCTCATCCGGCGCGAGTCTTTCCATTTATTGGCGTCGGTCAGATTGCGATTGTATTCCCAGAATCTGACCGAACCGGTCGCGCCGATGATCGTGATCGCGCGGGCAATGTCCGATTCGTTCGGGTTATTTTGTTTCGGTGCCCAGATAAACAGCGTCACGCCGGTCGTCGTCGCATTCGAGCCGATCGCGTCGGTACCTTCGTTGACGACCGTTCCGTTTCGCTGGAATCTGAACGTGCAGACGTTATGCTCCGCGCTCGACGGGTAGACGCTCGGGCGAAACTGCGCAATCGGAACGGGCATTATTTCCGTCGGATTGGTCGCAATATCGGGCGGACGCGAATTTAATTTAACTTCCGCCTGCGGAACCAGCACGACGCTTTTGATTAAACGATCATCGTCGGCGCTGGCGGGAAGATTTTCGTCGATCAGCCGTACCATATTGTCCGTCAGATCAATCTCGACGCGTATCGTTTCGCGCTGCGTCAAGCTGCGCTGGCGGGCTTCCTGAAAAACGTCAATGATTTTCAGCGCCTGCTCGTCGGGACGAAAAAGCCGTTGGTGTCCCGAAAGATAAAACAATGACATGCCCAGCAAAATTGTAATTACCGTCAAAACTATTAACAGTTCGACCATCGAAAATCCACGCGACATAATTCTTATCCTCAACCTCTGAAAGCTATCTTTCGAGCTTAATTTCTAAACTTTTTTACCGAAGATTTTGTGATGTATCGTTCAATCTGACCGAATTGGTGAATGAAATGTTTTCAAACTGACTTATAGTAAAAAGATAAACAATGTAAAACACTTTCCATAAAATATTTTACACTTGACGAAAAACTGGATTTTTCGCGTTAAATTCACTTTCTTTTACAACGGGTTTGGGCTAAAATGACGCCAATAAATAGTTTGTTCCGCAACGATACTCGAAAATGTCCGAAGAAAATAATTCGCCGAAGAAAAAAATATCCATTGAATGGCTGATGCGCGGAGTTTTGACCAAACTCGGCGATACGTTTGACAGCCTGACCGGTCGAAAATGGACTCCGTCGAGCAGTCTGGCAACGAGCGAGCTGAGCGAGAAGTTAAAAAAACTGCTCGATATGGAAGTCAAGGATTTGGGCGCGAAAGGAAAATTCGTTCCGCACAATATCAAGCTCAAAATGCAGTGGGATAAATTTTCGACCGATGCCGAAGAAGCGATCACGCGCCTCGAAAACGAGCTAACGATTGCGGCGATTGACCATATCAACGACAATCGTTATCACACATACGCGCCGATAAAATTGCAGATCACGCCCGATTATTTCACCGAGGGCGTCAAGCTTCTGGTAAGCTTCGACAAATTCGACGAGGAAAACCGCGAAGCCGCCGTCAACGTCACGGTTCCGCAGATCAAGGTCGGCGATTATCTGCCCCAATTAGCGCCCGAACCGCCGCTCGAGCAGCAGGAAGGCGAAACCTATATCGCCCGTTACACTTTGAACGGAAAGGCGAAAGAGATTGAGCTGACTTTCAACATCAAACAGCGCCGCGCCGTCGGGCGAACCAAAGACAACGATTTACCGATCGAAGATCAGAGCGTTTCGAAGATTCACGCAACGCTCGTTTTAAACTCGGAAAGAGCGCTGTTGGTTGCCGATACCGGCTCGACGAACGGAACATTTATCAACGACAAACGTATTGCCTACGGACGCGCTTTTCCGATTTCGGGCACCGATAAAGTGAAATTCGGCAACATCGAAGTTGACTTCGAACATATTCCGCGAGCCGTTGAGGAAGCCCCTGAATTTGAAGAAATGGAATACGGCGCGACCGAGGAAATAGCGATGAACGACATCCCGCAGGAAATATTTTCTTCCGCCAGCCAGCGCGATATTCAGACCGTGGCGTTTAATTCGAACGAGGATATCTCGGTCAAAACCGAATTTATCGCGCCGCCGCCGCAAAACAATAACGCGCCCGTTCAGCCGAAAGAAAATATTCAACCGAAGGATAATTTGCCGGAAACCCGGTTTATGGACGTCAAGCCGGTCGCGACGCCTGACGCGCCGGTCGCCAAAGCCGAAATAGCCAAGCCCGAAATAAACAAAAAGGCGGAAACGAACTCGACGCAGACGACGAACGACCGCATCAATTATGATTTTACAAACGAGGATTAAAACGAAATGATTTTGCTGTTTCTTTTGCAACTCGAAAAACTTCGCCCCGAAAACATTTTCGGCGGGCAGGTTTTGGAACGAACGCCGGCGGGGCTGACGATTGTTTATCTGATCGGAATGCTCGTTCTGATCTGGTTTCTGATAATGAGTTTCTACGGCAATTTTCGTCGTCCGAAATTCAATTTCGAACAGAATCTGCCGCGCGAAGTCGTCAAAAAACTCACTTCGACTCTGACCAACCGCAGTCTGCGGATCTGGCAGATCGTTTTCGTGCTGCTCGCATTTACGGTTTACGGCTTTCACGTTTACTGGACATATTACGCCACCGACGCGAACGAGCAGTTTCAATTCGTCTTGAATTACAAGGATATGCGCAGCCGGCGTACGTCGGCTTCGAATCTGCGCGGCTGGATGCTCGACCGTTCGGGCAAACTGCAAAATTCGCTCGCGTATTATAAGGTCGATAAAGACGGCACGATCGACCGCACGTTTCCGCTCGAAAGGGAAATGGCGCATCTGCTCGGCACCGAGCTCGGCACGCCCGGTCTTGAGCGCACGATTTATCAAAAAATAGAAGACCCGATGCCCGAATCGTGGGAAATCCTGACGAAATACAAAAAGCCGGAACCCGAAAACAGGGACGTGCGCATCACGATCGACCGCGAGCTGCAGGCTTACGCCGCCAAACGGCTCGAAGGAAAAATCGGCGGCATCGTCGTTATCAACCCGCAGACCGGCGACGTGCTGGCGATGTATTCGAACCCGACCTACAGTCTCAACGAAGCCGGATCGCTCGAAGGACACCTCAAGCTCAAAGCCAACCTGAGAGACCAGCCGCTCTTAAACCGCGCGACGCGCCAGTTTTATATTCCCGGCTCGACTTTTAAGACTTTTACGATGATTTCCGCGTTTCGCGCCGGTCGGCAGGACATAATTTTACAGGGTAAAGGTTCGCCCGAATGCTATACGCCGTCTCGCGGCGCGCGTCCGATCTGCGATGCGGGCGGCGGCTGTCACGCGTGCGGCGATGTCGGCATGAAGGAAGCATTTAAGGTGTCGAGCAACCAGTTTTTCTCGCAGCTCGCCAACGAGCTCGGTCGCGAGCGAATGGGCGAAACCGCTAATTCATTAGGAATTACCGCGACCGAAACACCGAAGGAAGCTTTAACCCAAGGCTTTTATCCCGGCATCTGGAATACGAGTAATCCGCGCATCGCAAATGCGATTTCGCCGGCGCGCTCGACGATCGTGAACGGCAAAGACTTATCGCTTCACGATTTCGCCCTCGAAGGAATGGGACAAGGCTTAGCGGGACAGATGACGCCGCTGCAGATGGCTTTGATCGCCTCCGCGCCCGCAAATATGGAAGGCAAGCTGATGAAGCCGAAGATCGAATACGACATTCCGCCGCAGATGTATTCGCAGGTTTTAACGGCTGAACAGGCTGCCGTGATCCGCGATATTATGTCGACCGTGACGGAAGAATCCGGCGGAACGGGCGGCATTGTCCGCGCGAAGCTTCTCGGAACCGGCATCCAAACCGGCGGCAAAACCGGCACGGCGGACAAAGAAGGTGTCGTCGTCTATAACAAAGACGGCACCAAAAAAATGAAGAAGGTCAAGCAAAAGAACGAAAACGGCGAATGGGTCGAGGTTGAAGTTCCCGAAACCTACAAGCGCTGGGACGGCTGGTTTTTGGCAATCGCGCCGCTCGAAAATCCGCAGCTCGCGATCGCCGTCGTGATCGAAGACATCGGCGGTTCGGGCTACGGCGGAACGACCGCCGCGCCGATTGCCGCAGATATGATCCTCAAGGCGCGCGAACTCGGACTTTTGGGCGATAAATATAAACCGCAAACGCAAGAGAAACCGGCAAAGAAAAAAGGTAAGTAGAATGAAAAGCAGAGCGTCTTCGCATTTTTTGATTTTGATTTTGATCGTCCTTTTGACGGCAATCTCGCATTACGCCGTTTACTACGGCGCGTTGATTCGCGGTTATGAAACGAGTTTTTTGACCGCCTCCAGAAATATCGGACTGCTGACAGTTCTGGCTTTTCTGCCGGTTATACTGGCGCGTGTTTTTCGGTTTCAGGGAAACTGGACGCTTTTTACGGCTTCGGTTTTACTATTTTCTATCGGCTTAACTGTTCAGTATCGCCTTTTCAGCGATCCGGAATACGTTTCGAAAGAGAAAAAATCCGAAGCGCGGCAGGCGAAGATCAAAACCGCGCAGCTTCATTACATACAGGAAAATTATTCGCCCGAAAAAAAACAGATGATCGGCTTGCCGCCGACCGAACCCGCGCCGGTCGATCTGTCGAAGGAAACGCCGCGCCCGGTCAACGATACGTTTTTCGGCGTGATGTTTTCGGGCAGAACGCTGATTCCGCTGTTCGCGATTTTCTGCATGGTCGGTGTGATCTGGCTGATGAAGCGCGATGATTTTCTGAAATTATTACAAAATAACGGGTTTTTGCTCGTTTTGCTGACGCTCGTGCCGCTGCTTTTAGCCGCCGTAACTTCGAAAGCCGGCAAATCGATCGGCAATATGACGCCGTGGGAACCGGCAAAAATTCCGTTTCTGATCGGATTTGCAGCAATTTTGGCGATTTTATACAAAAATTTGGCGCGCACCTATTGGGGAGTTCCGCGCGCAAAGGACGTTTTGCCGCTGCTCGTAATGGCGATGATGCCGTTTTTCCCGTTCTTTGTTCTCAAAGATTTCGGGCAGATGATGGTTTTCAGCTCGGTTTACATCACGCTGTTCGTGATCGCCGTGCGCCGGTTTTCACAGCGTTTCGTGCTCATCGGAAGCGTCGTCTTTCTGGTCGGTATTTTAGTAGTCGGCTCTTTACCCGTGACCACGCAGGAAAAAATTCCGCTCCTGCCGACGCTTGCCAAGCCGGTCAAAGCGATTTTGCCCGACCGCATTCAGCAGCGGTTTCATCTCTGGCTGGACGGTTTCAATCCGCCGTCGCCCGAAACCGATTGGTGGAAAGACGATTACGAAAGTCATTACCAGAAGATGGTTAAAAAAGATCCGGGCTTGGAACAGCTCGCGAAGGATGACCCGAATACGCAGAAGCAAATTAACATTGACGCATGGTTCGACGTGCTCGCGTTTCAACCCGCGCAGGCGACTTTCGGACTTCATTCGGGCGGCACGACCGGACGCGGTTTAGGCTTGGGTTATGTTGAATTGATTCCGGTTTCCGATTCCGATTATATTTACGCCGCGCTCGGTGAAGAACTTGGACTTTTCGGCGGTTTGCTGATAATCTTGGCGCTATTGGTTTTCGTTAGCGCCGGCGTACGAACCGCTTTAGATTCAAGAGATATGTTCAGTAAGCTGTGCTGTGCCGGGCTGACCGCGTTCATCGGATTTCAGGCTTTGGTCAATATGGGCGGCATCACGCGCGCTTTGCCGATGACGGGAATTACGCTGCCGTTTGTCAGTCACGGCGGATTTTCGCTGATTACGAGTTTCGTGATGCTCGGTATGCTGATGGCGTTTTCGCATCGCAACGCGGTAGACCGGTTGGCTGAACAGCCGCCGGAAGGATTTTCAAATACATAGTTTTACCCGATTTTATCTGCGGAGAAAAAAATGACGGAAAATAATTTTCAGATTAATTCGGCTTCGGTTTCCGACCGTGGTCTAAGCGAAAAGCGTCCTCAAAACGAGGATTCGTTTTTGGAAATGAAAAATCTCGGACTGTTTGCGGTCGCCGACGGCGTCGGCGGCGCGCAGGCGGGCGATGTCGCTTCGCAGATGGCGATGGAAATTCTCGGCGAGGCATTTATCAATCTGCAGTTTAACGGCGACGCCGAAGATATGATGAAAATCGCGATCGAGCGCGCGAATTCGGCGATTCATCAAATGTCGAGCGATCTGCCGCAGCTTTCGACGATGGCGACGACGATCGTCGCGCTTCATATTTCGGGAAACATCGCAACCATCGGACACGTCGGCGATTCAAGGCTTTACCGCGTTGATTCGAAAGGAAATTTATACCGCGAAACGCAGGATCATTCGGTCGTCGAAGAAGAAGTCCGCGCGGGCAGGATGACCGCCGCGCAAGCCGCTAATCACCCTTCGCGAAATGTGATTTCGCGCGCGCTCGGTGCGGAAAACAGCGTCGAAGTCGATATGAAAACGATTATGTTCGACGGCAACACGCGTTTTCTGCTCTGCTCGGACGGCATCACGCGGCATATCAACGATCTCGAACTGCGCGATCTTCTGCTCGCCAACGCGCCGCCGGAAGAAGTTTGCGCGCAGATGAAGGAAATCTGTTATTCGCGCGGCGCCGAAGACAATCTGACGGCGGTTATTATTAATATTGCCCAGCAGCAGCAGCAAGCCGTTCATTCTCCGAACAGTTTTACCGTCGCGCCGATCAATGCGCCGGTAATGGCTCCGGTTGCGGAAGAAGAAGCGACCGTCGCGACGCCGCGAATCGCTCCGGTTGAGCCGCCGCCGGCAATCGTTGAAGACGAATATGAAGAAGTGCCGACGCGAGGGCTTGAAATGCCGGCTTTGATGCAGACTGCGCCCGCGAGCGAACCCGTTCCGCAAACCGAAAACTTCAGTTTTTCAAATGACGATGACGACGAAGCTTATCTGATGGAAGAACCCGCGCAGGCGGTTCCGCGATCCGTTCCTGAAACGGACGACATTCACGAAACGATCGAAATGCCGAACACGATGGCTTTTCCGGCAACCGAAAATCCGGTCGCTGCCACGCCGAGAGTCGCCGAATCGCCGAACGATTTTACGACTTATGAAACGCCGGAAAAAACCGGCGGCGGATTTATCGGAAAACTTTTATCGGCAATTGTCTGGCTCGTCGTCGGCGGGCTTCTCGGCGCTGCCGGATTTTACCTTTGGCAGACGACGAACCCAAAACCGGTAGAGCGTCCGGCGCTTACTCCGCAGACAGACAACGCTGCAAAAAGCTCGATCGATACGCTGAAATATCGTGCCGAAACCGATGCGAACAGCATTATTAAGCAATACGAAACCGCGCTGCCGAAAGACGCTTCCGACTTCTATATTCTCGGCAGAGCATTCCTTAAATTAAAAGAATACGAGCAAGCAAAGAAGAATTTTATCATTGCGAGAAACAATTTGAGGGAAGTTAAAGATGCCGAAACCCGCGTCGTTCTCGACGCCGATATAACGCTCGGATTGATGATTGCGCAAGATGCTGCGGTGCAGGCGGCGCATGAAAGAGTGGCAAAAACATCGCCGCTGGTTGAAGCGAGCAATCAAACAAATTCGAATCAGTAAGAGCTTTGCACAAAAACAAAGGTTAGCCACGAAAGAACACGAATGAACACGAATCTTTTAAGTTATTCGTGTTCATTCGTGGCTAATTTCTAAAAATTACTCCGCTTTTCGAGTTTTTGTGCAAAGCTAAACAGTAAGCCGTCAGCCATTGGCAGTAAGCAATTTAGAATCTATTTTCGACCGTCAAATTGTTTGTGGGCTTCAAATAAAATAATCCCGCACGAAACCGCCAGATTCAGGCTTTCGACGCCGTTTTCCATTGGAATAATCAAGCTTTCGTCAATTTTTTGAAAATCCGCCGCTTCGAGTCCGTGCGCTTCCGAGCCGAAAACTAAAAGCCGCGGCGCGTTCCAGTCAATCTCCGTGTAACTTTTTTCGGCGTTTATGTCAGCCGCCGTCGAGATCAGATTTTTTTCGCTAGCCCATTCCAAAACCTCTCCAAAACCGGCGTTTGTCCAGATATTTAAACGAAATCCCGCGCCCATCGAAGCGCGCAAAGATTTCGGCGAGTAACAATCCGCCGAGCTTTTTGTGATTATTATTCCGGCCAAATTGACGGCTTCTGCGGTGCGCAAAATCGCGCCGAGATTCGAAGGATTATTGATTTCGTGAAGCAAAACAACGATCGGCAGTTTATTTTTCAGTATAAATTTCGCTTCGAATTTTTCCCTCGAAGTCGCCGGTTTTTCACAGATCAAAATTATGCCCTGCGACGTTTTCGTATTGGCGAGCGATTGCAAAAGATTTTCAGGTATTTCGGCGATCGAAGCGGTTTTGTTTTGAAATGCACCAAATAATTGCGCCGCGCGCTCGTGCCGTTTGAAATTTTCGGAAACGAAAACCTCGACGATTCGAATTTCGGAACGCAGAACTTCTTCCGCCAGCCGAATGCCTTCGATAAAAATCAAATCCTTCTCGCGACCGTCACGCGCTTTTCTTGCGAGTTTTAACTTGGCATTTTCGCGGCTCGTAATTTTCTGCATTTTGGAAGGACTTTAAAAAGAAAAAATACTCGCGGCGGGATTCGAACCTGCGGCTTCTTCCTTCGGAGGGAAGCACTCTATCCACTGAGCTACGCGAGCATATCGAAAAAATTATACCAGAAAATTTATTTCGGCTGAATCGAGACGGTTTTTATTCTGACCGCCGGATTAGGTCGTTCGCGTTCGCGCGGGACGCCGGAAATCGTCATGACGGTGTTCAGTCCTTCGATGACTTTGCCGAAAACCGTGTAGTTGCCGTTAAATTGCGGCTCGCTGCGAAGCATGATAAAAAACTGCGCGTTTTGCGAATTAACGTCGTTGCCGAGACGCGCCGCGCCGACAATTCCGGTCGTGTACGGAACGTCGGAAAATTCCGCGTCAACGTTCGGTTTGCCCGAATCGGCTTCGGGTTTTCCCGGAACCGGCGGCGCGTCGCCTTTCGTGTCCGGGTTTCCGGCTTGAATAACGGTTTCGTTAATGCGGTGAAAAGCGATTCCGTTGTAGAAACCTGCTTTCGCGAGTTCCTTAAAACGGGCAACCATTTTCGGCGCGATATTCGAATACAGCTCGATTTTAACCGTGCCGTAATCGGTTTCGACAACCGCGATTTCGCTGTCGGCGACCGGCGCGACGCCTTTTTTTACTTCGGCGGACGCCGCCGGTTTTGCGTTGCTGTTGGCGCGGTTGCCGCTGCTGTTACTGCACGAAAGCGAAAATACGAGCGACGAAAGAGCGAGAAAAAACGTGAATTTTTTAATCATAAGTAGAATGTTAAAGAAAAAAATCTTAAAAATTTTTGGCGCTGTCGAGCAGGATGGTCACCGGACCGTCGTTAACCAGTTCGACATCCATCATCGCCTGAAAGCGTCCGGTTTCGACTTTTGAAATCTGCTTTCGCGCCTCGCTGACAAAGAATTCGTAAAGCCGTCTCGCTTCCGCCGGCGCGGCGGCTTCGATAAACGACGGTCGCCGACCTTTGCGCGCGTCGCCGTAAAGCGTGAACTGCGAAACGACGAGCAATTCGCCCTGAATGTCCGAAAGCGAAAGATTCATTTTATCTTCCGCGTCTTCAAATATCCGCAGGTTGAGCGTTTTTTCGAGCAAGTAAAGCGCTTCTTTTTCGGAATCGTCACGCGAAACGCCGATCAGCAGCAAAATTCCTCTGCCGATCTCGCCCGTAATCTCGCCGTCAACCGTTACATTTGCCCGAGAAACCCTCTGAATCACTGCTCTCATATTTTAACGCAAAGACGCAGAGACGCAGAGACGCAAAGGTTTTAAAGATATATAAATTTCCTTTGCGACTTTGCGACTTTGCGTTAAAAATTACTCTTCGATATAAACTTTTTCCATCACGACCCGCTCTAACGGTTTGTCGCTGTGGTCGGTTTCGACTTCGGCAATCGCGTTGACCACTTCCTGTCCTTCGATGACCTTGCCAAATTTCGAATAGCTCGGCGGCAGCGGATAATCTTTATGCATGATAAAAAACTGCGAGCCGTTCGTGTTCGGTCCGGCGTTTGCCATCGCCACCGTGCCTTTGTCATAACCGCCTTGATAGAGCGCGGAAGATTTATTGATCTCGTCGTTAAATCTTCCGCCCCACGCGGATTCGCCGCCCGTCCCGATTCCGTCGGGGTCGCCGCCCTGAATCATAAAATTCTTGATCACGCGGTGAAAAATCACGTTGTCGTAATAGCCTTTTTCCGCCAAAAGCCGAAAATTTTCGGTCGTTTTCGGCGCGTCCGTCTCTAAAAGTTCAAATTTGATTGTGCCCTTGTTTGTTTCTAAAACTGCAATTCTGTTTCCCATTAAAATCTCCTTGAAATTGATAAAACCACAGATTAACATAACCGAACTTAAATAAAAATTCGGTCAATCCCGCTTTAAGATAAATCTTTCGATTGCCGCCGCGACGCCGTGTTCGTCGTTGCTTAAAGTCGTGTGAAAATCTTCGCGTTCCTGCAATTCGGGCGCGGCGTTGCCCATCACGACCGGCGTTCCGGCGAATTCGAGCATTTCCAGATCGTTGAAATTATCGCCGCAAACCATGACGTTTTCGTGCGTTAAGCCATTGAGCGAAGCGAGTTTTTCGACGCCGACGCCTTTCGAAGCGTCGGGCGGCAGAATATCGAGCAAAGTAAAATCGAGGCGCGGATAGATCGTCGCTAAAATGTTGACCGAATCCTGCAATTCCTCTTCCAAAATGCGCTGCATTTCAAGCATCGGCGCGCACGAACCGGAAAACGAAACGTGAACGACTTCGATTTTTTCGACGATTTCTTCCAGTTTTTCAACGTGCCGGACGGATTCTTCGGCGTCCGCGCCGTGCAGGGTTTTCGCCCACGCGATGTATTTTTTGAGCGGAATATTTTGCTCGGAAACCGTATCGTAAAGCAGCGTTCCTTTGCCGTGCGGATCGGCTGAAACGAGCGCGTCGCCGCCGAACGCTTTACCGACGCGCAGGATTTCGCGGACGGTTTCGTTATTTAAAAGCGAAAATTCGACGGTTTCCAAAGATTCGGCAAATTTCAGAAGCGCGCCGTTATGCGTGACGATCGGCGCGTTAAAACCGATTTCGAGCGCGACGGGACGCGCATCGCGAAAACGCCTGCCGGTCGCGATCGTTACGAGCACGCCTTTTTCTTCCGCCTGCCGGATCGCCGTTTTGTTTTCTTCGGAAATTTTGCCGCGCGAATTGAGCAGAGTTCCGTCTAAATCGAGCGCGAGAAGTTTTATCATTAGAGAAATTTTAGCTTGAAAGATTTCTGCGGCATAACCCGGGAAATTAATTATTCGCTTCCTGTTCGCGTTTTTTCGCGCGCTGCTGTTCGAGCCAGACCTGATAATCGGCTTTCGCGCGTTCAAAATCGCGCGCGTTGTTGAAAAACAGGTGCGAGCCGTCGTTTTTCTGAACGTCGAGAACATAAAAAATAAAATCCGTCTGTTTCGGATTGAGCGCGGCTTCGATCGCGGTCGCCGACGGGCTTGAAATCGGTCCGGGCGGAATTCCGGCAACTTTTCTGGTGTTGTAAGGCGAATCGGATTCGAGGTCGCTTTTGTGAATCGTGCCGTCCCAGCGGTTTTCCATTTTGGCGATGTAAACGGCGGTCTGGTCAATGCCGAGCGCCATGCTTTTGCTCAGGCGATTGTAAATCACCGAGGCGACGACGGCGCGTTCGGCGTCAACCTTCGATTCGGTTTCGATGAGGCTCGCGATCGTCACGATTTCCTGCGGCGTTCTGCCCAGAGCTTTGGCTTTATCCGTCCATTCCGGCTTCCAGATTTTGCGAAACTGCTCGACCATTTTTTTGATCACTTCGGGCGGTTTCGTGCCGATCGGAAAACTGTAAGTGCTCGGATACATATAACCTTCGAGGTTTTTCGCGGACGGCGACAAATCTTTTATCAAACTCGTATCTTCCATCAGCGCGAGAATCGCTTTTTCGTCCGTCGGCGGATTGGTCGGGAATTTTTCCGCCAGCCGCTTGGCAGTGTCAAAACGCGTAAAGCCTTCGGGAATCGTCAGTTTGATCGTCCGTTCCTCGCCTTTTTCCAATTCGCGCAAAACCTGTAAAGGCGTGATCGGCGAATTGAATTGATAATCGCCGGCTTTTAATTTTGCGGAGTCGCCGAATGTGCGCAGGTAAATCAGCGTCGGCAGCGAGCTTTTGATAACGCCTTCCGCTGTGAGTTTATCAATGATTTCGGTCGGGTTCGAGCCTTTCGGGATGACGATAAACTGGTTCGATTTGTCGTGCTGGTGTGGTTGATTGACCGAATTGTAAATCCAATAGCCGACGCCGCCGAGCGCGGCGGCTGAGATGATGAAAAGGATGAGCAGAATTTTGATAAATTTCATTCAAGAAGAATTTTAACGCGAAGGCGCGAAGCCGCAAAGGCGCAAAGGAAATTAAATGAAAAATCCTTCGTGTCGAAACACGAACTCGAAACAGACTAACCGCGAAATACGCGAAATGCGCTAAAATTTTATTTCTTTGTTTAGCGCATTTCGCGTATTTCGCGGTAAATAATTTCTTGCGGAATTATTTATTTTCCTTCAAATATTTCTCGATTGCCGCCGTCACGGCTTCGCCGTCGGGCGTGTCTTTCGACGAAAAACGCGCGACGACGTTGCCTTTGCGGTCGATTAAAAACTTGTTGAAATTCCATGTAATGTCGCCCGCAAAATTCGGGTTCGTTTCCTTGCTCGTCAGAAACGCGTATAGCGGGTCTTGATCGTCGCCTTTGACCGAGATTTTCGCGAACATCGGGAAAGTTACTTTATATTTCGTCGTGCAGAATTCCTTGATGTCCTCGTTGCTGCCGGGTTCCTGTCCCTTAAAATTATTCGCCGGAAAGCCGAGAACCGCAAAACCCTGCGGCTGGTATTTGCTGTAAATCTTCTGCAATCCTTCATACTGCGGCGTGTATCCGCACTGGCTCGCCGTGTTGACGACGAGCAGAACATTGCCTTTATATTTTTTTAATTTAACTTCCTTGCCGTCAATATTCGTCATCTTAAAGTCGAGCACTGACTTGGTTTTCAGCTCGGCGACCGGCGTCGAATCGCTCAACAGAAAGCCTGCGGCAAGCATTAAACCCAAACATAATAAACCGATTTTTTTCATATAATAAAACTCCCCTTAAATTATCTTCCTAATTCACGCGGACTGCGCGGCGGAGTCGGCGGCGTTTGGTCGCTCTTTTCGCCGGTTTCCGCAAAAACTTCCTTGAACGCGCCGATCGTCGAGAGCATACTCGATGTTTCCATCGGCATAAAAACGACTTTCGAATTGTTCGAGCGCGACATATCGCGCAAAGATTCGATGTAGCGCGCGGTTATTAAATACTGCGCGGTCTGTTTCGGGTCGCCGATCGCCTGCGAAATCTGCGCGATTGACTGAGCTTCCGCCTGCGAGGCGCGAAGTCGTGCCTGCGCCGCGCCCTCGGCTTCTAAAATGGCGGATTCCTTCATTCCTTCCGAGCGCGTAATGGCGGCTTGTTTTTCGCCTTCGGCGCGCGTGATCGCGGCTTGGCGGTCGCCTTCAGCCTGGAGAATCAATGCGCGGCGGTTGCGTTCGGCGGTCATCTGTTTTTCCATCGTGATGCGCACGTCTTCGGGCGGATTGATGTTTTTAACGTCAACGCGCGTCACTTTAACGCCCCATTTGTCGGTCGCTTCGTCGAGAATCAGGCGAAGCTTGCTGTTGATCTGGTCGCGCGACGAAAGCGTGTGATCCAAATCCATCTCGCCCATCACGGAGCGCATTCCGGTGATTGTCAACTGCACGAGACTGCCGACCAGATCGTTGATCTCATAAACCGCTTTGATTGGATCGGTAATCATCCAATAAACGACCGAATCCACGTTGATCGTCACGTTGTCGCGCGTAATTACGGGCTGCGGCGGCAGATCAATGTATTGTTCGCGCAGGTCAATCGAGGTCAAGCCCGGACGCACGTTCGTCCAGTAAACGCCGCGCGGCGAATCGAAAAACGGGTAAATGATATTCAAGCCGCTCGACGCGATGCGGTTGAATTTGCCGAGCCGCTCGATCAGCAGAACCGACGATTGCGGGACGATCTTGATCGTTTTTGCCGCGACAATTAATGCGGCAATCGCGATAAACGCGAAGAAAATAAATGCTAATATGCCTAAATCCATCATTATCCTCCAATTTCGAACGGGTGTATTGCAATAAATATAACCTATTTTGATTTTTTTTACGAAAAATGAATTGGGCTTGATACTTTTCCTGAAAAGTTTGCGCGTTAGACAGTGAAGGCGAAAAAGTTCGCCGCACGGGTTTGAAAGAATTTACGCAAAAAGTGCGGCGATCATAGTCAAACAAACGTAGTTCAATTATTTGAAAACCAGAACGGAGCGCGAGAGAGAGCCAGTTATCATTTCTTTAATCTACATAATATCCGCAGATGTCTTCTTTATACATACCAAAGCCTCTATCGCGCTCCGTTTCGGTTTTTAAAGCCTTCAAATTTTAACGTAAACAGAATGGTAAATTAGCCGCAGATAAACGCGGATTTCGCGGAGAGGAATTTATTTGGTCTTCTTAGCGAGCTTAGCGCCTTTGGGGGAGAAAAATTTACCGCCAAGGCGCTAAGCTCGCTAAGAATACCAAATAAATTACTCTCCGCGAAATCCGCGTTTTTCTGCGGCTAATTTAACATTCTGTTTTCGTTTAAATTT
>JANOBZ010000121.1:0-8075 GCA_031411895.1 Acidobacteriota bacterium | reverse complement strand
TATAATTAATATTTTGATCCGCGAAATCCGCGTTTATCCGCGGCTAAATTTTGTGTTAAAGTCGCTAAAATGGATTTTTCGGAGAAAAAAATGAAGGAAATTTTTTCGTATGACGTGATGCCGTACCCGAGCAAGTTTTTTTTGCAGACGCATCCCGATCGTTTGGCGACTTTGGCGACGCTTTTCGGGATGAATCCGGCACGGATTGAAGCGTGCCGCGTTCTGGAGCTCGGCTGCGGCAACGGCAGCAACCTGATTTCGCACGCTTTTAATCTACCCGACGCAAAGTTTGTCGGCGTCGATCTGGCGGAAAATCACATCCGCGAAGCTAACAGCGCGGCGGCGGAGTTAGGTTTATCGAACGCCGAATTTTATCAGATGGACGTGATGGAAATGACGGTCGAACAGTTCGGCAAATTCGATTACGTCATTGCGCACGGGCTTTTTTCGTGGGTTCCGGATTTCGTGCGCGAAAAAACGCTCGCGCTCTATCGCGAATTTCTGAACGAATCGGGCGTCGGTTATATCAGCTACAACGCATATCCCGGCGCGCATCACCGCCAGATGGTGCAGAAAATGATGCGATTTCACGCGCGGCATTTTGACGAACCGTTGGAGAAAGTCGGTAAAGCCGTTTCGTTTCTCGCGTTCTTAGGCGAAAATACGACCGAAAAAGAACTTTTTGCGCCCATCCTGCAAAGCGAACTAAAACGCCATTTCGAACACGACGCGGCGGATATTTTTCACGACGATCTGTCGGATTTGAACACGGCTTTCTACTTTCACGAATTTGCCGAAATGCTGAAAAATAACAACTTACAGTATTTGGCGGAAGCCGAACTGCACGCGATGGGAACGCAGAGTTTATCGTCGGAAGCGCGCGAATTCATCGAATCGATCGAAGATATTATCGAGCGCGAACAATATCTCGATTTCTTTCGCGGGCGAATTTTCCGACAGACGCTTTTCTGCCGCGAAGAAATCACTTTGAATCGCAATCCCGAACCTTCGGCGATAAACAAATTTCGGCTTTCTTCCTCGATTCGCGCGGTATCGGAAAATCCTGATCTGGCGACGCCGAAAAAGGAAAAATTTGTCGGAATGAAAGGCACGGGAATCGAAATCGATCATCCTTTGACAAAAGCCGCGCTCGTTATTTTAGGCGAAATTTGGGGACACGCGATCGCTTTTCCGGAGCTTTTACAAAAAGCCAAGCAAAGAATCGAAAGCGACGGCTTTCAGACGCAGAATTGGGACGAACAATTTTATATTACGAGCGCGATCTTGCTGCAAATTTGTCGCGGAACCGCCCTCGTCGAGCTGCATCTTTTTCAGCCCGATGCTTTTACGCAAGTGAGCGCGAAACCGAAGGTCAACCGGCTGGCAATCTGGCAACTTCCGCAGGCGAACAATGTTTTGACGCTTCTGAATCTGGACGTGAAAATCGAAGACGAAATTTCGCGTCGTCTCTTAAAAATCTGCGACGGAACGCGCGACCGAGAACAATTATTAACGGAAATGCGCGAATTCATCGAGCAAAGCGAAGACATCGAAGACAAAGAAACGCTCTTGAAAGATTTGCCCGAATGGCTCGATGAAAGCTTGATGCAGCTGGCAAAACTCGGAATGTTTGAAAAATAATTAGCCGCGGTTAAACGCGGGTTTCGCCGATTAAAACAATTAATTTAAAGTGGTTTTATTGATTAACTAAAACCTTCCGAGTCAAATCAATTAAATTAAGAATCCGCGAAATCCGCGTTTATCCGCGGCTAAAAAATCTTTTCTGTTTAGGTTAAAATGTCAATTGTGAATCATAAACCGGCAACGCCGAAAGATGCGGCGGCGATTATTTTATTAAGTCCTGACCAAACAAAGGTTCTCTGGGCGCAGCGCAATCCGAAAATCGCTTTTCTAGGCGGTTTTCACGCTTTTCCGGGCGGCAAAACCGACGCGGCTGACGCGCAAATTCGCGTTAAAAACTGCAATGACGCGGAATTGGAAAAATTTATCGTCTGCGCGGTGCGCGAAGTGTTTGAAGAAGTCGGCGTTCTGCTCGTTCAAGGCGGCGAAAAACTGACCAAAGGACAACGCGCGTCCTTGCACGACGATTTGATTTCCGGCAGAAGCGGCTTTGCCGAAATTCTCGCCGACTGGAATTTATGGATTGACGCGCGCGATTTCCTCTCGACCGGACATTGGACGACGCCGAAATTCTCGCCCGTGCGTTTTAAGACGCGCTTTTTCGTCGCTGTCTGCCCGCCAAAGCAAAATCCTTACGCGGCGATCACGGAAATGCTGACACCTGAATTTATCGCGCCGGCGGACGCGCTCGCGCGCTGGGAAAATTCTGAGGTTTTGATCTCGCCGCCGGTTTTGATTTCGCTTCAAACGCTTGAAGAGTATTTCCCGCAAAGCCGCGAAGTCGCAAAGAAAAATGATTTTAATATCTCTGCGTCTTTGCGCCTTTGCGGGAAACGGCTGCTTGAAAAATCGCAAAAATGCGACGGCGAGATACATTTTATCGAACTCAACGCGCGTATTATTTGTTTTCCTTTGCGAACCGAAACGCTGCCGCCGGCGACGCATACGAATTGTTTTATTGTCGGGCGCCGCGAATTTATCGTCATTGACGCGGCTTCGAAGGACGTGGTTGAACTCGAAAATTTCTTTGAATTGATTGATTCCTTGATCGAAAAAGGCTTCGTTTGCAAAGAAATCATCGTCTCGCATCTGCATCCGGATCATTTCGGCGGCGAAACCATTTTGCAAAAGCGTCTGCGCGAAAAATTCGGTCTGAAAGTTTCGCTCGCAGCGCATAAAATTACGGCGGAAAGTCTTCGGGGAAAAGTCGAATTTCAGCGGTTTATCGAAGATGAAGAAATATTTCGGTTAAAGGACGAATCAGGCGCGGAGTTTGAAATTCGCGCGCTTCACACGCCCGGACACGCGCGCGGGCATCTTTGTTTTTATGACGCGGAGCAGGGATTCTTGCTCTCAAGCGATAACGTCGTCGGCGCGGGAACGGTCGTTATCGCGCCGCCCGAAGGCAATCTGACGGATTATCTAGCGTCGCTCGAACGGATGAAAAATTTGCCGAATCTGCGTCATTTAGCCGGTTCGCACGGTTCGGCGATTTTCGACGCGCGCGGCAAAATCGAAGAATACATCGCGCATCGTCTGGAACGCGAAAAGCAGATTCTCGCAGCGATTGATAATGGCGCAAAGACGGCGGCAGAAATTACCTCGATCGTTTACGAAGGCTTAAATCCGGCGCTCGTGCCGCTCGCCGAAAAGTCGGTCGAAGCGCATCTTGAAAAAATTCGAGCGCAAAATCTGGGGTAAAGAGATATTTCAACGCAAAGACGCGAAAGAAGCTTTAAAATCATTTAAGAAAAGGACTCTAAAATATTAACGTCGTTTCCGATCTCGAAAAATTACTTTAAAAACTTTGCGGTTTCGCGTTAAATAATTCTTATCCGAAATTTCGAGCGAAATTTTCAACTGCCGCGTAAAACCAGCCGGTAGGGAAAATATTTCTCGACCGAGACATTTTCCAAACCGGCTTTTTCACCTAAAAATTTTAATTCTTCGGGCGTAAAACTTCTTAAAATCGAAAGCGAGCCGTCTTCGCGAACGAGCCGCGAAATCCGAAACGCGGCGCAGAAGATTTGGTAAAGCATATGCGCCGTTTGATGTCTTTCAAGGTCAATGACAACGATTTTGCGGCGCGCGACGCGCGACATTTCCGATAAAATGCGAGCAATGTTTTCGTCCGTGAAATGATGCGTAAAAAGCGAACAAATCGCGTAATCAAACGTGTTATCGTCAAACGGTAGATTGAGCGCGTCGCCTCGAATTGACGAGATTTCATCGAAATCTGCGGATTCTTCGCGAATCGAAACGGCGGAGCGCGCGTTTAATTCCAAACCGCAAAGCCGCGCTGCGCGACCGCTTTTTCGCGCAAAATTCGCGACGACGCGAAGCAATTCGCCCGACCCTGCGCCGACGTCGAGAACCGAAAAACTCTTTAAATCTTTACGCTCGATCTCGCGCAAAAGCGTTTTCTTTAACGCTCGGTTGTCGCCCGCAAAACGATTGACAAGCCGGATATCCGACAGAAACCGGTCGTATTCTTCCGAAGTGTAATCGCCCGTGTCAATGCGTTCGAGTTTGAGACTGCGTGTTTGAAAATCCTGCGTCACTCTTTCATCTTGGCACAATCGAGAGTTAAAATGGAATCAGTATTAACGAGCAAGGGGTTTTAGAAAATGGCAGACAGCATTTCCGCCGCGAGCGCGGAAAAAATTGAAAACGAAGCGGACGATTTGCGCCTTCCCTCAATGTTCCGCGCCTTCAAACATCGCAATTACCGGTATTTTTTTTCGGGACAGCTTTTATCTCTGATCGGCACATGGATGCAGTCGATCGCGCAGGCGTGGCTCGTTTATCGTTTGACGGACTCGACCGTTCTGCTCGGGTTGATCGCTTTTTCCGGACAAATTCCCGTCTTTTTATTCGCCACGATCGGCGGCGCGATTGCCGACCGCTATAATCGCCAGCGAATTTTGCAGACCACGCAGACGATCTCGATGATCTTAGCGACAATTCTGACGATTTTAACTTTTACCGGCACGATCGAGGTCTGGCATATTTTTATGCTCGCCGCGCTTTCGGGAATAAATAACGCCTTCGACATTCCGACGCGGCAGGCTTTTATCGTTGATATCACGCGGCGCGAAGATTTGACGAACGCGATCGCGCTTAATTCCTCGATGTTTAACGGCGCTCGTATCGTCGGTCCGGCGATTGCGGGTTTGCTCGTCGCGTCGGTCGGCGAAGCGTGGTGTTTTGCCGTCAACGCCGTCAGCTATATCGCCGTTTTGAGCGGACTTTTCCTTATTAAGCTCGAAACGCAGAGAAAGGTTTCCCTGCCGGGTTCGGCGATTTCAAATATCGTCGAAGGCTTTAAATTCGTCGCCAAAACATCGCCTGTTCGCTCGCTGCTGATATTGCTCGGCGTGGTCAGCTTGATGGGTTCACCGTATTCGGTGCTGATGCCGATTTTTGCCGACCAAATTTTGCAGGGCGGTGCGAGCGGGCTCGGAATTTTGATGGGAGCTTCGGGCGTCGGCGCGCTCGCGGGCGCATTGGCGCTGGCGGCGCGCAAGAGCTTGAAGGGTTTGGGACGCTGGATCGCGATCGCGTCAGCGAGCTTCGGCGCGTTTTTGATCTTGTTCACTTTTTCGCGCTCGTTCTGGCTCTCGGCAGGTTTCCTGGTTCCTGCCGGATTTGCGATGATGATTCAGATGGCGGCTTCGAACACGCTTGTCCAGTCAATGATTCCCGACGAACTGCGCGGGCGCGTGATGGCGGTTTATTCGATGATGTTTATGGGCATGGCTCCGCTCGGCGCGATTCTTGCCGGAACGCTCGCCGAAAATATCGGCGCACCCTTTACGGTGGCAATCGGCGGCGTCGCCTGCATTATCGCGGCGGACGTTTTCGCCTTGCATTTATCGGAATTTCGGACGGAAGCGCGCGAAATCATTATCGCACTTAACACGGCAAGCGGATCGCCGCCCGAACGAGCGACCGGCACTGCAGCACTGCTCGCTTTGCAGGAAGAAGAAAACGAGGAACGCGAGCTCGCACCGCAAGCCGCTCGATAATAAGTAAGAAGTGTGAAGTGTAAAGTGAGAAATTGAATAAGCGAAAGTAAAAGATTGTATTTACTTTTCACCTCTCACTTCTCACCTGAAACTAAATTATGCCGACAATATTTTCACACGCTGTTTTTGCCGCCGTTTCGGGTAAAGCCTTTCTGAGAAAACCCGTTTCCGCGTGGTTCTGGTTTTTAATGGCAGTCTGCGCGATAATTCCGGACGCCGACGTAGTTACTCGTTATTTCGGCGCCGAGCGCGGAAGCATGTTTGCTCATCGCGGTTTTACGCATTCGATTTTCTTTGCGCTTTTATTTGGTGGTTTGACGTCGCTTTTCGCGCATAAGTTTCTAAAAACGCATCTTTCAATCGTCAAACTTTTCGCATTTTTCGCGCTCGCGACGTTTTCGCACCCGTTTCTCGATATGCTGACGAACGGCGGTTCGGGCGTCGCGCTGCTTGCGCCTTTCAGCACCGAGCGATTCGCTTTTCCGTGGCGTCCGGTCGAAGTATCGCCGATCGGCTTGAGATTTTTCTCAGATCGCGGCGTGACGGTGATTTTGAGCGAATTTTTATGGATTTGGTTTCCGGCGCTGGCTTTTTTGCTTTTGGCGAAATTCACCTTTAACCGAAAATAAATCGTTGTGATTTTTTAGAAACTAGCCACGAATGAACACGAATTTACACGAATTATTTAAAGTTATTCGTGTAAATTCGTGTTCATTCGTGGCTAATCTTAGTTTTTTTCAAAGCTCAAAGTATTAACAAAACACCTTAAACCGTCCGCAAAACGAGCGCCGAATTTTTCGATCCGAAACCGATGCAGTTGCAGAGCGCGGTTTCTACTTTTGCCTGCCGCGCGACGTTCGGAACATAGTCCAAATCGCACGCCTCGTCCGCTTCGTCCAAATTTATCGTCGGCGCGATAATGCCTTCTTTCAGCGCCATTAAAGCCGCGCCGATGCCTGCCGCGCCGGATGCGCCCTGCGGATGACCGACCTGCGATTTGGTCGCCGACATCGGAATTTCGTAGGCTTTCGTGCCGAACGCGAGCTTGATCGCTTTCGTTTCGATGCGGTCGTTGAGCTGCGTCGCGGTGCCGTGCAGATTTATGTATTCGACCGCGTCCGAAGAAATTCCCGCATCTTCGAGCGCAAGCGTCATCGCCCGCGCCGGTTCGACGCCGTTTTCTTCAAGTCGAACGCGGTGATAAGCGTCGCACGTCGAACCGTAACCCGCGATTTCCGCATAAATCTTCGCGCCGCGAGCTTGTGCGCTGTCCAGATTTTCGAGCACGAAAATCCACGCGCCTTCGCCTAAGACGATTCCCGAGCGCTTTTTGTCGAAAGGACGCGAGGCGCGTTCGGGCGCGTCGTTCCATTCCTTCGTCAAAACCGTCATCACGTTAAAACCTTCGAGAATTCCGCGTGCTAACGGCGCGTCGACGCCGCCCGCAAGCATTATATCCTGACGCCCGAGCGCGATGTGCTGCGCGGCGTAGGCGATCGCGTCGGTCGAAGAAGTGCAGCCGGTCGAGACGATGTGCGAAAGTCCGTGCAGACCGAAAACCATCGATAATTCGGAGGATAAGCCGCCGTGCGTCGAAGACGGAATCGTGTAAATGCTCGCTTTATTGGCTTCGCCCGTCAACCAGTAAACGTATTGCCGCTCGGTAAAAGCGAGACCGCCGCCGCCGGTCCCGAGAACGACGCCGAACTTTCGTTTTTCTTCGAGCGAGAGATTTTCAGGTTCGATTTCCGCATCGCGAATCGCTTCGCGCGCGGCGTTCAATGCGAGCGGAACACAGCGCGAAACGTTTTTGCGGTCTTTCGGATTGAGCTCGGCTTGCCAGTCGAAATCCTTGACCTCCGCCGCGATCTTGACCTGCGCGTCGGTAACGTCGAAGCTCTCGATGCAGCTGACACCGCTTTTGCCCGTCTTGAGAGATTCCCAGAAACGTTCGCGCCCGATGCCGATCGGCGTCACGCAGCCGAAACCCGTAATCACGACACGGCGAGGTTTTCCAACGAAATTACTGAACATAAACAACTTATTTCGAGCATATCATTTTGCGCGAAACGATTGCCAACTTTCTAAACGCTTTGCAAAAAAATAAAAAAACCGCGCACAATCAGCGGATTTTCAAGCTTTTCCGCTTGTTTGTGAATTCGCCAGCGTCGGTAAATTAGATTCGCCAAGCGCCGTTTGAAACTGCTTTGACGTAGCGAGCGATCTTTTTAGAAGATTTTTACCCGCCGAAAACAAAACGCTATTAGAGAATGTAAAATAAATTGTGTAACTGTTCATTAAAATTTAACCTAAAAATAGTGAGGTCAAAATGAACAGTAGACAAGAAGAGAAATTGAAGGAATTAGCCGGTGAATTGGCGAAAGATCTCAAAACGGGCGAGGATTT
>JANOBZ010000120.1:0-12725 GCA_031411895.1 Acidobacteriota bacterium | reverse complement strand
CACTCCCCAATTAACAGCCGAGTAATTATTGTTGCGGCTATCGAGATTGTGCCAGACACCGGTCGAAGCACGATAAACGGCGAGATTGTCCTTCCCGTCATTTTCAAAATCGGCATAAATTCCGTTCTGCAAAGTCGTGTTTTGCTGCGAAACGACGGCGCGACCAATCCCAAACGTTAAATCCCCGACTCGACCCACGAGATTGATTCTGCCGTTTGGACGCACGAGAATATGTCCGGCGTCGATCGGGATGTTGAAACCTGAGTGGAAAATTATCACTCTCAGCCTGCCGCGCGTCAGCGTAGTTGAGCCGTCAATGCTCTCGTTGCCGAATGACTGGTCGCCTGAGCCGTCGGGATTAAAGCGCACGATGTTGCCGGGACTGCCTAGGTCTGTGCCGATGATTCTGCCGTCCGGCTGAATCGCTTTGACGTATAAAGTCGCGCCGCTCGAACTGTTGGACGCTATGTTGTATTGAACGATTCCGCCGTTTCCGAAAGATGTGTCGAGCGATAAATCGCCGATGTTCAATCTCACAAGCGTCGGCTTTTGTCGTCCCGCCGGAATTCCGCTTAAGTTTCGGTAAGAACCGGAGACGAGAATTTTGCTCGCGTCTCTGGTCAGATGAACGGACGTGGCGGTTTCGTCCTGAAAATCGTAAGTCGTGTTGCTATCAAAATGGCGCACGGTTTCAAGCTGCCCGCCGGAAGTCCAGCGCGTGACGACAAAACGATTTCCCGTCGCCGATGCTCCGCCGCAGTCGTGCGTACTGTTGAATCCGACGGCGATAATGCGCCCGTCCGGCTGCACGCGCACGGCGTTGAAACGTCTCGGTTGATAATAGGTAGGGCAGCCCGGAAGAGCTTCCGGCGCAGACCAGCGGGCGATGCCGTTCGAGCCGAAGGTCGTGTCGCGTGAACCGTTCGGGTTGAGCCGCACGATGATTGCGCCCAGTCTGAATGATGGCTCACCATTTTGACCAAAAGGCGCAATTTCGTCTCGCGTTTCGCCGACGAGGACGATCTTGCCGTCGGGCTGAATCACTATATCGTAATAAACACCGTTTGTCCCACGTAACGATCCGTTGGCTCTGATTGCGGTTTGGAATATCACTTTGCCCGGGTCAATCGGAATCGAGGCAGTCTGATTGCCGTTGCTCGAAAGAACCGGAAAGCCGCCGAAAGAAGAGTCGAGCGTGCCGTTCGCGTTGTAGCGGATGACGCAGGCATCCTGTCCAAAATCAAAAAAATCCGGTCCAAACACGATGCATTGACCGGCAACGACGATTTTGCCGTCCGGCTGCACTTTCAAAATCTGCGGCGCGTCGTTTCCGTCAACGCCGTCGTTTCGAAGGTGAAAATTGGTGCGGACAAATCCGCCCGTTCCAAAAGATGTGTCAACCGCGCCGGATGCGGTAAATTTTCTCAGATAAAAATCTCCGCGCAACGCGGTGTTACTGTGCCGCCCGCCGGCGATGATCGAGCCGTCCGCCAGAAGCTCGCCCGTGTAGAAATGCGTGTCATTAGTGTCATTCGCCGGAGGAACCGGATTTTGCGGGTCGATGTAGTAGCCGAGCGGCGAAGCGAAAGTTTTATCGTAATCGCCGACAAACGTAAACTGCGCCGAAACGGAAACGCTGTTTCCAAAAATCATTACGACGAGCAAAATTGTCATCGAAAATGTCTGAATCGCTTTTTTACAAAGTCGCGAATTATTGTTTTGTAAATTTTTCTTTTCCACTTCTAAAAATTCTCCTTTTAATTTTTGTTTGAAAATAATTTCAAGTTTTACCTTTGCCGACTAACGCGAGACGCGGCGGCGAAAACTGACACGCTTCGGAAAAAAGTTTTTGAAAAAAGCGATTTGTGCGCTACAATCAACGCTAAAAACGAATTATGAGCGATGAGCTTCAGCACGAAGTTACGCAGATTTTGCACGAATGGAGCGATGGCGATAAGGACGCGCCCGCGCGTTTGATGCCGCTCGTCTATAACGAACTCCGGCGGCAGGCGAGAAATTATCTGGCACGAGAGCGCGGCTCGCACACCTTGCAGCCGACGGCGCTCGTCCACGAAGCATATTTGAGATTGGTCAACCAGACCAGAATTTCCTGGCAAAACCGGGCGCATTTTTTCGGCATCGCGGCAAATCTGTTGCTTCGCGTGCTTGTTGACCACGCGCGCGCGCTCGCTTCGGAAAAACGCGGCGGCGCGGCTGTCCGGCTTTCGATCGAGGACATTCAGATTCCGCTCGAACAGCGCGCGTCGGATTTGATCGCGCTCGACGATGCTCTGGAAAAACTGGCGCAGTTTGACGCCCGAAAAGCAAAAATCGTCGAGCTGCGCTTTTTCGGCGGCTTAACCGATGAGGAAATCGCCGAGGTTTTAGACGTTTCAAGCCGAACCGTTCTACGCGATTGGAAAACCGCACGGCTCTGGCTTTTCCGCGAATTATCAGCAGAATTCGCAGCGTCGAGCGAATGATTCTATTTTAGATTTTAGATTTTGGATTTTGGATTAAGCGGTAAATAAATCCCAAATCCCAAATCCCAAATCCCAAGTGTCGGTTTTTCCCGCAAAATCTCGCGTTAGATCGTATGGATTCTGAAAATTGGCAAAAAGTCGAAGAATTATTAAACGCGGCGCTCGAGATCGAGCCGAAAGAGAGGCGGAAATTTCTTGCCGAAATCGGCGCGGAAGACCTTCGCCGCGAAGTCGAATCTTTGCTTGACGGCGAATCCGAAGCCGAAAAATTCCTCGCTTCTCCGGTCGTCGCTTTTTCCGCCGATTTTTTTGACGACGACGACGCTCCGGACGCGCTTATCAATCAAACAATCGGGAATTATAAAATCGTCGGCGAGCTCGGGCGCGGCGGAATGGGCGCGGTTTATCTCGGTCAAAGAATTGACGGAAAGTTTGCACAAAATGTCGCCGTCAAGCTGCTCAAACGCGAGCTTAATACTGCCGACATTCGCCGCCGTTTCGCCCGCGAACGACAAATCTTAGCCGCGCTCGCGCATCCGAATATCGCGCGGCTTCTGGACGCCGGAACGACCGCCGACGGCTTGCCGTATCTGGTGATGGAATATGTCGAAGGCGTTCCGATTGACGAGTTTTGCGACATACAGAGTCTGGATTTGAACGAGCGCCTTGAGCTTTTTCGCACTGTCTGCGAGGCGGTCGCGTTTGCGCATCGCAATCTGATCGTGCACCGCGATTTGAAACCTTCGAACATTTTGGTCAACATTGGCGGCGCGCCGAAACTGCTCGATTTCGGAATCTCAAAGCTTCTGACGCCCGAATTTGAAGCCGAAAGCGCGCACACGGTGACAAAATTAGGCGCGATGACGCCCGAATACGCGAGCCCCGAACAGCTTCGCGGCGAATCGGTGACGACGGCGACGGACGTTTATTCGCTGGGCGCTGTTTTGTATGAACTCCTGACCGCGCAGCGCCCGTTCGAACTGAAAACGCGCAGCGTTGAAGCCATTATTCGCGCCGTTTGCGAAACGGAACCGGCACCGCCGTCGGCGGTAATTTCGGATTTCGGATTTCGGATTTCGGATTTCAGGATGCCGGACTCCGATACAAATCGAACCAAACTCAGCCAATTGAGAACAAATCCCAAATCCCAAATCTCAAATCCGAGATCCCTGCGCGGCGATTTGGACAATATCGTTTTGAAAGCCTTGAAAAAAGAGCCGAATCGAAGATATTCGTCGGTCGAGCAGTTTTCCGAAGATATTCGGCGGCATCTTTCGGATTTGCCGGTCACGGCGCGTCCCGACACGCTTCGCTACCGCGCGGCGAAATTTATCAATCGCAATCGAATCGCGGTTTTCGCCGCGCTTTTGATTTTTCTGAGTTTGGTCGGCGGCGTGGTCGCGACCGTTTGGCAGGCGCGCCGCGCCGAAGCTAATCAGGCGCGGGCGGAAAAAAGATTCGCGGACGTGCGCGGGCTTTCAAATGCGCTTTTGAACGAGATCGCGCCGAAAATCGAACGGCTTGAAGGCTCGACCGAAGCGCGTCGGGCGCTCGTCGCGCAATCGCTCAAATATCTCGATTCGCTTGCCGTCGAATCAGCCGACGATCTTGTTCTGCAGGCGGAACTCGCGGCGGCTTACGAAAAAGTCGGCGTTCTGCAAGCCGACCCGCGAAAGGCGAGTTTGAGCGATTATCGCGGCTCGCTCGCGAGTCTCGAAAAAGCGCAAGCCGTCCGGCGCAGGTTATTGGAAAATAATCCTCAGAAGGCGGAAAACCGCCGGCTGCTTGCGGATAATCTGCGGCTGCTCGCCGTCCGGCGCATATCCCTGAACGATACCGAAGCGGGTTTCCGGGACGGCAGGGAAGCCCTCTCGATTTACGAAAAACTAGCCGCTGAAAACCCCGGTTCGCTCGAACCGCAAAGAGCTTTTCTCGCAATGCAGGTCGAAGAAGCGGCGAGCTATGCCGAACTCACACGGTTTAAGGAAGCCGTTCCGCTGCTTCGGCAGGCGGCGGGCAAGCTCGAAGAACTGCGCCGGACAAACTCGGACGACGCGGAAACCGAGCGGATTCTCGCTAATTGTCTCAGCTATCTGGGTTTTTCTTTGTCGTGGGAAAGCCGCCAGCCGGAAGCCGAGGCGGAAATGACGCGCGCCGTGGAAATTACCGAATCGCTCGCTGCGCGGCATCCGAACGACGCGAATTTCCGGCAAGACCTGTGGAGAATTTACCAGATGGCGTCCGGCATTTATGAAGAAGTTGACGATGCGCGGGCGTTCGAGCTTTGCGATAAGGCGCGCCGCATCGGCGAAGAAGCCGTCGCGCTTGACCTTGCAAACGCGCAGGCGCGGCATAATTTAGCGAAAACTTTTTCGCGTCTCGGAACTTTTGCTTCCAATCTCGGCAAACCCGACAAAGCGCTCGTCTATTTGGAACGGACCGCAGCGATTTTATCCGGGCTTCAAGCCAGAGATCCGCTTTCTCGCGCCTACGATCTGGATTCCGGTTCACTGCATAAACGAATCGGCGACGCGAAATATAATAAAAAAGATTTGGCGGGCGCGCTTGAATCTTACGAAAAAAGCCGCGCGTCAATCGAAAAGCGAATCGAGCACGATCCTTCGGACACGACCGCAATGAGAAATTTGGCTTTCGTGTATTCGGCAATCGGTTTGGTTCACTCCGATTATCTTAAAACCGCCGCCGGACAAATTCGCCAAATTAATCTCGAAGCGGCGAAGGAAAACTACCGCCGAGCGTTGGACACTTTACTGAAAACGGAAAGCCTCAACGCGCTTACCGAGTTTGACCGCAAAAATTTGGAAGAAGTGCGAAACGCCATCGAAAAACTCGAAAAAACATCCTAAGCGGGTCTTTAATAACTCAAAAAATGTATGGTTAGCGGTATTTGCAAATTGGGAAATACTACAATCGTTTTGACTTTTGATACTTATTCACACGTTTTGCCATCAATACAGCTAAGTGCGGCGGTAAGCTTTAAAGCCTTTGGACAAAAAACGAGAAAATAAAAATGTTGCACCAAAAGGAAAAAGCGCATCAACAGATGCGCTTTTCGTCAATAAAAATGGTGGCTTGGGACAGAATCGAACTGCCGACACGCGGATTTTCAGTCTAACTTTTTCGATAGATCAGGCTTTATGATAATTCATAAGGTCTTTATTTGTATGGGATTTTATCTATTTTCGGTTTATAATAATTCGCCCTAATTTACAATAATAAAAGCTGTTTGACGCACTAATGACGCACAAGGTTTTCGATTTTGATTAATCAATTTTTTTCAATTTATGGCTGAATTTGATTCAATTTATGGCGGATTAAATCAATGGAGTGCTCGATTATACTTCCTTGATTTGGTTGAAACGTTGATGCCCGAAGTAATAGCAGAATTAGGGAAAAAACCTTTTGAGGCATTTTCAGCAATTCATTCAAACCCGACGGGTTGGGAAACTTTTTTAAATAAAAAATCAAAAATAAAAGATCTTTTAATTTCTCCGCCCGGAAAATTGAGGACTGAATTGTTGACTGACAGAGGAAAATTGCAACCTAACCTGTGGGCAAAATTTCTGTTTTTTCGTAAATTACTCTACGATTGGGCAATCAAATACAATTTAGCAGATGAATGGTTGATAAAGCTTTTTTTTGAATTGTTATGTGATTGGATAAATCACCCTAAAGACGAAAGAAAAGATTTAAGCACAGTTTTTGAAGATTCGTCTGATTCAATCGGCGATAACTCGCAACTATCAAACGGAACATCAATAAAATTTGAATTTCAGTTTCGAGAGTGGCGTCCCGATGTAGAAAACAAATCCGATTACCGTAAAGCACTTCAAAACTCTTTTAAAGTAAGCGAAAACGAATATTTTAAGAAAATGGAAAAGTTCGCGCTCGAATCCGGTAAGAAGCGCAACCCACGCAAAAATAAACTTAAGACTCACCTTGAATGGTTTATCTATTACCAGATCGGAGGAAAAACTTATAGGGAAATCACAGAGCTTTATATTGGTGAAAAGGGGATTGACGTACAGGCTGTTCATAAAGCAGTTTATGAGATTGCCGAAGTTTTGGGGGTAAAATTACGTAAAGGAAAACGCGGAAGAAAATTAAACTTTTAAAAAAAAAACAAAAGTTGTAAATTAATCCCGATTTTTTTGATGTAATCGCCACATACCGTAATTCACACGGTATGTGGCGATTTTTATTTTTGGGAGAAAAAAAATAATGTTTGAACAACTATTCAAAGAAAAACAATTTGTTGAGCCGAAAGACTTGGAAGCGGAAAAGATCATGAGCAAAACAATGCAGTGGCAAGAGCGCGAAAAAGGGCGTTTAAAATGTTTTCGCGTCGGTACGAAAAAAGTTTTATACACCCGCGAACATTTACAGGAATACTTCGAACAAACGGAGGCGGGAGGCGCGGAACATGAAAAATGAAAAAGCCCGCGTTTTTGGCGAAACGACAGGCTTACATAAAAACTTGAGCAAAAGCGATTCTAGTCAAAAAAAAATTCAGGGTCAAAGCTCGTGCACTTTTTGTTGGCGGGCTCTCGGGAACAATTCTATGAGATTTGATGGAATTCGCGCATGCAGAAAATGCTTTCAATTGATAATTATTTTCGTAAACGCGTTGCACGAAAATCGGCTCGAATATGTCAGCCGTTTTAATGGGAAGAGTGAAAATTGAAAATTTGGAATGGAGGTAAACCAATGACGGAAACTTTTCAACTTTCACTTTTTAAAAATAAAAAAGACAACCAACCGCGAGTTGTTTCGCGGTCGTGGCAGGAACTTTGCGAAAGATTTCAAAAACCGCCGATCCGCAAGGAAAAAGACGGGCTGCTATTCTCGCCCGCTTTATTTGAACCAGCCCGGCGGTTAAAAGAAAATGTCAAAGAAATTTCTTTGCTTTGTTTGGACGTTGACCACGATGCGGATTTTGAAACCGCGAAAAAATTTCTTGATTTGCTCGGCTGCGCTTATGCGATTTATTCGACGCATTCGCATCTGCGGAAAACGGACAGCAACCCGAACGGCGAACCACGTTACCGCGTGGTTGTTCCGCTTGCTTGTCCGATCCCGTCAAATGAGTTTCCGAGTCTGTGGCGATACGCGAAATATCAAACCCGGATGCCGTTCGACGAAAACGCGAAGGATTCAAGTCGCATTTTTTATACTCCCGTCAAAGCCGAAACTACCGCGCCTTATGAATTTTTTTTCAAGGAAGGCGCGTTTCTCGATTGGCGCAAATTGCCGCTTCATTCGTTTACAGACGGGGAAAAACCATTGAATGCTGAAACCACGGACGGCATAAATCAAAATGGCGACCGACAAAAATCGAATCTCACAGAATATGCCTTTCACGATGACCGCCACGCCGAACTTTGCCGACGTATTGAGGCGCGAGCAAAAGCGACCGGGCGCGGAACTTTCGAAATGAAGTGCCCGGCGCATAACGGCAAAGGCGATACATCGCTTTTTTACGACCCGACAGGTAAAAGCGTGGCGTGTCTGAAAAAGCCGAATCCGTGCAGCTATTTTGAGATTTTATCGGCTTTCGGTTTGCCGGACCGAAAGCTGCCAAGCCGTGAACATGCGGGCAAGGATTCAAACTCAAATTACAGCCAAGAAAAAAAGCCTTTGAAACGGCTGAAAACCGTAAGAATGTCCGATATCGAAGCGAAACCCGTTGAATGGCTTTGGCAGGATTTCATACCGCGCGGCGCGCTGACAATTTTGGAAGGCGAGGAAGAACTCGGCAAAACCTGGATCGTTTGCGCTCTTGCCGGCGCGACGGGGCAAGGTTACGGATTGCCGAACAATCCACAAACCGAGCCCGCAAATGTTTTGATGATGTCGGCGGAAGATTCACTTACATATGTCATAAAACCGCGCCTTGAGGCGGTCAAAGCACCGTGCGAAAGAATCATCGCGATTGATGAACATTTTACATTTGATAGAGACGGCATTTTGCGGCTTGAGTTTGAACTCGCCGAACATAAGCCGAAACTTTCCGTCATTGACCCGTTATTTTCATTCACGGGCAGTATAAACCTAAATAACGATAACGAAATTCGTTCCGTTACCGACGAATTGTCGCGGTTGGCTGAAAAATACAATTGTGCAATTGTCGCAATCAGGCATATCGGCAAATCCAAAGGTATGGGCGATCCGCGAAATGCAGGTTTGAACGGCATCGGTTGGCGAGCTTCCGCGCGTGTCGTTTTGCTTGTCGGCAAAGATCCGAACGACGAACGCCAAAGGGCAATCGTTCAAACGAAAAATAATCTCGCGCCGAAGTATAAAAAAGCCATCGGATACGAGATTATCGGCAATGAGTTTTTTTGGAAAGATAGCAGTTTAACGGCACGAAAGATGTTGTCGCTTCAAAAAAATGAAGAAGACCGGGACGACCAAAACGAAGCGGCTGCATTTTTGCGGGAAGCTTTGCGTGACGGCAAGCGGCAAGCAGGCGAAGTAACAGCCGAAGCCGAAAAACTCGGAATTAGCAAACAAAATTTGAGAACCGCGCGGCACAAACTCGGAATTGAACCAAAAAGCGTAGGATTCGGAAAAGACAAGCAATGGTTGTGGGAAATACCGAAAAACGTTTGCTTAAGTGTTGAAACAACTTCCGTAGATGTTGATCGGAAACAAAATCAACATCTAAGCGCAAATGACGGCTATAAAACAAGTTACGACAACAATTTACCTTTAGATGTTGATGCCGACGCAAATCAACGTCTAAGCGTGAATAATCAACACCTAAGCGAGGCATCAAACGACAATTTCATTAAAAATTATTGTCAAGATTGCGAAAAAGAACTGAATAAAACTCCCGGCGGAGAAATGTTTTGCCCGGTCTGCTTAACTACTTACTGAAAAACAAAAAGAAATCTAATGAAAAACGAACGGAATATAAATCAATACGTTTTCCGATTGCTAAAGAAATCAAAATAGTTAAGCAAGCTTCGGCAAACGGCTTTGTTTTATGCAAGATGCGACCAAAGGCAAATATCGGAGAAAAGCGGGGATTTGAAAAAACTGTAGCACAAAAGAATCGCTGGGGCAGCGTATCAGGACGGGGGAGAATGGCTTTTGAAAGGCGCGGCGGAAACTACTATTACTATCGCAAAAAACGGTTTTGCGACCGCATAGGATCTCAATATGTCGGCTCGGGCGTTTCTGCCGTGATGCTCGAAAATTTGGACAGGCTGAATCGCACGAAACTTGAAGCCGAGCGTATAAAAACGCGGAAAATAAGAGCCGAAATGGAAAGATTCGACGAGAAACTTGATGAAATTTCAAGTTTTAACCGGGATTTGGTCAAAGCTTTTTTTTTAATAAACGGGTTTCATCAACATAAAGGCGTATGGAGAAAAATCAGAAAAAAATAAGTGCCGACGCACTGACCGCCGCGGATAGATCATCGATTCAGGAAAATCTTGCCAAGTTCGTTGAGCGCACTAACCAGCCGAATCCGAATCCGGAAGATCTCGCCCTGCTCGAAAAAGTGTTTGACTCGATGCCGAGTCTGCACCGTTCGAACGGAAATCTACAAAAGCACATCTTCGACGAAATTTTCAAAAATGCGACGGCTCATTCGGCGTTTATCCGGAGCGCAGCCGAACGAAGAATCGAGGAGATGAAAACAGAATTAGGTTATGAGACATCAACATTTCTCGAACAGATGCTGATCGATGAGGTTTTAATGCGCTGGCTTCGCTTGCAGGTCAGCGACCGCGAACATAAGAACACGACAAATAACGCGCACTCCGTCAGTCTGGGAATGTATGCCGAGAAGCGGCTTCATCTGGCTCAGAAAAGATATTTGCGGTCGGTTGAAACTCTTTCGAAAGTCCGCAAGATGATCGGACACACGCAGGCGAAAGCGGCGAAAATGTATAAAAACTTGATGAGCAAAGATGATTGATTATTTCGATTTATCTTCTTTTGGCGGTCGACCTGTTTTCCGATCTTTGACAAGTTCCAAATCTGATTCTTTGATGACGTAGGAATTACCGATTTTTTGAGCCGGAAGCCGACCTTCGGTTATTAAAGTTTGAACTCTTTGACGGTTCACGCCTAAAATTTCGGCACACTCTTTAACGCTCAAAAGTTTATCGTTTTCCATACAAACAAAGAATAAATACTTTTGAAAATATAGTCAAATTGCTATGTTTTAGGTTGTAAAGTATGGCAAAACTGCTATACTTTAATTACGTCAGAAATGACATATCAATAAAAAGGAAGGATAACAAAATGTTTATATTGAAAGACAAAACACAGCTTGAAAAAGCGATCGCAAAGGCGTTAAAAGTTCGCCCGCGTGTCGAATTTGACCATTTCGGACGCTATCGCGTTTCGGGCTCGAAAGGTTATTACACAGTAATATGCCGCAAAGACGAACGCGGTTATAAAACTGTTGCATGCACTTGCAAAGGCGCGGAAAAAGGCTTGGTTTGCTATCACGCTGTTTCTGCACTCAGTTTGCATATCGGGCTGGCAAGAGGGCAACAAACGATCTAAAAGGCAAAGGCTTAGGAAAGCTACCAACAATCCTAAGCCCTTAATATCCGAAAGGTAACTATCTACTGAAACCAACGGACGCGCTTATTATAGCGCGTCCTGTCCAAATGGAGAAAATTTAATGGCAGGGCAAATTATAAAAAGAGGCGAGAATATCTGGCTTGTTCGTCTCGAAAAACGATATTCAGACGGAACGCGAAAATCATTTTGTAAGACGATCAAGGGGACAAAAAAAGACGCGCAAAAAGTATTAAATGAAATACTTCATAATGACGATTTAGGCTTGCTTGGCAATTCGCAAAAACAGAAGTTGAATGAATGGCTTGATTTCTGGCTTGAAACGATTGCAAAACCTCGTTTAAGTTATCGGTCTTTCAAAGACTACGGCGATATGATGAAAAGGTATGTGCGCGGATCTTTGGGAAACATTAAACTCGCTGATTTGAAAGCAGTTCATATTCAAAAACTGTATGGCGAAATGCAGGGAAGGGATCTTTCACCGCGAATTGTCCGATACACTCACGCGATTCTTTCATCAGCTTTGAAAAAGGCAGTTGAATTGGACATTCTGCCTCGTAATGTCGCTAAATTGGTTCAACTTCCAAAACAGACACGAAAAGAAATGGACGTTTTGAGCAAGGATGAAACTGTGCATTTTCTTCAATCAATGGACGGCGAAAGATTTGCAACGCTGTTTTCATTTGCTCTCGCAAGCGGAATGAGGATTCAAGAATACCTTGGTTTGCAATGGAAGGACATTGATTTTGAAAAAAATACGGCAACGGTTCAACGTGCGATTGTATGGCATCGAGGCGGCGGCGGTTGGCATTTTGGACAACCGAAAACATCAAAATCACGACGGACTATCCCTTTGCCTTTATTTACGGTCAATGATCTTCGCAAACATCGCAGAAAACAGCTAGAAGAAAGATTAAAACTTGGCATTGCTTGGAAAGATTTTGATCTAGTTTTTCCGTCTGAAATCGGAACGGCTTTGAATCCGCCGAATGTTACACGTGCTTTCAAAAAGATTTTGGAAAAAGCAAAACTTCGCACTTCGATAAGGCTTTACGATTTACGGCATACAACAGCAACCCTCTTACTTCAAGCGGGAATTAACCCGAAGGTGGTAAGCGAACGGCTTGGACATTCAACCGTTGTTTTGACGTTAGATGTTTATTCACACGTTTTGCCAAATATGCAAGAAGAAGCGACGGCACAACTTGAAAGAATGATTTTCATGAAAGCTTAATTTCTATTAAATAGGGCGTTTAAATAGAGTGTTCACTTGAGCTGTAAAAGTCAGGATACCTTCTAACAAAGTGAACACTTCGAACTAAATCGTAACTGTAAGAATAACTGTTAGCCACAAAAATGTGCCTTGAAAAAGTGTCTCAAAAGTCATACCTTTTTGGGATTTTAGTTATGAGACAACTTATGAGACAAATCGGTAAAATGTCACTATGCGGAAAATAAGGGTTAAACCGAATAAAATCAATAAATAAGGTGTCTCAAAAACGTATGGCTTTTGAGACACCTTTTGTGTTTTTATTATGTTTCATCTATGAAGACGGTTTCGGTGTCAAGCAGAAAAGCCGCACAATTCCAGTTGTCCGCCGACTTCGGCGATCATCGAGTGATTTAATTTCTGACTTGTAACCGATCCTTCGTTCATTGTTTTAACTAACTTTTTCC
>JANOBZ010000119.1:0-5331 GCA_031411895.1 Acidobacteriota bacterium | reverse complement strand
GGAGAGTTCTTGTTTCCCGCAAAGGCGCAAAGTCGCTAAGAAGAAAGGAAAACTATTTTTGATGAAATTATCGCTTTAATCCGCGAAATCCGCGTTCAGCTGTGGCTAAATTTTTACTTTCGTGAAAAGTTTTGTAGCATGAATTTATGCAAAACAGAATCGAAGTTTTCAAACAGATGATCGAAGCCGACCCGTCGAACACAATGGTTTTGTTCGGTTTGGCAAACGAATATCAAAAACAGGAAGATTGGCAGAACGTGATCGAAACGCTCGAAGATTATCTCGCCAAAGCAGCGGACGAAGGCGCGGCTTACGGAATGCTCGCCAAAGCTTACGAGCGCACGGGAAACCGCGAAAAAGCGCGCGGCGCGTATGAAAAGGGAATCGAAGTCTCGCTTGAAAACGGGCATCCTTCGATGGCGAACGATTACCGGATGACGCTCGATTTGGATTACACGGAATAATTGATAAAAATGGAAAACGGAAAGTGGAAAATGGAAAATTAAATAACATATTTTCCATTTTCCACTTTCCACTCTCCGTTTTCCATTTCTCCTCGTTATTTGCCGATTTCGAGCGGTTTCTGGCGCTGCAAAGCGTAGATTTCTTCGAGTCCGGCGGGAACGTCCGACGTCATGTTTTCGGCTCCCGCAGCGGTGATTAAAACCGTGTCTTCGAGCCGCATGTGGATTTGCAGTTTTTCGTCCTGAATGAGCGGCTCGACGTTGAACGTAACGCCCGGCACAAACGGTCGGTCGTCGTCGCCGACATCGTGAACGCTCAGCCCGACAAAATGCCCGACGTATCTGCCCGATTCGTTAAACTGCGTTTCAAAGCCGTGTTTTTTGTAAACCGCCGCCGCAACCACCTGTAAATCATTAACGCTGCCGCCGGGTTTCATCGCCGCGATAATCGCGTTGCGGGCTTCTAAAATGCAGAGATACATTTTTTCCTGCGCGGGCGTGAATTTCCCCGAAACCGCCCAGGTTCGCGTAATGTCCGACGTGTAATAATCGAAATCCGCGCCGTAATCCATATAAACGACGTCGCCGTCCTTCATCTGCCGGTTGTTGAGCATATAGTGCAGAATCATCGTGTTCGCGCCCGAAGCGACGATCGGCATAAAAGCGTCGCCGCGCGCGCCGCGTTTGACGTAGACGAACCGCGCGGCGGCTTCGAGTTCGTATTCGAACATTCCGGCTTTCGTGCCTTTGATGGCTTCACGCACGCCTTCCGCGCCGATTTTTCCAGCCATTCGCATCCGTTCGATCTCATACGGCGATTTTACCCAGCGCAGCTCGTTCAAGATTGGGTTGATGTCGGCGAACGTCAGCTGCGGCTGCCATTCTTTTAATTTATTGATCGCTTGTTTGTAGCGCGCGGGCGTCGAATTTAGAGGATGATTAAGCGCTTCGGTTTCATTCGAGGGCATTTCTTCGCGGGCAAACTGCAAATCGTCGGGCGGCGTCAGAGGCGCGTAAATTTTCGTCGTCCGTGACATTCGCGGACCGAGCGCGGTGAAAAAATCGTCGAGCGGCAAAACGGCGGTCAAACCGTAAAATTCCGCCGCGTTTTTCAGATCGAAAATGCCCGGACCTTCGACCGTTCGCTGCCACGGCTGGCGGCGTCTGGCAAACAAAAAGCTGCGTTTCTGCGCGCCCGCGAGAACCAGAATCGCGTCCGGTTCTTCGACGCCCGTGAGATAATAAAAATCGGGCGCTTGACGAAATTTGACCGCGTAGCGATGTTTTTCGTTGGCGAAAACGATCGCCGTGCCGTCGCCGATTTTTTCAAAAACCTTCGCGCGGCGCGCCGCAAATTCCGCCTTGTTAAACGTTTCCTGCGCGGAAACTGCGAGCGTACCGAAAATGATCGTCAAAATTATCGCGAGACACAGATTCGAAGCCGCAAAACTCCGCTTTATTGTCCGTTTAGACATAGATTTATTACTCCTTAAGATTTATATCGATTTGCTTTTCGCCGTTTAATTTAGCACCTTTGAGCGTTTCTGCCAACCAACTTGTGATATCTGCCGAAAGCGAGAAACGAATTGTCAGCTCTTTTACGCCAAAAAGCCGGTTTTAGGTTCAATTCGACGAAAATTTACGGGCGCAAACTTTGCGCGAAATTGCTCAGCGTCTGTATCTTTGGTATTTTAGAAATTTATCCTTTTATCAAAAATCTTTATTAACAGGAATTATAAAAATGGCAACTGCGACAAAAAAAGCGGATACGGCGAAAGCAAGCGCTAAAACTAAAAAAACAACCGGCAAGAAAACCGAAACGGCGGGAACGAACCTTGCGAAAAAATCGGCAAAAGTAACGGCGGCGGCAAAAAACGACGACGCGAAAGTTCTCGTTAAACCCGAAGGCTCAATCGGCGACGGGCTTCTAGACCACGACACGGCGCAGAAAACCGCCAAATCAATCGAGCCGAAGGAGCCGAAAAAAGCGGTGCGGAAAAGCAGTAAATCTGTCGCGGCGAACGCGGAAAAATATCACGGTCTGGACACAAAGACGCTCGTCGGATTGTATCGCACGATGTACACCTCGCGCCGCATTGACGACAAAGAGATTCAATTAAAAGGTCAGAACAAAATCTTTTTCCAGATTTCCGGCGCGGGACACGAAGCGATTTTGGTCGCGGCGGCGCTCGCGATGAAGCCGGGTTACGATTGGTTTTTCCCGTATTACCGCGACCGAGCGCTGATGATCGGGCTCGGCATGACCGTGCAGGAAATGCTCTGGTCGGCGGTCGGCGCGGAAGTTGATCCGAATTCGCACGGACGGCAGATGCCCTCGCACTGGGGACATAAGAACCTCAATGTTCCGTCGCAGTCGTCCTGCACGGGAACGCAGGCTTTGCACGCGGTCGGCGCGGCTGAAGCGACGTATCGCGCGGCGATGGTCAAGGAATTACAGGACAAAATCGCCGGATTCAAAGGCGATGAAGTCGTCTACATGTCGGTCGGCGACGGCACGACGAGTGAAGGCGAATGGTGGGAAGCTTTAAATTCGGCGTGCAATATGAAACTGCCCGTGATTTTCGTCGTCGAAGATAACGGCTACGCCATCTCGACGCCGGTCGAAGTCAACACGGCGGGCGGCGATATTTCGAAACTCGTCGCCGGTTTTCCGAATCTTTACATTCAGAAATGCGACGGCACCGACGCGCTCGAAAGTTACGAAACTTTCAAACGCGCGGTCGAATACTGCCGCGAACGTCGCGGTCCGGCGTTCGTTCACGCGAAGGTTATTCGTCCTTACTCGCACAGCTTATCGGACGACGAAAAATTGTATCGCCCTGAAGAAGAGATCGAAGCCGAAAAGCGGATTGACCCGATCAAGACTTTTGCGGAATTTTTGATGACCGAAGGCATTGCTTCGTCGGAAGATTTGGAAGCGCTGCGCAAGGAAGTTGACGCCGAAGTGAACGAAGCCGCCGACATCGCGATCAACACGCCGCAGCCCGCGCCGGAAACCGCGTGGCGCAATGTTTATTCGCCTGATGTTGACCCGACATCGAAAGAATTCGACACCGAAGAAGGCGCGGAATTATCGGGCAATGCGGGAACGATGGTTGACCTGATCAACCGCTGTCTGCATGAGGAAATGGAACGCGACGCTTCGATCGTGATCTTCGGCGAAGACGTCGCCGACGCTTCGCGCGAGGAATATCTCGAACGCGTCAAAGGCAAGGGCGGCGTTTTCAAAGTAACGGCGAATTTGCAGAGAAAATTCGGCTCGGCGCGCGTTTTCAATTCGCCGCTGGCGGAAGCGAATATCGTCGGTCGCGCGGTCGGAATGGCGCTTCGCGGAATCAAACCGGTCGTCGAAATCCAGTTTTTCGACTACATTTTTCCGGCTTATCACCAGATTCGCAACGAAGTCGCCGTCACGCGCTGGCGTTCGGACGGCGAGACGAAATGCCCGATGGTGATTCGCGTTCCGGTCGGCGGATATTTGAAAGGCGGCGGCGTTTATCACTCGCAGTCGGGCACGACGCTTTTCGCGCACACGCCCGGAATTCGCATTGTTTACCCGTCGAACGCATTGGACGCGAACGGGCTTTTGCGCACCGCGATCCGCTGCGACGATCCGGTTTTGTTTCTCGAACACAAACATTTGTATCGTCAGGTTTACAATAAATCGCAGTATCCAAGCCCGGAATTTATGGTTCCGTTCGGCAAGGCGAAAGTCGTCCGCGAAGGCACGGACGTCACGCTCGTCACGTTCGGCGCGCTTGTCCAGAGAAGTTTCGAAGCCGCGAAACGTTTGGAAAAAGACGGTATTTCGGTTGAATTGATCGATCTGCGCTCGCTCGTTCCGTACGATTGGGAACGCATCGCCGAATCGGTCAAGAAAACTTCGCGCGTGATCGTCGCGCACGAAGACCCGATTTCCTACGGCTACGGCGCGGAAATCGCCGCGCGCATCGGCGACGAACTGTTCGAATATTTGGACGCTCCGGTCAGACGCATCGGCGCGATCGACACTTTTGTCGCTTATGCGCCGCAGGTCGAAGATTTCATCCTGCCGCAGATCGAAGACGTCGAAAAAGCGGCGCGCGAATTGATGAAATATTGATGAAGCAAAAGAAAAGATGTATTATCGCAAATACCTTTGGTATTTACCGCCTTTGGCGGCGCTGGCGGTAAAACTTCCCGTACTTTTCTAAAAGCGCCATTTTTATTTGAACAGGAGAATCCGAAATGAAAAAACTATTTGTGACATCATTGTTGCTGATGTGCTTGTTCGCTGGCTTTGCCGGTAATACGGCAGGAGCTATCGAGAGTCCGAATGCGCCCGTTTGCCACGATAAAAGTGGAAAATGGAACCCGCAGAGTAAAAACTGCGATCCGGACAGCTGTGGTTGTTTATTTCATCAAATTGAAGAATTCTTTGTAGATTTGTTCAGTTAAAATCGGTTTCTTGTGTAGCTTGCAGTAAAGGGCTTCCCGAAAAATTAAAGCGCAAAATCTAATTTAGATTTTGCGCTTTAATTTTTTTGAAGGGAGCCGCTTCCCGACGGCTCCCTTCCTTTATGTAGCTTAAAGGCTAGAGCCTAAAACGCAGGCTCGCTTCAATTCTTTCAATTTGCGGAAAAATCGCCTAGCAGTTTTTAATAAACTGCTAGTTAAATAAATTATTCCGTCGTTTTTTGTCAATAAGCGGTTAAACACTGCGAAGTTACGGCAGATAAGCCGCCGGAATCGGTTTATCCGCGCTCAAACCGAATTGCGTCGCCGAAACCTGATTGTTTCCGCTCGTTTGAATCCACCACGTTCCGCTGCGATAAACCGCCAGATCGGTTTTCCCGTCATTGTCGTA
>JANOBZ010000118.1:0-16190 GCA_031411895.1 Acidobacteriota bacterium | reverse complement strand
ATTACTGAATTGGCGCAATTAAAGTCTCTGATCGTGCGTCCGAGTTCGGTAATAACGGCATCAGCCAGCGCAAATTCATAAAAATTCGCGTTTTCGTCGTGACTCAGATTTTTGAACGGCAGAATAGCGATGCTTTTCTTTTCCTGTCCGGTCGCCGTTAAGGTAACTTCGGGCGAAACGGAATTGGAAATCGGCGCGTATGAAGACGGTGTGCGGCTGGTTGAATTTTCGGAGTTGGTTTTTCCTTTGATCCACGTCCAGGCGCGTTTAACGACGCTGTTGTCAACGTGGCGCGGAGCGAATGTTTCGCTTTGAAATGCGGGCATACCTGAAATTTCCTGCAAGACCGAGCGAATGTCGTCGCGCATCGGCGCAATTTTTTGATAACGATTTTTCGGGTCTTCTGCCAGGGCTTTGTCTAAAATTTGTTGGAGCTGCGGCGGAAAAGGTTCCTTTCGCATTGAATCGAGTGGTTTCGGTGTTCCGTGCAAAACCTGATGACGCACATCAACGACGGTTTTCCCTTGAAACGCCCAGATTCCGGTCATCATTTCATAAAGCAGAACGCCGGTTGAAAAAATGTCTGCGCGGTGATCGGCGCGTTCGCCTTTCGCCTGTTCTGGTGCGGCATAAGTCGCTGTTCCGTAAGGAATTCCGACTTCGGTCAGATCGTTGCGGTCAACGCCGCGCGGCAGATCGTCGGGATCGTCCTGCAAAAGTTTTGCCAAGCCGAAATCGAGAACTTTGACCTGACCTTCGCTCGTCACCATGATGTTTCCCGCTTTGATGTCGCGGTGAATAATGCCGCGCGAATGCGTGTAGGAAAGCGCGTCGCAGGTCTGAACGGCGATCGAAAGCGCGCTTTTCAGCTCAAGCGGGCGACCGGCAACGAGCTGACGGACGTTCTTGCCTTCGACATACTGCATCGCAATATAATAGACGCCGTTGGCATCATGAAAATCGTAGATTGTACAGATGTTCGGATGATCGAGTTGAGAACAAAGCTGGGCTTCGCGCTCGAAGCGTTTGAAATTCGCGGTTTTCGCCGTCAATTCCGGCGGCAGGACTTTAATGACGACCGGGCGGTTCAGTTTGGTGTCGAGAGCTTTATAAACCGTCCCTTGTCCGCCTGCGCCGATTTTTTCCTGAATTAAATATTGGTTAATCTTTGAACCAATCATAAAGATTTCGGATTTGTGATTTCGGATTTCGGATTTTTAGATTATGCGTCCGAAATCTTTCCGAGTCAAAGTTTGATATTATATTTGAAATTTGAAATTCCGCAAATCCGAAACCCCAAATCCCAAATCGCAAATTGTCTTGCCGGCAAACTGCCGGTTAATCAGGGATAATCGTTCAGCCGCGCGGCGGGTTGCCCCAGCCTGAAACGACGTATTCGCCATTTTCGACGATACACGGCACGACCAGATCGCCGCCCGAATATTCCAACATTTCCTTTTGTCGCTGTTTATCATTCTGCGCATCGTATTCGATGAAATCAACGCCGTTTTCGTTGTAATAATCGCGCGCCTTCTGGCAGTAAGGACAGCCCGGTTTGACGTACATTACGAGAGCCATATTTTTATCCTCGGAAATCTCTACTTTTCAAAATTTCAAACATCTAAATTCTACCAAAATCCGCACTTAAAGAAAAAAACGCGATTGACGGTTTAACGTCAAATCGCGCAAAAAATAGAATGTATGGCTAATTTCTATTTCGAAATCGAACGCGCCGAAACTGCCGAAGCGTCCGAAACAAACGTTATTGCGGCAAAATTTTGCTTTTAGAAATAAAATAGCTGTGCAGCGAGGAATTTATCGGGCGGAGAATTTTTTGCGCAATGCTGAGTTTTCGTTTCTTGCTGCCGAAATACGAATTCGGCTCGTAAAAATTCTCGATATAATCAACCGCCGCGACGCGAAAGCCGATGTCGCGGCTCAGTCGTTCGCTGACGTACCATTTGTGATCCTGAATTTTCTCCCAGAGAATTTCCGCTTCCGCCTTCGGAAAATTTTCGCCCGCCAATTCGAGCAAAATCTTCTGTTCGCGGCTCGGACTGTCCTGTAAAACTTTTTCGATCGTATAATCTAGCCTGTAATAATTCATATAATAAATACGCTCCTTCTTATGGAAATATAAAAATGATAATTAAATAATTGCCGACACTAAAACTTGTGTCATTATAAGTATAGATGAAATTTCAAGGCATTTGACATCTCTAGTTTCTAATCAAGGCGATGAATGAGATTAATGTCTGAAGATTTCGCGGGCGGGAAAAATGATTGAACTTTGGCAGCTCAGAACGTTTGCCGCAGTGGCGGAAACGCTTAATTTTACAAAGGCTTCGGAGAAATTGTATCTCACGCAGTCGGCGGTCAGTCACCAGATGAAAGCGCTCGAAGAAGAGCTCGGCGTGCCGCTTTTTATCCGCGCCAAGAGCGGCGTGATTTTGACCGACGCCGGGAAGATCGCGCTCGAATACGCGCATCGGATTTTGAACGAAGCCGAAGAAATGCGCGAAAGCGTCGCGGGACCCGAAAAAGCGCTCGCGGGCAGAGTTCGCGTCGCGGCGGCGACGCAGGCTCTGGTTTATCTGTTCGCGCCGTTTTTCGAGGAATTTATGGACGCGTTCGAAGCGGTCGAGCTGGTTTTTCGCACGACGGTTTCGACCCAACAGACCGTCGAAGACATTCTCGAAGGCGTCGCCGACGTCGGTTTCGCATCGTTTGCAAACTATTCGCCGGTTTTGCAGGTTGTCGAACTGTTCGACGACGAACTCGTTCTAGTCGTCGGCAAAAAACACCGCTTTGCGGGCATCGCGGAAGTTTCCATCAAGCAGTTGGAGAAAGAAAAATGGATTCTCTTCGAACGCGGCGCGTCGATCCGACGCGCGACCGACGATTTTTTCAAAAAGGTGAAGATCGAACCGGAAACCGCGCTCGAATCGAACGACACATATTTCGTCAAAATAATGATCGAACGCGGGCTCGGCGTCTCCTTGATGCCCGCGTGGGCGGTGCGCGAAGAAACACGCATTGGCAAATTGGCGCAGGTGCGGATAAAAAAACACGCGCTTCGCCGCTCGGTCGCGATGGTTTCGCTCAAGGGCGCGCAGTCTGCGCCGATTCGCGCCTTTATCGAATTTATGCTCGCGCAGAAAGAGAGGCTGCAAGGCGCGGCGCTCGACTAAATTTTACGGAAAAGCGAAAATAAGAGCGATGAATTTTGAAGATTACAAGGATATTTTTGAGCCTTTCGAGCGGCTCGTGGAAATCGAGATCGAAGGCGTCAGGCGCGAGGTTCCCGAAAATAACACGTTGCTTCGATGTTTCCAGTTTCTCTCGATGGAAACCATCTCATTCGGCGATTTTTGCTGGAACGGCGATTGTTTGAATTGTCAGGTCTGGGTAAAAAACGGCGAAAAGGAAAAAGGCGTGATTTCGTGCCGCACAAAGGTCGAAGAAGGAATGGAAATCGTGCGTTTGAGTAACGAAATTAATCTAGGTGAGAAATGAGAAGTGAGACAGAAGAATTTAATCTTCACTTCTCATTTCTCACTTCTCATTTCTTACTTCTTTTTAGTATTTAGGGACTTTCGGGTCAACTTCGTTCGACCAGGCGGTGATTCCGCCGCGCAGGTTTTTCAGATCGCCCGTGAAACCGGCGCGTTGGAGCGCCTGAATCGCCGTCGCGCTGCGTCCGCCGGCTTTGCATTGAACGATGGTTTCGCGCGTCGGGTCGATTTCGTCCATTCTTTTGATGATTTCACCGAGCGGGATTAGTTTCGCGCCTTCGATCTTGGCAAAGGCGTATTCTTCGGGCTGGCGCACGTCGATCAATTGAAAATCTTCGCCCGCGTCCATTTTTGCTTTGAGTTCGGTAGCCGTAATTTCTTGCATTTTATCTTCTTCCTTGTAAATATTTTTATAACTGTAACAATTTTATACCTTCGACATCATTTTTCTGCAATGAACGATCAAGCGAAAAACCGTCCGAAACGCGGAACGAGAGATAAACGGGCGGCAAATACTCCGCAGCAAAGCCTGAAATCAGGTTTTTTGTAAAAATTAAACGCGTTTTCAGCATCAGAAAACGAAACAAATGAAGGAATCGGGCAATAGGTTTGAGTTACGCCTTGAGGCGTGAGCAGCGATTCGCCTTTAGTCAATCCGCGAGTTTTTATCGCGCGCTGCCTATCGAGCGGCACTTTCACGCCTCAAGGCGTAACTCTAACTTAAAAATTTGTTTTGCACGGTTACTTACAACAAATTGAAACTTTTTCGTGCAGAAATCGAATAAGATATTACCGGTTATTCGCAGAAATCCAAACGAGGTTAATTTATGAAAAATTTATTAGTAAAAGTCTTTACAGGCTTGATTCTGGCGGCGTTTATTTTATCGCTCGTCGCGATTGCCAACGCGCAGCCGACAAAATCAATAAACGTTCCGGTGACGTATTACCGCTTGCCGAACGGTTTGCGGGTCGCGCTTTCGCCCGAAAAGAGCGCGCCGCTTGTGACCGTGGCGATCTATTAAGGAATCGGTTTCCGCATCGAACCGAAAAATCTCACCGGATTTGCGCATCTTTTCGAGCATTTGATGTTTCAAGGCTCGAAAAATATGGGCAAGATGGAATACGTCAAGCTCGTTCAATCGAACGGCGGCGTTTTGAACGGTTCGATCTTTTTCGACCGGTTTCAACCGCTACAAAACCGGCTACTGGTGCGAAGCGGCAGACGTGACGACGCATTCACGGGCGCTTCGATCAAAGATATCTTGTTTCGAGATTGATCGCCTGCGAAAAGAGCCGCCGACCGATACGGAACTGCAGGGCATCAAAAATTATCTGACCGGCATTTACGTGCTCAATAATTCGACGCGCAACGGCGTGATCGCGCAGCTCGAAAATATGAACTACAACGAATGGGGTAAAGGTTATCTCGATTCCTACATTCAAAAGATCAACGCCGTCACGCCGCAGGACATTCAGGCGTTGGCGCAAAAATGTCTCACGGAAGATAAAATGACGATCGGCGGCGGCGGCGACAAATCGGTCATCACCGAACAATTGAAGCCTTACGAAAATTAAGGTTTGATTGAAGATAAATAAGGAAGAAGATTGGAAACGTTTGATTTCCAGTCTTCTTCCTATTTTTAAGGATTTTTTTAGGCAAAAAATTTTCGCCAGCGTGTCTATTTCTCGTAAGGGAGAGGTGAAAAGAGATGAAAAGATGCCAAAAATGTAATTTTCAGAGCGACGCGATGCTGGATTATTGCTGGCAGTGCGGCTCGCAGTTGACGGATACGAGCGGCAACGCGAATTTTTATCGGGGCGCTCAGCAGACGCAGAAATACAGTTTGCCGAATCAGGCGCAGGGATTCGGAACTTACGGGCAGAACGGCGCGCCGAATTACCAGCCGCGCTCGTCTTCGTACAGCTTTGGCAGAGTCGCGACGGTTCTGAGCGGAATTTTCCTCTTTTTATTATTGATTTCGGGCGCGGGCGCGGCAGTTATTTATAAAATTATCAGCGCGCCGAGAAATTGCTGCGCGATTGAACCCAAATACCGCAAGCCCGAACCCGTGAAATCACCGGCAGTCAAGGTAGCGCCGGTAGTTAAGGAAGCGCCGGTCGTCGACAAACGAAAATCGGATAAAGCGAGCGCGGAATTCGAAAAAATCTCGGTTGACTACAACGTCAAGGAAAACGGTCGTTTGGGAATGCGCGTTCATGTTAAATTCTCGGTCTTCAATATGAAAGGCGTTGATTCGAACCTGACGCTTTACTTTGAAAAATCGGACGGCACGAAATTGACGACGACGAACACGAAGTTTTCGAGCAAAGACGGACAAGTCGCGGTTTCGCGCGCCTTAAAACCCGGCTACGACGACACGATCTACAAAGACCTGGAAATCTTTGTGCCGTATGACGAACTGAAATTAGGTCGCGGTAAATACGAATTGAAAATGGACGCCGACGTAACTTTGGAAAACGGCGATCTGGTCGAGCATCTCGCGTATCACGATTTTATGTACGAGAAAAAGTAATACATTAACCGAGACTCTCACCAAACCCCCGAAAGGGAAAAGAGGCATTTTGAAACGCCTCTTTTCTTTTTTTAAAGTTATTTACGGGATTCGACTTCTAACTGAAGTTTTTAAGTAAAAGAACAACAGTTTCCCGCAAAGCGGCAAAGTTTTAATTTTCTTTGCGCCTTTGCGTCTTTGCGGGAAATTTCCTGTCAATGCCTCAAAAACTGCTCTAAAGTTTGAAGCCGCCGCGTGTCAGCATCGATTCGAAGGTGGTTTTGTCAACGGCTTTGATATAAGCGTCGCGCGGTTCGACGACGCCTTGCTGAACAAGATTGAAAAGCGCGTCGTTGAGCATCACCATGCCGTGCTGTTTGCCGGTCTGCATCGAGGAATTGATCTGGAACGTCTTGCCTTCGCGAATCAGATTCGAAATCGCGGGCGTCACGATCAGAATTTCGAGCGCGGCAACGCGTCCGCCGCCTTTTTTCGGCAGAAGCGTCTGTGCGATCACGCCTTTTAACGATTCCGAAAGCATCACGCGGATTTGCTGCTGGCGGTCCGCAGGGAATTGGTCGATGATGCGGTCAACCGTCGAAGCGGCGGTTGTCGTGTGCAGAGTTCCGAAAACGAGATGTCCGGTTTCGGCGGTTTCGATCGCGATCGAGATGGTTTCCAGATCGCGCATTTCGCCGACGAGCAGAATGTCCGGGTCTTCACGCAAAGCGGCGCGCAATGCGTCTTTGAAACTGTCCGTGTGATTGCCGACTTCGCGCTGATTGACGAGACATTTTTGATTTTCGTGCGTAAATTCGATCGGGTCTTCGATGGTGATGATATGGTCGTCGCGCTGTTTGTTGATATGGTCAACCATCGCGCAGAGCGTCGTGGATTTTCCGCTTCCGGTCGGTCCCGTAACGACGACCAGACCTTTCGACAAATCGCAGAGATTCATGATCGCGTGCGAAAGCCCGAGCTGCTGGGCGGTTAAAATTTTCGTCGGAATGATACGGAAAACGCCGCCCATCCCTTTTCTGTCGGCAAAAATATTGGCACGAAAACGCGCTAAACCCGGAATTTCGTAGGCAAAATCGGAATCCTTGCGGCGCGCGAATTCTTCCTGATTTTTGGCGGGCATAATCGAGGTTAAAAGCTCTTTCATCGAATCCGGCGTGAGCGTCGTTTCGTTGCATTCCAGAACCTGCATCTTGCCGTCTTTGCGTACCATCGGCGGCATCGAAACGCTCATGTGCAGATCCGACGCGCCGAACTCGGACATTTTATAAAAGAGCTCGTCCATGCGTTTGCTCGCCTGATTGTTGACCTTTGCGGGAACGAATCCGGCGGTCTGCGTGGCTTGAATGCTGGATTGTTCGCTGACGGGAAGAACGTTTTGATAATTCTGTGTTTGCGGGTAGGTTTCCGAAACTACCTGCGGTTCGGATTGGAATGAATATTCTTCCGGCGGCTCGTAAGCCGACGTCGGCGGAACGTATTCGCCAGGTTCGAATTCCTGTCGTTTTAAGGGCGGCTCATAGGTCGAATCGTTGGAAAAAGTCGTCTGAAATTCGGGATCGTTGACCGAAACTATTTCGATGTCGGGCGACTCGTAATTCGTCGTTTCGCTTTCAAAGGCATACGGCTCGTCATATTCTATCTCAGCCGAGGCATAAGTGTCGGCGGAAATAGTCGCGCTTTGTCGGGCGTCGAGCGAAGAGCTTTCAAATGTGTAGCTTTCGAGTGCGATTATCGGCGGTTCCGGCTGAAAAGGCGGCATTGGCGGTTTGACGGGCGCGAATTGATCGTTCGAAATTACGGACGATGTTTCCAGTATGCTTTCGACCATCTGCTCCTGCGTCGGCGGTTTTTCCGAAATCATCGGGCGAATCGTGACGTTAAAACCGGCGGGCGATTTTTTGACCAGAAAACTGAATTTTCCGAGATTGTGCGGATGGACGAATTCGACCTGCGGCTGGCTCGGCAGCTGTTGTTTGACGTCGTTCGGAATGAGCGGAAAAACCATCATGCTGATTTGCGTTCCGAGCAGCGGCGTATTGTTAACGTCGTTTTGACCATTTGCCGAAACTAGATAGGGGTTTTTATTCGGTTCGAGATGCAGCTCGTAACTGCACGTCGAGAGAAGGGTTTGGAGATAATCGTTTAATTTTTCCATAGCGAATTAGATTTGACTTTGATATGTTTTACCGGGAAGCCGAAAAATTAGAAAATTTTGTGAAAAGTGTGAGCGAAAAAGCTTTGAAAATAATAACATACGAAAACAATGTTTGTCATTAAAAATTTTGCCGCCGCCAAACTCGCTTAAGATTGACATTTATGAGAGATTAGTTGTTGAATTTAATAATCGGAAACCAAGTTTTCCGGCAATGATTTCTATAAAGTTAGATTATGACTCAGACAGGTACGCTGCAAACCGCCGGATTTCAAAAAGGTAAAATCAAGGACGTGGTCGTTTATCCGCTCAGAAAATTCGTGGATGAACGCGGCTGGCTGGCGGAGCTTTTTCGTCACGACGATCTGGCGGAAGAATTTTACCCGGCGATGGCTTATATCTCGGTAACCGAACCGAGCGTTCAGCGCGGTCCGCATGAACACGTCGAACAAGCCGACCTGTTTTGTTTTATCGGTACGGGAAATTTCAAACTTCGGATGTGGGACAATCGCGCCGATTCGCCGACCTATCAAAATGTGATGACGATTTTCGTCGGCGCGGACAATCCGCAAGCCGTGATTATTCCGAAAGGCGTCGTGCACGCCTATAAAAACGTCAGCGCGACCGAAAAGGGCGTGGTCATCAACTGCCCGAATCGTCTTTATATGGGCGAAAATAAAAGCGAAGAGATTGACGAAATCCGGCACGAAGACGATCCGGAAACGATTTTTAGAATGGAAGATTATGATTAGTCGCGACTGTCCGTGGTCGTTTGTTTTTACGGTTTCGGGCGGATAGACTAGCAGATGTCGGCGGTTTAGTAGCGATTTTCCCGCACTATCGTATAATCGGACGCCACTTTTTGAAAAACAAAAGCCGCGTCCGGTTTACAGGCTGCCGACTTTATATTAGTGAGCCGTAAGCAGTGATCCGTGAGCAGAAATTTTACTGCTTACCGCTTGCCGCTTACGGCTCACTTGCTGAATATGAAAATAGTTCGCATCATTGCTCGGCTGAACGTCGGCGGTCCGGCGCGGCACGTCGTCTGGCTGACGAAAAACCTTCAGTCGGAAGAATTTCACTCAGTTTTGCTGACGGGAACCGTTCCCGAGGGCGAAGAAGATATGAATTACTTCGCCGATGAAAATGGCGTCGCGCCGGTTTACATTCCCGAGATGAGCCGCGAGCTTTCTGCCAAGGACATTGTTTCGCTCTGGAAGGTTTTTCGCCAAATTCAGCGCGAAAAGCCCGACATCATTCACACGCATACGGCAAAAGCCGGAACCATCGGACGCGTCGCCGGATTTTTTTACCGCTGGCTGGCGTGGAAAAATGTGAAAATGGTTCATACCTATCACGGACACGTTTTTCACAGCTATTACGGCAAACGCAAAACCGCGATTTTTCTTTTTATCGAACGTTCGCTTGCCCGTCTGACCGATAAGATCATCGCCATCAGCAATCAGCAAAGGTTGGAAATCAACAAACAATTCGGCGTCGGACGCGCCGCGCAGTTTGAGGTCGTACAACTCGGCATAGACCTTTCGCCGTTTGAAAACGCGGCGACGAAAAAGCATCTTCTGCGCGCGGAAATCGGCGCGTCAAATGATGAAATTCTCGTCGGCTTTGTCGGGCGGCTGACCGAGATTAAGAATATTCCGCTGTTTCTGCAAGCCGCGCGGATTTATAAAGATCAACAAAAGCCGGATTCTCCGAAACTGAAATTCGTTATTATCGGCGACGGTCATCTGCGCGCGGAGTTGGAAGCGGAAGCCGCGAACTTAAATCTAAGCGACGTTGTCATATTTACCGGAAACCGGAGCGATACGGACGTTTTTTACGCCGGATTGGACATTATCGCCCTAACCTCGCTCAACGAAGGAACGCCGCTGTCCTTGATCGAAGCGATGGCAAACGGCAGAACGTTTGTTTCGACGACGGTCGGCGGCGTTGCCGATCTGCTCGGCGACGTGATTGAAGAGAAAGAGGATTTTAATATCTGCGAGCGCGGCATCGGCGTCGCTTCCGGCGATGCGAACGCGCTTTGCAAAGGCTTGATTTATCTCGCGGCGGACGAAAGCTTACGCGCATCGCTCGGCGCAAAAGGGCGCGAATTCGTGCGAAAAAACTACAGTAAAGAGCGTTTGACGGCGGATATAATTAATCTATACCGCGATTTGAGTCGAAATTAATCAAAATCTGCTTGATTTTGCGGCGCGATTATTTTGTAATAAGCACGAGCAAGGTTTATTCAGAGAAGTTTTTCAAGGGGAAATTGAGTTTTCCGCCGATACCTCTATGTTGAGTATGTTTACCAATCCGATTTGGGTTGCGGTTATCAGTTTTGTTTCGGCTGTTCTTTTAACCTACGCTGTGCGCGGCGCGGCGCGGCGCTATGGATTCGTCGCCAAACCGAAAGCCGACCGCTGGCACAAAAAACCGACCGCGATGATGGGCGGCGTCGCCATTTTCCTGACGACCGTCATAATCTATATAGTCAATCTTTTCTTTATCCCGTATTCACTCGAATCGCTGGTAATTTTAGGCGCGAGCTCGTTTCTGTTCGTGGTCGGGCTGCTCGACGATCTGTTAAATATCAAACCGTATCAAAAGCTCGTCGGACAGCTCATCGGCGCGGCGATTTTGATCGGGTTTGATCTGAAACTGCCGTGGTCGGGCTATGAAGTTCTCGACATCTGGATAACGGTTATCTGGCTGATCGGCATTACGAACGCGATCAATCTGCTCGACAATATGGACGGGCTGGCGGCGGGAATCTCGGTGATCGCCGCAATTTCTCTGGCGGTCGGCTTCAGCGCTTCGGGACAGCTCGGGGCGGCTTTATTCGTGACGGCGTTTATCGGCGCGCTGATCGGATTTCTGGTTTTTAATTTTAATCCGGCTTCGATTTTTATGGGCGATTGCGGCTCGATGTTTGTCGGGTTTCTGCTCGCCGCGTCGGTTTTGCTCAATCAGGTCGGCGGACAATCGCGCAGCGTTTTGACGATTCTGGCGGTTCCGGCGCTGATTCTGTTCGTGCCGATTTTCGATACGACGTTCGTTACGATCCTGAGAAAAATCTGGGGCAGAAAAGCCTCGCAGGGCGGGCGCGATCATACTTCGCACCGGCTCGTCGCGCTCGGACTTTCGGAAAGAACGGCGGTTCTGATGCTTTACGGATTCGCGATTCTGGCGGGCGTGCTGGCATTGCTCGTCCAGCAGCTCGACATTTCGCAGAGCCTCGCGCTGATCGGCGTTTTTACGGTCGTTTTGACGATCGTCGGCGTTTATCTCGCAAAGGTCAAAGTTTACGAGGAAGATGACGCGCAGCTTGCGATGCAAAAAGGCGCGGCGTACGGATTTTTGCTCAACCTGTCGCACAAGCGGCGTATTTTTGAAGTGATTATGGACGCGGTTCTGATCACGCTTTCATATTATGCCGCCTATACTTTATTGTTCGGCGAATTCGAAAACACGAGCAACTGGAATTTGTTTCTGCAAACGCTGCCGCTTTTGATTATCGTCAAGCTATTCGCGTTTCTTTTTGCCGGCGTTTATCGCGGAATCTGGAAATATACGAGCATTCGCGACTTTGTGACGTTTTTCAAAGGCGTTTTAATCAGTTCGGTGCTGACCGTCGTGGCAGTTCTGCTTTTTTATCGTTTCGAAAATTTCTCGCGCGCGGTATTTGTTCTCGACGGGCTGATTTTGTTCACCGTCATTTCGGCGAGCCGGATGGCTTTCCGGCTTTTTCGCCAGCTTTTGCCGATGCCGCATAACGGCGACGGACGCAACGTTTTGATCTACGGCGCGGGCGACGGCGGCGAGATGATCTTACGCGAGCTGAAAAATAATCCCGAATGGGAATATAATCCAATCGGTTTCGTGGACGACGATCCGCTCAAAAAAGACAAGGTCATTCACGGCTTAAAGGTTTTCGGCGGCAACGGCGCGCTCGAATCAATCTGCCGGCAAAACGACGTCCAGGAAATTTTGTTGTCATTCAGAGACCTTTCGCCGGAACGTTTGAAAGAAGTCAGAATCATCTGCGACGAGGCAAACGTTTCGCTCAAACGCGCGCTGATTAAAATCGAACCGGTGGATTTTGAATAAAGCGATTTGCGATTTGCAATTTGCAATTTGTGATCGCTTTTGTTTGAATCGCTTTACTATCGAATCACTGCGAAGACTAAAACGATCAAAAGATTGAAAAAATCACAGATCGCAAATCGCAGATCGCAGATCGCTTATGTCGGCTAAATCAATCAATCTAAACACGACCGCAGCGCGCGCCGCCGTTCCGGTGCTGATGATTTTATGCGTCTTTTTCGCCTATCTGTTCGCGAAATGGTTTTTCGCCAATACGATCGCGGCGCGTTCGATTTTCAAGGAAATCGCTGAGTTTTCCGTTCGTTTGTCGCCATCGGACCCGCAGACGCATTTCGCTTCCGCCATTCTGCACGAAAAAACGTTTTTGCCCGATGATTTGCCGAAATCCCTAGCGGAATTCGAACAAGCCGCCGCGCTTTCGCCTTCGGATTACCGGCTTTGGTTTGAGCTCGGCAAGGCGCGCGAACGCGGCGGCGATACGGAAGGCGCGGAAAAAGCTCTGCGCCGCGCGCTCGCGCTCGCGCCGAATTACTCGCAGGTGCAGTGGACGCTCGGCAATTTTCTGCTCCGGCAGGGAAACGAGCCGGAAGCCTTTACGCATATTCGAAAAGCGGCGGAAAGCGATAAAACTTTTGCCGCTCCGGCAATCGCGAGCGCGTGGCTTTTGTTTCAGGGCGATATGCCGCAGATCAAGAACTATGTCGGCGAATCGGTCAATTTAAGAGCCGCTTTTGCCGCGCTGCTGGCAAAGGAAAAACGCTTTGACGAAGCGCTCGAAATCTGGTTGGGTTTGCCCGAAACGGCGCGAAAAACCGATTTTAAGGCAAACGGCGACGAGATTTACCAGAAAATGATCGAAGCGCGGAAATACCGCGCCGCCGTCAGGATTTTTTCCGATATTGCCGAATCGGAAGAAAAGAAATTCAGTGTCGGACGAATTACGAACGGCGGTTTCGAATCGAATATCAACCCGCAGAATCCGAACGCTTTCGAATGGCAGATCGGCGAAGGCGTCGAACCGCAGATTCTGATTGACAAGGCGCAAAAACACGGCGGCGAGATCAGCCTCGTCATCGTTTTGAGCAACACGGACGGCAAGGCTTTTCGAAGCGTTTCGCAAATAGTCGCCGTCGAGGCGAACAAAAAATATGTTTTTGAAACTTTTTATAAGTCGGAGCTGAAAACCACCGCGACCTTTAAGTGGGAAATCGTTGATGCGGCGAACAACGACAATATTCTTGCTTCGACCGAAGCGATCGCCCCGAATGCGGACTGGACGAGTTTGAAGGCGGAATTCGTCGTGCCGGAAACGACCGAAGCCGTTCTGATTCGCCTTAAACGCGTTCCTTGCGGCGGAACGCTCTGCCCGATTTCCGGCAAACTGTGGTTTGACGATTTTAGCCTGACAAATTAGTTTCAGGCTTCAAGTTTCAGGTTTTTAATTTTCAGCCTGAAACCTAAAATCTGAAATCTGAAATCTGAAACTTAATGAATAACGAACTCGAAAATGTGAACGCGTTGGATTTGACGGACGAACATGATCCGTCTGAAAGATTTTCGCGTCTGAGCGGCGTCAACTTTATTCTGCTCTGCGTGATTTTGATTTTCGCGACGCTCGCCTACGGCGCAACCGAAACGTGGGCGTTCGGATTTATCACGATTCTTACGGGATTGGTCGGCATTTTCTGGCTGGCTGACGCGTGGTTTAACCGCGAATTTCGTTTTGATACGAGCGCGCTGCAATTGCCGGTTCTCGGTTTGATCTTGATCGGTTTGATCCAGCTTTTGCCGCTCGGCAGCGTCGAAGTTTCGGGCGCAATAAGCGTGCCGGCGGTTTCGTCGCTTTCGCTCAATCCCTATACGACGCGTTTGGCGGTCGTTCAACTGGTCGTTTTAATCGTCTTTTTCGCCGCCGCTTACACGCATATCAACAGCGCGTTTCGTTTGCGGCGGATCGTCACGGTCGTGATAATTTTCGGCGCGATAATGGCGTTTTTCGGAATTTTGCAGCGGCTCGCAAGTCCCGAAGGAATTTACGGCTGGCGACCGACGCCGCAGGCGATTCCGTTCGCCTCGTTCGTCAACCAGCATCATTTCGCGGCGTTTATGGAAATGACGATCGGCTTGACGCTCGCTTTGCTGGTCGGTCGCGGAACGGAAAAAGATAAGCGTCTGCTTTTGATTATCGCCATCGTTTTGATGGGCATCGCGATTCTTTTAACCGGCTCGCGCGGCGGCGTTCTGAGTCTTTTAGGCGTCATCGGATTCGTTCTGCTGACGAATTTTCTGCGAAAAAGCGATGCGGACGAAGTCGAGCTTTCGAGAGACGAACGGCGCTCCCGATTCCGGCGAAATCTCGGTTTGGTCGGCGGCGCTTTCGGTTTGCTGGTAGTTTTGTTCAGCGCCGTTTTGCTGCTCGGCGGCGACGCGCCGCTTTCGCGCGGCATCGGTCTGACGACGCAGGCGGACGTTTCGAGCGGCAGACTGCATTTTTGGGCGGTCGGTTTAAAGATTTTTCTCGCGCACCCGATCATCGGCGCGGGACTCGACGCCTTCGGAACGGCTTTTCCGCTTTACGATACGTGGAACGGCGCTTTTCGCGTCGAACAGGCGCATAACGATTATCTGCAAATTCTGGCGGACGCGGGAATTTTAGGGTTTTTGTGCGTCGCGGCTTTTATTTTCCTGCTTTTCAAACAGGGCTTGCGGCGCATCGGCGGCGAACACAGCCATTTTCGCCGCAGCGTCGCGGTCGGCGGGCTGGCAGGTTGTTTCGGCATCATGATCCACAGCTTTTTCGATTTTCCGTTGCGCACGCCGTCAAACGCCTTTTTCTTCCTGCTTTTCGCCGTTTTCGCGACCGCCTCGATTCACTTCTCGAAACGCAGCCGCACGCGCGGAAAGAGATAAAAGTTTAAAAGTAGAAATCTGAAAAAGTAGAAATGTGAAAAAGGGAAAAAGTTGGTTCTAATTTTGAAACCAACTTTTTCCCTTTTAAACTTTTTCACGTTTTCACATTATTTCACGACGACACGAATAAATCCGTCGTAGAAAAATAGCCGCAGAACCCACGGTTTTGTTTTATCCTCGTTATATTCGGCGCGGCGCAGAGTTCCGCCGAGAAACGTATCTTTGCCGTCAAATTCTCTGAGATTGACGGCTTGGGCAAACTGCACGTAATCGAAAATGTGAATGCCGCTGCCTTCTTTATTGGTCGCGGTCGTCCGATAGGTATTCGGCGTTTCCCTAACTTCGCAAATAACGTTTAGTTTCTTGTCGCAGTCGGTCGTAAACGGGCGCGCGGGCATCACGAATTCCTTGTTGATAAAAGTTTCCATCACCTTATCGAGCTCCGTCCACGCTTTTTCGCCTTCGACGGCGTTGCCCTGCGCGTTGGCGACGAGAATCTGTCCGGCGAGCGAGAAAAGATAAATGTAACGAAGCCGCGCGATCTGTTTTTTGTCGTTCTCGGTTTTGAGAATTTTCAGATGCGTCGCGGCGAGCGTCGCGGATTGCTTCCAGTCTTCTCTTTCGAGCGCGGCGGCGAGCGCCGTCCAATCGGTGTCGGAAATCTCCGTGACGGTCTTAAACGGCACATTGCGCGGCGTCACCGGCGTCGGCACGCGCGTAATTCTTTGCGCTGAATAACTCGCCGCCGAGACGCAGATCAAAGTTGTAATGAGGATTAATTTTTTCATTCGCTTTTTATTTAACGCAAAGTCGCGAAGACGCAGAGGGAAATAAAAAACCCCGCAGCAAGCTGACGGGGTATTAAAAGAGACGGAGTTGACCGTTTTCATCTGTCTTGCCTTGTTGCTGAACGTAGTTCTTGATCATTTGTTCGTTACCATGTGCGCCGACCGTGCTGATGAAATAGCC
>JANOBZ010000117.1:0-25860 GCA_031411895.1 Acidobacteriota bacterium | reverse complement strand
ATAACAAATTTCATCAGAACGCTCGGCATTGAGATAGTCTCCTTTTGACTTTTCTTTGGTCGGAAATATCAAAATGAACTTACCTGCTCGGCGTTCTGTTTTCAAATATCAATCTTCAAAATTGGATAAAGTCGAGCTCAGGATGTATTGGTTTAAAAGTAAAAAAGACGAGCCGAAACCCGTCTTTTTATTTAATTGGGAAAACTTTTAACGATTTGTCGGAGCAGTTGCAGTTACCGAAAACTCTGTTCCGCTCGGAAGTTCGAGATTATCGCGTCCCTGCAAAACCACCGAACCGGCACCCGCACCGGCACCGACACCGGCACCGATCGCCGCGCCTGAACCGCCGCCGGCAATCGCACCGATGATCGCACCGAGCGCCGCGCCGATTCCGGCACGCGTCACGGTTTTCTTCGTCTGATTGCCATCACGAACCGCGCCTTCGTTATTAACGCTGACGACATCGCCGTCCGGTTCACGAACCTGGTCAACGATTCCGCCGAAACGATACGTGCTGCCGTTGCGCAGTCGAATCGTATCGAAATCCAATGTCAGATTCGCTCTGCCCGAAACGACACCCGATTTCTCGCCGTTGACACGTCCTTCGATCACCGCACCTTGATACTGCGAAGGCGAAGTGACGGTCATCGAAAAACGATCACCATCGCGAAACGTTTTGGTCGAAAGCGGTGTGTCGAGAGTGGCGATTATTCGTGTATTATTTGTCACGATAAAATCGTTGTTGACATTACCGTTATTGTTTCCGTTATTGTTGGAGTAAGTATCGGTCGGAAGCGTCTGCATATTAATGTTATCCCAACGCGCAATCCGGTCGGTTTTATCATAGACGCTGTTAACCGTAACGGTTTCGTTCCGATTTTCCATATAAACACGACGCGTAACGCGAAGCTGACCGTTGTTCATCGGCATAAAGACCACGTTAAAATCGTTCATCCGGTCGCCTTCGTAGCTAATCGTCAACTCGTTGTTCGTCGCGACAACACTGGTTTGAATCGTCCGACCGTTCTGGTTTGTTTCCGAACGCGAGACACCGTCGGCGTCAAATGAGATTTGCTGTGAAATCGAAGACGCCATCGTGATCTGCTGCCCGCGTTTTTCAATCACCAGCGTTTCAGGCGACATCATACGACGTTCGAGATTGCGGCGAATACGGTCACGCTGGTTATCATTATTGCCAAGCGTCGTGACCGCACGATCCAACACCGAAGTGACGTTGTCGCTGAGCGACGCATTCAAACGGTAGGTTCCCGTCAAACGGGCATCGAAACCACGCGGAAAATTGTTATTATTGCCCGGATAAGTCGGAGTGGTCGGAATATTGTTCCAATCCCATGTAACGCTGTAATAACCCGCCAATGTATTTAGATCCGTACGAATCAGTTCCCACTGGTTCTGCGTATTGAGATTGACGCGATTGTCGCGCATAAACCGGTCGATAACTACCGCGCGGCTCAAGACTTCCTGAACCTCGACCGAGGTCGAACGACGCGAACTAACGCTTATTCTTAAAGCATCGGTCGCGCCTTCAAAATCGTTGACGTAGATCGCAACTTGATCTCTGAACTGGGAAGTATTTCTCCTTTCCCAACGATTAATTTGAGTTTGAAGTGTGTTCGTGCGTGTTTCGATCCGAGTAATAACCGCTCTCAATTGAGTATCATTGACGTTGTAAGGCAATGAATTCGTATTATTCGGATATGTCGGAACCGTGTTCCAATTAAACCTGACGCTGTAATAACCTGCAAGCATATTCAAATCCGAACGGATCAGATTCCATTGGCTCTGCGCGTTGGCGTTGATGCGGTTGCTGCGCATAAATTGGTCGATCACCGACGCGCGACCGAGAACTTCCTGAACTTCGTCCGTCGTCGAACGACGTGAACTAAAGCTGCTGCTCAATCGGTCGGTCGCATTTTCAAATTCCGTGACGTAGGCTTCGACCTGATCTCTGAATTGTGAATCATTCTGATTTTCGAAACGGTCGATTTGTCTGCGAAATGTATCCGTGCGGGTTTCAATACGGGTAATCACCGTTCGAACCTGATTGTCGGTTACGCGGTAAGGCTGTCTCTGCGCCGATACCGATAAAGCCATCGAAAAAACGACGGCGAATAATGTAAAATTTATAAATTTACTGTAAATAGATTTCATGTTTTCCTCCTTGATCTGTTTGTCGAATGATAAATATTGCCCTTCGCTTATCACCAACATACCTATATCAATGAGGTGGCAACAAGTGTGCCATGATTTCATTCCGAAGCTATATAGTGTGGTAAAAATGAACTTAACTCGTGTTATTTGAGTATTTAAGAAATATTTCGCCTTATCTTAAGTTAACCGAATGCAACGTATCAATACATAAGATTATGGGTTATATAAGGGAAGTTTAACTGAAAAGGTAGAACCTTTTCCTTCGCCCTCGCTGTTTGCTTCGATAATTCCGTTGTGAAGTTTGACGATATGTTCCGAAACGGCAAGCCCGAGTCCCAAGCCGCCGAATTTGCGCGTCGTCGAAGTATCGTATTGACTGAAACGGTCGAAAATATGAGGTAAAAATTCGGGGCTGATGCCGCTTCCGCTGTCTTCGATTTTTATTTCGAGATAATCCGCGTCCTCATTTAAGCGGGCTTTTATCTTCCCGTCGGGCGGCGTGAATTTTAGTGCATTTGAGAATAAGTTGACGATAACTATTTTGATTTTTTCGGCATCGCCGAATATTTTCTGCCCGTTCAGATTGTTCTCCATTGTGATCTCGATCCCTTTTTTTCGGGCGACTTTTTCGAATTCGGTATACACGATTTCAAAAATTTCAGAACAATCAAACTCTACTTTATTAATATTTTCGTTGCTTGAAACCAGCTGCGAATAATTCAGAAGGTCTTCGACTAACGTTGTTTGAAGCCGCAGATTCTTTTCAATTTTGTGCAGCGCCAGCCGCTTTGTGTTATCCGATAAATCGTCGCTCTTTAAGATTCTCGCCCAACCGGCGATTGCATTGAGCGGCGTTCGCAGCTCGTGCGAAACGACCGATATAAACTCGTCCTTAGTCGCATTTGCCGTTTCAGCGGCTTTTCTGGCGGCTTGTTCCTTTTCAAGTAATCCTTGAATTTGCCGCTCGGAATCGGTTAGATCATTCGCTGTATCCTGCAATTTTGCGCGCGTTATCGCTTCCCAGTAAGTCATTCCGAACAATAATAAACTGAAGATCAAGCCGCATAAAAAAATCAGCGGCGTCCAATTTACGCTCGACTGTACGGCAAAAGACGGCAGCGAATTGTATTGAATAATCCAGCGCCGTCCGCCGACGTCGATCTCGTTCTGCGTCGCATAATCTCCGCTGATCTGCTGCGAAAAATTCTTTCCGCCGCTCGCATCGGTTCGCGCCAGAAAGGTTTCGGCGCTCGGAATTCCGTCGTAAATCGTGATGATAATATCGCTCGTGCCGGCATTATTCTGCACGTCCTGCAAAAAACTCTTTGCTCGGAACGGACTGTAAATATAACCCTGTAAAGTATTTTGCCGTTCTTCGAGAGTCGGCGGTTCTTCGGCGCTGCTGTAGATCGGAAGATAAATCAAAAAACCCGGTTGACGTTCAATTTCGTTTTCATGCAGCAAGACGATCTTGCCCGTCGAAGTCGCCGCGCCGGAATCGCGCGCTATCCGCATTGCCGCCAAACGATTTTCCTCGCTCGACATATCAAAACCGAGCGCCTGCCGGTTGCGTTCGTTAAACGGCTCGATGTAAACGACCGGCTGGTAAATATCCTTTTCGACCGCCGGAAAAATATTATAGTTCGCAAAACCCTGCGTTTTGATCGTATTGATAAAACTCTCGCGATCTTCGCGGCGAATCCTTTTGGAATAGCCGATTCCCTGCGCTCCGTTGTAGTTTTTTTCGAGTTCGAGACTCTCGACAAAATCTTTGAATCTCTCGCGATTCAGATCGTTTGACGACTGGATAAAGCCGCGTCCGGCTTTGAGCAGCGCGACATACAGACCGATGCGATTTTCCATCGAAAATCGCGCCCGGTTGACGTTGTTCGTAAATCTGATGTCGTCCTTGGCTTTCGCGCTCTGATAAAAAAGGATCGTCGAGCCGATTGTCAGAATGATGGAAAAAAACAGGACGTAATAAGGAAACCTTACGCTTTCGCTGATTTTCTTGCTCCTATATTTTCCCTCTTTTTCCAACACGTAATATTTATTTCCTTCCCTGATTGATGCAAACTCCGATAAACGCGAAAAGTAACGTTACCGGATGAGCAATAAACATACCTTAAGTAATTTGCCCTTTTAATAGCCGAAAATAATGTATTTGCAACATTTGTGTAATTTATTTGTATCAATATTTTACATAAACGTTTTATTTTATTGCAAAATATCCTTTTGAAAAATCGCGTTGAAAAATCGCGCCTTTCGGCTTTTAATAACCATTTCCCGCTTAAAATCTAATATTTTTTATAATTTAGCTTTCTGGCATTTAATTTGCGTGATTAATCAGCGGTTTACCAAATTTTATTTTTTATTTAAGAGGAGATTATTATGTCAGAAGATAACAGCACTGGAAGTAATTTTATTTGGGCAGTTGCTTTGATTATTATCGTCGCGATTATTGCGGGAGCACTTTATTACAGCGGATTTCTCGGCGGAACGAAAAAAGAACGAATTGATATCAACGTTACCGCGCCGGCAACAAGATAAATTCTCTGCGTTTTAAGTTATATGAGTAAATAAAATAAGCCTTTCGAAATCGGAAGGCTTATTTTATTTGTGTCGTTTAAAGTATCAATAAAAAAAAGGCGCGCCGCTTAATTTCAACGACGCGCCTTTTTTTAATCCGAGGTTTTATGATCAAATTTTTTCTTCCAGATTATGACGCTTGATCATCCCGTAGAGACGCGGTCGGTAAAGTCCTAAAAGATTTGCCGCCGCCTGTTTGTTGCCGTTCGTGCGCCGCAAGGCAGCCAGCACGACGCCGGTTTCGAGCGAATCGAAAACATCTTTTTGATCAACGCCGTCCGACGGTTCGGGCAGATTTTCGACGATTATCTTTCCGACTTCTTCAAAAAGCTTCTCGCCGTCGAGATTTTTCGGAATTTGAATTCCGTGTCCTTCGCCGCCGCTGCCGCCGTTTGAAACGAAACTGCTAAAAGTAGTTTCGCCGTCGAAATGCGTATCCGGCTGCGAATTAAAAGCAAAAGAAACCGGTTCGGAAGAAGTTTTCGGAATATTCAACTCGGTAATCGAATCCGTTTTGCACAGTAAAACTGCCCGTTCGATCGTGTGCTGAAGCTCGCGCACATTGCCGCGCCAGTTGTAATTCAGCATCTGGTCAAAAGCCTTCTGCGAAAACTTGTTCGCTTTGCCCTTGTATTTTTCGGCATAAATTTCGAGAAAATGTTCGGCGAGCATCGGCACGTCTTCCATTCTTTCACGCAGCGGCGGAATTTTTATCTCGATGGTATTGATTCGATAATATAAATCTTCACGCAGATTACTGTCCTGAATCGCCTCAAAAGGATTCCGGTTCGTCGCGCAGATCAAACGAAAATCAACTTCCTGCGGCTTGTCGCTGCCGACGCGGTAATAAACCCGCTCCTGCAAAACGCGCAGCAGTTTCGGCTGCAGTTCGATCGGCATTTCGGCAATTTCGTCGAGCAAAAGACTTCCGCCGTTTGCTTGTCCGATAAAACCCGATTTATCGCTCGTCGCGCCGGTAAACGAACCTTTAGTGTGACCGAAAAGCTGTGATTCGATCAAATCTTTCGGCAGCGCCGAGCAGTTCACTTTCACAAAAGGCTTTTTCGAACGATGACTTTTGTAGTGAATCGCGTTGGCAATTACCTCTTTACCGGTTCCCGATTCGCCGAGAATCAGAATATTCGCATCAGATTCGGCGACGCTTTCGATAATTTCGTAGATCGACTGCATCGTCCGGCTGCCGCCGATAATGCCTTCGTAAGATGTGCGGCTCGCGAGTCTGCCGCGAAGTTCTTTAATTTCCTTCCCCTGCTGTTTGCGTTCGACCGCTTTACCGATCAGGAGAATTAATTCGTCAAAATTGACCGGCTTTTCGACATAGTGAAACGCCCCGGCTTTGGTCGCTTCGATGGCTTTTTCCATCGAACCGAAACCGGTAATCATAATGATTTCGGTATCGGGCGAAATTTGTTTCGATTGTTTGACCATTTCGATCCCGTTTAAATCCGGAAGATTCAAGTCGGTCAAAATAATGTCGAATTCGGTTTCACGAACGAAATCCAAAGCACGCTGCCCGCGTTCGGCGGTCGTTACCTCGAATCCTTCGTCCTTGAGCTGAAATTTCATAAATTCCAGCGTCGCCAGATCGTCATCTATCACTAATGCTTTATATGCCATAGTTATATTTATAGTTCTAAATCAAATTAAGAAAATCGCTTGCGTTTTACTTTAATCTACAAGGCAAAGCAAAACTTATAAATATATTTCGATAAAATGTTTGATTCAAAGCGGAAGAGGCAAGCCCCCTTTTATTCTTGCCCCCTCCTGAAATCCCACAACTTTGGTTGCAGGAAATTGAAATGTTGTCCGAGATTTCAGAATAAATCTCAAATTCCTTTGCTGCTGATTATATTTCGCAATGGCTGTGCCATAAACTTTTAACTTAAATATTTTGAATTACTTAGCTGCATAATTTGAATTTATATTTACTCAAACCGGTAACGCTTTTGTAATATTTTCATACACATTATATAACATTTTTTCTTGTCCTGAAACCCGTACAATACCATACATAAAAACTGTATTGTTTTGATGCTTTCGTTCGGGTCATAATTATTATTAAATTTCGGTTGAAACTACTAAGCGCTTTATTTCTTATAAGTTTCCGGCTTTGGCACACAAATTGAATTCCTATTCGGCAAGTGCCAAGAGGCATAAATTTTTAAGGAAAATTGAAAAGGGGGAAATTATGTTAGAAACAATTATCGTTATTTTATTGGTTTTATGGTTAGTCGGATTGATCGGCGGAAACTTTGGTGGTTTGATTCACCTTCTGTTAGTAGTCGCGCTGGCTGTTTTCGTTATTCGACTTTTAACCGGCAGAAGAGCTGTTTAACCTGGATAGATTTGACCAACAACATTTTAGGTAAACAAAGTTTTCTACCGCGATAACCTCGTATTCTTCGGAATTGCGAGGTTTTACCCTTTTTAAATTATAGCCTATTGATGATGTAATTTTTACCGTGATATAATTTTTATATTTAATACAGAACTTAAGAGAATATTCTTCATTCGCAGACGAAATCTCTACAATGAAGCCGATAAATAAAATGGAATTCCCCTTAAACGAACAGACCTTCGAGATTTTCAAAAATTTATTTTCAATATACGGAACCATAACTCCGGCTGAGGGTAAGGTTCTGTCCCTTGCCGGAAGTATATTCGACAAAACTTTTGCCGACCCGAATCAACTGATCGGTCACAATTTGACGGAGACGGTTTTCTGGCAGTCATCGGAAGCCAATTTTCGGCTTATCAATGATGCGGTTAATGCGACTAGCAAAGGAATAACGTCGAAAACAACGCTTGAATTCAGAATCAGCAAAGAAGAAAAGTCTTATGTCGAACTGAACCTTTATCCCGTTTATGAAGAAGATTCACGGAAAATCAAGCATATATTTTTATGCGGTCAAGACGTTACGGCGCGCGAAAAGGAGATCGAATTTTATAAACGGCGCGGCGAACAGCTGCTGTATGCGGCAGAAAGCGCCGAGATCGGCTTATGGTTCTGGAATTTAACCGAAGAAAACATTTACTCGACGCCGAAATGCAACGAGTTTTTTGAAATTTCACCGTACGAGCCGATGAATTATGACTCTTTTCTCGAAGTCGTTCACCCGGACGACCGGCAAAATTTGATTGATATTTTTACGGAATCGCAAAAAAAAGGAACGGAATACGATGTCGAATATCGCGTTATTTATTCTGACGCCAGCGTGCACTGGCTTTCGACGCGCGGCAAAACGTACCTCGATACGGACGCCAATCCGATAAACATGATGGGCGTCGTGCGTCGAATTACCGACCGCAAGAACGCCGATGAAGAATTATCGAAAGTTTACGCGCGCGAAAAAAGAGCTCGCGACGAAGCCGAAGACGCGAACCGGACGAAAGACTATTTTCTCGCATTGGTTTCGCACGAGCTGCGTTCGCCGCTCAACGCGATCCTGGGCTGGACGAAAATTCTCCTGACCAAAGAAGTTGACGACGTAACGCGGCGCAGTGCTCTTCAAACCATCGAGCGCAGCGCGATGTCGCAGGCTAAACTGATCGGCGATCTCGTTGATTCGTCGCGCATCGCTTCGGGCAAACTGCGGCTTGAGATGCGTCCGATGAACATCTTCGACGCCGTAAACACGGTTTTCAATTCGCAAAAACCGACGGCTGAAGCGAAAAAAATTACCCTTGACTTTAATTACGACACCGAATACGCGACGGTCTTCGGCGATTTAGTCAGGCTTCAGCAGGTTTTCACTAATCTGCTCACGAACGCTCTTAAATTTACGCCCGAAGACGGCAACATATCGGTAAATTTGTCGGCAAACGATAGAAAAGTTTTAATTTCCGTCGAGGACGACGGGCAGGGCATCAACGCCGAAACGCTGCCGCATATTTTTCGCCAGTTTGCACAGGGCGAACAGACGGTTTCGCGCGAACAAGCCGGACTCGGTTTGGGGCTGTCAATCGTCAGAACGCTCGTCGAAAAACACGAAGGCACGGTTTCGGCTCAAAGCGAAGGTGTCGGGAAAGGCTCGATTTTTACGGTCGTTTTACCACTGATAAAACCGGCGGCGAAAGTTTCGGTCGAAGAAAAAGAAGCGCCTCGCTATCAAGAATCGCCATTGACCGATATCAAGATTTTGTGTATCGAGGATGATCTGGATTCGCGCGAAGTTCTTCAGTTGTTTCTTCAGCAATCCGGCGCAATCGTCGAGAGCGTTGATTCGGCGGCGCGGGCTCTTTCAGTTTTAAATAATAAAGGTCGGCGATTCGACGTAATAATTTCTGATTTGGGGATGCCGTATGAAGACGGTTATTCGCTGATATCACAAATTCGCCGGTTTGCGCCCGAAAAAGGCGGAAAAATCCCGGCTCTGGCGTTAAGCGCTTTTACGACCAGAGAAAATAAGGAAAAAGCCTTTTCGTCGGGCTTTCAAAAATATCATACAAAACCCTTCGAACCGGATTTGCTAATCACGGACATTCTCGAATTGGTCAAAAAATAAAAAAAAGCCGTATTTTCAACAAATACGGCTTTTTTATTTTTCACTTTTCCGGCTCTATCCCTTCATCCGACCGGCTTTTTCGAGCAATTCGAGAAATTCGCTGCGGTAGTTTTTGAGGTCACTGCCGCGCGAGCCGCTCGCGATTTGCCGGATACTTGCGAAATTGGCATTGCCCCGGTAATTCGAATCGCGCAGAAGCATCCCGAAACCGGCGACCGCCGCCGCGAAACGCAGATTTTCCGAAGCGTTTTCGAAAGAATTGTTGTTGTCGAGCAGACCGATCGAAAGCAGTTTCGATTCGCTCCCGGTCGGTTCTTTATAGCGCAGTTTAACGGTCAGAAGTTCGGCATTAAACTGCGTGTCGGAAGGTTCGACGCGGCTGTATCGAAGTTCGTCAACACCGGGATTGACAACCTTTTCTCCGGCGGGAACGATTTCATAAAGCGCCGTTACCGCGTGTCCCGCGCCGATTTCGCCCGCGTCTTTTTTGTCGTCGTTAAAGTCTTTATCGGCAAGCAGGCGGTTTTCGTAACCGATCAAACGGTAGCCCGCGACTTTTGCCGGGTTGAATTCGACCTGAATTTTCACGTCCTTCGCAATCGTATAGAGCGTTCCGGCAACCTGCTGTCCGAGCGCTTTGCGGGCTTCGTCCTGCGAATCAATATACGCATAATTTCCGTTGCCTTTGTCGGCGAGCTTTTCCATCATCGAATCATTCAGATTTCCGGTTCCGAAACCCAAAACGGACAAGAAAATATTATTCTGTCGTTTTTGTTCGATCATCGAAACGAGTTCGCCGTCGCCGGTCAGCCCGACGTTAAAATCGCCGTCGGTCGCTAAGATCACGCGGTTGTTGCCGTTCGAGATAAAATTGTCCTGCGCGACTTGATAAGCGAGCCGGATTCCCTGCCCGCCGTTGGTCGAGCCGCCCGCTTCGAGATTATCGAGCGCTTCGTTGATTCGTTGTTTGTCGTCTGCCGGAGTCGAAGACAGCGCCAAGCCGCTCGCGCCCGCGTAAACGACGATCGCCACTCGGTCTTTACCGGAAAGCTGATTGACCATCGTTTTTAAGCCCTGTTTGAGCAACGGCAGCTTGTCGGGCGCATTCATCGAGCCGGAAACGTCGACCAGAAAGACCAGATTCGACGGCGGCACGTTGTCGAGCGAAACCTTTTTGCCCTGCAAACCGATCTGCACGATCTTGTGTTTCGTGTTCCACGGGCAAACCGCGACTTCGCTGTTGACCGAAAACGGCAGATTGCCTTCGGGCTGCGGGTAATCGTATTCAAAATAATTGATTAATTCTTCGATGCGCACGGCATCGCGCGGCGGCAGACTTCCCTGATTCAAAAAACGCCGCACATTCGCGTAAGATGCCGTGTCAACGTCAATCGAAAAAGTCGAAAGCGGCGCGCGAACGGTTTCGAGAAACGGATTTTCCGAAATCTCCGCGTAACGTTCGCCGTCCGAACTTTTGTCAGCATACGTCGAATCCGGAGTTGCCATTGCCGAAGTATTGGCAGCTGACGGTGCTTGTCGCTTAGAATATTCCGTCGGTGCCAAACCCGTATTACTTGTATTTGTCGTGCTGCTCGATTCACCCGCACAGCCCGCAAAAACGATCGCATACAACAAAACCGCCGCGATTAATGTTCGGCGGTTTAAAAAAGATGTTCTTCTTCTCATAAAAAATGTCCTCTCAAAAAAGAAAATGCAAGTTTGAAACTTGTCCTGAAACTTCTCTATGCGGAAGAGAACGAATCAGCCGTTTCAAACTTGCAGCTTTTCGAAAATTTTTATGATTTTTTACTCGATAGTTCTTCCTACAAGACGTGTATTATTCTTGCTCATCGAGCTTTTGCCGTAAACGAATAACACGGGCTTGGCTTGCGTCACCTCGCCGGTTCTTTTGTAGTTTGTCGAACCGTCGCAGTCGGCGACCGTGACCATGACATACAAATTTTCATCTATATCAATTTTCTCGCCCTCGACGACCTTTGACGTGATCGTAACGATTTTTTCGCGTCCTTCGGCAAACGGATTTTCGACCGTCAGCTGATCGCCGTAACCGTTTTTACCGATGTTTCCGGCTGATGAAAATGTCGCTCCGACGTAAATTTTTGACGGCGCGACCGAATCGTTGAGCGAAACGCGGATTTTTGAAACGATCTTGTCTTCGTCAACAAAATACTGCGAACTCAAAACTTCGTACGAAAGTTTGTTTTTTCTAAAATTGCAGGTATATGGCTTTTCTTCGCGCGGCTCATACTGCGCAACCGGCGGTTTGACGGCTTCTTTCGAAACCAGCGAAGGTGCCGAGAAAAAGGCGTATGTAAAAACGAATGACGCGACAATAAAACTAAATAGTGCGAACCCGAAAATATGCTTCTTCATAGTAAAACTTCTCCTTAATTAGAACTAGAACGATTGTAACGAATTTGCTTGCAAACTTACAAGGTTTTTTCTTCACTGTCAATCATAAACCCGTCAAAGCCCGATACGCTTAAAACAGTTTCGTTTTTTCCCTAAAACTTAATAAACATCGCGGCTTTTTACTTTAAGAGCAAGACAGCTAAAGGGCAAGTTTATTTGGTTACCGGGTGAAGTTTGATAAACGAAAACTCCGCCGTGATTTCGTCTGCCGTGCTCACTCCGATTAAACCGATCTGGACGGTTTCTGGATAACTGCTCGTTACTTTGCCGACCTCGACCCATTCAGCCTTTCCGGCTTCGCGCCAGAAGGCTGTAAACTCTTTTCCGACGCGGCGAAACTTTAATTCTACTTCACGCGCCGAGGTCGCAAATTTATCCGGCATCGCGACCGGTTCGTAAGTTTCGTCCTCGCGTTTATCGAAACGAATTCCGCTTTCGCCGCCGCCCGTTCCGCCGAACGCGCGTTCTAAACGCAGATAATTATTGTCGTTGCGAAAAATCAGGATTCCCGCGCCTTGATAATCCTGCGTCGGCGAAAATTTGACGCGCGTTTCGATCTCGAAATCGCCTTTCACCGGTTTTAACAGTCGCGGCGCGGTCATATTTTCGCCGTATAAATCTTTGCCCGAAGGAATTCGCAATCTCAAAACACCGTCTTTCGTATCAAAATCCGAAGGATTTACCTTCTCCGGGTCAATCATTTCCCAGCCTTTCGGCGCGCCGTCTTTGAAGTTCGCTTCCAATGACTGCTCGATTTTTTCGCTCTCTTTCGGCATCTGCGAAGCTTTATGTGACGTTTGATTTGCATCAATCGCGCCGTTATTTGCCGGGTTTTGAACATTCGGCAGGTTTGCTTTAACGATTTCTTTCGGTTTTTCGCCGCCGCAGCCGAAAAGCGCAAATGATAACGCAGGAATTGCGATGAATTTATTCAACTTTTATTTTTCCTCCGAATCATCGAATCTGGCTTCGATCAGGTCGCCGTTTTTTGTTCCGAATTTCCACGTCAAATTCGGATAAGTTTCGGGAACGACTTCGAAATCTTCCGCGCCGAGAAACATTTCGGCTTCGGCAATCGCCGCCAATGTGCCTTCGATTTCCATAAATTCGCCGAACGGAAGAGTATCGAGAACGATTTCAACCTGTCTGAAATTCCATGTCCGGCGGCGTTTTTCGTAAACCAGCGCGGCGCGATAATTCAAACTCACGAAAATAGACGAAATTTCGTCGAAATCCGCGACTTCCGTTTCGTATTCGATATGATGCTTGGCGGCGGAATCGCTGTTAACTTTTTGCTTAAAAGTTAAAATCGTCCGCGCGCCGATCCGCCGCAAACGCAGAACGGCTTGTCTGGCGAATAATTCGTCGTTTGTAAAAAGTATGTTTTCTTCAAAATCTTCGCCCTGAAACTCAGCGCCGATTTCATCCAGCGCCTTTAAAATTTCGGTTTTTTGCTCGTCGTTCAAGCGATATTTCTTTTCGATCTCATTCGCCATCTTCGTATTTCGCGCGATGTTCGCGCATCAGTTTTTGATACGTTTCGTCCGTTTTCGCGAGGTAATATTTTTCCGAAAAAATCCTTGCGCTTTCCGCTTTTTCGGCGTCGAATCCCTTCGGCAGTTCTTCGCGACCGTGCGCGCCGGAAACTCCTTTTTTATCAGCCGGAACCGCGCCGTCGTATTTTTTGCCCGACGGATGATTCGCATAGCGGCGCGCGCGCGTAATGCCCATCTGCAAAAACTTTCGCGCCATATCCATTCCGACAAAATCCAACTGTTTTTTGTATTCGAGAAACATCTCGTAAATCTTCGCCGAAGATTCGCGCGCAATTTCCGGCGTCTTAAATCTCCAATGCGGCACAATCTCGGATTTATACGGCTCAACGGTCAAAACGCCCTGCTCGCCCTTCCCGATTCGATAAAGTTCGGGATTTTTTCGCAAATCGAGATTTTTATAATCCAACGAATAATCAAACTTCCTGCTCATAAACTCCGAACGAGCAAAATTTATGCCTCAAAATAATCCAAAATCCAAAATCAAACTTGTCTGATCCATTTCCAGACCTCGGGAATCGTCGCGCGTTTGCCGTACATCAGCATCCCGACGCGGTAAACACGCGATGCGACCCAAACCAGTCCGGCGATCGTCGCGCCGTTTATCAGAACCGAAAGCGCGACCTGCCAGAACGGCGGCATTTCCGTTACGACTCTCACAGGCATCGTCATCGGCGCGACAAACGGCGCCATCGAAGCCCAAAAGGAAAGCGACGAATTCGGGTCGCGCACGACCGCAAACGAAAAATAAAACCCGCAGAGCATCAGCATTATCGGCAGAAACGCGAATTGTCCGCCTTCCTGAACGGTCGTGACCATCGAGCCGATAAGCGCGAAAATCGAGGCGTAAAGAAAAAATCCGATGATGAAAAAGACGAGAAAATAAATTATCGCGAGCGGCGAAATCGCCGGAATCGGAATATCCGTGCCGCTCGCGATAATCATCGGCACGATGAACGCGAGAACCAATGCAGCGGAAATTACCCAGATCGCGAACTGCGTCAGACCGGCGAGCGCGACGCCGACGAGTTTGCCCATCAAAAGTTCGAACGGTCTGGCTGAAGAAAACAAAATCTCGGCAATTCGCGTCTCTTTTTCCTCAAGGACCGCCGACATAATTACCTGCCCGTAAATAGCGAGGTTCAGGTAGATCATAAAAGCGATCAGAAAGCCTGCCCAGAATCCGCCTTCGCCGCCTGCCTTTTCAGCGCCGGTTTCGTCAACCTTTTTGACTTGCCAATTAACCTTGCGGCTCAGATTTTTGAGCTGCTCTTCGCTGATATTGGCGTCCGCCAGACGCTGCGAGCGGACGGCGTTGTCGAGCGCGTCCTGCAAAGTTTGGTTGCCCATCAGATCACCCGATTTGCGCGAAAACAATTCGTATTTCGCCGATTCGTCAGCGTAGTTTTCGGGAATTATTAAATATGCGTCGAGCTGATTCGAACGGATTCGGTTTGCCAGATCAGCGCGGATTTCGTCCGCCGATTTCCCTGCCGTTTCGACTTCGGCGAAATTGAAGCTGTCCTGAAACTGCGCCACATTGCGGCGCATATTTTCCTGCTGGTCGGGCGTCAGGTTTTTCAACTGATCCTGCGCGGCTTGTTTCGAGCGCTCCGCCATTTTTTCCGCTGAAAGATTTTCCTTCAAACGCGAAGTGATCTTGCCCGTCGGGTCAACGATGGCGATGCGCGTCGGTTCGCCCTTGATCGAAAGGATGATCGCCGGCACGACCGTAAAGCCCGCCGCGATGACCGGAAACAAAAGCGTGCCGATCAGAAACGCCCATTTCAGAACGATTTTTTTATACTCGTGTTTGACGACCGCTAAAAACTTTTTCATAAACTTAAAATCTACCTTCTGCCGCTAAATGTCCTTCTGCCCCAGCGCCTGAGAGTATCGCCGAACAATGAAATGAGCGCCGCAAAAAACGTTACGCCCCACAAAATCGCGACAAAAGTCCAATGTAATCTTTCAAAAATCTTTTTGCTCCACATTCCGAAACTCACCGAAGGCGGTCGCGTGAATAGAAAAAAATCCGTTACGGCTAAGATCAAAGCCGTAAACAAAGTCGCCAGCACAGCCGCGATAACAAAGCCCGCGAGACAAGCCAAAATATAATAAACCGCGCCTCGTTTCTTTAATTCTTCGCTCATTAAACCTCTTTCACCAGCTCGATAAAAATATCGTTCAAACTCGGTTCGATTTCCTCGAACTTCGAAACTTTCGCGCCCGATTCGAGTAATCTTTTTAATAAAATCTGGGCGTCGGCATTTTCCGCGAGCACCAATTCCTTCTCGTCGGCGTGTTCGATAACCTTCGAAACGAGCGATTCGTCTCCGAGCACCGCTTCGCCGCCGACGGCGCGCAGGGCGAGCATATTTTTGCTGAAACTTTCCTTGACCTGCCGCAGAGTTCCGCCCAAAACCTTGCGCGATTTGTTGATTAGAATTATGTCGTCGCACAAACGCTCGGCGGTTTCCATCAAGTGCGTCGAAAAGATGATCGTTTTGTGCTGCGCTTTTAATTCGGCGACGACCTCGATCAAAAACTCGACGTTGACCGGATCGAGTCCCGAAAACGGCTCGTCTAAAATCAGCAGATCGGGATTGTGCAGAACGGTCGCGATAAACTGAATCTTCTGGGACATTCCTTTCGAAAGATCACTCGTTTTCTTCGTTTTCCACTCGGTAAGCCGCATTCTTTCGAGCCAGAAATCAATCCGCTTGTCGGCTTCCGTTTGCGCGACGCCTTTCAGCGCGGCGAAATAGCGAAGTTGTTCCTGCACCTTCATTTTTTTATAAAGCCCGCGTTCTTCGGGCAGATAACCGATCTTGTCCTGCACGTCGGAAGAAATCTTCTGCCCGAAAAGCTCGATCTTGCCTTCGTCGGGCGCGGTAATTCCGACGATCATCCGAATCGTCGTCGTTTTTCCCGCGCCGTTCGGTCCCAAGAAACCGAAAACCCGTCCGGCGCGAACGTCGAAGCTCAAATCGTCAACCGCCGTAAATTCGCCGAACCGCTTCGTCACATTTTCGACGCGCAATGATACATTCTGTTCATTCATAAACTACTTCAAAAACGATAGCACAGATAAATACGCAATAGCTAAATCATTAGTTTTCTCTATTTTATGAGTTAACGCAAAAACAATCTATAAAAGTATTGATACTTAAGAAACCTTAAAACAGACTTGCGGTAATCCGTTTATCTGCAAAATTGTCGCTTACCGGTTGTCAGTTATCTACTTTGAGTGGTAAAACCTTTGTTGAACTTTAAGTTTCTGACGAAATTTAAGTGATGGCGTATTTTTTTGAATAATAACTATTTATGGAAGTGTTTGTTTACCGGAAAGGCTCGGACGAGGTTGAGGAAGGTTTTACGAAGGAAGATTTGCCGACGCTTTTGGCGGACGAATCGAATGTTATTTGGGTTGATTTGCAGGGCGAAACGCCCGAACAGGTGCAGGTAGCGAAAGACGTGATGCTCAATATCTTTCATTTTCATCACCTGACGGTCGAAGATTGTTTGGAAACGCGCAACCAGCCGAAAATCGAGGCGTTTCCGAATTATTTCTACTTTATCGTTCACGGCGTCAAGCCCGAAGAAACCAGCTCGGTTAATTTCGCGACCAAAGAATTGGACGGTTATCTGGGTAAAAATTTCGTCGTTACGTTTCACACCGAGCGGTTTCGGAGCATCAAGAAGGTCAAAAACCAGATTCGCGCCAATTCGTTCGCCTGCCAGCGCGGCGCGGCTTATCTATTGCACCAGATTCTCGATCAGCTCGTCGATCTGTATATGCCGGTCGTCGACGATTTCGACAACACGATCAATGCTATCGAAGACCGTATTTTTGTGATGAGAAGGGGCAATACGGTTATTTTAGAGGAGATTATGGACGTCCGCCGCGCGGTCGCGCGGCTCAAAAGAATCTCGTCGCGGCAGCTCGACGTGCTTTATCGTCTATCAAACGGCGAATTTCCGCAAATCCCAGGCAACATTCTGCCCTTTTACCGCGACGTTCACGACCATCTCTTACGAATTTCCGATCTGGCTGAAGGCTACCGCGATCTGGTTTCGGGACTTTTCGACATTCATTTTTCGGTCACTGCGAATAAGACCAACGAGGTCATGAAAATTCTCGCGGTCTTTTCGGCGATCATGCTGCCGCTATCCTTGATCGCCGGAATTTACGGGATGAACTTCGAGAATATGCCCGAACTGAAAACGACGCACGGTTATTACATGACAATCGGTTTCATGGTTCTGGTCGCTATCGGTTTATTATTTTATTTCTGGCGCAAAGGCTGGATTTTCGAGCGCAAAGAAAAACCCAACGAAGAACCGATCATTAGAGAGGACGAGAGCTAAATGATTAATTGTTAATTGTTAATTGTCCGTTTGCCAGTTTCCACTTTCCATTTTCCGTTAATATGCGTTTGACCTGCGAGTCGCCGAAACCGTAGACGCCTGCTTTTGCGGCGAATGCGGGAAAGATTTCTTTGGCGAAATCTTTTTTACCGCCGGCGATGATTTCTTCCAAAACCTTGCGCGGGCGCGAATTTTTTTCGACGGCGGCGCGGCAGACTTCGCGTAAATAAGGGAAAGCTGCGGATTCTTTTGCTGACAAATGTTCGAACGCTGCGTGATCGTCATCCTGAAATGCGTACCATAAATCATTGCCGAGCGAAAGATCGGCGGCGGTAACTTCGACACGTTCGGCAAAACATTTTTCCAGATCAGCGGTGCTCAAATTGCCGAACCCTTTCCAGATTTCGACTTCGCCGCGCACAATCGGCGCAACGCGGAAAATTCTGGCGTTGCTTTCATTCAAGAGAAAAAGAGTGAACCAATAATTAACCTGGCAGAAAAGCTCGTATTCGAACCAGAGATTTATTTCCGCGCCAACGCAGTTATAATTTTCCAGCTTTTCAAATTCACTCGCAACATTCTGAAAATAATCTTCGGTGCTGCCGCCGTGAGTTTTTTCGATAAAACGTGCGCGCGTTTGCCAGAAATCTTCTAAAGATTGGGCGTTCACGTCGCCCTCGATCAGACATTCACGACAGACAAGGATTTCGCCGTCAATATTGGTTTTCCGGAAAGTTTCGGTCAATGCGTCGCCGGAGAGAACATGAACTTTCATAATTACCGATTTTACTCTAAACGAACGCGAGCGCAACGGCGTAAATGATCGAGAGACACGTTCCGGCGTAAACTCCGGCGAGAATATCGTCGGCACAGACGCCGATGCCGGTCGGCAGATTTTGCAAGGAATCTATCGGATAAGGCTTCCAGATATCGAAAAGGCGAAACAACAGAAATCCCGCGAGCACAAAATACCATGCCGACGCGAATGGAATAAAAAGAAACGTGATGAGCTGTCCGATAACTTCGTCAACAACCGCCTGCTGCGGGTCTTTGGTCTTAAAAAGCGTCGTCGCGCGGCTCGCCGCCCAGATTCCGAGCAGACAAAAGAGCAGAAAAACCACGAGATTTGCGGCGTGGATACACGCGGCGATCTGCTCGGCGCTCCAACCGTGCGAACCGAAGCCCGCGAAAACGGAATCCTTGAAAAAGCCGAACAAAAGGTAAATTCCGACGCCGACCATCGAACCCCAGGTTCCGGGCGCGAGCGGCAGATAACCGACGCCGAACGTCGTGACGGCAAGCGCAAAATAGTCGAGAATAGTTTTTTTATGCGGGCGTTCGTTCTTGAGCTTTTCGTTCTCAATCGCCGCTGTAATATGTACTAGTTCGTCGTAATCGGGCATCGAATTTAATGAATTTACAAAGGTATTAATTTACCACGGAATGCGGCAAAAGCCTATTTCGCAGGCTTGTCGTTTATTTCACGGCGGCAGAACAAATATAAAACAAAAAGACGGAAAACATCAGTTCTCCGCCCTCGTTTTACTTCTCTTTCCGCCCGGAGCTTAACTCGCGAACATTTTATCAATTTCTGCCAGAAAGCTGGCGAGCGCTTTGTTTTCCGCGCCGTTTTTAGCTTTCGGACGCGTCGCGCGGATTTTGATGAAATTGTTTTTGTAGCTGAAAAGGTATATTTCCGAATCTACTTCTTCGCCTTTGATTTTGAAATAGTAAAGTGCCCGCAGCGCTCTGACCTTGCCGGTCGCGCCGCCGAGTGTGACAGTGTCGCTTTTGATTTCCCGAACGCCTTCGTAAATGCCCGATTTGCCGATCTGAATGATGTCGTTCTTGGCGCGCTCGATTTCGTTTTTGACGATCTTATCGTTGAGGTCGGTCGGAATGCTGCTCAAACCGGCATTATAAACATAAATCGTGACCATACCGCCTTCCTCCGACATGTACGGAACGCTGAAGCCGAGCGCTTCGTTGGGATAGGTTCGCACTTCGCCGCGTTGCCAGTCTTCGATATCAGGAAAAACGAATTCTACTTGTTCGGCAGCCGTTTTATTACTTTTTCCCGATTCTGCGGATTTTTCATCGGGTTTTCTGGTTGTTTGCTCGGTATTTCTGCCTTTCGCTGAACCCGGATCGGTTTGTGCCGAGACAAACGCGGGCATTAAAAACAAAGCCGCGAGAATTGTGAAAATCGTGTACTTAAAAACTATACGCATATTTATTACCTCTTTTTTATTAAACTGTTGAGTTTAGGTTAGTTTACGTTATATTCAATGGGCGGTCAATAAATTATAAATCTGCGGTCTTTATAAAATCTCGCCGATCAAATCGTAATCGTGATCGTCAGTATATTTCTAGGCGACCGCGAATTCTGTAAGTTTTCGTTTTTCGGGCGAATAAAAAGCCAATACGATATCCTCTTTCGGAACGCCTTTTTCGAGCAAGTAAGTCGCTACGCCTTCTTCTAATCCGTCGTAATAAATCCAAAATTTGCCGTTGCGAATCTCGACGTGAATTAAAGCATAATGATTTCGTTTTCCCTTTTCCCAACCGTAAACCATCAATAAATAATTATCGCGTTCACGGTCAAAAACGGGAATCATGCGCAAATCTTCATAATTTGCATAACCGATATTTGCCCGCCAGTTGATTATTTCTTCAATGTAATTTCGATAATCGTCTAATTTTGCCATAAAACGATATTTTCCTCGTTTTTATCGAATACCAAAAACTTTACTTCAAAATCTTTCGTCAAAAGGTCCCGCAGCTCATCAGTCAAAGTATCATTCAAGGTTTCCTTATCAATTGCCATAAAAAGAACTCTATCGGTTTCTTTTCTCATCAAAAGTTTGCGGTAAATCAAATATTGCCCGAGCGCATTTTCGGCATCGTTGATAACCGAACGCCCGACAAAACTCTTAATCTCAACCGCTATTTTATCATTTCCCTTTTCCGCCGCAAGAAGCTTTTCCGCACCCAAATCAATAAACAAATCCTTTTGTCCCAATTTTAACGGATACGGATCATGCGTTATTGTCCAACCGTCTTTGATAAGCGCGTTTCTAACAATATCGTGATAAGAATCTCTCGCGGGCATAGTGTTATTTTGATACAATTTATGATGAAATCGAAAATTTTAAAAGACAAAATTCAAAATGATTGTATCTCAACTCGACTTGACTGAGCTACTTATTCAAACCATTAGAGAATTATTAACTGTCGAAGAATGTTCTGAATGGATCGCTAAAATAAAAGCCGCCGGAACCGATTTTGCTCCGATAAATACCAAAGGAGGAATCAAAATGGATAAAGATGTTAGAAATAATAAACGCGTTATCTTTGATGATTTTCAACTTGCTGACGAACTCTACCAAAAAGTAAAAGAATTTGCTCCGAAAGAAATACGCGAGATGGAATTAGTCGGAGTAAATGAAAGATTGCGATGTTACGAATATCAAGTTGGACAAAGATTTGCGCCGCATTCTGACGGTATTTTTGTTAGAAATACTGCGGAACAAAGTTTTTACACATTTATGGTTTATTTAAATGAAGATTTTGAAGGCGGCGAAACAGGATTTTTAGTTGAGCCTGAGAAAATCATCAAACCGCAGACAGGAATGGGACTTTTGTTTCAGCATCCGATAATTCACGAAGGCTGTGAAGTTAAAAAGGGAGTTAAATTCGTTCTGAGGACGGATTTAATGTATAGAAAATTGTCTTAAACGATTTCCCCGATCAAATCATAATCGTGCGCTTCGTTGATGCGGACATTGTAGAATTCGCCGATTTTCGGGTCGAGATTTTCCGGCATATCGTTGATCAAAATATAACCGTCAATTTCCTGCGCCTGTCCTTCCAATCTGCCTTGAAACAACAAATCGGATTCCTGCGAAAAGCCTTCGAACAAAACCCTGAAAGTTTTGCCGATTTTTTCTTTGTTTTTGCGTTTGGAAATCTTCGCCTGTTCCTTCATCAAAGCCGTGCGGCGGCGTTTCGCGGTTTTCGCGTCAACCTTGTCGGGCAGACCGAACGCCGCTGTGCCTTCTTCGTCGGAATATGTAAAAACGCCGACATTATCGAATTCGCAATTTTTGACAAAAGCCATCAATTCTTCGAAATCCGCTTCGGTTTCGCCCGGAAAACCGGTGATAAAAGTCGTCCGAATCGTGATGCCCGGAACTTGAGCGCGAACGCGGACGATAAGTTTTTCGAGCGATTCGCGCGTTCCGCCGCGTTTCATCAACTTTAAGACATTGCGCGAAGCGTGTTGCAGCGGCATATCGAGATATTTAACGGCTTTCGGAGTTTCGGCGATCGCGCGTAAAAATTCGTCGGAAATATGCGTCGGGTAGGCATACATCACGCGAATCCATTCCAAATCTTCGATCTCGCCAAGCGCGCGGATAAGTTTTGCCAACGCATCAACTTCGCCCAAATCCTCGCCGAAACGCGACGAATCCTGCGCGATCAAAACAACTTCCCTGACGCCCTGTTTCGCCAAATCTTCGGCTTCTTTCAAGATCGAACCGAAGCGGCGCGAGCGAAACGAGCCGCGCATTCCGGGAATCGAACAAAACGCGCACGGGCGGTCGCAGCCTTCGGCGATCTTGATAAAAGCCGTGTAAGAATCGGTCGCGCGGTAACGCGGCGTGTCGAAATCGTAAAGATACGTCGCCGATTTATTACCGATTTGTAAAAGAGGAAGTTCTCTAAAATTAACTTTTTCGTCAGCCGCTTCCAAAATTCTGCCAATTTCGTTCGTCCCGATAAAAGCGTCAACTTCGGGCAGTTCCTTCATCAAATCGTCGCGGTAGCGTTCGACCAGACAGCCCGCGACGACGACGCGCTTCGCCTTTCCTTCGCCCTTTAACGACGTCGCTTCGAGAATCGCGTCAATTGACTCCTGTTTCGCCGATTCGATAAACCCGCAGGTATTGACGACGACGGTTTCCGCTTCGCTCGCATCGTTGGTTATCTCGTAACCGGCTTTTTTTAATTGTCCCATCATGACCTCAGAATCAACCAGATTCTTCGGACACCCCAGACTGACAAATCCTACTTTTTTCATAAATAAAAATAAACAACTAGATTATCACAAAAACTCCTGTTTTTGCTTGATATTGCTTAGATGTTTGATTACACTCATCACGTTCTACCGATAACCGAAAACGAGGAAAATAAAATGAAATCAAAAATCAACTTGATGCTTTCCCTTAGTGTATTAATTTTTATCGCGATGGCTTGCAACGCGAGCTTTACGACAGCTAATATCAGCAGTTTTAATTTCGGCAAAAACGATAAAGCCGAACCCGCGACCACGACCTTTAACGTCGGCGAAAAAGTCTTTGCCGTTGCTGTTGTTTCAAATGCAACGAGCAAAATTAAAGTGCGCTTTAAGGTCGAAAGCGCGTCCGGCGGCAGCCAGCAACCTTTGACCAAAGAAGTCGAACTCGAAGGAGCCGGCAGAGCCTTTTTAGAATTGACGAATGTTTCTTCCGGAGAATATAAAGCCGAAGCCGTTCTGTTTGACGAATCAGGCAAAGAAATTGAGAAAAAATCCGGCACTTTCACCGTCAAAGGCGGCGAAACCGACAAAAAAGAAAGCACGTCCGATTCTGACGATAAATAATTCTACGATTACAAAAAAATAAAAAATGTCTTGTTATTATTCGCTTTGAGGTAATTTAACAGGACATTTTCTTTGCAGAAAAATAATTTTTCCTCAAAGACCTAAAGTTATTCTTGCAGGAAAAGCTATTTTTCCAAACGAAAAAGCAGTGATAATTCAAGGCTTTTCTTCTTTTTTCTCTAAAGTTTCGAGCCAGTTTTCAATGTCCTGCGATTCGTCGCCCGACAAATCTTTTTCGCCGAAACGAACGCGATTATATTTTTCCGTGATCGAAACGGCTTCGGGCATTTTCAGCGCAAAGGCAAATTCGAGCGGCGTTTGATGCGCCTCACGCCTAAAACCGCGACTTGCCAGAACTCTTTCCATTCGCTCGTAAAATTCGACGATTGATTTCTGCTTCTTGCGCGTCCACCATGCGAAAAGCCTGCGCCATAATTCAATCTTTCTCAAACGCAGATAAATCCAGCGCAAAAGCCAGATTCCGGCAATCAGCGCAATAAAATAACCGACGCCGTAAGCAATCGCCTGCGCGCTCGCCTGCAAGCCCTTTTCGCCGCGAACTTCCTTCCACCAGGCACGAATTTTCTGTTGATATTCCGTAAACCATTCGGTCGTTTTGAATTGAAAATCCGTCATTCCGCTTTTCATCGAACGAAATAGCGACCGCTGCTCCTGATTATCGTAAGAGACGAAATACTGTATCCACAAAGCCTCTAACGCATCGAGATATTTCTGTGCGAAACCGAATACACCGGCAGGATTTCCCGTCAGATTTTGCCCGACCGACGGCGTCGGATCAAATGTTATCCACGCCTTTTCAGTCGGAAAATATACTTCGACCCACGAATGCGCGTTTTTTTGTTTAACGACGAACATTTCCGCCATTTCATTATATTCGCCGCGCTGAAATCCGTTAACGACGCGCGCCGCGATGCCCTGTGTGCGAAGCATCATCACCATCGCCGTCGAAAAATACTCGCAATGCCCTTCGCGAACATTAAACAAAAAATCTGCTAAAGGTTCTTCGCCGCCGGCTTTTTGTTCCAATGTATAGCCAAACTGCGTTTGTAAATATGCCTCGATGGCTTTCGCTTTATCGTAGCGATTCTTCTTATCTTTCGAAATCTGAAAAGCCAGATTGCCGATCCGCTCATCAAATATATCCGGAATTTGGAGATAATTATCATCATCCGCTGAATAAACCGCATTATCCGTTTTCAAGACTTCGATGTTCGGCGTCCATCTGTCCGAATTAATCTTATAACTCAAACGCTCAAAATTATTCCGAACCGCGCTCACTCCGCCGTAAGCGTCTTTTTTCAAAACCGGAAAATTGCCCTGTATCCGCACGGGATTCGTCAGCGCAAATAAAACATCCGTATCGAGCGGTTCGAGATAAATCGTCTGTATCGTCGCCGCGCGTTTGCCGGAAGAAAAGCCAACCTGAAAAACACCGTTCTCGGTTTTAACAAAAGGATACGACGGCGGAGGCTTTGACTGACTCCAGTTTTTATTGTCGAAAGTATCTAAAACAACGCCGCGCCAACGTATTCCGCCGTATTGTTCGCTTGCGTCGCCCTCGATCTGGACGCGCATCACGACTTCGTCGCTTTGCTGGATTCTGCCGATCTCTCCAAGCTTTACCGAACTCGAAAATCCGGTCAAACCCTTAACTCCGCCCTGATTCGCACCGAATCCTGCGCCGCCGACGCGCGGCAGCATAAAAAACATCGGAGCGGCAATCGCGGCAATCAAAACCATTAAAGTCAAAGACATCGCCGGCAGCTTTCGAAAAGGCGTTTTGTTTAGGTTTATATTCGTATCAAAAACTTTCTTGCCGGCATTTTTATCAACCGTTCTGGCTGATTTTCTGATCTCGAAACCGAGGATCGCTAAAAGGGTTACAAATAGATATAAAATAAGTGAAACTAAATAAAGCGGGCTGATACTGAGAGCCGCCGCAAGCAGCACTTCAAAAAATGCCATCAGATAAAGAAATAACCAATCTCGATCAGCTTTTTTCTGAAAAAGCTTAATCACCGAAAGACCTAAAATTAAAAGTGATAAAATTCCAGCGACCGCAGTTTCATTCGTGCCGAAAAATCTATATTTCCATCCGACATAAAAAAGCGGAACAACGACAAAAATCAAAGCCGTTCCGAATCTTTCCGACAGCTGCCAACGTGTATCTTCCAAAATCGACGCGCCGATTAAAGCTAAAATAAATAGAAACGTAATTACGAATCCGAAACTGCCCGAAACCCAAAGCGTCAAAAACCCGCAGAAAACTACAGCGTAAGAGATAAACTTAAAAAAACGGTCGAAATTCATTGAAAAGCAAGCACTTATTGCTAAATTTGATTATAACTATTGATCGAAATGTTGTCTAAGTTTTTCTTTAAACGTAAAAAAGCCTGTTATATTTCAAACAGGCTTTTTATATATAATAAATCCGGCGACTTCCTACTTTCCCACACCTGAAAGATGCAGTATCATCGGCTCTAAGAGGCTTAACTTCCGTGTTCGGGATGGGAACGGGTGTGACCCTCTCGACAAAATCACCGGAAAACTT
>JANOBZ010000116.1:0-10817 GCA_031411895.1 Acidobacteriota bacterium | reverse complement strand
TGCGTTCGAGCAGCAAACTTTTGATGAGTTCCTGATTGTCCGGTGAAACAGTTTCGCTTTTGATAACAAATTGGCGGTCGCACAACTTACATTGATAATTTTGTTTGCCGTAATACGTATGACCATTGCGTTTGATATGCGGTAATTGACAGCGCGGACAACGCAAATTGTTCGCCTGAGTAATTTCTTGGTTGTTCATAGCTGAATCAATTACAAGAAATTACTCTTTATTTTTCAAATAGCATTACTTTTGGTTCACTACCAAATAATGTAATTGGCAAGGGCTTTGGTCTTCGGTTTTTGGTTTTTGAAAGAACCGGTTGATTGACAAACGGATTATAAAAGAAGGATCGAGTATCTGAACCAAAGACCAAAAGCCGAAGACCGCATCAATTACGAACTAGGGTAAATAGTAATTTTTCGTTTTCTAAATTCCATATTTCGGCTTTGCTTCGGAATATGGAATTTTTAGTTTTAAATGCTGCAAGCAGTAAAAATCGGGAAACTTTTCCGCCGGATTACCGATAATTCTCTACAAGTTACAGGAAAACAAAAATTAGGGGGAAAACAATGAAGGTCAACTCAAATTCTTCGGTCGAGCAGTCTAATCAAACATCGGGAATTCAATCAAACAACGATAATTCGAGACGGAATGAAGTTTCGTTTCTGAGAACTACCGAAGTTTCCTTTAAACAGGAAAATTCGCCGATCGAAAGAAATCTGGTTGATCGTAATCGAATCCTTCAAACCGGTTTAAATAATACGTTTGCCGCCAATCAGGCAGCGCGTTTCGACTACAACCAGATTGCGGGTGTTCGCGGCAACCGCCACGTGACGCAGGAATTTATTCAGGGCGTAGAAAATATGGCGCAGCGTTTGGGCACGCGACCCGAATATATTATGGCGGTGATGAGCTTTGAAACCGGCGGCACTTTTAACCCGGCGGAACGCAACGGCATCGGCGCGACCGGCTTGATCCAGTTTCTGCCTTCGACCGCGACCGGTTTGGGAACTTCGACTAACGCCCTGGCGCGGATGAGTTCGACCGAACAGCTTCGGTACGTCGAAAAATATTTCGACCAGCCGAATTTTCGCGGTCGGCTCGGCTCTCTGGAAGGTTTATACACGGCGGTTTTATCGGGCAGAGCGCGGCAGAATACCGGAGATGTGTTGTTTACGCGCGGTACGCGGGCGTATGAGCAGAATCCTTTAGATTGGAATAACGACGGGCGCATTACGGCAGGCGAAGCGATCACGCCCGTCGCGGCGCGAATGTACGGCGGCGTTCGCGCCGTGCAGCAAAAATTAGTTGATGCGGGATTCGTGCCCGCAAACGGGCAGCGCAATTTTGCCGACGGCGCGTGGGGCGGCAACACGGCGGCGGCGGTGCGGCGTTTTCAGGAAACGAACAATCTTCCGGCAACCGGATTACTGGATGACCGCACGGGACGCGCGCTGTTCGGTTTGCGGCAAACGCCGACGAATCCGACGCCGACGAATCCGACGAATCCCGGAACGGCGACCGATTTACAACGAAACAGTCGCGGCGCGGCGGTCGAAAGATTACAGGATAATTTAATCAAACTCGGTTTTATGACCGAAGCGCAACAGGCGACCGGCACGGGCATTTTCGGACCGCAGACCGAAGCTTCGTTAAAAGAATTTCAGCGCAGCGCGCATCTTCCGGCGACCGGAAAATTCGATTCACAAACGCAAAGAGCGATGCGCGAGATCGAACTGAGCCTCGGACGCACGACGACCGTCAGAAACGAAAACGTGACGAAAGGAATTCAAGACCGGCTCGTCGAGTTAGGCTTTATGACGCGCGGGCAGGTCAATACCGGCTACGGCACGTTCGGACCGCAGACCGAAGCCGCCGTCCGGCAGTTTCAGGCGCGCAACGGCATCGAGCAAACCGGGCGCGTCGGCGAAATGACTTACCGCGCATTGTTTTCCGATAACCCGCGCCGCGCCGTTTCGACAGGCGGCGGAAACACGGACGGAAACGGCTTTTCCGTCGCCGCAAACGGCAGGCATTACACGGTCAATCAGGGAATTTTGATGACCGATTCACTTCGCCCGCAATTGCAGACGTTAGCCGACCGCTATCATCAGCAGACGGGCAGAAATCTGCACATTACGAGCGGCTATCGTCCGCCCGCACGGCAGGCGTCGGCGATGTACGATCTGATTCAGCGCCACGGAACCGGCTACGTTCGCGATCTTTACGCGAATAAAACGGCGGTTGACCAGATTATATCGGCTTATAACAGCAATCGCGGCAACCGCACCGACGCAGTTAACGCGATGTCGCGGACGATCGGCAATCAGGTCGCGCACGGCACATATATCTCCGATCACCTGCGAAGTCAGGCGTTAGACATCAGCACCGACGCGAATTTCCGCGTTCTGAGCAGCATCGTTCGACAGATGGGCGGCTCGATCTTAAATGAGGGAGATCATTTTCACGTTGAACTTTAAAAATTATAAAGTTTGTAAAAACAAAACCCGAAATAGTAAAATAGACCAATCAATGTGATTTCGGATTTGGGATTTCGGATTTCGGATTTATCTTTTTCTGAAAATTCAATCGTAAATCCGAAATCGTAAATCCCAAATCGAAATGTCGGAAAGTACAGGGGAAAAAACCGAACAACCAACTGATAAGCGGCTTCAGGACGCGAAGAAAAAAGGTCAGGTCGCCAAAAGTCAGGATTTAACGAGCGCGCTGCTGCTGATTGCGGCGGTCGCTATCGTCTGGATGATCGGCGGCTACATCGGCGGCGTTTTGCAGGGAACCGTCAAGGAACAGATCGAATTTGCCGCGACCTTTAAGGGCGATTTTACGAGCGAGGTTGCGTACGGCGTATTGTGGCAGGGTTTGCTCGGAATGGTTTGGGTTCTCACGCCGATCTTTATCGTCGTGATGGTTTTTGCGTTTCTTGGAAATTATCTGCAAATCGGGACGGTTTTTTCGTTCGATGCGATTTCGCCGAAATTCGAAAAACTCAATCCGGTCGAAGGCTTTAAGCAGAAATTCTTAAAATCGCGCGCGTATATCGAGCTTGCCAAGACGATTTTCAAAATGCTGATTACGGCGGCGGTCGCGGGATTTGTGCTCTGGGGGGGGCGCGAGGACATCGTCCGATTAATAGCCAAACCGCCTGATGTCGTCGCGGGCTACACGTTCGGACTGATTCTGGAAATCTGCCTGAAGATCGGAATCGCGTTTTTAATTTTAGGCGCGGCAGACTTTTTTCTGCAAAGATTTCTGCACCGTCAGGATATGAAAATGACCAAGCACGAGGTCAAGGAAGAATATAAGGAAACCGAGGGAAATCCGCTCATTAAAGCGCAGCGCCGCGCTCTGCACCGCGAGATTTTATCGCAGAGTCTGGCGGCAGCCGTCAGAGACGCCGATGTCGTGATGGCAAACCCGACGCACGTCGCGGTTGCCGTAAAATACGATCGCGGAAACGCAAATGCGCCGATCATTACGGCAAAGGGCGCGGATTTGATGGCGGCGCAGATTCGCCAAATCGCGGCGGAATCGGGCGTTCCGATCAAACGCGACATTCCGCTCGCGCGCGCGCTTTACGAGCTCGAAGTCGAACAGGAAATTCCCGAAGAGCTTTACGAAGCCGTCGCCGTTGTGCTCCAATGGGTTTATTCGATGGCGGAAGAACGAGCGGAGGTTGGAAAAGGATAAAGGATGAGAAATGAGGGATGAATTAATTTTTCTTTTTCATTCTTCATCCCTCATCCTTCATCTCTCAAATTATGGCTGATATTAAAAACATCAATCGCGGCGGCGCGAACGAGATCAATAATCTGGCGAATAATCAGATTGCCGATGCAGACATTCCGCGCGTTTCCGAATCGGGCGTTAAGTCCAGCCAGACGCAGTTTCCGGTCGGACAGCCGGCGGAAGCGCGCCAGCCGGTTGATACCGGGCAGAAAATATTAAACGACGCGGTCGTCGGGCGCGACGTCACGCAGCTCGATGCCGCCAAACAGTTGAGCGCGCTCGGCGGAGTTTCGGCGACCGACCGGCTTCTGGGTTTGGATTTGCGCCCGACGATGACCGGCGTTTTGTCGGCGCCGCCGGGAAACGTCGAGTTTCTGCGTCATCTTTCGCCGCAAGCGCGACGCACGATCATGCGGAAAATGCTCGGCAAACAGCGCGAAAGAATGCGTCGTTTGGCGCGCTATTTACGCGACCGCCGCGATGAGACGGCGGAAAACGGTGAAGGCGCGAGCGAAGGCGAAAGTTTTCTCGAAGTGATCAGCGAACCGGTCGAATTAGACCGCGCAAAGCTCGGTCGGGCGACCGCCGAACTTGAAAAAGCGGCGCGGATGCTGAATATTTTAGACGAGATGCTGGCGATGCAGGATTACACGATCAGCCAGATCGGGACTTTTACGCAAGGATAATTTAAATAATGGCGACTCCGAATCAAATGACCGAAGCCGAAAACGCGGCGCATTCGCCGCACGTTCCGGTTGATCCGTTCGCCGTTGACTTTTTCGGCGCGCCGAAACCGCTTTCCGAAGAAGACGAATCTTATGTCGAGCAGGAAACCATCTACAAAAAACGGATAAAAACCCGGAAGCGCTCGGACTGGCACAAAAATCTGCCGCGAATCACGAACGCCGAAGCCGAATTTTCAAATCTTTTATCTAATCTGCCGGAAAATTTGACCGAACGTGCAGCGAAAGTCATCAGCGAAACGCTCGCGCGGTTTACTTTTCAGCCAGCCGAAAACGCGGATTGTTCGGTCGTTTCGGTTGCGGAAGCGAATCTGAACGAGGCTTTTCAAAAATTAAACGATTCGCCGAAAGTTTTTTTAACGATCGGCACGCAGGCGGAATATACGGCGGTCGCCGCGCTGAACGTCGAATTGGCGAGCGCACTGATTGATTCGATTTTGGACGGACAAGGCGCGCAGGTCGGAAATCGCCGCAGTTTGTCGCCGGTCGAAACGACGATTTCCGAATTTCTCGCCGCCAATGTTTTGAGCGAAATCAATGATCTTCTCGGCGATTCAATGCTCGTTTTGCAGAGCGTCGGCAGCGAAGCGTCGTTTAGTTTCGAGCCTTTCGAGCGCGGCGCGGAAATTTTGCTGAAAATCGAAACCGGCAGCGCAAGCGGCGTGATTAATCTTTTCGCGCCGCCGAGATTCTTACGATTTTTGGATAAAGCGCAAAATCCTTTGTTCAGCAAAAAAACGGAGCGGAAAAGTTTGAAGGATTTTGAGAAAATCGCGCCGGCGCTCGATTTACGGCTGCAAATCGGAACGACGTTTCTCGATGCCGACAGTCTTTTGTATCTCGAACCCGACGACATCGTCTTGATCGAACAGCCGCAGACGAATTTTGTATTGGACAATTTCGGCGGAAATTTGCAGATTTTTGCCGGTCGCGGCACGAATGTTCGCCTTCGCGGAATTGTCGAAAACAGCGATTTTACCGGCAAACTGAATTTCAGGATCGAAGATATTTTGAGCGAGGAAGCGCGGCGCAGATTTAAGCCCGCAAAATTTAAAATGGACGAAAAAGAAAACGATTTGACGCCGGAAATAAATTTCGAAAGCGATTCGACGGCTGACGAAGCGCCGGACGAGGAATTGTCGGACGAGCAGATCGCGCCGTCGCTGGAAAATGTGCAGGTCGCGCTGCGCGTCGAAATCGCGGGCGACAAAATTTCGCTGCGCGAGCTGCAAAACCTGCGCGTCGGTCAGATTATCGCGCTCGGCGCAAGTCCGTCCGATCCGGTTCGCCTCGTCACGGACAACAACGACGAGCCGATCGCGACGGGCGAACTCGTCGAAATCGAAGGACAGCTCGGCGTGCGGCTGACAAAGGTATTTATTTGATATTACGATCGTAAACGCAATCGGATTTGGGACTTCGGATTTGGGATTGCGGATTGAAAACTAATAAATCCCAAATCCGCGATCCCAAATCCGAAATCGGTATATGGGCAATTCTTTGAGTTTTTTGTGGATGCTGGTGCAGACGATTTTTGCGCTCGCGCTCGTGTGCGGTCTGGCATACCTGATTTTTCGCGTCATTTTGCCGCGCCTTGCGGTCAATTACGGCACGAACAATATGGTGCGCATCGTTGATCGCATCGGGCTCGAAGCGCGGAAAAGTCTGTATGTGATCGAAGTTGCGGGCAAATATATGCTCGTCGCATCGAGCGAGAGCGGCGTCCAGTTGATCGCCGAACTCGATGCGCCGAGCGCAAAACTTGCCGAAGATGAAATCTTGAAAAATCGCCGGCTTCCGGGCAATACGGCTTTCGGAAAATCGTTTGCCGATAAACTGAACGAGGTCATCAAAGGCAGCAAACAAGGAGGGAAATAATGCAGCGCCGACTCTGGATTTTGTTTTACACTATGTTTTTTACCGTGATTTTGCCCGTTTTCGCCTTTGCGCAGGAAACCGTTCCGGCAAAACCGGCAGACACGGCGAATCCGGTCGTTTTAATCATCGTCGTCGGCGCGCTCGCGCTCGCGCCGTTCGGTTTGATAATGCTCACTTCGTTCGTCAAGATCGCGGTCGTTTTGTCAATCCTGCGCAACGCGCTCGGCACGCAGCAAATTCCGCCAAACCAGGTTATCACCGGGATTTCGCTGATCTTAACGATTTTCATCATGTCGCCCGTCGCCGAAAAAATGTATTCCGAGGCGGGAACGATTCAGAACACGGAAGCGATCTTTTCGGAAGTTTCCGTGAAAACGCTGTTCGAAGCTTCGCAGCGCGGCAAGGAACCTTTGCGGCAATTTTTGATTCGCTACGCAGACGAGCGCCATCGCAAGATGTTTTTCGATCTCGCGCAGCAGATGGCGCAGCGCAACGGCAACGATCCGAACGAGATCAAGGTCGAAGATTTTCGCGTTTCGATTCCCGCATTCGTGACCAGCCAGCTGACCGAAGCCTTTCAAATCGGGTTTATTCTATTCGTGCCGTTTTTGATTATTGATATGGTCGTCGCCAATATTTTGCAGGCGATGGGCATGTTTATGCTCTCGCCGACGATTATCTCGCTGCCGTTTAAGTTGCTGCTTTTTGTATTGATAAACGGCTGGGAACTACTGATAAAAAATCTTGTTCTGGGCTATGTCTGACGATTTTGGATTTGGGGTTTTGGATTTTGGATTTGCCGTCGCGTCAAAAAACGCGCTTATTTTTCCATAAGTTTCGAAAAAGATAATCTCAATTAAAAAACGATTTCTTTAACTTCGAAACGAATCCGAAATCCGAAATCCGAAATCCGAAATCCGAAATTGAATTATGGATATGTTTTCTCGATTAGCAAACGAAGGTTTGTGGCTGATCTTAATTTTGTCCCTGCTGCCGCTGCTGGCGAGCTTGGTCGTCGGTCTGGTCGTCAGTCTGTTTCAGGCTTTAACGCAGATTCAGGAACAAACCTTGACGTTTGTCCCGAAAATCATCGCGACGATTCTGGTGATAATGATCACCGCCGGCTGGATGATGGACACTTTGCGCGAATTTGCCATCCGCGCGTTCGATATGATGCTGCAAATCAGCGTCGTCAGATAAACATTTATCATTTAATATTTATCATTTAACTTCGGTTTTTGATAAATGATAAATGATAAATGTTAAATGAAACCAAATGCAGGAGTTTCTACAACTTTTAGAGCTTGTCTTGAAAACCTTTGAGGTCGGGCAGAATCCGCAGGCGTTTCTCGTCCTTTTCGGCTTATCCTTCGCGCGTTTTATCTCGTTTATTTATATCGTTCCTTTTTTCGGCGGCGCGGTCGTGCCGTCGCAGGTCAAGGTCGCGGTCGCGACGGCGCTCGTGATCATCACTTACCCGGCGTTAATTGCCGAATTGCCGCCCGACGGCGCGCCGCTCGGATTCGGCGCGGTCGGATTTATCGGAATGCTCGCGAAAGAAGTTTTCGTCGGTTTCACGCTCGGCTTTGTCGCGTCTCTGGTTTTCGAAGCCGTTCAGGTCGCGGGCAGAATCGCCGATTTGCAGCGCGGTTCGACAATGAGCGAACTTTTCGCGCCGCAATTGCAGGAAAGAGTTTCCGAACTCGGTCAATTTCAGCTGCAATTAGCGATCGTGATTTTTCTGACAACCGGCGCTCACCGCTTTTTTATCAGCGCGCTCGTGCGGAGTTTCGAGTTTATTCCGGCGCTTAAATTTCCGCAGCTGCAAGGCGGCTGGACGCCTGCCGCCGAGTTTATGACGATGATTACCGGAAGCGTTTTGAGCATCGGCGTTCAGCTTGCCGTGCCGATAATCATTACGCTTCTGCTCACGGATTTATTTTTCGGTTTGATCAATCGCGTCGCGCCGCAGGTCAACGTTTTTTTCCTCAGTATGCCGGTAAAAATGTGGGTCGGGATTCTGGTCGTCGCCTTGATGCTCCCGTTTCTGGTCGGGCGTTTTCGGTGGTATTTTGAAGAATCGTTTCGCGCGTTCGAGTTTATGATTCAATACTTCGGTAAAATGTATCAGTAAATTCTTCGGGATTGATTGATGATTTTTGCGGATTATATGAATGATAATTTCGAATGATGCAGGAGCTGTTGACTGGACAAACTGAAGGGTTTTCTCAATCCCGAAGAATGAACTTAGCTTATTCGACACGTTGGATGCCGAAAAACAATCTTGTTTTTGTATTAAAATTTGACTTTGATTTTGGGGGTTAAAATTTTAATTCGTCGTGTTATCTATTTAACAAAAAAATAACACAAAGTTCAAAGTCAGAATCAAAATAATCCCCAAAACGAAAACTATTTAAAGTTTCCGGCAACGCGTCCCATTATCTGCGTCGGATAATTTCCGATTTCGTGATATTTCTGAACGGCGATCGTCGGAAAATATCTCGCGGCGGCAAGCCCGAGCGGCGAATTCGCACCGCCGATCTTCAAATTTTCCCATTTCGATGCATAACGCCGCGCAAAGCTAACCGCTTCCGTGCCGACCAAGCCTTTCGAGCGCGCTTCCGATAAACCGATTCGATAAGCGTTGCCCATCGCGAGCGCAACCGTGCCTTCGCCGCCGTTATAAGCGGCAGTCACGAATTTCCAGAATTCGGCTCCGTCCGGCTGACCGTAGCGCGAAAAAGCGATTTCGCCGAGTCGTTGCGCTTTGAGATTCAAAAGCCGCGCCGCGCCGGGAATCGCTTTCGACGGGTCTAAGCGTTCGTCCGACGACGAACCGGCGACGCCGACAAATAAACCGACTTCACGCGCGGCGACGCGCCCGAATTGGGCGATGCCCGCATAACCGTACGAATTAATGACGGTCGGGCGAAAATTAGATTCCTGCGCGATCAGGCTTTTCAAAACCGCCGGCGAAAGTCCCGGGCACCATTCGACGGCGTTCGCGATAATGCTGTCGTAACGCGACGTGTAATTATCGAGATTTCCGGCGTTTATCTGAACACGGCTGGCGTTGTTGATCGCGTCCGACAAATCCTGTTTGTCGTTGACGAGTCCGTTTAATTCGTCCGCGCCGATGACGTCCTTGATCTCGTTTAAGGTCGGGTGAACGAGCAATGCGCTGATCGAATTCCACTCGTCGAGAAGTTCCTGATTTTCCGAAGTCAGCGGAACGCCTTTCATCTCCGGATGACGCGCGTAAAAGATTAAATCCGTCAATTGCCACGGATCGGTCGCGCCCATCTGGATCGCGCGCACCAAAGTTTTCAATTCTTCGAGCGTCCGCTCGCGCAGCCAGTTTTCATCGGTCAGCGCGGGACGAAAATCTTCGGTTTCGTTTTTCGAATAATTTGCCTGCCGCTCGACCGGAAACTGCGTTTTGCCGACCTCGAACGACCGCTGGTTGCGCGTTCTGCTCGTTGATTTTTCGTCCGTTCGCTGCGCGAGCGGCACGATCGGATTTGTTATTTTCAGATTATTGCCAGACATAACCCCAAAACCTCAAAATTTATTAAACGTTTGTATTGAGAACGGTTTTAATGCCGCCCGCCATCTGGTCAACGACCTTGCTCATCACTTCGATATGCTGCCCGACCTGATAAAGCCGCGCCTGCAAAGCGAGAAGCTCGCCGGTCGAGAGATTTTTGTCCGAGCGCATAATGGATTCGACCTCGCGATATTCGTTTTCGACCTGCACGAAACGACCGCTCAAATCGTTTGTCACCTTCGATGTGTCGCCGATTTTGCTGTAGGCTTCGCGCAGCAGTCCGAGCCGCGATTTGCTGTCCGTCAATTCGGGCAGCATTTGATTGATACGCGTCTGACTTTGATTCTGCTGTTTGAACCGTTCGGCTAACTGGGCTTCCATTTCGTCGAGCTTTTTCTGCATGTCCGCGCCCGAAGTCGTCGGTTCCTGCGGTCTTTCGATTTGCTGGGTCGGCGTCGTGGTTTTATCGTCGGTCGGCGTGTTCGTTTTTGCGTCCTGCTGAAGATAGCTTTCAAACGAACGGCTGCCGGAAGTCTGCTGCTGCTGCTGCGACGCCTGTTTTTCGAGAATCTGCTGAAAAAGTTGACCGGCAACGCCGGAAATTACATCACTCATTTTGGCTTCTCCAATCGAAATTTTTAAACAATTTCAAAATACAATTAGTGCTTATCAATTGTTTTCGGCGGAAAATCAGAATTGTTTCCTGTTTTTTTTCAGTTTTTTGAATTTTGGGGAATTTATTTTATAGCCGCGGATAAACGCGGATGCACACGGATAAGAATTTCATAAACTTAGCGGCTTAGCGGCTTTGCGGGAGTTGTTAAAATTTCCCGCAAATCCGCTTAGCCGCTAAGTTTATGAAATTCTTATCCGTGTGCATGCGCGTTTATCCGCGGCTGTA
>JANOBZ010000115.1:0-21413 GCA_031411895.1 Acidobacteriota bacterium | reverse complement strand
TTTTTGATTACATGGATTACATTTATATTTCAATATTTTACACAATTAACTCAATCAACACAACAAACTCAATGAACTCTCGTAAACTATCTTCTGATTCCCAATTTCTCGATAATCGTGTGATATTCGTTAATATCTTTACGTTTGAGATAATCGAGCAATTTTCTTCTGCGCGAGACCATTTTTAATAAACCTCTGCGCGAATGATTGTCTTTTTTATGAATTTTGAAGTGCTGCGTCAATTCATTGATACGCTGCGTCAAAAGCGCGATCTGCACCTGCGACGAACCCGTGTCAGAGCCGTGCGTTTTATAATCGCCTACGATTTTTTCCTTTAGTTCTGTAGCTGTTGCCATATACTTTAAATACTAAAAATAGCCTCTCCTTATGCTCGCAGTAACTCCGTCTTTTGGCAAAACGGTAACCACGAAATTTTTATTTTGTTAATTGTTAATGGTTAATTAATAATTGTCAATTTAATATTGAAACACAACAATTAACAATTTACCATTAACTAATGTTTGAATTCTTCCATAAACTTGGTCGAAAAATCACCTTTCTGAAATTTTTCGTCCGACATTATCTTTAAATGCAGCGGAATCGTCGTTTTAATGCCTTCGACGACCATCGCTTCGAGAGCGCGCCGCATTCGCGCAATCGCCGTTTCGCGCGTTCGCGCGTGGACGATCAATTTCGCGATCATCGAATCATAGTACGGCGGCACGACATAGCCGGGATACACCGCCGTGTCAACGCGCACGCCCGGACCGCCCGGCAGATTCAAAGCCGTGATCTTTCCGGGCGAAGGCGTAAATTTTTCCGGATCTTCGGCATTGATGCGGCATTCGATCGAATGCCCGAAAAGCTGCAATTCGTCCTGCACGAAACCGAGTTCTTCGCCCATCGCGATGCGAATCTGGTTGCGGACAATATCGACGAGCGTGACCATTTCCGTCACCGGATGCTCGACCTGAACGCGCGTGTTCATTTCCATAAAATAGAAAGAACCGTCTTCGTCCAGTAGAAATTCAAACGTTCCCGCGCTCGAATAGCCGATCTCCTTGCACGCTTTAACTGCGACCGCGCCCATTCGTTCACGCTGTTCAGGCGTAATTACAGGCGAAGGCGCTTCTTCCAGTAATTTCTGATGCCGCCGCTGAATCGAGCATTCGCGCTCGAACAGATGAATACAGTTTCCGTATTCGTCGGCTAGAACCTGAATCTCGATATGGCGCGGGCGTTCGATGTAGCGTTCGATATAAACCGAGCCGTTTTTGAACGCCGCAAGCGCTTCGGTTTGCGCGAGTTCGAGATTGTTCGCCAAATCTTCCGCTTTACGAACAATCCGCATTCCGCGTCCGCCGCCGCCCGCCGCCGCTTTAATGATTACCGGAAAACCGATTTCCTTCGCCAGTTTTATCGCTTCGTCGGCGTCTTCGATCGGATCGGGCGAACCGGGCAGAATCGGCACGCCGGCAGCCGCCATTGTCCGCCGCGCTTCGACCTTATCGCCCATCATTCCGATAACTTCGGGGCGCGGTCCGATAAATTTGATATTGCAGTCTTCGCAGATTTTCGCAAAAGTTTCCGATTCCGCCAAAAATCCGTAACCCGGATGAATCGCGTCAACGTTGGTAATTTCCGCCGCGCTGATGATTGCCGGAATATTCAGATAGCTCTGCGCCGACGGCGGCGCGCCGATACAGACGGCTTCGTCGGCAAAGCGCACATGAAGCGCCTCGCGATCGGCTTCCGAATGAACGGCGACCGTCTTGATGCCCATTTCCTTGCACGTCCAGATTATCCGACAGGCTATTTCGCCGCGATTGGCGATTAGAATTTTGCGAATCTCGCGTTTTTTCATTACAAACTTTTAGCCACAAACAAACACGAAAAACCACGAACAAAAATCAAAATTAATTTTATTTGGCTGATTTTCGTGTTCTTTTGTGTTTGTTCGTGGCTAATCTTTATTTCCTGATGCCGAAGAGCGGCTGACCGTATTCGACCGGCTGACCGTTTTCGACGTAGATTTTAACGACTTCGCCCGAAGTTTCCGCCTGAATTTCGTTCATCAGCTTCATCGCTTCGACGATGCAGACGACCGAACTGTCGGAAACCTTATCGCCGACTTCGATATAAGACGGTTTGTCCGGCGAGGGCGAGCGATAAAACGTGCCGACGATCGGCGAAGTTATTTTGAACAAATCCGCGTCAGCATCAACCGGCGTCTCAGCCGCTGCGGTATCCGACGAACCGGAAGTCTGCGGCGCAGATGTTTGCGGTGCGGAAACCGGCGCGGACGGAGCAACCGGCTGAACTGCCTGCACATATTGCGGTGCCGCCGTTTTGCTCAAACGAATGCGGATATTTTCGTTTTCAAATTCGAAATCGGTAAAACCGTGCTCGTTGACCAATTCGGCAAGCTCGCGAAGCTCCTGCATATTGAGCGCCGCTTTCGGCGTGTCGCTCGATGATTTTTTCGCGCCGCGCCCGGGTTTACCTGTTTCCGCTTTTGCTTTGGCTGAAGCCGCTTGTTCACTCATTCGGATTTACTCCTGATTATTTCTTCGCTGCCAATTCTTTCGGGTTATCAACCAATTCGATAACCGCCATTTCGGCGTTATCGCCCTGCCGGCGACCGAGTTTAATAATTCGAGTATAACCGCCGTTACGGTCTTTGTAACGCTCGCCGAGTTCGCTAAACAGACGCTGGACGGCTTTAACGCCCGCCGTGCGTTCGATCGGCTCTTTCGCTTCGCCTTTTTTGCCGCGAAAACGGCTCTGTTCCTTTTTGAAGGTCGAGTTTCCGGCGTGGAAAAATCTCGCCGCCTGCCGACGCAGATGAACTGCCTGCGCTTTCGCTTCGTCGCCGGTTAAAACCTGCGCCTTGCGCGCCATAGTAATAACTTTTTCGACAAACGGGCGCAGTTCTTTCGCTTTCGGAACGGTCGTTACGATATGCCCCGAATCCGAGTTAATTAATGAAGTCGCCAAATTTCTGAGCAAAGAAATGCGATGCTCTGATGTTCTGCCCAATTTACGATGTGCTTTTAAATGTCTCATATCTTTAGTTCATTAGTTCGTTGAGTTCATTGAGTTCGTCGAGTAAGAGATTTAACTCAATAAACTCAACGAACTCAATAAACTCTATGAACTATTCTTAGTCTAAATCGCGTCCGCCCGAACCGGGAATCGGATTGCCTTGCTCGTCGAAATCCATACCGAAATCCAAGCCCATACCGTGAAGCAGGTCTTTGATTTCCGTCAATGATTTTTTACCGAAGTTTTTGGTGTTGAGCATATCGCGCTCGCTGCGTTTGATCAGATCGCGAATCGAGCGGATGTCCGCGTTTTTCAAACAGTTGTACGAACGAACCGAAAGTTCGAGTTCGTCAACCGAACGATCAAGCAGATCGTTGCGAAGAAGCGGCGGACGCGCGATGTCTTCGTATTTGAATTCGTCTTCTTCTTCCTCGAAATTGACGAAAATCGACATGTGATCCTTGACGAGCTTTGCCGCCAGACCGATCGAATCGTCGGGTTTTACGGAACCGTCCGTCCAAACTTCGATCGTCAATTTGTCGTATTCGGTATTCGAACCCATACGGGTTTTTTCGACGTTGTAGTTGACCTTTTTGATCGGCGTGTGAACCGAATCAATCGGAATGTAGCCTAAGCTGAGATCGTCGTCGTTATTAAATTCGGCAGAAACATAGCCGCGTCCCGATTTGAGTCGCATTTCGATACTGATGTCGCCGCCCGCGCCGATGGTCGCGATATGCACTCCGGTGTCGAGAATTTCGACGTCGCCGTCGGCTTCAATATCGGCGCTGGTAACTTCGCCCGCGCCCGATTTGCTGATCGTCAAGGTTTTTGCGGTCGTGCTGTGCAGTTTGAACGGAATTTGTTTGAGATTCAAAATCACGTCCGTCGCATCTTCGACAACGCCCTTGATGGACGAGAATTCGTGTTCGACGCCTTCGATCTTCACCGCCGTAATCGCTGCTCCTTCGATTGACGAAAGCAGCGCACGGCGCAGGGAGTTTCCGATAGTTGTTCCAAAACCTCTCTCAAAAGGCTGTGCGTAAAACTTACCGTAGCGGTCGGTCAGAGTTTCTTTTTCAAGTTCTAACCGGGTTGGCATCTGAAAATCTGTCCATTGATTAATTTGTGTCATATTCTTTTTTTAAAAAGGTTTCAAGTTTCAGGTTTTAAGTTTCAGGCTTAAAAACTTGAAACCTGAAACTTGAAACCTGAAACTCAATAGATTACTTGCTGTAAAGTTCGACGATTAACTGCTCGTTAATATTTGCGTCAACATCTTCACGTTTCGGCAGCGCCGCAATTGATACGCTCAAATCTTCGCCGCCCGCTGAAATCCAATTCGGACGTCCGCGACCGCCAGCCGTCTGCCATGCGCCTTCGACGTGGACATTTTTCGTGCTTTTTTCTTTCACGGAGATCACATCGCTGACCTTAACCTGGAACGACGGAATATCTACTTTTTTACCGTTAACGAAAATATGCCCGTGATTGACGAGCTGGCGTGCCTGACGACGCGAGGTCGTAAAGCCGGAGCGATAAACGACGTTATCGAGTCTGCGTTCGAGCAAAAAGAGCAGGTTTTCACCCGTCACGCCTTTCTGGCGCAGAGCTTTTTCAAAATAATTACGGAATTGTTTTTCAAGCACGAAGTAAATACGCTTGACCTTCTGTTTTTCGCGAAGCTGCTGCCCGTAACCGGCGAGCATCTTGCGCCGCGCCGCGCCGTGCTGTCCCGGCGGATTCGTTCCGCGTTTTTCAATCGCACACGACGGTTTATAACAACGGTCGCCTTTCAAAAATAATTTTCCACCTTCACGACGGCACAAACGGCACACCGCATCTCTATATCTAGCCATAGTATTTTTTGCTTTCAGCAAAAAATGATTCCGGATTCGTGATTTCGGATTTCGGATTCTTTAAATCCAATGCACCGTCAATCAACATTCGACACCATTTTTGCAGAAAAGTTTACGGGATTCTCTTAAATCCCTTCTTCCTTTGATTATTAAATTAAAATTTTCAAATCGAATTAAAATCCGAAATCCGAGATCACCAATCCGCGATCAAACTCTGCGGCGTTTCGGCGGTCGGCATCCGTTGTGCGGAATCGGCGTGGTATCACGAATTGAAGTTACGCGAATTCCCGCCTGATTAATCGCACGGATTGCCGATTCACGACCGCCGCCCGGACCTTTCACGCGAACTTCCGCTTCACGCATTCCGGCTTCAGTCGCCTTACGAGCGACTTCCGAAGCGGCTTGCTGCGCCGCGAACGGCGTTCCTTTACGCGAACCGCGGAAACCGCGCGCGCCCGACGAAGATTGAGCAATCAGATTGCCCTGCGTGTCGGTGATCGAAATCAGCGTGTTATTAAACGAAGCCGCGATGTGAACAATTCCGACCGGAATATTCTTTCTCTCTTTCTTTTTGTAAGCTTTCTTACCTTTTGCTGCTGCTTTTGCCATTTTTTTTAAGTAATCAGCAATCAGCAGTCAGCGGTCAGCTTTTTTCCGAGTGCTGACTACTGATTGCTGATTGCTCTAATTATTTCTTACCTGGAGCTTTTTTCTTCGCTACGGCGGCTTTGCGCGGACCTTTACGGGTACGGGCGTTGGTGCTGGTGCGCTGTCCGCGAACCGGCAGACTGCGACGATGACGCAGACCACGGTAGCAACCGATGTCCATTAGACGCTTGATGTCCATTTGTACACGCTTGCGAAGGTCGCCTTCGACATTGCCCTGCGTATCGATAATGGTACGAATCCGCGTCAGTTCATCTTCGTTCAAATCTTTGATCTTTTGATCAATACTGATTGAAGCTTCCTCTAATATTGCCGTCGCACGAGATTTGCCGATGCCGTAAATATACGTCAGACCGATCTGTGCTCTCTTGTTTGGTGGTAAATCAACTCCTGCTACGCGAGCCATATTTCTCCTATTTCGATTTCGGATTTGGGATTTGGGATTTGGGATTTATTTTCTTACAAATCCGAAATCCGAATTCCCAAATCCGGAATACATTTATCCCTGACGCTGTTTATGTTTCGGGTTTTCACAAATTACCCGGACAACGCCTTTCCGATGAATAATTTTGCACTTATCGCAAATTTTCTTAACTGATGGACGAACTTTCATTATTTTGTCCCTCTCTTTCTCACCGCACCATTTGCGGCTTATTTAAAATACTAAATCCCGAATTCGAGACTCATTTATAACGATATGTAATCCGACCGCGATTCAGGTCATACGGCGAAAGCTCGACAAGAACTTTATCGCCCGGCAAAATTCGTATAAAATTTTTCCGCATTTTGCCTGAGATATGTGCCAGAACTTGATGACCGTTGCCCTCTATCTCGACTTTGAACATCGCGTTCGGCAGAGTTTCAAGCACGGTTGCCGTCACCTCGATCGCTTCTTCTTTCGACATATCTAACAGATATTATACAGAGCCAACCCTGTCGTAGTTGACAAACTGTTTATGTTACCTTTTTAAAGGTAACTTTTCAAGCTACGCTGCAGCGGTTTCTTTTTTATCGACTTTAAGCGCCGATTTCTGCTCTTTTGTCAGCGTTAAAATCTCGGGACCATCGGGCGTCACAGCAATTGTATGCTCGGCATGTGCGCTCGGCTTCCCGTCTTTCGTGACGACCGTCCATTTATCGTCCAGCGTCAAAGTTTCGCCCGTTCCCATATTGAGCATCGGCTCGATCGCAAAACAATATCCGGCGCGGATCTTTTCGCGTGTTCCCGGTCTTCCGTAATTGGCGATCTGCGGCGCTTCGTGCATCGAGCGCCCGATGCCGTGCCCGGTATAATCGCGGACAAGCCCATAACCGAATTTTTCAGCGTGCTGCTGAACCGCCCAGCCGATGTCGCCGACCCGTTTGTTCGGATGGCATTGTTCGATGCCGAACTGCAAACATTCTTCGGTAACGCGAATAAGCTGTTTTAGTTCGTCGGCAATTTCGCCAACCGGCGCGGTAAACGCCGTATCTCCGACAAAGCCGTTATAAGTTGCCGCCATATCGAGCGAAACAATATCGCCGTCCTTAAGCGGAATATCATTGGAGAACCCGTGAACGATCGCTTCGTTGACCGACGCGCAGATGGCATAAGGAAAAGGAACCATGCCGTGCGGTTTGTAGCCGATAAAGGTCGGGATCGCGCCGGCATCGCGCATCATTTTTTCAGCCACAGCATTGAGTTCATTCGTCGTAATTCCGGGCGCGATCATTGAGCGCAAAGCTTCGCGCACTTCGGCAATCAGCTCGCCCACTTCGCGCATCCGGTCTAAATCTTTTTGTGATTTGGCAATAATCATCCTTTTCCCCAATAAAATTTGGCTTAATCTGCTAAAAAAGCTGACGACTTTTGAATTCATCTCGTTAATTACTGATTATTATTGGTTAATCATTAATCATCTTTATGATGACCGATTAACAATTAGCCATTAATAATTAACCATTAACATTAATCAAACTTTCCAACTCGCGATAAATTTCTTCCAAATCGCCTTCGCCGCTGATTTTTTTCAATCGTCCCGTTTGATCGTAATAATCAAGGAGCGGTTTAGTCACTTCATTATAAGTTGCCAAACGCGTCGCGACGCTGTCTTCGCGGTCGTCCGCCCGGTGATTTAATGTCGCCTCAGGATGAAAATCACAGACATTGTCGTTTTTCGGCGCTTTGGTATAAATATTGTAAATTTCGCCGCAGACCGGACAATTTCGCCGACCCGTCAAGCGCTTCATCAACTCACTATACGGAACGTCAACTTCGATCGCCTGAATTTCTTTGCCCTGTTCTTCCGCCAATTCTTCGAGCTGCTCGGCTTGAACGGCAGTTCGCGGATAACCGTCCAGCACGTATATTCCTTTCGTATCTTCACGCGACGTTCGATCTTTAACGATCTGATAAGTCAGTTCGTCGGAAATCAGCAGACCAGCCGCCATAATTTCCTGTACTTCCCGCGCGAGCGGCGTGTCGGCATTTTTCAGCGCACGAAACATATCGCCCGTCGAAATCTGCGGAATTCCTTTACGTTCCTCTAAAAGCCGCGCCTGCGTTCCTTTGCCTGCGCCCGGAGCGCCGATCAAAACGATAATTTTACTCATCTAAATCTATTTACCACAGAGACACAGAAACACAGAGTTTATTTTAATTCTCTGTGTCTCTGTATTTCTGTGGTGAAAAATATCTAACTGCGTCGTCCGCGTAAGCGCGAGCCGGCACCCAGAAAACCTTCGTAATTTCGCATTACAAGCTGTGCTTCGATTTGAGCAACCGTATCCATCGCCACACCGACCAGAATCAAAAGCGACGTGCCGCCGAAAAAGAATTGATATCCCAATCCGGTCGGAATCCAGCTCAGTCCGGGCGTTGCCGTAAAGAAGTTGTCAAGCGGAGTTCCGATAAACGGCAGCCGCGCGACTCTGAAGCCGCTTAAAAGGACTTGCGGGGCAAACGCGATGAAAGCCAGATAAATTGCCCCGATCGTCGTCAAACGCGTCAAAATCGTGTTCAGGTAATCCGCCGTCGGCGCGCCCGGACGAATGCCCGGAATAAATCCGCCGTGTTTTCTCAGATTGTCCGCCACTTCATCCGTATTGAAAACAATCGTGATGTAGAAAAACGTGAACAGAACGATCAGCGAGATAAAGACGAATTCGTAATACGGGTCGCCGCCGTGAAACTGCTGAAAGAAGTTATAGACGGAAGTCCAGGTCGAATTCGGGTCGTAACCTTCTTGTCCCGGCTGAGCGGGCGGAAACGCCGAAAAGAGCGTTTGCGGCATTGCCAGCACGGACGATGCGAAAATTACCGGAATAACGCCGCCCATATTGATTTTTAAGGGCAGACTCGTTTCCTGTCCGCGAAACGTCTGATTTCCGACGCGGCGGCTCGCATAACTGATCGCGATGTTTCGGCGTGCCGATTCGACATACACGATCAAGGCGATTAACGCGACCAAAACGACTGCGAGAAAGATTACGCCGAGCGTCGTCATCGGATCGCCCGCGCTGATTCTTTCCTTGATCTGCATCAAACCGCTCGGTAAACCGATGACGATACCTGCAAAGATAAGAAGCGAAATTCCGTTTCCGACGCCGCGTTCGGTGATTTGTTCACCGAGCCACATCACGAAAACCGTTCCGGTCGTCAAAGTTACGACAACCATCATCGTCGCCCACCATTCGGGAGCGATAATTCCGTTGCGGCTGAGCCAGGTTGCGACGAAAAACGTTTGAATCGCACAGAGCGCGACCGTCAGATAGCGCGTCCATTGATTGATTTTCTGCCGTCCGACTTCGCCTTCTTCCTGAATTTTCTTGAGCGGCGGATAAAGCACCGTCATCAGCTGTAGAATGATCGAAGCCGTAATGTAGGGCGTAACGCCGAGCGCAAAAACCGAAATCGTGCGAAAGTTTCCGCCGGAAAATAAGTCGAGAACGCCGAGCAGTGTGCCGCTGACCTGCCCCCAAACCTGTTCGAGCTGGGCTTTATTGATGCCCGGTGCAGTGACGTGCGCGCCCAAACGGTAAATCGCCAAAAGTCCGAGCGTGAAGAGAATTCTCTTCCGCAGCTCCGGAATTTTGAACATATTTTGGATGGCGGCAAAAAACTTTTCCATAAATCTCCTAAATCGCTAAATTCTATTCGGCTGCTGCTGCCTGCGCTTTTTCGATAACCGTCGCCGTTCCGCCCGCATTTTCTACTTTTTCCTTAGCGGTTTTCGTAAAACGGTGCGCGGAAATTTGCAAAGCTTTCGTGATATCGCCCGTTCCTAAGATAACGACGTCGTGTTTCGCTTTTTTGATCAGACCGCGTTCGTGCAGAATTTCGGGCGTTACTTCATCGCCCGCGTTAAAGTTTTCTTCGATTTTCGCAAGGCTGATTTCGAGCCATTCTTTCTTGAAGATATTCGTAAAACCGCGTTTCGGAAGGCGGCGCTGCAAAGGCATCTGTCCGCCTTCGAATCCGGGACGGCTCGAATAACCCGAACGCGATTTCTGTCCTTTATGTCCGCGTCCGGCGGTTTTTCCTAAGCCCGAACCGGGACCGCGACCGACTCTTTTCTTTTTATGCGTCGAGCCTTTTGCCGGTTTTAAATTATTTAATGATAAAGCCATTTTCTTTTCCTCTATAAATGGTAAATGGTAACTGGTAATTGGTTAATTTACAGAATTAGAATACCAATTACAAATTACCAATTACTAATTACAATTAATTATTCGACAATTCTCAGAAGATGCGGAATCTTCGCCACGATGCCGCGCATTGCCGGATTGTCCGGGCGCTCGACCGTTTGATTGAGTTTGGTAATCCCTAAACCTCTGACCATTATCTTCTGTGTTTTGGAATAACCGATCGAGCTTTTGTAATACTGGATTTTGATTGTTCCGCCGCTTGTTGTTTCTGTATTCTTTGCCATAACTTTTAGTTCATTGAGTTTGTTGAGTTTATAGAGTTCATTGAGTTATGGAAATCTTATACTCAATAAACTCTATAAACTCAACAAACTCGCTACTATAATAGTTCGTTTACTTGTTTGCCGCGCAGTCTGGCAACTTCGAACGGGTCTTTCATTCTCAAAAGTCCGTCAAAAGTCGCGCGAATGACGTTGTGCGGGTTGTTTGAACCTAAGATTTTCGTGCGTACATTGTGAACGCCGAGACTCTGCAGAACCGCGCGCACCGCGCCGCCCGCAATAACTCCGGTTCCTTCTTTCGCCGGTTTCAGCAAAACGCGTCCGGCTCCGTATTCGCCGATGATTTCGTGCGGCAGAGTTCCGTCGATAAGCGTAACTTTGATCAAATTTTTCTTCGCCGCTTCAACCGCTTTCTTGATCGCGTTCGGAACTTCTTTTGCTTTGCCCGTTCCGAATCCGACGTGACCAGATTCGTCACCGATCACGACTAACGCCGCAAACGAAAGGTTTTTACCGCCTTTAACTACTTTGGTAACGCGGTTGACCGAAATCAGCTGGTCTTTCAAAATCAAACCCTGTGCAGAAATGCTTTGTTTATTAGTTTTCATTGCTTCCTTCTTCTACTTCCTGCGGCGCTTCGCCTTTGTTTAATCCTGCTTCGCGCGTCGCGTCTAAAAGAGCTTTGACGCGCCCGTGATAAAGATAACCGCCGCGATCAAATACAACGTTTGAAACGCCCGCCGCGATTGCGCGTTCGGCAACCGTTTTGCCGACTTTCTGCGCCGCTTCGATGTTTCCGCCGGTCGCGCCCTTCAAATCTTTTTCGGTCGTTGAAGCCGCCGCCAGTGTTTTGCCGTTAACGTCGTCAATAACCTGCGCGTAAATATGATTCAGACTGCGAAAAACCGCCAAACGCGGACGCTCAGCCGTTCCGCTGACTTTTTTGCGGATGCGCGTATGAACTCCGCGACGAATATCTGCTCTCTTTTTCTGTGCCATAACTTTAATTCGATTTTGGATTTGGGAATTCGGAATTCGGATTGAATAAAAATCCGAATTCCCAAATCCCCAATCTCAAATTATTTGCCCGTTTTTCCGGGTTTCAATCTGTAATACTTATCAGCATAGCGAACGCCTTTGCCTTTGTAGGCGTCGGGTTTACGCAGACGATTCAATTCTGCCGCTACCTGTCCGAGTTTCTGTTTGTCGATGCCGGTCAGGGTCAGGGTCAACTGATACTGGTTGATCGTTGTTTTGGTGTTGACTCTTTCCGCTTTCGCTTCGATTCCCTGCGGCAAAAGGTATTCGACCGGATGTGAATAGCCGAGCGCGAAAACGATTTTGTTTCCCTGAACATCGGCTTTGTAACCGACGCCGACAAGGTCCATTTCCTTTTTAAATCCTTCGGTTACGCCGACAATCGCGTTGTTTGCCAATGCGCGCGCCAAACCGTGAAATGCACTCAAATCATCATTCGCGCGTTCGGCGACGAGTTTGCCTTCTTCTTCTTTGAAGCTGACTCCCTTGGGAATCGGAGCCGTCAACGTTCCTTTCGGACCTTTGACCTCCAATTCGCTATCATTGATCGTCACGCTCACGCCTGACGGTATCGTAATCGGTTTTTTTCCTACACGAGACATAATATCCTCATTTCGATTTGGGATTTGGGATTTGGGATTTGGGATTTATTTCAATCCGCATTCCGTATTCACAAATCCGAAATCCTAATATACTTGTGCCAAAATTTCGCCGCCGATTTTTTCCTGGCGGGCTCTTTTTCCACTCATCAAACCACGCGAAGTGGAAACGATGTTAATGCCGTAACCGCCGAGAACTCGCGGAATCTCGCCTGAGCCTACATAAACGCGTCGTCCGGGTGTGGAAACTCTCGACAAGTGCGTAATTGAAGAAACGCCTTTGGCGTCATAGCGCAGGAAAATGCGGATTGTGTATTTTGTGCCTTCGCCTTTCGTTACATAATTGTTGATGTAACCTTCTTCTTTCAAAATACGTGCAACTTCCAATTTCAACTTTGAACCGGGCATATCTACGCGTGTGTGATTCGCGGCAATTGCATTGCGAATGCGCGTCAGCATATCGGCTATCGGATCTGTCATTCTTCTTTAACTCCGTTTATTCGACGCGACGGTTCGGGTTTTCAATCCGCCTTCCGCGTCGATCTTAAAAATAAATTACCAACTTGATTTCGTTACTCCGGGAATTTGTCCCTGGAGCGCTAGTTCGCGTAAAGCAACACGCGACATTCCAAATTTACGCAGGAAGCCGCGCGGGCGTCCGGTCTGCGAACAGCGATTGCGAACCCGGATCGGGCTAGCATCGCGCGGCATCTTTTGTAATTTCATGACCGCCGCATCTACTTCTTCAAGCGACGCGCCGGGGTTGTTGATGATTTTCTTCAGCGCCGCCCGACGTTCCGCATACTGCGCCGTCATTTTCTTGCGTTTGTTGTTCTTTACGACTTTACTAATCTTTGCCATATTTTCTTTGGTCTTTGGTCTTTGAAAAATCGAAGACCGAAAACCGAAAATTCTTACTGCCTAAACGGCATTCCGAGCGCTTTCAAAAGTGCGCGCGCCTGTTCGTCGGTTTCCGCCGTCGTGACGATGGAAATATTCATTCCACGTGTTTTATCAACTTTATTAAAATCGATTTCCGGGAAAATCAGCTGCTCGCGAATACCGAGCGTGTAATTGCCGCGACCGTCGAACGCTTTGCCGGAGATTCCGCGAAAGTCGCGAACGCGCGGCAGCGCGACCGAAATCAAGCGGTCGAGAAACTCGTACATTCTTTCGCCGCGCAGCGTGACCATCGAACCGATGTTCATTCCTTGACGAAGCTTGAACGCCGCAATGGATTTCTTCGCTTTCGTAACTACGGGTTTCTGACCCGTAATCGAACGCAGTTCTTCAACCGCCGCATCGAGAATCTTCGCGTTGCCGATCGCTTCGCCGACGCCCATATTGACGACGATCTTTTCAACTTTCGGAATCGCCATCGGATTTTCGATGCCGAATTCTTTAGCGATTGCCGGAGCAATCTCCTTTTTATATTTGTCTCTTAATCTAGCCATTGTTTTCTCACTCTTTGGGACCCGCACTCTGTAATTTCAAATTTCTAATTCCAGATTAATTTGGAATTTTGATTTGGAATCGCATAGCGTTACCAAACTTAAAAATTCTTACTGATTATCTTCAGTCGTTTTCTTTTCACGACGCGTCCACTGCGGCGTCGCAACGACTTTTCCGCTTTTCGCAACGCGAACCTTCTCGCCGTCTTTGACTTCGTATTTGACGCGCGTCGGCTTGCCGGTGTCGGGATCAATAAGCGCAATGTTTGAAACATTTACCCACGCTTCTTTTTCCTTGATTCCGCCTTCGATATTCATTTGCGGAACAGCCTTCTGGTGTTTTTTGACCATTGCCGCGCCTTCGACCTTAACTTTTCCGTTAATCGGGTCAACGGCGATAACCTTTCCACGCAGTGGTTGGCGAGCGCCATTGCTGTCGTAGCGGTTATATTCTTTGCCCGCAATAAACACGACCTGATCGCCGCGCTTGATTTTGCTTCTAACTGTACCTTTCTTAACCGTTTTCATCTTAAATCACCTCCGGCGCCAGGGATACGATTTTCATAAAGTTCTTTTCGCGCAGTTCGCGGGCGACCGGTCCGAAAACACGCGTGCCGAGCGGCGTGCCGTCGTCTTTAATCAGAACGGCGGCGTTTTCGTCAAAGCGGATATAACTTCCGTCTTTGCGGCGCACTTCCTTGCGTGTGCGAACGATAACCGCGTTGTAAACTTTACCTTTTTTAGCCGTGCCGTCGGGCGAGGCTTCCTTGACGGTAACTTTGATTTTATCGCCGAGGCGAGCAATTTTGCCCGTCGAACCGCCGATCGGCATAATCATTACGACACGTTTCGCGCCTGAATTGTCTGCGACCGTTAAAGAGGTCTGCATTTGAATCATTGCTTTATCACTCCGTTTTAGAGTTTATTGAGTTTATTGAGTTTATTGAGTTTATTGAGTTAAAACTTTTACTCAACGAACTCTAAAAACTCTAAGAACTCAACGAACTATTTCTCTGCTTTCTGAATAATCTCAACAACACGCCAGCGTTTTTTTGCCGAAAGCGGTCTGGTTTCTATAATCCGCACTTTATCGCCGATTGCCGCGCCGAGTTCGTCATGCGCCATAAATTTCTTGCGGCGTTTGATGTATTTACGGTAGATCGGATGCTTGACCTGACGTTCGACGCGAACGGTAACCGTTTTCGTCATTTTGTCAGAAAACACGATACCGATTCTTTCGGCGCGCTTCGAGGTTTTCTTAACTTCCTCAGTCGAATCGCCGCCGGTAACGGCTGAAACAACCGTCGAAACACCGCTTGAAATCGTGTCGGCAACTGCGCTCACGGCTTTTGACGCCGTTTCGATTACAGAATCAACAATTGATGTTTCTTCTGATTCGTCGGCTGTATCCGCTTTCTTCTTGGTGCCCGATTTTTTCGGTTTTTCTTCCGTGTCGGCACTTGCAGTTTCAACCGCCGTTTCTTCGGTTTCCGCTGAGGCTTCAACCGCAGGCGTTTCTTCGCCGGCGTCGGCTTGCGCTTCGACAGCAGTTTCTTCCGTGGCGGTTTCCGTTTCTTCGGTCGCCTCGTCCGTTTGGGCTGATTCGACTACTTCTTCTTCAGTCTTCTTTTTTGGCATTTTCCTATTTCAACCTATTTCGCTTCGGCGTCCTTTTCACTAATCAGCGTATGAACGCGAGCCAAAGTTTTCTTTTCGCGGCGAATGTCTCCGACAGTATCGCCGACTCCTAATGTTTTTCTGAACTTCAAGCGAAACAGCGATTCCTTTAAAGAGTCTGCCTGTTCATTGAGTTCTTCCAAATTCATTTCACGGAGTTGTTCAAGTTGTTCTTTGCGTTTCATTAAACAATTCCTCCTTCCATATCTGCGCGGGTGACAAACTTCGTCTTGATCGGAAGTTTCTGCGCCGCGAGCCGCATGGCTTCGCGCGCCAGATCTTCCGGAACGCCCTGAATTTCATACAAAATTCTTCCCGGTCTGACAACCGCTACCCAGTGATCGGGCGCGCCCTTTCCGCTTCCCATACGTGTTTCAGCCGGTTTTCGCGTGATCGGCTTATCCGGAAACATCCGAATCCAAACCTTTCCGCCGCGTTTGATATGACGCGTCATCGCAATACGAGCCGCTTCGATCTGGCGGTCGGTGATCCAGGCTGCTTCTAAAGTTTTGAGTCCAAAATCACCGAAATTCAACTTGTCGCCGCGATGTGCTTTCCCGCGCATACGACCTTTCATGACTCTTCGGTGCTTGACCTTTTTCGGCATTAACATAATAAATAACCTCGTTAGTGGTTAATTGTTAATTGTTAATTGTTAAGAATTCAAAACGCTTCAATTAACAATTAACCATTTACAATCAACAATTATCTTCTATTGTCGTTTCTGTCGCGGCGCGGCGGACGTCTATCGTTTCTGCCGCCGCCCTGAACTTTCGGTTCGTTAATCGGGTCGGTCGTCGTTCCGCGCGCCATCGAAGCGTTCGGGTCGAGAATCTCGCCGCGATAAATCCAGACTTTGACGCCGATGATTCCGAAAGTCGTTAGGGCTTCGGCGAATCCGTAGTCAATGTCGGCGCGCAAAGTGTGCAGCGGCAGACGACCTTCGAGACTCCATTCCGTACGGGCGATTTCCGCACCGTTCAAACGTCCGGCGCACATGACTTTGACGCCCTGCGCTCCGAATCTCTGCGATTCTTCGAGAATCTTTCTCATCGCGCGGCGAAAAGCGATACGTTTTTCGAGTTGCTGCGCGATTTTTTCCGCCTGCAGCTGCGCGTTGAGTTCCGGCTTCTGGATTTCCTGAATCGAAACGATTACTTCGCGTCCCGTGGATTTCGACAAATCTTCTTTGAGCTTTTCGATTTCCGCGCCCTTGCGTCCGATGATGATGCCGGGACGCGACGTGTAAATAATGATTTTCAAACGATTGGCGGCGCGTTCAACGTCAATGTGTGAAACTCCCGCGCCGGTGAAGCGTTTTTTCAGATCGCGCTTCAATTTCAAATCTTCCGCTAAAAACTCGGCGAATTCTTTTTTCGCATACCAGTGCGAATGCCAATCTTTGTTATATCCGACTCGAAAGCCGTATGGATGAACTTTTTGTCCCATAATATTTCGATTTGGGATTTGAGATTTGGGATTTGGGATTTAATCAAAATCCAAAATCCGAATTCACAAATCCGATATTGCTATTGTCTTTCCAGTTCCTCGTTAACATCGAGCTGTCTTTCGTCAGCGCGTTTCGGCTCGTTTCTTTCAGCCGTCGTCTGCGATTCAGCATCTTTTACATCTGCGGCGTCCGCGTCGTTTTTCGCTTCCTGCTCGACAAAAGTTTCGTTGGTCGCTTCCGGCGAAGTATTTTCCGATGCTTCGACCGGCGTTTCGGTTGTCGCTTTTTCAGCAGTCTCGACCGGAGTTAAATCCGACTTCGGTGCCAATTCTTCAATCGGTGTTTCCTGCGTCTGCGCTTTTTTCACTGCTTTCGCGCCCTTCAACGGCTTTTCGCCCGAAGACTTATCGCCTTCTTTGCCATTCTTTGATTCTTTAATGTCTTTCACATTCGGCTTTTCATCGCTCGAAACCAGAATCGTGATATGGCAGTAATGACGCTGTTCACGATACGCGCGACCTTGCGGCGCGGGACGCATACGGCGACGATTTTTGTGCGCGCCCATATCGACGAAACAGGTTTTTACCCACAAATCGTCCGGGTCAATCGCAATATTCTGCTGTTCCGCCAGGTATGTGGCGTTGGCAATCGCCGAACGCAGAGTTTTGGCAATCGGGTCAGCCGCGCGTTTATCGGTAAATTTCAAGATGTTCAACGCTTGCGAAACATTGCGCCCGCGAATCAAATCGATGACCAATCGCGCTTTTCGCGGCGAGCCTTTCAAATGTCTTGTTTTTGCTATCGCTTCCATAATTCAATTTCGGATTGGTGATTTCGGATTTCGGACTGAAATTTTATAAATTCCAAATCTCAAATCCCCAATCGGTGTTATTTTCTCTTCGCCATTTTCTCGGCTTTCGTTCCCGGGTGTCCTTTGAAGGTGCGGGTCGGCGAAAATTCTCCGAGCTTGTGTCCGACCATATTTTCCGTAATATAAACCGGAATATGACGTTTGCCGTTGTGAACGCCGAAGGTCAAACCAACCATTGTCGGCGTAATCGTTGAACGACGCGACCATGTTTTGATCGCTTGCGGTTTGTTTCCGCCTTCGTCTATTCTTCTCAGAACTTTCTGAATACTTAAATCAATAAACGGTCCTTTTTTTACTGAACGTGGCATATCTTTTAATTTCGGATTGCGGATTGCTGATTTCGGAGTTGTCCGTTTTCACTGTCCGCGTTTAATGGATTGTTCATTGTTCCTGCAAATTCAAATCCGCAATCCCAAATCCCAAATCCCAAATTTATTTGCTTCTTCTGTCGCGCACAATCATGTTCTGAGTGCGTTTGTTTTTACGTGTCTTGTATCCGCGCGTCGGTTGTCCCCAAGGCGTTACCGGGTGACGACCGCCCGATGTTTTACCTTCACCACCCCCGTGCGGGTGATCGACCGGGTTCATCGCCACGCCGCGAACTTTCGGGCGTCTGCCCATCCACCGCGAGCGACCGGCTTTACCAAGCGAAACGTTTTCGTTTTCAGTGTTGCCGACCTGTCCGACGGTTGCCATACAGACGACCGGAACGCGGCGAACTTCGCCCGACGGCATTCTAAGCTGCGCAAAATCGCCTTCTTTCGCGACTAACTGCGCAAAACTTCCGGCTGACCGCGCCATCTGTCCGCCTTTGCCGGGACGCAGCTCGATATTGTGAATCTGCGTTCCGAGCGGAATATTTTTGATCGGCAATGCATTTCCCGGCAGAATATCGGCTTCCGCGCCGCTCACAACGGTCGAGCCGACCGTTAATCCGACGGGCGCTAAAATATAGCGTTTTTCGCCGTCGAGATAAGTAATGAGCGCGATGTGCGCCGAGCGGTTCGGATCGTATTCGATCTGCGAAACTTTGCCTGGAATGCCGGGTTTGTTGCGTTTGAAGTCGATAATACGGTAGAAACGTTTGTGACCGCCGCCGCGCCGACGAACCGTAATGCGTCCGTCGTTATTGCGTCCTGAAATTCTAATTTTCGGCTCCAGCAAAGATTTTTCGGGTTTTGCGTTCGGAGTCAATTCATCCCGCGTCAGGTACGTTTGATAACGACGCGCGGGCGATGTCGGTTTTAATCTTTTAATTCCCATAATTCAATTTCGGATTTCGGATTGGTGATTTCGGATTGAATTCTTATAAATCTCAAATCCGAAATCTCACATCCCAAATTAGATTGCTTCTGCGTAATCAACTATCGGCTCACCGGCTTTTAGGGTTACGTATGCTTTTTTCCAGCTTGCGCGGCGTCCTTCGTGGCGTCCGCGTTTTTTCATTTTGCCTTCGTATTGAACGGTGCGGACTTTCGCGACCTTGACGTTGAAGATTTCTTCAACCGCCGCGCGGATTTCGTTTTTATCCGCTTTTCGATCAACCCGAAAGGTTAAAACCTGCGCATCGCCTTCTTCGCTCGTCGCTTCTTTCAAAAGAACCGATTTTTCGGTTACGACCGGCGACTTCAAAATTTCCCAAGTTCCTAATTTATTCATTGTCAGCCGCCTCCTCGTTTACGTTGTTTTCAGTCGTTACTTCCGGCGCTGCCGTTTCTTCAGCTTTCACTTCTTCGGCTTTCGGTTTAGCTTCTTTTTTCGCTTTCGGCTGTGCTTCGGTTTTCGTTTCGACCGCAATTTCCGTTTCTACGCCTTTTTCACGATTCGGATCGAGCAGGTGAGTGATTTCTTCAACCGCCGTTTTCGTCAGCACGAGTTTTTCGTGATAGATCAGATCGTAAATGTTCAAACCGAAACTGTTTGTAACTTTCGTTTTCTTGACGTTGCGCGACGACAAAATCAAATTTGCGTTATCGAGCGAGTCAACGATCAAGGTTTTCGCGCGTTTTTTCGCGTCCATCAGACCGAGTGTGCCGAGGGCGCTTAAAAAGTCTTTCGTCTTCGGATTTTCGAATGTGATCTCATCAATGACGATGATATTTCCTTCGCGCAATCTTTCCGAAAGAGCCGAGCGCAGAGCGCCGCGACGCATTTTCTTCGGCAGAAGCGACGACCAATCGCGCGGCTGCGGTCCGTGAACGTTGCCGCCGCCTTTCCAGAGCGGCGAGCGAAGCGACGCGATACGCGCGCGACCCGTTCCTTTCTGCTTCCACAGCTTGCGACCCGAGCCGGAAACATTGCCGCGAGTTTTCGTCGCGCTCGTTCCCTGACGCTTGTTAGCCAGATAATTTTTGACTGCCGTGTGAATTAACGATTCGTTAAGCTCGACGCCGAACACAGCGTCTGACAACGTTACTTCACCGACTTCCTTGTTACTCAAATTGCGAACCTTTACGGTAGGCATAATTTCTACTCCATTTCGGGTTTCATTTTTCAGGTTTCAGGTTTCAGATTTTAACTTGAAATTTGAAACGTGAAATTTGAAACTATCTTGATTTCTTAACTACAACTACACTTCCGTTAGCTCCCGGAACTGCGCCGCGAACCATAATCAGATTGTTTTCAACATCAACGCGGGCAACCGTCAAACCTTTGACCGTGACGCGCTCGTCGCCCATATGTCCCGAGGAGCGAGTTCCTTTGATAACGCGCGACGGATAAGCCGACTGACCGATCGATCCCGGTTCGCGAATATTCATCGAACCGTGTGACATCGGACCGCGACTGAAATTGTGCCGCTTAATCGTTCCGGCAAAACCTTTACCTTTCGATTTGCCGACAACTTCGATCTTGTCGCCGTCGCTGAACAAATCGGCTTTGATCTGGTCGCCGACGTTTACGTCAACTTCGCCGTCGAGCCGAATTTCCTTCAGGATACGGGTCGGCGGTGTGCCGCCGCCGGTCTTTTCAAAATGTCCGCGCAAAGGTTTCGTAACGTTTTTCAATCTGATCGGATTGTCTTCGACAAATCCCAACTGAACCGCGTTATAACCGTCTTTGCCGGCTGCCGTTTTTGTTTGCACAACAACGCAGGGTCCCGCTTTGATGACTGTCACGGGTGTCACCGTTCCGTCCTCAGCAAAGATTTGCGTCATTCCAACTTTTCTACCGATGATACCGTTAATCATCATTATCTCCGTTTATTTAGTTCGTTGAGTTCGTTGAGTTTATTGAGTTCGTTGAGTTGAGAGTTTTTTAACTCTATGAACTCAACGAACTCTAAAAACTCAATGAACTAGCTTTTGCCGAATGCTTTGATTTCAACATCAACGCCGGCGGGTAAATCCAATTTCATCAGCGCATCAACCGTCTCAGCGGTCGGGTCGAGAATGTCCATCAGGCGTTTGTGCGTTCTGATTTCAAATTGCTCGCGCGATTTTTTATCAACGTGCGGCGAACGCAGAACCGTCCATTTATTTTTGATGGTCGGAAGCGGAATCGGTCCCGCAATGCGTGCGCCGGTGCGTTTTGCCGTTTCGACGATTTCCTGTGTCGATTGGTCAAGAACGCGGTGGTCGTATGCTTTCAACTTGATGCGAATTTTTTCGTTTAACATAAATTTTTGTTCTGAGTCCCGCCTTTAAGCGGAATTTCTTTAACTCGTTCAATGCCGCCTAAAGGCGGGACTCTAAACTACTATTCGACGATGTCGGAGACTGTTCCCGCGCCGACCGTTCTGCCGCCTTCACGAATCGCGAAGCGCAGTCCTTTTTCCATCGCGATCGGGGCGATCAGTTCGATCTCCATCGCAATGTTATCGCCCGGCATCACCATTTCCACCCCGGACGGC
>JANOBZ010000114.1:0-19590 GCA_031411895.1 Acidobacteriota bacterium | reverse complement strand
CTTTTATTTTTTTAGAAAAAAGCCGGATCGAAATCAGTCGAAGATTATCGGATTCGGTGTCCCGTTCGCTCTTTTAATTTATTGAGGATCAAGATGCTCAATAAATTATTAAGCCGTTCTTTCCTTGAGATGGAGGGTTTTATGATTGATTCTAAAATTGTTCTCTGCGTCGAAGACGACCGCGATTGTTGCGAACTGCTTCAATTCGTATTGGAAAGCGAAGATTTTCGGGTCGTGATCTGCTGTTCGTCTGCTGAAGGTTTGCGACAGGCTAAACAGAACGCCTTTTCGGCGATCGTCCTGGATAATCGTCTGGCATACATCAGCGGGGTGGAAATCTGCCGCGAAATCAGAACTTACGACAAACGGACGCCGATCATCTTTTATTCCGCTTCAGCATATCCGGAAGACCGGAAAGCGGGATTGGCGGCAGGCGCAAATAATTATCTGGTCAAACCCGATGACTTTGAACGTATTGCCGAAACAATAAAAGGATTAGTTTTATAATTATTTCTTCTGCCTCAGAAAGAGTCGTTTTTGACACAATTTTAATTCTACACCAATCCGAAAACTCGAAACTATTTTTTAAGCGTTGAATCGTTTTTCGCGCATTAGCGCCTGCGTTTCGGTTTTGACGATGCTCTGTTAGATTGATGCTGCCGAGGTAAAGGTTTCTTAATAATTTCGAGTTTCACCGGAACGGCACATTTTTAACATTGTTCCGGTGAAACTCGAAATACTTTTGAAAGAATTAAATCGTCGGTTTGCGGAGGATTCCGGCGAGTGATCTCAAACGATTGGCATCGGTTTCGTTTTTAGCTTGCGCCGCGCTTTCTTCGAGAGGCTTTGCCAGTTTTTTGAGTTTGCCGAGTTCTTTTCGATTAGCTTCCGCTCCTTGAATTGACTGTCGCAGGTTGGCTATCCGGTCAGTCGGAAGCGCTTGCGAGCGTTCGAGCTGATCGACGTAAGCTTTGGCGACGACGAGCTGTCGTGACCAGACGATTTTCTCCTGATTCTGAACGTTTAATCCGGCAACCTGCACCGATTTCGCGGCGTCGATCTCGTTCTGCGTCAGAAACTCGGTCGGCGTTAATTCGAAAATATCCAAGCCGCGCGCGATTTCCGAGCCGTAGATGTAGCCGTTGTACCAGTAAGCCGACCAGAAGCCGCCCATAATGAGCATCTTCGGATCAATCGCGCCGCGATCGAAATAGGCAATCTCGACGGGGCGTTCCGGGTCGGTAAAGTCCATCACGGAAATGCCGCCCTGATACCATGCCTGCACCTTGATGTCGCGACCGGGAACCGGAACGAGCGAACCGTTGTGCGCGACGCAGTTTTCGCTCTCGCTCTGCGCCGCCGGCATTTTGTAGTAGCTCGCAAAACTCAGCTTATTATCATTCAAACGGAAAATCGCGTTCGCGCCCCATTTGTTCGGATCGGTCGCACGACAGCGCGCGCCGAGTCCGCCGCCCCATTCGTCGGTAAAGACGACCTTTTTGCCGTCGTTCGAAAACGCGGCGGAGTGCCAGTAGGAATAATTCGGATCGTTGACCGCATCGACTCTTTTGGGATTGACCGGGTCTTTGATGTCGAGCAGAATCCCGTTCCCCGAACAGGCTCCGGCGGCGAGTCCGAGCGCCGAATAAACCGTCAGATCGTGACACTGATCGGTGTCCTGCGGCTTTCCGTCGCCGTCGTGCGAGCCGCCGTCGTTGAGCGCGTTGATCACGCCCGTTCGCGAATCCATAAACACTCTTGGACTCGAAACGATCTGCGCGGTTTGCGGCGCTGCTACCGGAACTTTGATCACGTCGATGCTAAAACGCGCGGTTTTCGGATTCTTGTCCGGCGCGCCGTCCGTGCATCCCGCCAGTTCTTCGCTCGGGCGGACGAAAGAAGTTCCCGAAACGTAGATGTAAACGTTTTTCTTGTCCTTCGGATCAACCACGAGCGTGTGCGTGTGCGAACCGCGACAGGTTTGAACCGCCGCCACCTGTTTCGGACTTCTGATGTCGCTGATATCGAAGATTCTTACTCCGCGAAAACGATCTTTTTGCGCGACGGGCAGCGCCGGTTGGTTCTCTTGTCCCGGCGGCGGCGGCGGTTCGGGCGCAAAACCCTGCGCGCTGCAATCAAGACGCCCGTTCGTCATCTCGACCGACATAAAGAGCAGATTATTGTGCACCGATACGTCGCCCTGCCCGCCCGGACACTGCATCGAGGTCAATAATCTGGTCTTCGCCGGATCGGAAATATCGTAGATATTGACGCCGTAAAAGTTTCCCATGAACAGGTATTTGCCCTGAAACGCGAGATCCGAGTTGGCAAAAGCGAGCTGGGCGATGACAAGCTGTAAAGGTTTGGGCATTTTCGACGTGTCGCCGATGCCGAGCAGACCGAGCGTCTGCTGCACCTTCGGCGTATCGGGATCGTCGGTGCCGAGCTGAAACGCGTCCGGCTTTTTGAGCAGCGAAAGATGCTTGATGCCCATCGCCGCTTCGCCCGCGTCGTATAATCCGGGCGTCAGTTTGGCGCGCGGATCGTCGACGTTCGACCCCGTCATTCCGGCGGGCAGCGCGGGCGCTTTTTCAAGGTCTTGCGCCAGCGCGCCGACGCTGAAAATCCAGCCCAAAACAAATAAAATTGATACTGATAGAAAAGTCGTTAGATGTACTCGATTCATAATTTATATTCTACGGTTTCTCACCCAAAAGGGTTTGCATAATTTTAATTTCGGCGCTTTGCCCGTTATCGACGTCGGTCGCGAAATTAAACAGTTCGGCATCCTGTCCCGCGCCCGCCGTCTCGAACAATTCCTTGACCATCGCCAACGCGCCGTTGTGATGCTGAATCATTCCGCGCAAAAACAGCTGATCGAAATTCGCGCCTTTTGCTTTTCGCAGTTCGTCCATCTGCTGCTGAGTGAGCATTCCCGGCATGTGCATGTGTTTCGACATATCCATCCCCGGCATATCCATCTCCGGCATTGCGGGCATCGGCAAGGAGACCGGCTGCTGGCGGACTTCGAGCCAGCGTTTCATAAACCTCATTTCATCCGATTGAGACTGGCTGATGCGCGCCCCGAGAAGCCTGATATTCTTATTCTCCGTCCGCGATTCGATGAGCGCCGTCATCTCGACCGCCTGCGCGTGATGCATGATCATCTTCTGCATAAATTCGACATCTTTCGGCGAAATGGGCGGCAGTTTAGCGCGCGTCGTCGCGGGCATTATGCGGGTCGGCTGTCCCGGCGCGCCGGGCTGCACGATCACCGGCGGCAGTTCGGAATCGGTCTGCTGCGCGCGAACAGGCATCGATAAGAAGCATATCAAAGCCGCGACGCATAGAAATCCGCAGCGCAGCGCGGCGACAATAGTTATCGACCGCGGATTGAGTTTGGTATTGATGGAAAACGACAGTTTCGGCGTTGAGTAGTCAGACATTTAGCGACCAATTTATCACAATTGAGAGCCACGGCGCCAGTACCTGTAAACTGCGGACGAATATCGAGCCGTTGCAGATAAGAACAGTTTTTAACGCAAAGCCGCAAAGCCGCAAAGCCGCAAAGAGATGAAGTTGTTTTTACCGGCGACCGTCAGCTGCAACTTGTGAGTAATAAATTTTCAATCAAAAGCGTTTCAGCAATTACAAAAGTTATCTTTGCGGCTTTGCGGCTTTGCGTTAAAATTTTTATCCGAAAATCAGCGGCTTCGTTTGGGTTTCGATGACGTTCGGTTAAACGGCTTTCTCGGCGCTGGGGCGGAACGCGATCTTGAGTTCGGTTTCGGTTTATCGGCGTTATCTTTCGGTTCGGGTTTCGGTTTGACGATTTTCGCGGGCGCGGCGATGTTTTTTACTTCGTCGGCGTCGAGTTCGCGGTAAGCGCCGACGGGCAGACGATCGTAGTTGATGCTGCCGATCGCGATGCGTTTTAGTTTGACGACCGAATGCCCGACCGAATCGAACATTTTGCGAATCTGCTGGTTGTGTCCCTCAAAAAGCGTGACTTCGTACCAGCCGTTTTTGTCAGTTCCTTTGAGTTCTTTGATCTCGGCGGGCGCGGTTTTGAAGCCGTCGTCGAGCCGCACGCCGCGCCGAAGTTTGTTGATCGCGTTTTCGTTCGGCAGTCCTTTGACCTTGACTTCGTAAACTTTCGGGATCGTTTTCGACGAAGCGACCATGTTCGTGAAATCGCCGTCGTTCGTCAGGATTATCAAGCCTTCGGTGTTGTAATCGAGTCTGCCGACGGGATGCAGCTTGCCGTAGCCTTTGACGAGATCGGTGACGAGTTTTCTGCCTTCCGGGTCGGCGGCGCTCGAAAGATAGCCTTTCGGTTTGTTAAGTAAAATATATGCGTTTTCGCGGCTCGCGATCTTGGCATTGATTAATTTGCCGCGCACTTTGATATGGTCCTTTTCCGGGTCGGCTTTCGTGCCCGGTTCGGTGACAATCGTGCCGTTTACCGATACTTCGCCCTCGATAATCAATTCGTCCGCGCCGCGTCTCGACGCGATGCCCGCCTGCGCGATAAGTTTGTTCAGTCTTTCCAGCATAAGAGAAAGATTCTAACTTATTTTGCCGCCGCTTTCATCTTTGATTCGGTTTTGCACGAAAACAAGATAAGCCACGAATGACACGAATGACACGAATAAAAACTAAAAATAATTCGTGTTATTCGTGTCATTCGTGGCTAATTATAAAAATTCGCTTCGTTTTCCGTTTCGTCCGTCAATTCAAGAATCATTTCGGTCGAGGCGATTTGCTTGTGCATAAATTCGTTGGTTTGAAAGGCGAAATCGCGCTTGAAACGTTCGTCGTGGCTCGGCAGGGCGGAGATTTGAAGCCGTTCGCCGTTCGTTAAATCCATTCCGAGCGAGAAGATCGGATTGCCTTCGTCGTCCTCGTCTTCGATTAAAGAAAACTGCTCGATCTCGTCGAAATAATAAAGCGTTTGGCGGCGTCCGAAAAGTCCGTAGCGCGTCATCAAAACTTCGCCCGCGATGCGGTTGATGACAATGCGCGTCACGGGCGCGCGGTAGATGATCCACGCGCCCGTCGCGACGCCGATCGAACCCATCACGAAAGCCGCTGCGAGCATCCATAATCCGTGCCGCGCGTAATCGGTAAAACCGCCGAGCGCGCCGTAGACGAACACGCCGCCGATAAACGCGAAAAACAAGCCGAAAATCCACAAACAACCCGGCGTTTCGCGGAGAATTAACTCGTTTTCGGTTCGTTGGATTTGCATAGGAATTTAATCGGCGTTGAAAACAGTCAGCTTAAAGGGAATTTGGTTCGAAGTATCGAAAATATACGGATTCATTAAATCTATCGCATTGAGATATTCGTTGTCTTTCGAGCCGGCGGGCGTTGAAAGCTCGATGTTTTCTCCGCTTTTTAAGGGCAGGATAAGCTGGTAAGTCATGCTCTCGCGTCCTTCGGGACCGCTGAGCTTCGTGTCAATATATATAAAATCCGCGATTTCATTAAAAGAGTAAACGTCGAAACTATATTTAAATAAACTTTGTCGCCGGATTGAAACCGTTTTTCCCGGTTTGTTGATTTTTACAGTTGTCGCCGGCGTTGTCAGCGAAAGCAATAGAAATGCGCCGAGCGGCGCGAGCACCCAGATAATCCACATTAAATCGCTTAAATGCGCTTTTGAAACTAACGCTGCACAAACGATAAAAATGAAAACCGATCCGGTAATTCCTGCTCTAATCCATTCAAAAAGCGGAATTTCGTGCACGATTATCTCATCTTTATTTTCCGTTAACCGAAGCATTTACATTCCCTGTACCAAATCTTCGAAATCTTCGATCGAAGGCAGTTCCGACAAGTCTTTTAAGCCGAACTGCAATAGAAAATCCTTCGACGTGCCGTACATCATCGGGCGACCGACGGTTTCTTTTCTGCCTTTCGCGGTGATGAGCTTTTTATCTAAAAGCGTCTTGATCGCCGACGCCGACTGGACGCCGCGAATGTCTAAAATTTCGGGAACCGTGACGGGTTGTTTGTAAGCGATCACGGCGAGCGTTTCGAGCGCCGCGAGCGAGAGCTTAGCCGACGGGCGCGTTTTCAGGAATTTACGGATTTCCTCGTGATATTCCGTGCGCGTTACGAGCTGCCAGCCGCCCGCGATTTCGCGCAGTTGAAGTCCGCCTTCGCGCGTTTCGTATTCCTGTTTTAATTCCTCGACCGCCGCTTCGACGGTTTCGCGGTCTTCTTCGAGCACGTCCGCGATTATTTTAACCGTCACCGGGTCGTCCGAGACAAAAACGAGCGCCTCGACGATCGAAACGATCTCGCTGATGCTGCGCGTTTGTTTTTCTTCAACTTCCATAAAATGGTTTTTGGTTTTCGGCATTATGGTTAGATTTTAAGATTTAGAGATTTTATCAAAAACTAAAAGCCCAAAACCGCCCACTCAAACTTTCTTCAATATAATATCGCCGAACGTCGTCGTCTGCATCAGCTGGACGCTTTCGGTGCGGACGATTTCGAGAACCGCGATAAATGCCGTGACCAGCTCGCGGCGCGTGTGCATTTCTTCGAAAAACGCTAAAAGGCTCAATTCTTTGTTCTCAAAAATTCGCTTTTTCAAACTCTTGAGCATATCCGCTAAACTTATTTCCTCGCGCTCGATCTCCATCTGAACTTCTTCGACGTGGCGCGCGAGAATTTTTTGAAAAACGCCGAGCAGATCGAACACGCTCGCATTCGTTTCCGCGTTGTTTTCGTCCGATTCGATTTTGCCGCGCGGGAAAACCGCCTGCTCGACGGTCGTGCGTTCATAAAGCATCTGCGCGGCGTTCTTAAACTTCTGGTGTTCGAGCAGCTGGCGAACCAGCGCCTCGCGCGGATCTTCCATTTCCTCTTCCTCTTTCTCGGAAATTTCCTGCGGCAGAAGCATTTTCGATTTGATTTCGATCAAGGTCGCCGCCATCACCAGAAAATCGCCCGCCACAGAAATGTCGAGATGCTTCATCAGACGAATATATTTCAGATATTCGTCCGTGATTTTGGCGATCGGAATATCGAAAATATTCGCCTGTTCCTGTTTGATAAGATAAAGCAGAAGGTCGAGCGGTCCGTTAAATTCGCCTAAGTGAAGTTTTAATTCGTCGCGCGATTCACGCGTGATCTGCGCCGTTTCCTTGTAAAAATCAAAGCTGAGTTGTTCGGTTTGCTCCATTGAAAGAAGATTTTAACGCAAAGACGCAGAGGCGCAAAGACGCAAAGTTTTTTAAAGCTTTAAAGCCTTTTGCTAAAGGCTTAATCTGCGGCGGTATAAACTCCGACCTGAAAATCCTTTGCGACCTTGCGTCTTTGCGTTAAAACAAAAGTTAAATATATTTCGTTTCGCGCAGGTAAATAATGTAATCGATTTTCGGCGGCGCGAAACCGGCTTCGCGAATCGAGAGTATAATGTTTCCGCGATGAATCGAAGAATGAAAAACGACGTGCGTCAGCATTTCGCGAAACGTGTTTTCATACCAGACGCCTTCGCTCGTCCGGTAACGCGCGGTCAAATCCAAGCCTTCGTCGTCGAATCGCCGGAGAAGTTTTTCATAGCGCTCGGCGGTTTCGCGCGCGAGCGCGCCGCATTCTTCGATTGATAAATCCTGCCAGAAATCGAAGCCTTTCGAATCTTTCCCGTAAAGCCGCGCGAAATATTCCTGCTCGGTAATCAAAAGATGCGCGAGGATTTTTCGGGAATTTTCGACACTGTTTTCCTTGAGCGCCGTGATGATCCGACGGTTCGCCCAATCGTTATAAGCGTAAAGCTGGCGCAGGTGTTCGACCGAATGCATAAATTATTCATTTGTTCATTTATTCATCGGTTCATTTTCAATGAATAAATGAACCGATGAATAAATGACTCAATTCTCAAAAATATTATCGCGCTCGACCCGACAGACGCGCGTCGCGAATTCTTTATACCATGTCGAATAGCCTTTTGCCTGCGCGAGCAGATGTTCGGCGTGATTTTTCCAAGCCGCGATATCTTCCAAAGTTTCCCAATAGGTCACGGAAATGCCGATTTCGCTTTTGGCGGATTCGATGCCGAGATAGCCTTTCTGCTCCTGCGCAAGCGCAAACATCCGCGCGTTCATCTCCGCGTAGCCTTCCTGATCTTCGCTTTTGACGGTCGTAAAAATAACGGCATAATACGGCGGTTTCGGGGTTTTCGCAAATTTACTCATTATTTTTTATTAATTCCAGCGCCTTTTCTATCGGGCGCGCCCAAACAGCGCGACTCCCGACTTCGACGATCGGACGCTGCAAAATTGACGGGTTTTCGACGATCAACTCGATCAGCTTTTCCTCGTCCGTGACCTCGCCGATTTTCAAATCCTTGTAAACCGCATCTTTTTTACGGACGACGTCAAACGCCGAAACGTTCGCTTTTCGCAGCAGCTCGCGGAGTTTTTCCGCCGTCAGCGGCGCGATAAAATAATTGACCTTTTCGAAATCAATGTTGTTTTCACGAAACAACGTCGCCAGATTGCGGCACGTCGTTCAGGTCGGTTTTTCGTAAACGATTATTTTCATTTTGGATTTTAAATTTTGGGTTTTGGATTTTTACGACTCTGAAATTCTAGCACTTTGGTTTTACTTTACAAATTTCGTGCAACGGCAAAAATAAAGATTAATCACAGATCAATCCAAAACCCAAAATCCAAAATCCAAAATCCAAAATCGCTATATCATGTCGCCGAGCCGCGTTTCGACGAGCTGTTCGTCGTCTTTGAGACAAAACATTTTCGATTTCGTGACAAATCTGACGCCCATCGGGATTTCGAGCGAAAAACTGGCGCCGCGTCCCGGAACGACGTCAATTGTCAATTCCGTGTGTTTCCACGTTTCAAACTGGTCTTTCGCGATATAAAAATCGCAGCCGTCGATTTCGCCGAGCCAAACGTCCGCCGCGCCGACCAGAAATTCGCCCTTCTCGTAACACATCGGCGAAGACCCGTCGCAGCAGCCGCCCGATTGATGAAACATCAAATCGCCGTGCTTTTCGCGCAATTGATTGATAACTTTTTTGGCTTCTTCGGTAACGTGAACTCTGGCAACTTCTTTCATAAGTTTGATGTTTATGTTTAGTTTAATCCAAATATTTTCCGCAAATCTCAAATCCGCAATCGAAAGAACCTCATTGCTTTTTCGTCCTACGAAACCAGCAATGTTTGCCGGAAAAAGGATTTGTTTCGTTCAGTGATTTTACCATTCAAACCGCTTTTTAGTCTCAAATTCGAGAAAAAAAATTGACGAAGAATTTAAATGATAGTTTTTCCCGAATCTTTCCGCCTTTTATTGATGAGTTCAAAGAAACTTGGCTGGAACGGAAAAACAATTGTGCAATTCGCCGCTCCGAACGGTTTATTTGATCTGATTGAAACATTTATTGATCGAAAAAATTGCTATTTATTAAGGAGATTTAAGACAGATTATGGCTACCAATTTTACAATTAAGATTAAACCGAACAATCTTCATACGCCCGAAGGTTTACCGGGTTTTGAAATTAAAATCAAAAGTTCAGGGATTTTTTTCACGGATTACAAATGGTTTTGCCTTCCGGGTTATATGGGCGCGGTTTCAGGAGTTGCCAATTTTATAGATACCGGACAACTTTCGCTTTTAATTATTTCTAAAAAAGATTGGAGTGTATTTGATGAAAGGAGTGATAATCCGATCTACGGTATACTTTCCGGTATCAAACCGGATTTTGCCGTCGGTTCGAGCGGGATGGCACATGTTGATTTTTCAGGTTACAAACTCAAAAAAAGACTGGAAGGAAACACCTCTATTCACCGAATGATCGCAGAATTTTGGCTGACTAAAAAGACAAACACACGCACGGATTGGGAAGTTATTGATGCGAACTAAAACTCGAACGCCGAGAGCATAAAATAATCATAAAAGTTAAAGTTTTATATAAAAAACTGATGAACACAGATTCTTACAATTTGCGTTCATCAGTTTTTATCTGCGGGTAATTATTCTTAGAAAAAGCCCAGCGCTTTCTTGTCGTAAGAAACGAGCATATTTTTGTTGTTGCGGTAATGATCGAGCATCATCTTGTGATTTTCGCGTCCGAAGCCCGATTTTTTATAGCCGCCGAAGGGCGCGTGCGCCGGGTAATTGTGATAGCAGTTGACCCAAACTCTGCCGGCTTGAATGGCGCGCGGAACCTGGTAAAGCTGATGCGCGTCGCGCGTCCAGACGCCGGCGCCGAGACCGTAAAGCGTGTCGTTGGCAATTTCGATCGCGTCCGCTTCGTCTTTAAAGGTCGTGACCGAGGCAACGGGACCGAAGATTTCTTCCTGGAAAACACGCATTTTATTGTGCCCTTTAATCAGCGTCGGCTGAATATAGAAGCCTTCCTCGACGCCTTCGTTTTTATGCATCTCCCCGCCGCAGATGACTTCCGCGCCTTCGTCGCGCCCGATTTGAATGTAATTCAGGATTTTTTCGAACTGATCGCGGCTCGCCTGCGCGCCGATCATCGTTTCCGGGTCGAGCGGATGACCGAGCTTGATTTTACCGATGCGTTCTTTGACGCGCTCGATAAATTTGTCGGCGATCGATTCCTGAACCAGAATGCGCGACGGGCAGGTGCAGATTTCGCCTTGATTAAGCGCGAACATCGCTGCGCCTTCGAGACATTTGTCAAAAAATTCGTCGTCCGCCGCCATCACGCTTTCAAAGAAAATATTCGGTGATTTGCCGCCTAATTCGAGCGTCACCGGAATCAGATTCTGCGACGCGTACTGCATAATCAGGCGTCCGGTCGTCGTTTCGCCGGTGAACGCGACTTTCGCGATGCGCGACGATGTGGCGAGCGGTTTTCCGGCTTCCGGACCGAAACCGTTGACGACGTTTAAAACTCCCGGCGGCAGAATGTCCTGAATCAGTTCGAGCAGAACCATGATCGAAGCCGGAGTTTGTTCCGCCGGTTTGACGATCGTGCAGTTTCCCGCCGCAAGCGCGGGCGCGATTTTCCATGTCGCCATCAGGAGCGGAAAATTCCACGGAATAATTTGCGCGACAACGCCGAGCGGTTCTTTGATATTGATCGAAACCGTGTTCGAATCAAGCTCGGTCGCCTCGCCCGTTTCGGCGCGAATGACGCCCGCAAAATAGCGGAAATGGTCAATCGCGAGCGGCAGATCGGCAGCCATCGTTTCGCGAATCGGTTTGCCGTTGTCCCACGTTTCGGCGCGCGCCAGAAGCTCGAGATTTTCCTGCATCACGTCGGCGATTTTCCATAAAAGATTGCTTCTTTCGGTGGCGGAAGCATGATTCCACGTTTTCGCCGCCTTGTGCGCCGCGTCGAGCGCGAGTTCGATGTCTTCGGCGGTCGAGCGCGCAATGCGCGTGAACGGTTTGCCGTCAACCGGCGAAATATTTTCGAAATATTCGCCGTTTTTCGGCGCGACCCATTCGCCGCCGATAAAATTTTCGTACTGTTCTTTGAATTTCGGAATGTCGTATGTTTTTTGAACTGCGTCCATCTTTTTTACTCCTTCGGATTAGATTAAAATATTGCCAATAAACGGGGATATTGAACGATATTATTTTTTTAGGTGAAAATAATTTTAACACTTTCGCCCACGAAAATCACAAAACCCAAACGCGAAGTCCGTGGTTAAAATCCGGCTTTTAATTTCGTAAAAACCTTTTTCGCTGAATAAAGCGCAGAAAAACTTTACGATCTACTTTACAAAAGCATCTATAAGTACGTGAGCGGATTGAAGTTTTATCAAAATTAAGTTTTAATGGAATATGGCAACTGTTTTACCTGTTTTAACCATCAAAAACAGTGCGGCAGAAAAGCGCCCGATCGAATTCGAAAAATCGCGAGATCAAGATTTATTCGGTAAGTTTTTAGCGGAGGAAGTATTTATGAACGCAGGAACGGAAATTTCAACGGAAGAAAAATTGGAAAAAGTGCCGGAGCAAAAGCCGGTCGCGGTTTATTCCATAAGTTTTGCGAACGCCGTCGGAAATTTTACTGAAGAAAGATTGGTCCGGCGGCGGACGGCGACGGTCGGCAAAGCGTCTCCGGTCGAAAAATCGCTTTCCAAAAAGATATTTAATTGGCGCAACGTCGTGCCGCTTGCCGCGATTCTGGTGATCGGCGTTTTGCATTTCGCGTTTCAAATATCGGTAATTCGTCCCGAGGTCAGCGATAATCGCGCAGGTTTCGAAGTTCCGCCGGTAAAGGTCGAACCGGCGCGTATGGTTACGGTCGAAGCCGTCGCGGTCGCGCCGGTCGTGAACGAGTCGAAACAAACAGAAACGGTCGCGCCGCAGAAAACAGCTTTACGCGTCAAGCCGCGCCAAACTGAAGTGAGACAATTTGAAGTTGCGCCGCCGCCCGCGCCGTCGAAACCCGTAGTCAGAAAGAAAGAGACGGTCGAATCGCGCGCCGAACGTCTGCGCCGCGCCGAACGGCTTCTGACGGGAATTTAAAGTTTTTCGAGTTTGTCCCCCTCTAAAAGCAAGTTTATTTAGAGAAAAATTAATGAACGGATCAAGTTTTACCGCAAAAAAATTAAAAGTCCTTATCAAAATCACGTTCGCGTGTTTTTTGATTTTTTCAGCTTGTCTGAACTGCTTCGCCCAATACAAAGGCGCGCCGGTTCAGAAAGACCGCCTCATCAAAGCGCTGCGTTCAAAGCAGCTGCAAACGCGCGATATTGTCGCCGTAATCAATTCGAACGGCGTGGATTTTACGTTGACGCCCGAAACCAGACAGCTTTTGATCGCCGCCGGCGCGCGCCCCGAAGTCATTCGCGCGATCGCCGACAATCCGCGACTGGGCGACACGTTTAGCGCCAAAACGCGTAAAAACAGCCGCACTCAAAATAAGCTTCCGGCGAATTACGAGGATTTGCTCGATCAGGCGATGTTGTCCTTCAAAGACCAGAAAAATTCGCAAAATGCTGTGCGATACCTCGAAACCGCCGTGCGCCTGAACCCGAAAAAGCCCGAAGCTTATCAAATGCTCGGATTTATAAATCTATACGGTTTGAATAATCCGGCGGCAGCCGAAAAGCTGATGCGCGAAGCGATCACCAACGGCGGCAGCGCGGTTTTTCGCGTTTATCACGACGATTCGGGAAGCTTTAACAATCGCTGCACGGGCTCGCTCTACATTTCGCCCGAAACGATTCGTTTCGAATCGGACGATAACCGCCACACGTTCGAAACTTCGAGTGTCAATATTGATAAATTAAGGCTCGACAGGGAATCGAACCGCCTCTGGAAAAAATATCCGGTCTTCAAGATTTTTCTGCGAATCGGCGAGGAAGACGTAAAATTCCGTTTCGCGCCGATCAGCGGCAAGCAGTCCGAATCGGCGATGGTCGAGCGTTTTGTTTACATCTCGAAAAACAATCTCGACGTTTCGAATACGGCGCGGCTTTATAACCCGTAAATTATCGCGGCGACCAATCGAGCGACATAAATTGACCGACTTTGAGCGCCGACCATTTTTGGCTTAACTCGTCCATTCGCGTGCGGATTCGGGCGAGTTTTTCTTTATCGAGTTTTTGGCGTTCGGCTTCGGTCATTTGCGCTCCGATGCTGTCAAAAGTAATTTTCATCTCTGCCGCGCGGGCGCGAAGCTTTTCGTCCGCCGAATGAGCGAACCAGTCATACAAACAAAAAAAGGTCGCGCGCTCCGACCGCAAATATTCGTCCGTGTTGTTTTTCGCCGTTTTTCCGCCTTGCCGTGCGGTTTTACGGCGCAGACGTGAATCGGCGCGATTGTTCGACGCTTCGGACGGCGCGAGCCGAAAAGTTCCTGCCGTCGCGCCGTCGACGAGCTGACCGAAAATTCCGCGCCTTAATCCTAGTTCCTGTTCGACCAGAAAATGCAGCAGATCGTGCGGCATCAGCGCATCGAATCCGGGCGCGGGATCCATTTTCAAATCCGGCAAACCGTCGCGTCGAATAATCAACGCGTAACGCCGCTCGCCGGTTTTGTGAAATTCGACCTTCATAAAAATTGCGAAAATTTTAGCGCGCCGCACCGACGACGCCCATTTTCGCGTAAACGTCCTGCAAAGTTTCACGAGCGATGATGCGGGCTTTTTCCGCGCCGTCTTTTAAGATGCGGTTGAGTTCGGCGTCGTCGTAATCTTTGACGCGCTGCTGGAACGGCTTTAAGAATTCGACGACCGCTTCGGCTAATTCGGTTTTAAAGTGCCCGTAGCCTTTGCCTTCGAAATTCGCCGCAGCATCGGCAGGCGTCTTGTCGGTCATCAATTGATAGATCGTCAAAAGATTATTGATCGCCGGACGCTCGTCGTTATATTCGATCGTCGTTCCCGAATCGGTCACGGCGCGTTTGATCTTTTTCGTGATCGTATCGGCGTCGTCGAGCAAAAATATCGAGCCGTTCAGGTTTTCGTCGGATTTCGACATTTTTTTCGCCGGGTCTTGTAAGGAGAGAATATTCGCGCCGACGGGCGGAATAAACGGTTCGGGAACGACGAACGTTTCGCCGAAATCGCGGTTAAAGCGTTCGGCGAGATCGCGCGAAAGTTCGAGATGCTGTTTCTGGTCTTTGCCGACCGGCACGAGATGCGTTTGATAAAGCAGAATATCCGCCGCCATCAAAACCGGATAAGTAAAAAGCCCGACGCCCGCGCGTTCCGAATTGCCTTTGCCTTTATCTTTGAACTGCGTCATGCGTTCGAGTTCGCCCATTCGCGCGATGCACGAAAGAATCCACGAGAGTTCCGCGTGTTCGGAAACGTCGGACTGGATAAAAATCGTCGAAATTTCGGGATCAACGCCCGAAGCGAGATAAATCCGCGCCAAGTCTAAAGTTTTCTGCCGTAAAACCTGCGGGTCTTGCGGCATCGTGACGGCGTGCAGATTGACGATGCAGAAAAAGCTTTCGTATTCCTGCTGAAGATTGACCCAGTTTTTCAATGCGCCGAGATAATTGCCGATATGCAGATTGCCGGTCGGCTGCGCGCCGCTGAAAATGCGTTTTTTCATAAAGTAATAAATAGTTTGCAGGAAGTTGACGGAAAGTTTGCAGGAAGTTGCAGAAAGTTAGAATCCAAACTTTCTGCAACTTCCTGCAACTTCCTGCAAACTTCCTGTCAACTCAATTTAAAGCGATAAAATATAATAGAGCGCTATACGAAAAGGATTTAGAATAAGACTGAACACGCCGATATAGATTAGAAACATCAAGATCAAAAAGCCGTATTGTTCGAGCAGATTGAAGATCGGTTCGGTGCTTTCCGGCATAAACGTCTGCAAAATCTTGCTTCCGTCAAGCGGCGGAAACGGCAGCAGATTAAAAACGAACAACGATAAATTGAGAGTCATCAAATTACTGACGAAGATTGACAGCGGATTGGTTGACATAGTTTCGCCCTTGAGGCGTATAAAGTCTTTAATCTCAAAACCCTGCGTGAGCATGATTTTGGCGAGAATAATACCAATTATCAACAAGATCAGGTTTGCGAGCACGCCGGCGACCGAAACCATCACGTTGCCCCATTTATAATTCGTCCATTTACGCGGGTTGACCGGCGTCGGTTTGCCCCAGCCGATCAGCGGAATCGAGCCGAGCGCGCCGCCGAACGCGCCGAGAATAAAGCTGATAATCGGAATCAGAAGCGTGCCGATCGGGTCGGTGTGCGCGACCGGATTCAAGGTTACGCGACCGAGCAGATACGCCGTGTCGTCGCCGAATTTGTACGACATCCACGCGTGTCCGGCTTCGTGCACCGAAATCGCCAGCAAAAGGACGACCATATAAATTACCAGATGGCTTATAAAATTAGCTAAATCAATTTCACCCATTTATTTACTCCAAATCTTAAACCGCAGAATTTGCAAGTTATCACTCAATTTTGTTAGTGTCAAAACAAAGGTTTTTCGTTGTTTTTTTACTATTTAAATTGTGCCATTCTTTCGGCGCAAAGGAAAATTCCAAATTCCGGATTTCAAATTCCAAATCGCTTTTTAATCTGGAATCTTGAATCTAAATCTAAATCTTGAATATGAAATACATAGTTTGCATCGCCAGCGAACACAAGGGAAATGAATTTTTGGAAGAATGTCAGAATGCGGGCTGGCACGTTACGCTTGTCACGCGCAAGGATTTACTGGACGCGCCGTGGGCTTGGACTTCGATCAACGAAGCGAAGACGGTTGACCGCTACGCGACACCCGAAGACTACATTCGCGCGATCACGAACGTTGCCGGAACCCAGCCCGTCGACCGGATCGTCGGTTTGGACGAATTCGACGTTTTGACCGCCGCCAAAGCGCGCGAGCATCTTCAGGTCGAGGGCATTTCGAATTCCTACGCGCTGCGGTTTCGCGACAAACTGCGGATGCGTAATCTCGCTTCGCAGATCGGGATTCCGTGCCCGGAATATATCGGCGCGTTTAATCCGGGCGAGATCAACGAGTATCTCGAAACGACGCGCGCGCCGTGGATCGTCAAACCGCGCACCGAAGTTTCGGCGTTCGGCATCCGCAAATGCGAAACTTCGGATCAGGTTTGGGACGTTTTGACCGATCTCGACAATCGCCACACGTGGCGCGATCACCCTTCGCAGTTTTTGATTGAGCGCTTTATCGAAGGCAAGGTTTATCACGTTGATTCGGTCGTTCACGACGGCAAGGTCGTCGCCTCGGGCGTCAGCGAATACGGCACGCCGCCGTTCAGCGTTTCGCATCACGGCGGCGTTTTTACGACCTTTACCGTGCCGTATCGCTCGAAGGAACGGAAAGAGTTGGAACGCCTGAACGAACAGCTTCTCGAAGGTTTCGAATATCGTCAGGGCGTCGCGCACGCCGAGTTTTTACAATCGAAGGCGACCGGCGAATTTTATTTATTGGAAGTTGCCGCGCGCGTCGGCGGCGCGTATATCGCCAACGTTTTAGAACAGGCAAGCGGTTTTAATTTGTGGCGCGAATGGGCGAAACTCGAAGTCGCGACGCCTGAAAGACCTTATAAATCGCCGAAGCTGAGAAAAGATTACGCGGGAATCTGTCTCGCGCTTTCAAAAGAAGAATTGCCCGACACGTCGCATTACGAGGACATCGAAATCGTCTATCGCGTCAAAAAACCGAAACACGTCGGATTGATCTTTTATTCGAACAAACAAAAACGCCTCGCCGAGCTTTTGCAGAGTTACGGCGAGCGAATCACTAACGATTTTCTGGCGGTCGCGCCCGCGAAAGAAAGATACGACGATTGATTTGTAAGTAAAAAGTAAAAAGTAAAAAGGCAAAAGCTGCGTGAATTTTTACGACTTTTGCCTTTTTTTATTGAGATTGTTTATTCTAAATCTTTTTATGACCGCCAATTTGGACAAACAGAGACAATCACCGGAAATTTTGGAACACGATTTGAACCGGTATTTTCCGGAACTCCTGAAATTCGAATCAATCGAAGAAACCGAACGTTCCGAGGTGTATCAAAAAATCAAACCGACCGTCGAACGGATTCTAAACGCCGTCGTGCAGGAAAATTTTGCTGAAAATCCGAAATCCGAAATCCGCATCCCCAAATCGGATGTTTCGGCGCTGGCTTGGAACATCGAGCGCGGGAATATTTTCGAAGGAATCGTTGACGCTCTGAAAAATCACCCGCAATTAAAAGAGAAAGATTTGTATCTTTTGACCGAGCTCGATTACGGAATGGCGCGCAGTAAAAATCGTTTCGTCGCGCAGGAATTGGCGCGCGAATTAAAGCTGAATTACGCCTTTGCGCCCGTGTATATCGCTTTGCAGAAGGGAAGCGGCGTCGAATCCGAAGCCGCGGGCGAAAACACGATCTCGATTCACGGACTGGCGACGTTTTCGCGCTATCCGATCAAAAACGCGCACGCCGTCGCGCTGCCGAACGGCAAGGATAAAATGCTCGGCAAGGAAAAACGCCTCGGCTATCTGCGCGCGCTCGTTGCGGACATCGAGCATCCATCGGGCACGTTTCGCAGTGTTACGACGCATCTCGACGCGCATTGCTCGCGCAAACATCGCCATTGGCAGATCAAGATCATTCTCGATCATCTCGACACGCTCCCGAAACTTCCGACCGTGATCGGCGGCGACTGGAACACGACGACGTTTAATTCGCAAAGCTCGACGCGCGCGATTCTCGGCTACTGGCGGCGCGTTTTGATGGGACCTCGAAAAGTCATCAAAAATCATTTTCCCTTTCCCGACCGTTATTTCGAGCGCCGTCTTTTCGGCGAACTCGAACGGCGCGGCTTCGATTATAAAAGTTTGAACGAACCGGGCGCCGGAACGCTTCATTATCACGTCGAAAGCATGGAAAAAAACACGAATTTGCGCGATTGGGTTCCCGAATGGTGTTTCCCGTTCATCTTTTGGGCGGCGGGTCGCGTCGGCGGCAAGGTTTCGGGGAGACTCGACTGGTTTGCCGGAAAAGATATTAAAGCCGCCGGCAAGCCGCAAACGATCGGCAATTTAAAGGACGCTGGAGGCACGCCGCTTTCCGACCACGACGCGATCGCTTTGGACTTTACGCTTTCAAAAAGTTAGAATCAAAAATTCATAACGACTCCGGACTCGAAACTCCGGACTCCGGGACTTTAAAGATTATGGAAGTATCATTTTGCCAGACACTCAGCTTTAACGCTGACACTTTTGAATACGACGTCGTTTCGCAGGACAACGGCAACGCGACGGTTATTAAATTTCCGATTGACGAAAAACTTTACAGCCCGGGCGACGTGGTCGTCGTGCTGCAGGCGGACGAAATCGTGTTTCACGGAATCATCGGAAAAATCGAAGGCGGCGAAGCTTACGCTTCAGACCCGAAAGGCTCTTTGCTAGCGGCGACGGTGCAGTAACTTACGCCTTTCGATTGAAAATTTTTCGGCGAAAACCGGCGCTAAAACTTGACGCTTTTCGCTTATTACGCTAACTTAATTTTTCGCAGATTTTTGTCATCTGCAATTTGAAATTTGAAATTTTTCGTGGGGATGTAGCTCAGTTTGGCAGAGCGCTGCGTTCGCAATGCAGAGGTCAGGAGTTCGACCCTCCTCATCTCCACTCTTTATTTTCAACTACTTACAGCGACCTGCTGATTTCCATTTACCGCAAGTGGTAGGATTTTGGCAGGTTTTTTGTTTTCCAGGCTCTTAACTGCTTCGCGCAGAATGTCTTTCCCGCGTTTATAACGGTGAACACTTCTGTGATCTCCGTGTCCGAGCAACTTGGCAATCGTTGAATCATTGTAATTGTTTTCATCAAGCCTCGTTCCAAATGTCCGGCGCAGATCGCGAATAGTTAAATGACCTATCTTTGCCCGTTTAGCAGCTCCTAAACAGGCTTTTTTCACTGAAAGCCCTTGTTGACCTGTTTTTGGACTCGGAAAGAATAAATCCGACCCATTATGACGCCGACTTGTAAGAAGGTTATAAACCGTCTTCTGTGAAGCGGCTCTCCTTTGTCAAATTTTTCATAAACTTCCTGCTTCAACTGTTCTACAATTTCCGACGAGTTTTCATCATCCTTCTGTTCGCGCTCTCGCTTGTTGACCGAAATCTTCGGCGGCGCATTTT
>JANOBZ010000113.1:0-31433 GCA_031411895.1 Acidobacteriota bacterium | reverse complement strand
AAAAATAAATCATACTGGTGTTTAAATTTTTTTAATGCAATATTTTTCTGCGCCGCGGAAAAACGGGGATTTCGCGTATTAAATCAATTATTAAAAACCCGCGAAATCGGCGTTTACCCGCGGCTAATTACGTATTTTTCGGAATCCGTACTTTAAGTGCTTTCGGCAAAATCTCGAATGTCGCTGGAAGTTTTCCCGGCAATTCGCCGTCGACCTCGATATGGATTTCTTCCGAATTCATCGGCGAAACCTCGATTTTCCGCGCACGCGTTGATTTTACCTCTTCTAAACTTAGATGCGAGCCGCGATACAAAGTGTAGCCGCGCAAAAGTATTTTCGCGGTCTTAATGTCGCCGATATTGACGACGTCGAAAAATCCGTCGTTAATCACCGCGTCGGGCGCGATTTTCATTCCGCCGCCGAAAAACCGCGAATTGCAGACGCAAAAGTTTATCGTGTTCAAAGGTTTGGCTTCCTGATCGTCGAATTTCACTTTTACGGTGTCGAAATTCAAGCCGAGAATTTCCTGCAAAGTCGAAAGCGCAAAGCTTGTTTTGCCGCGTAAGATGTCGTGCGGAATCCAGCCGACGATATTCGAAGATTTGACGCGCTCGATAATCGCCGCTGACAGACCGAATGACGAAACGTTCAGAAAATAGCGCGACGTCGTTTCGTTCTCGTGATTTAAGAAAGTAACTTTCCCGACGTCGATTTCTTTCGTCACGCCGCTTCGCAAAACGACTCCGGCTTCGCGCGTATCGTTCGGAATGCCGATCGTCCGCCGGAAATCGCCGCCCGTGCCCGACGGCAGAACGCCGAATTCGATTTCCGCGCCCGATTGCATAATTCCGTTCGCGACTTCGTTGATCGTGCCGTCGCCGCCGCAGGCGATGATAAATTTTCTGCCCTGTTCCGCTCCGCGCAGCGCGAGTGTTGTGCCGTCGCCGGCTTGTTTGGTGAAAGCGACCTGAAACGCGCCGAAATGCGCGCGAAAATCGGCGGCCGTTTCAGCCCAGCGATTCTGCGTCGAGCCGCCCGCCGATTTCGGGTTGACGATCACGAGCGGCAAAGTTAAGTCGCCGTTAGCGGAAGAATTGTTCTTTGTTTTGTTTGACAAAATCTGCGATATCCTTGATTTGGGTTTTGCTTTAATTGGTTTAACTTTTTTCCGCGCGTTAGTCAATCAGGCAGTGGCGCGAAGCGGGGCGGTCGGTGAAGAGTGATCGGAATTTACCGTCAACTGACTACCGATTACTAACCATTGACCACTTTTAGAATTAGCAAATAGACGAAAGCGCGTCGGCTTGTTAAAATTTACTACGGTTTAACAACTTAAATTTACAGGATAAAAAACTTGCGAGTTGCGGTACTTTCGGCGGAAGCGGTTCCATATTCAAAAACAGGCGGTTTGGGCGACGTGGCGGGCGCTTTGCCGAAGGCTTTGCGCCAAGTCGGCGTGGACGCTTTTTTAATTACGCCGTGTTATCTGCAAACCAAGGGCGAATATCTCTGGCAGACGGCGATTGACGATTTATCGGTCGAATGGCGCGGCGGCACGTTTCCAGCAAAGGCTTTTTATTCGGAAGCGAACGGCTCGCCGACGTTTCTGATCGATGCGCCGTCGTATTTTCACCGCGATTCGATTTACGGTTACACCGAAGATTACGAGCGTTTCGCGTTTTTCAACCACGCGGCGCTGGCTTTAATAAAACGGCTCGGCGCGCCGCCCGACATTGTTCATCTGAACGATTGGCACTGCGGTTTTGCAGCGGTCGAAATCGCGCATCTCAGGTTTTGGGACGCTTACTGGCGCAATACACGAACGGTTTTTTCGGTTCACAATCTGGCGTATCAAGGCGGTTTCGGCGCGGACGAATTGTGGAAATTCGGATTTACCTCAGACTTTGAGCGCAATGCGTTCGCCTTTAACGGTTACGCTTCGGCGATGAAAGCAGGACTTGCGGTTTCGGACACGCTCTCGACCGTTTCAAAAACTTACGGTTACGAAATGCAGACCGCCGAAAACGGTTACGGGCTCGACTGGCTTTTACGAGAGCGCAGCAACCGTCTGTTCGGCATCGTCAACGGCGTTGATTTCGACATCTGGAATCCCGAAACCGATTCAGAACTCAATTCGCATTTTAGCGCCGCTAATATTGCCGGAAAACGCGAATGTAAGCGCCAGCTTTTAGAACAGTTTTCATTGCCGGTTGATCTCGAACGCCCGATTTTTGCAAACGTTACGCGATTGACGGCGCAGAAGGGAATTGATCTGATGATGGCGGTCGCGGGCGATATTTTGGCGACCGGCGCGTATATCATTTCGCTCGGTTCGGGCGAACAGCAGTACGAAAAATTCTGGCAGCGCCTGCGCGATTATGCGCCGCGACAGGTCGGCGTTTTTCGCGGCTACAACGAAAATTTAGCGCACATTATCGAAGCCGGCGCGGATATGTTTATGATGCCGTCGAAATTCGAGCCGTGCGGGCTGAATCAAATGTATTCTTTGCGCTACGGGACGGTTCCGATCGTCCGCGCGGTCGGCGGTCTCGAAGACACGGTCGAGAATTTCGACGCCGTCAACGGCACGGGCAACGGCTTTAAGTTTCGACCGTATCGCGCCGATAAGTTTCTCGAAAAAATTTACGAATCGCTCTTTGCATACTACGACAAGGAAGCGTGGCGCAAATTGCAGCGAAACGGGATGACGATTGATAATTCGTGGGAAAACGCGGCGCGCAAATATGTCGAGCTTTACAAACGGACGAGAAATTAAGATGTTCAGCCTGAAAGTTGATAACGAACTGGAACTCGCACTGCCGTCCGAATCGAATATCGATAAAGCGTTTGGGGTGGTGATGGAAAACTACCACCATTTGCATGAATGGATGCCGTGGGTAAATGAAGGCTTTTCGCTCGAAAGCGTCGGCGAATTTTATCGAACTTCTTTACGAAAATTCGCCAACAACGAAGACGAAATCGGTTTGAACATCGTATTTAACGGCGAAATCATCGGCGGAATCGGTTTTCACGCGATTAACCGGAAGGACAAATCGGCTGAAATGGGTTACTGGCTGTCGAAAAGCGCGACGGGCAGCGGTTTGGTTACAAGATCGGTCGAAAAACTTCTCGAATACGGATTCGATGAATTGGTTCTTAACCGAATCGTCATTAAATGCGTTCCGGAGAATACGAAAAGCCGCGCGATTCCGGAAAGATTGGGTTTCATATTCGAGGGCATCGAACGCGAAGCCGGCTGGCTTCACACGCGTTTTGTTGACCACATCGTTTATTCGATGCTCGCCCGCGAATGGCGGGAAATAACAAGAAAATAGCAGTGGTCAGTGGTCAGTGGTCAGTAGACAGTATTTGTCTTTTTCTGACCACGGACCACGGACCACTGACCACTGAAATTATGATAATTGTAATAATCGGCGCGCAATGGGGCGACGAAGGAAAGGGAAAAGTCGTTGATCTACTTGCCGACAGATTTGATATCGTCGCGCGTTATCAGGGCGGACACAACGCAGGTCATTCCGTCTACGTCGGTGACAAAGCGTTTGTTCTCAGGCTTTTACCGTCGGGAATCATTCATGAGGATTCGACCTGCGTACTCGGCAACGGAATGGTCATCGACCCGATCGCGTTTTTCGAAGAAGTTGACCAGATGACATTGCAAGGAATTTCAATTACGCCCGAACGTTTGAAGGTCAGCTCGCGCGCGCACTTGATTATGCCGTACCACCGCGCGCTCGATCATACTTCGGAAGAACGTTTGGGCAACGAAAAAATCGGCACGACGCTGCGCGGTATCGGTCCGGCTTACGAGGACAAAGCCGGACGGCGCGGAATTCGCGTTTCCGACGCGCTCGTGCCCGATCTGTTAAAACTCAGAATCGAGCGCAATCTCGAAGAAGCGAATCGAATCATCGTGCTTTACGGTCGCGAACCGCTTCGTTCGGACGAGATTTTTGACGAAATTTCGCCGCTTATAGAGAGGCTGCGCCCGTTCGTCGCCGAAACCTCGCATTTCTTAGCCGTAGCCAAAAAGCAAAACAAAAAAATTCTGCTCGAAGGCGCGCAGGCGACGCTGCTCGATGTTGACCACGGAACCTACCCGTATGTTACATCTTCGAATCCGACGGCGGGCGGCGCGGCGGTCGGCGCGGGAATTCCGCCGCATCACATCAGCGGAGTTTTGGGAATCGTCCGAACTTACGCAACGCGCGTCGGCGAAGGACCTTTTCCGACCGAAATGCTTGATGACGAAGAAGATATGGCGAATCTTATCCGCCAGCGCGGCAACGAATACGGGTCGGTTACCAAACGCCCGCGCCGCTGCGGCTGGTTCGACGCCGTCGCGACGCGCTACGCCGCCGAATTAAACGGCTTCGATTCGCTTGCGCTGACGAAATTGGACGTTCTCGACGCGCTTGAGGAAATAAAAGTTTGTATCGGTTATGAAATTGACGGAAAACGGATAGATACATTTCCGGCGGTTTCCTACGATTTGGCAAAAATCAAACCGATTTACGAAACTTTGGAAGGCTGGAAATCGGAAACGCTCGGAATGACGAAAATTGAGGAATTACCGGCAAAGGCACGCGAGTATGTTGAATTTCTTTCCAGCTCGATCGGCGTCGAAATCGGTTTGATTTCGACCGGACCCGAACGCGACCAAACTATTATTTTGCGGGATTCGGTGATGGAAGGTTGGTTTAAAAGTTAAATACTATTGAGAAAACTTTCACATCTCACTTGCCAACTTCGATTTCGATATGTAAAATCAGTGTTTCGGTTTGAAGTTGACAACAGCTTCAAATTTGAAAAGTGGTCCGATAGCTCAGTCGGTAGAGCAAATGGCTTTTAACCATTGGGTCCCTGGTTCGAGTCCAGGTCGGATCACCATTACTTTTTAAAAAAGGCGAGAATTATCTCGCCTTTTTTCATTGAAACAGCTTATTTCCAAAAAATTAAAACATCCTGTCTTTTCCTTTTTTAATTCGACACTGTTTGTGTAGATAAAATTTAAATCCAAGCATAATTACCGAACAAGGGAAGTGAAGCTTGGTAAAAGCCCGGTTGCCTTGCCCTCCTCGGCGGCGCGGGCTTTTCATTGTCTGAAAACTACCGAGACAAATCTCTGAATCGAATTATAAATTTAACCTTTAAATAATTTAACAAAATCAACTTTTAACATTTTGACACCGTCGCGATAATTAATTAGAATTGCTTCTTGTTGAAAACGATTTTCAATTTCATAATATTTGTATGATAAAGAGCCTTCCGCGGTGCAACGCCAAAGGCTCCGGCACTGTAAATCGTTTTTCTTATCTTGGAACAAGTTAACAATTAAACGTGCAAAACGATTTTAGCACGCCGAAATTTAAGTTGAAAACGGTTTTTCCCAAAGCTTTTATTCTTTGGGGAAAAACCTATCTTAATTTAATTCAAAAAATAAAAAATGAAAATTTCAAAATACTATTTTGTAAAGCGAGTGTCTAAAAACGTAACGGCGAGTGTTTTCTCTCTTATTTTTTTGGTTTCCGGAGTTTTCTCACAAACCACGACGAGCATTTTACAGGGAATTGTTACCGATGAAAATCAAGCCATAATTGCTGAGGCAAAATTGATTTTGCGTGATGAAAAAGGAGTCGTTCGCGAATCTAAATCAGATGCGAACGGAAGTTTTTCATTTGGCGAACTTCCATTCGGAAAATACTTTTTGATTGTCGAAAAGGAAGGTTTTGCAACTGTCGAGCGCGAAATAACGCTTGGCTCGACCCAGGTAAGCGCTGATTTAACACTTTCAACAAACGGTGTCAGCGAATCCGTAACAATCATTATGGACGGCGCCGAAGCGGCTGTTGAAACAACATTGAAGTTACCTGTTTCGATTCATGAAACGCCGCGTAGTTTGTCGGTGTTTAGCGAGGAACGCTTACGTGACCAAAATTTTCGACAGGTGTCGGACGTTCTCAATTACGTTCCCGGATTAACGCAAAATAGTTATCGGAACGGCAGTTATCATTTTTATGCGCGCGGCTACCGTCAATCGGCTGAGGATACGCGGCTCGACGGATTCAGCGGCATCAACGTCGGCGGCGGCGGTTTTGGCGCGAGTATGTTCGGCATCGAAGAAGCGGTTATTTTACGCGGTCCGGCAAGTTTGATCTACGGTCAAACCGGTTCGCCCGGCGGCTTTATCAATCTTGTCTCAAAAAAACCGCGTGAGGAGCGTTTCACCCGGATAGATTTACGAGGTTCGAGCTATCAGGGAAACGGGGTGTCTTTAACCGAGCGCCCGTCATTCGGGATTGACATTGACACGACCGGCGCGTTCGATAAAAACGCGCGAATTCTTTACCGAGGCTTGGCGACCTTTGAAAATATGAATTATTTTACTGCGGATACGCTTGATCGAAATCGTTATCTGAACGGTTCAGTGACGTTCAAGCTCGATCCGGCAGGTCGTTACACTATTACTCCGAGTGCCCAATGGACACGATATTTTCGTCCTTACGGCGGCGGAAATGTTATCTCGCCTTCGACTTCGCTGACCGCCGCGACGACTCTTGCCTTAACGCCTGCCGATCCGGTAAATGTCGTCATTAATGACGATAATTTATCACCGCTCGATGTAAATTTATTCGGCGGCACGCGTATCGAAGAAACATCATGGGCTGGATTGAGCTTCAGCGGCATCGTCACGGAGAAACTGCGCGTGAATGCGGCTTACCGGTACATTTCGTTTGATACCGATATTAATTCGTTTACGCCGACCGCAACGACCGTCGCACAAATCAACCAGCTTCGTAATCAGAACATCGTGTCGCGGATACAGTCGAAAAGTATGGCGCGGCGAAATTATAAAAATTTTAGCGCCGATGTTATTTATGAGTGGAAAAATACCGGTTGGTGGCGCAACACAACACAAGTCGGGTTTTACCGGAGAATTCTCGATTCGCGCGTCACAACGGCGACCGGTTCCACTGCGCCGCAATCTCCGATCAACATTTTTACGGGCGTTGCCGCCGCGGGGCTCCGCGATAATTTAACTTTAATTTTTAATCCATGGCTGCGAGACAAAATTATCAATGGTTTTGTGCAGAACCGAACTTCGCTTGCCAATGGAAGAGTTAATCTAACGCTCGGCTTCAATTACGGGCAAAATAAGCCGACGACCGGCACAACACGCAAAAGCGGCTTTATTCCAAATGCCGCGATCGTTGTTAATGCAACCAATCAGCTCGCGCTTTACGCAAGTTACGCGACCAGCTTTAATCCGGTTGACCCGGAAGCCGAAGATGAAACGGGAAATCGCGGCGTGTTTGATCCGACGATCGGAAAAAGTTTCGAGATCGGCGCGAAATATGATTTGTTGAGCCGCCGCGTCGGATTAACTTTTGCTTTATTTCAGAATCAGATCGAAAATGCGCTCGTGCAGTCCGACGTTAATGTTTTCAATCCGAATCTTCGTCGCTATTTTGTGCCCGCAGGAACTCGACGTTCGCGCGGAGCAGAGTTTTCCGGCGACTTTCAGGTTCGCCAGGATTTACGGCTTTCTGCCGGTTTTTCGTGGATAAAAGCCGTCTATAAAGGCTTTCCGAATAACTTAACGAACACCGGTTTGCCGCCGTCGTCTTCGCCGATTCCGAATTCGTGGGCGGAAAAAACGCCGCATTTTTCATATAATTTTTACGCGCGTTATGACCGTCGCGAGGGGTATTTGAAAGGTTTCGGTGCCGGATTCGGTCTAAACTTTCAGGGAAGACGTCTCGGCAGCAACGGCGCGCGAACTTTTGCTTCGCCGGATGTACTCGTTCTGCCCGCTTTCACACGCGTTGATTCGGCGCTTTTTTATCGCCTGAACCGCTATGTAAATTTTGCATTCAACGTTGATAATCTGCTCGACGAAACAATTTTCGTTAACGCGACGGTCGGTTCGAATATTGAAATCGCCGCGCCGCGCACGTTTTCACTGCGGACGACATTTAATTTTTAGAAAAAATGTTGAGTCTGTTTGTCTCCAATTTTCCATTTTGGGGGATAATTAGAAACGTAAAAAGGCATCATAGGGATTTATGGAAAAATTTCGCAAAATAATTTTCTGGCTTCACGTGATTGCGGGCGCTCTCGGCGGCATCGTGATTTTTATCATGTGCGTTACCGGCGCGCTGCTTTCGTTTGAAAAAAACATCGCCGAATATGCCGAACGCGATATGCGTTTCGTCGCGCAGCCAGCCGACGCGCAGAGGCTTTCCGTGCAGGAAATTCTCGCCAAAATCTCGGAAGCAAAACCGAACGCCAAACCTTCGGGAATCGCTCTGCCGAGCAGTAAACCGAACGCCGCGTGGCAGGTTTCCATGGGGCGCGACGGACAAATTTTCGTCAATCCATATACGGGCGAAATTACCGGCGAAGGCGCAACGGGCTGGCGCTCGTTTTTTCGGACGATGACCGATCTGCACCGTTGGATCGCGCTTTCGGGCGACGGTCGGGCAGTCGGCAAAGCAATCACGGGCGCGTGCAATCTGATGTTTTTATTTCTCGCGATTTCTGGAATTTACATCTGGTTTCCGCGACGCTTGAGCTTGCAGCACTTTAAAGCCGCGCTGACGCCGCGCTGGAAGGTAAAGGGCAAAGCCCGCGATTTTAACTGGCATACGGTTTTGGGTTTCTGGACGTCGCTCGTATTGATTATTCTGACGCTGACGGCGGCGGTTATTTCTTATCAATGGGCGGGCAATCTGCTTTATACTTTGACCGGCAACGAAGTTCCCGCGCCGCAGCAGCAAGCGCCGCCGAATGCATCGAATAATCAAAACGAACCGCCGCCAGCGCTGCCCGAAAACTTAAACGCGGTCTGGAAAAAAGCGGAAAATCAGGTGCCGGATTGGAAATCAATCTCGCTCCGTTTGCCGATTACCAAAGATTCAGCCGTGTTTACGGTTGACGAAGGCATCTACTGGAATCGTTTCGGGCGTTCGACTTTAACGGTTGACACGAAAACAACGGAAGCCGCGAAGTGGGAAACCTACGGCGAGCAGAATTCGGCGCGCCAGCTTCGTTCGTGGTCTCGTTTTACGCACACGGGCGAAACCGGCGGTTTTATCGGTCAGCTTATCGGCTTTATCGCCTGCATCATCGGCGCCGTGCTGGTTTACACCGGAATTTCGCTCGGCGTCAGAAGATTTTGGCGCTGGCGCTCGAAAAGTCCCGTTGCTGAAAATTAAAGATTGTTTTTAACGCAAAAGCGTAAAGACGGAGAGACGCAAAGAAATTTAAAAAACTTTGCGTCTTTGCATTAATATTTCTTAAAAATTCCAAATCGCTTTTTCTAATTCTAACAGCGAATATTTAGCCGCTTCGGGACTAAGTCGTACCGCATAACGGCGTAGATCGCTGCATTCGTAAAACATCATCAGAAGCATCAATCTTTTACGCAGGTATTCGTTAATTTCACTTTCCTGATGACCGTAAGCACGGAAAAACTCACGCTGCAGATCGCCTTGTCCCTGAATCATCAAAACGCCGACGGCGAGAAAATCATATTCGTGAAACCCTTTAAGCGAATCGGCAAAATCGAACAAACCTGCAATTTGCCATTTTCCGCCGCTTTTGATGAACCTCAGATTTCCGAAATGAACGTCGCCGTGCAGAAAGACTTTTTCGCATTCAGTCGGCAAAAGTTTGAGATTTTCTTCGAGGTAGGCGGAAATTTGGGACAATAACTTTTCATTTACGAGACACGCTTTTTGCCGCTCGAAACAGGTTTCAGCCTGAATCTTAATAAAATTATCCCAATCGAAATCTACTTTTGAATGTTTGGATTCATGTAATTCTTTTAAGCCGTTTGCAAGCTGCGCGAGAATCGTAATCTGGTCGGTTTTATGCAGTTTAAGCCACATTTCGCGCGACAATTGCTCGCCGTGAATCTGCGTCGTGATTAAATATTGGTAATTTTCGAGGTTGCCGCATGCGATCGTTTCGGGGATTTTCAAGCTCGTCCGCGCGATTTCGAGCGCAAGTTTTTCACGCTGAAAACCGCTTGTCCTGAGCGGGTTAAAGATTTTTAAGGCATATTTTTCGTCAATCAGAAAAATGATGCTTTCGCCCTGTTCGGCGCGCGTTAATTGATTGAACTGAATTTTGTGCCGGCGGCAAATTAACTTTGCCGTATCAAGCCAGATTTCGCGGTTAAAATCCGCTTTGAAATCCTCAAAACGGGGAAGTTTCATAACGCAAGAAGCCGCTCGACGATTTCGCGCGAGGCGTTCGGGCGCGCAAATTTTCTAACGTTTTCGCGCATCGCTTCGAAACGCGCTTTATCCTTTACCAGCTCGTCAATTTTATAAGCCAAAACCGGCAGATTATTGCATTTTATCGCGCAGCCTTTTTCCAGAAGATGATCGGAATTGCGTTCTTCCTGACCGGGAATCGGGTTGACGACGACAAAAATCAAGCCTTTTGCCAACGCCTCGGAAGTCGTTAAACCGCCGGGTTTTCCGACGATCAGATCCGCCGCCGACATATATTCGTCCATTTCGCGCGTAAAACCGATCGGTTTGAAAATAACGCGCTCGTTATTTAATTTTTCTTTCGCGAGCCGTTCGAGTTTTGTCTTTAATTCCTCGTTTCGCCCGCAAATCGCGACGATCTGCGACGGCGTCCGCAAATCGGAAAGCGCTTCTAAAAGATGCTCGATGTTGCCGACGCCGAAGCCGCCCGCCGAAACCAGAATCGTCAGCTTGTCTTTTTCCAAAGCGAATTTTTCGCGCATCGCCGGTTTATCTTTCGTTTCGGCAAAAAGCGGGTCGATCGGAATGCCCGTAACCGTGATTTTTTCAGCCGGAATACCGATTTTCGCGAGGTGAATTTTCGTTTCTTCGAGCGCGACGAAATACTGCTCGTAGTTATGACAGAGCCACATCGCGTGCGCGTCGAAATCCGTCACGACAACGCCCAGCGGAAAATCGATCTTCTTTTTCGCCTTCAGCCACGAAATAATTTCTGCGGGAAGAAAATGCGTGCAGACCGCAAGATCCGGCTTTTCCTTTTTCAAAAGATTTATCAGCGGCTGCGCGTTAAGGCGGTCGAGCGCGAGCCGCCGCCGTTCGTTTTCCCATGGTTTATCGAACGAATCATACATCCAGCCGAGAACTTCGGGCATCGTGTTGACCATATCGAGATAAGCCTTGCCGTAAAGCCTCCGAAAAAGCGGATTCGTATAATTAAGAACGTCAATGTTTTTAACAATTTCCGCCGCCTGCATTTGATTAAACGCTTTTTCGAGCGCTTCCGCCGCCCGCAGATGTCCCGCGCCGACCGCCGCCGATAATATCAAAACTTTTTTAAACATAAATCTTTGAGATTATCGGTTTTTTTTAGTCCATATTCAATAAAGCAGATAATTTTTCATCAATTTAGAGTAAGTGTAAAAATTCGGGGTTAAGAAAAAGTATTTTTTTAATTTGGGATTGAAAAAAATACTTTTTAGGTTATAATCGCAACCAATCTACCCGATTTAAGAACAAATCCCAATAACTAATGGCTTTTTTCAAATAATTTGAAAATAGTTTGTAAGATTTTGCGAAAAAAAGCCATATATAAATGAAACACCCGATAATTGTCAGTTAAAAAAGACTATCCTTCCTTGTTTTCGAGTCTTGAGTAACCTTTCGCACACTCAATATTAGGGTTTAGAAGAAAAGTACAAAATCTAAGGAGAACAAATGAAAACTAAGAGAAATACAATTGTGTTTATTCTCTCCCTTATTAGCTTGTTATTAGTCACGGAAAACATTTTGGCACAGTATCCTCCCATCGAAATTCCTGACGGTTACCAAAGCACGCCGCTTTCCAATCCAGAAAACTTGGTGGATTCGTTTCTGACGAAGAGCGAATTGTCATTAAATGATAATCCGAACACGGAAAATTTAACGAACTCGGCTCAAATCGTCGGCGGGTCAACTTTAATTAACCAAGCGCAAGCCGACCAGATTGCCGGTTATCTTAACGAAGGCAATATCACGCTGACGAACATCTTCAGTAAAACAAGCGGCGACGGTAAGACGGCTCCTAACTTTCACACGGCGGCAGACGGACAAGGACGTACTATTACAGTTCTGCGTGTCCAATACAATGGTCAACAATACCTAATCGGCGGGTATAACCCGCAAAGTTGGAATTCAGTCAACGCCTACAACATCACGCAAATTGACGCTGAACGAACGGCTTTTCTTTTTAATCTGACATCTGACTTCGTTCAAAGACAGAAATTGAACAGCGATCCTAACTGTCCCGGTTGCGGACAATACCAAACTTACAACTATTCAAGCTACGGTCCTGCCTTCGGCGGTGGACACGACCTCTGGGTTGATAATTCTCTACAAAACGGCTATGTCTACAACTGGAGTTATGGAGTAAACACGTATACAAATAACATTCTCAACATCGGAAATCCATATACGGGATATCCGAATCTCCAGATCCTTGGCTTTGAAGTGTTCAAGGTCGCCGATTGTATTTCTTACGAATTCGTCGGTTCTTACCGGACGAGTGACGGACCGATATGGACGTCGAACCCGCCGACTTACACCGGTCAGGAAGCGGCAGCACTTTTATACGGTGGAAGTTCATCTGACTACGCGATTTCGATCAATTCAAGCCAGGATCCGAGTACCATTACGCATACAGCGTGGGTTGATGGCTGGGGCAGCACTTTATATTTCGGCGCGACACCGGCAGCGGAAAATTATAAAAAGAGTTCACTTTATAATTGCGGTTCGTCTGGCTGCGCTTACTCGGCTTACGTGAAAGACCACATTAATACAAGCAAGATCAATTACGTCTGGCGAAAAGTAGCGTGTCAAACGAACAGCGCGCCGAATGCCGTCGGTGATTCATATTCGACCAACGAAGATACCTTATTATCTGTTGCGGCAATCGGCGTTTTAGGCAACGATACCGATGCGGAAAGTAATCCATTAACAGCTACGGTTGTCACGGAACCGGCAAACGATTCGAGCTTTACGCTCAATCCTGACGGTTCGTTTAATTACACGCCGAATCCCGATTATAACGGTCCGGACAGTTTTACCTACAAAGCGAACGACGGGCAGGCGGATTCAAACATCGTTACGGTGAACATTACAGTCAATGCGGTCAACGACGCGCCTTCGCTCGGGAATGTTCCGGCTTCGGCGACGACCGACGAATTGGTCGCGTACGGTTTCACGGCTTCGGCAAATGATATCGACAATGCCGGACAAACGCTCACGTTTTCGCTTGCGGGCGCGCCCGGCGGCGCTTCGATCGATCCTTCGACCGGCGTATTTACCTGGACGCCGAGCGAAGCGCAGGGACCGGGAGTTTATCCTTTTACGGTTCGTCTTTCCGACGGCGAGTTGAACACGGACGCAGGTATTACCATCACGGTTAACGAAGTCAACGCTGCGCCGACGCTTTCGAATGTTCCGGCTTCGGCGACGATTGACGAGCTTGCACCGTATAGTTTTATGGCAACGGCAGGCGATTCGGACGTTCCTGTGCAAACTTTGACGTTTAGTCTGGTCGGCGCACCGGCGGGCGCGATCATCAATCCTTCGACGGGTGAATTTAGCTGGACACCGACCGAAGCGCAGGGCAACGGTTCGGCGAATAGTTTTACCGTTCGCGTTTCCGACGGCCTTGTCTATACGGACGCATCAATCAGTCTGACGGTCAACGAAGTCAACAGCGCTCCTGTTTTGAACGCAATTTCTAATCAAACGGTTGATGAAGAAACCTTGCTTTCGGTTCCGACGGGCGCAAGCGATTCCGATGTTCCGGCGAATGTTTTGACTTATTCGCTCGACGCGGGATTTCCGACGGGTATGACGATTGATTCGAGTTCGGGTGCCATCTCGTGGACACCGACCGAGGCGCAGGGCGCAGGCGATTATCCCGTTACGGTTCGCGTGACGGATAACGGCACGGGCAATTTGTCTGACACGCAGACGTTTAACGTCCACATCAACGAAGTCAATCTCGCGCCGGTTTTAAATGCTGTCGGCAATTCGACGATTGACGAACAAGTCGCGTTCGGCTTTACGGCAACAGCGACTGACGCGGATTTACCGGCTAACAATCTTGTCTTTAGTTTGGTCGGCGCACCGGCTGGCGCTTCAATCACTTCGGGCGGCGTGTTTAGCTGGACACCGACGGAAGCGCAAGGTCCGGGAAGCTATACTTTCACAGTAAAAGTAACGGATGACGGCTCACCGAATCTTTCGGACGAAGAGCAAATTACGATTACGGTCAACGAGGTTAACCTTCCGCCGGTTTTAGATTCGATCAGTAATCAGACAGGTTATTGGGGCAATGCATTTAGTTTTGACGCAAACGCAACCGACCCCGACCTTCCGGCAAACACTTTGACATTCAGTTTGATCGGCGCACCTTCGGGCGCATCAATCAATCCGTCGAGCGGTGTGTTCGCGTGGACTCCGGCTTCGGCGCAAATCGGTTCGCATACTTTCACGGTTCGCGTCACCGATAACGGAACGCCGAATTTGTCTGACGAGCAATCGGTCGCCATCAATGTCGGCAAACGTCCGACCGCGCTTGTTTATACGGGCGACTACAGCGAGCAGTATTCCGACCAGCAAGCTCTTTCAGCAACGCTGACCGACAACGGCGGCGGCGCGATGCAAGGATTGGCAGTATCGGGCAAGCTCGTCGGATTCGCGATCGGAACGCAAAACGCTTCGGATACAACCGATGCTTCGGGCATGGCGGCGGCGGATTTAATTCTGACGCAAAACCCGAACGTGAATTATACGGTTGATTCGAACTTTGCGGGAGATGCGCTTTATCTGCCATCGAGCGACAGCGACGCGTTTGATATTTTGCAGGAAGATGCCTGCGCTTACTACACGGGAACGTTGTTTGTAAACACTGCTTGCGCGACTTGCAGTAACGGCACGGCAACTCTTTCGGCAACCGTCAAAGACATCACGGCGGAAACTTCCGATTCGGCTTACGATGTTTTTGCGGGCGACATTCGCAATGCGACCGTGACATTCGTTAATCGCGACACGAATACACCGATTGCGGGCTGCTCGAATCTTCCGGTCGGCTTGGTCAATCTTGCCGATACGAAAACGGGCACGGCAACCTGTAATTGGAATGTTAATATCGGTTCGGGTGATTCGATGGATTACACCATCGGAATAATCGTGAACAGCTATTACACACGGAATGCTTCAGCCGATAACAGCGTACTGACGGTTTCCAAACCGATCGGAACGAACTTTATTACCGGCGGCGGCTATCTCGTCAACGCACTTTCGAACGGGCAATACGCAGGTGTGACGGGCTTGAAAACTAACTTTGGCTTTAACGTCAAATACAACAAGAGCGGCACGAATCTGCAAGGTCGCGTGAATGTCATCGTTCGCGGAGCGAACGGTCGAGTTTATCAGATTAAAGGCAATGTTATGCGGACTTTATCCGTCAGAACCTTGACAACCAATCCGCTGGTCAGAGCGGCGGTTTACACGGGCAAGGCGAATATGACCGATATTACAGACCCTTTGAATCCGATAGCTTTGGGCGGAAACAATTCTTTCCAGATGGAATTGACCGACAAAGGCGAGCCGGGCAATGCCGACACCATCGGCATCAATGTCTGGAACGACGGCGGTGGTTTGCTTTTCTCTAGTCGTTGGGACGGCACTCGCACGGTCGAGCAAATTTTGGGCGGCGGAAATTTAGTCGTTCGTTAGTTTAGGCGGAAAAGCGTAAACTTTTAATTAGAAAAGACGGGCTTCGGCTCGTCTTTTCTTGCGTGAGGAAAATTTCAGGCAAATACGCTAAAATTATTGCAATGAATGTCGCTTCCGAGAGTTTCCCGAAAAATCAATTCTTGACCGAAGGCGTGCGCGCGATGTTTCTCTCGACATTCTTTTTTGCGATGGCGAATGTCTGCGTCAAACAGGTTGCGCATCTCCCGGCGATGGAAATCGTGTTTTTTCGCTGTCTGCTCGGCGTCGGGTTTTGTTTTTACGGGCTGCGCCGCGCCGGCGGAAGCGTGACGGGAACGAATCATAAGATACTTGCTCTTCGCGGAATCTTCGGCACGATCGCGCTTTATTTCTTTTTCGTCACGGTGCAGAATATTCCGCTCGCGTCGGCGATGACGATTCAGTATCTTTCGCCGATTTTTACGGCGATTATCGCGATTTTTCTGCTTAAGGAAAAAGTCAGTCTGCCGCAGTGGTTTTTTTATCTGATCGCATTTACGGGCGTTCTTTTTATCGAGCAGTTCGACACGCGCGTTTCGCTTTTCTATCTCGGACTCGGCGTGATTTCGGCGTTCGGCTCGGGAATGGCTTACAATCTGGTGCGCAGTCTGAAGGAAAAAGAACATCCTTTAACGGTCGTTTTTCACTTTCAGCTGATCGGCATGATTGCCGGATTGTTTTTCACGGTTTTTAACTGGAAAACGCCCGCCGGTTGGGACTGGTTTTATCTTCTACTGATCGGAATCTTATCGCAGCTCGGACAAATTTTCCTGACCGACGCGCTCCAACGTGAAAAAGCCGCGAGCGTCGCGATCATCGTTTACACCGGCTTGATCTACGGGCTTTCGATCGGCTGGATATTCTTCGGCGAAGCGCAGGGAACGGGAAGTTTGCTCGGAATGCTGCTGGTCGTGATCGGCGTAATTTTGAGCATTTTTTACAGCCGCCGCAAAGTATCAGCCGAAGAACTGGAAGTTACGAAGGGCTGATACAAAATATTATGAACAGTAAAATTCGGGCAATCGTTATTACAGTCAGCGATTCACGTGTCGAAGCTGACGATGTTTCGGGCAAAAAATTAGTCGAAATTTTAACCGCTTTCGGTGCGGAAATCGTTGAAAAAATGATCGTTTCCGACGATTTCGACGATTTGCGGCAAACGCTCTACGTTTTGACCGAGCGCGAGGACGTAAATTTGATCGTCACGACCGGCGGAACCGGATTTGCGCCGCGCGACAACACGCCCGAGGCGACGCGCGCCGTGTTCGAAAAAGAAGCGCCCGGATTGGCGGAAGCGATGCGCGCGGAAACGGCGAAAATTAATCCAAAAGCGTGGCTTTCGCGGGGCGTTTGCGGAATTCGCAATAATACTTTGATAATAAATCTTCCCGGTTCGCCAAAAGGCGTCGAGGAATGTTTCGAGGTCATCAAGCTTTTACTGCCGCACGCAATTAATCTTCTGGCGGGAAACACCAAACATTAGTTAAACTTTAGAGTAATTTTACTTTAAATTTTTCGTAACTGTTTATGACGATTCGTCTGCTTTTTATTTTACTGGTTTTTATTTTCGGCGGCTGCGCGGGAAATTCGTCCGAATGGGGCAATAAAACTTCGAACGAAACTGGCGCGCTGACAATTTCGGCGGCGGTTTCGCTCAAAGACGCTTTTAACGAGATCGCGGTTTTGTACAAGACAAAGACCGGAAAAAGAATCAGTTTCAACTTCGGCGCTTCGGGCGCGCTTCAAAGGCAGATCGAGTCGGGTGCGCCGGTTGACGTTTTCGCGAGCGCGGGCGCGGCGCAGATGGACGGACTCGCGGCGAAAAGCTTGATCGACGCGGCGAGTCGTCGCGACTTTGCGCGAAACACTCTGGTGTTAATCGTTCATAAGGAATCGAAATTAAACGCCGTTTCGTTTGCCGATCTGGCAAAACCGGAATTTAAGAAAATCGCGGTCGGAAATCCGAAAACCGTTCCAGCCGGACAATATACGGAACAGGTCTTCGAAAAATTAAATATGAAAACCGAGGTTCAGTCGAAACTGATTTTCGCCGAAGACGTGCGGCAGGTTCTCGATTATGTCGTGCGCGGCGAAACCGACGCGGGCATCGTTTACGCTTCCGATGCGCGAAACGCGGGCGATAAAGTTCGGGTTGAAGTTTCTCACGCGGAAGGCTTACACAGAGCGATTCTTTATCCGATCGCCGTCGTCAACGATTCAAAACAAAAACAATCGGCGCAGGAATTTATCGATTTGGTTTTAAGCGTGGAAGGTCAAAATATTTTGTCGAAATACGGATTTGCCCTTATATCTCAGTAAATGATTTGGGACGCCTTTAAATTATCGTTTTTGATCGTCAGCGTCGCGACGCTGATTGTCGGCGTGCTTGGATTGGCAATCTCTTACTTGCTCGCCAAATTCGACTTTCGCGGCAAAGAACTGCTCGACGCCGTTTTAACGATGCCGCTCGTTTTGCCGCCGACCGTGACCGGTTATTACCTGATCGTTTTGCTCGGCAGACGCGGGCTGATCGGCAGTTATGTTTATGATCTGACGGGCTGGACGTTCGCTTTTACGTGGCAGGGCGCGGTCGTCGCGGCGGTTGTGGTCGCGCTGCCTTTGATGATAAAAGCGTCGCGGGCAAGCATCGAAAGCGTTAATCCGAATTACGAGATCGCTTCTTACACGCTCGGTAAGGGCAGGCTCGAAACGTTTCTGAAAATCACACTGCCGCTCGCGAAACGCGGTATTTTCGCAGGATTAGTTTTGAGCTTCGCCCGCGCGCTCGGCGAATTCGGCGCGACTTTGATGATCGCCGGAAACATTCCGGGCAAAACACAAACGATGCCGCTCGCGATTTACGAAGCCGTCGCTTCGGGCGAAGAAAGACAAGCGCAGATTCTCGCGCTCATCCTGACGGCGGTTTCGATCACGGCGGTTTATTTGACCAACAAAATAAGCCGTTCGAGGATTTACGGGTAAATGCTCCAGGTTGAACTTAAAAAAAACTTTTACGATAAACGCGAAACGGTCTTTCGGCTCGGCGTTTCCTTTTCGGTCGGCAGCGGCTTTACGGTTTTGATGGGTTCGTCCGGCGCGGGAAAAACGAGCGTTTTACGAATGATCGCCGGAATTCTGACGCCCGATGAAGGCTCGATCAAAATGGATTCGCAAATTTACTTTGATTCGGCAAACAAAATCAATCTTTCGATTCAGCAGCGGCGCGTCGGCTTTGTTTTTCAGGATTACGCGTTATTTCCGCATCTGACGGCTGAACAAAATATCTCTTACGGCGTTAAGGCGAGTAATCAGTCGTTAAAAACCGAAAAAGCGCGTGAAATGCTTGCGCTTTTTCACATCGAACAAATCGGCGGGCGAATTCCGCGCGAAATGTCGGGCGGCGAACAGCAGCGCGTCGCTTTAGCGAGAGCGCTCGCTTCCGATCCGTTGATCGTTTTGCTCGACGAGCCGCTTTCAGCCGTTGATGTCGAAACCCGTTCGAAATTGCTCGATGAAATCGAAAACGCCCAGCGCCAAACCCAAATTCCTTTTATCTATGTCACGCATAACGAGACGGAAGCCGAACGACTGGGAAAATACCGGATAACACTTCAAAACGGGCAAATCATAAATTCTTCAAATTGAAGTTTTGAAATTCCATTGCATTTCATTGCGCGGCTAATTTCTTCAAATTAACTACTTGTTTAATGAGCTTTGAATAAAGCGCGCCGCGTCTTCTTTTAACTTTCGTAAGCTGTTTTTTTCGATGTACATCATGTGTCCGGATTCATAATAGCTGACCGAAATGTTTCGGCGCAGAACGGGTTCGAGGTTCATCGCGGCGAGCGTGTATTCGGTCGCGTAATACGGCGTCGCCATATCGTAATAGCCGGAGGCGACGAAAACTTTCATATACGGATTTTTGCGCATCGCGGTGTTTAAGGCGACGCTCGTATCGGCGTAGCCGTTATTGACATTCCAGTTCCACGGCGAAGTGATCCCGCCGCCGAGGATGAAATATTCGAGGTCTGATTTAAAGCCCAGATCGCGGCGGACGTAATCGTTAAAGGTTGAAGTGTAAGGCGGGCGAATTGCGGTCATCGAAGGATCGAATTCCGTGCCGTCGCCGCCGGCGTCGCGGTCAAAACCCGTAAAACGGCTGTCCAATCTTCCCGTTGTCAAACGCCGGTCGCGCAGCAGTTCCTTCAAAAACTCATTCAAATCAACCCGCAGATTGTTCTGCTCGACAAACGTTCGGCTCAAGCCCGAATATTTGCTGAAATTATCCAAAACGCTTTGCCTTTCCGACGCGCTCAACCGGTCGGCTTTGAGAAGCGCCGAAGTGAATTCGCCGCTCGCGAAATTCTCGGCTTCCGCGAGAACCTGTTTTAATGGTTTCGCTTGCAGTTCCGCGCCGAGACGTTTGTGATACCAGGCGGTTGCCGTGTAGGACGGAAAGATCATGACAAGCGGCAAATCGTTGCCTTCGGCAAAACGAATCGTCTGAAAGTTCATCACGTTTGAAATCAAAAGGATGCCGTTGAGCCCGATGCCTTTTTCAAAAAGCAGGTTCGAAAGACCGGCGGCGCGCGTCGTGCCGTAGCTTTCGCCGACCAGAAATACGGGTGCGTTCCAGCGCTCGAAACGTCCGAGATACATTCTGATAAACTCGCCGATAGATTCGAGATCGCCGTTGACGCCGAAAAACTTTTGGGCGAATTCCGCTTTCGTCGCGCGCGAATAACCCGTGCCGACGGGATCAATAAAAACCATATCGGTTTCGGTCAGCCACGTCTGGTCGTTCTCAACCAGTTCATACGGCGGCGGCGGCAGAAAACCGTCGTCGAGCATTTTGACGCGCTTCGGTCCGAGCGCGCCGAGATGCAGCCAGACCGACGCCGAACCCGGACCGCCATTGAACGAAAACATCAACGGGCGATTTGCGGGCGGATTATCGAGCGTGTAAGCCATAAAGAAAATCCGCGCCTCGGTTTCGCCCGTCCGCTCGTTGCGAATCGGCATAAATCCCGTCGTCGCCGTGTAATTGAGCGTCCGATTGCCGACGCGCAAACTGTGTTTGGTGACGACCGGCGCTTCTTCTTTAACTTGCTGCGTCGTTTCCGGCGGTTTCGGCGCAGGCGTCGGCGCGGGCGTCGTTTGCGGAATTATTCCCTGAAAAAATAGAAACAGAAATATTGTTGAAAGCATATTTTAACCGAATGTTTTGTTGAATTGATTGTTTTGAAACTGCAAAAAAAGATTATCATAAAACACTTCAAATAAAACAATAAGTTTGTTCAGATTATTCAGGACACTTTTCCTCTGAAGCGGGACGAGTTTCCCGAACATCGCGACAAGTGGTTTTCAGTGGCGAAGTCGAAAACCAGTACGTCAGCGGTTTTTATCCGGATGCAGCGGACGGCAAATGGCATAAATTAAAAGTTACGGTTAAAAATTCGGGCGGTAAAAAATACCGCCTCTCGAACCGCCGAGGTTATCTCAGCTCGAAAGCGGGTTAAAATTTAATTGGGATGTAAAAAAAGAGGCGCGAAAGAAAATTCACGCCTTTCAAGGGGGCAAGGAGTCTGAAAACTTGCCTTCGCTGCATTCTTTAAAAGCTTTATTATTTATTTTTCTGCCGTTTGTAGTTGCCTTTCCAATGCTGCCAGCGCCAGCGCGGTGAAAGCGGGTTCGCCGTATGATAAAACCCGAGATATACGCTCAGACATTTTCGTAGGTAATAATTTAGAAAAGGAAAAATTTTGAACATCGTCGTTTGCTAATAAAGCTTTTGTTTAATAACCACGTCGAAAGAGTAACACTTTAAAAGCGGCGCGCGCATAGGTAAAACTACCTATTTTTCATAGGTAGTTTTACCTGTTTTTTCAGTTTATCGACCGGCAAACTTGCAATCCGATTCTTTGTTCATGAATCGGATTGCTTCCGGAATAAGAAACTCATCGATCCAGATATTGATGAATAACTGATTCGAATTGGTCGAAATCGATCGGTTTCTCGATCAGGTCGTTACAGCCCGCTTCCATCGCCTTTTCATAAAACGTTTTGCCATGCGCGGTAACGGCGATGATCGGCACCGCCGCGCCTTCCTTAAATTTTCGAATGGTTTTCGTCGCCGTCAATCCGTCCATCACGGGTAGCGCAATATCCATTAAAATCAAATCCGGAAAGTGATGCTTGATGGTTTCGATGGCTTGAATGCCGTCTGCCGCTTCGATCACCTGATAACCGTAACTTTCGAGCAGAAATTTCATAAATTCGCGAGTGTCGTCATAGTCTTCGACTATTAATATTTTTCTCTTCATAAACCTTTCTCCTCCAAACAAGATAAGATCTAGGGGGGTGAACCAGAGATCATTGAACTAAAGGACTACATTTTTTGATTCATCTCCTAAATATTTAATATCAAATGCGAACACTTTGAACGCAATTCAATTATTAATAAGAGTTTAGTGCAATCAGAGTGCCAGATGATATAAATATAAATCTGTTGTTAATTTAGTTTTTAATAATTTGAGAGAGAATAAATGAAAATCAAAAGCATGATTCGTCCCGTAAAATTAACGGCATTGTTACTTTTCGCCGCGCTTTTACTCATCGGGTGTTCAAAAAATACGTCGGAAAACAGCGCGCCGATCAATCGCGAAATGGTTAAGGCTCCGGTTGATTCGAATGATTTGGTCGCGCCGGTTCCGCCGGTAAAAAATACCGTCGAACAGATCAACAGGGAAAATTTCGATAAAATCAAAAACGGAATGTCTCTTTTTGAGGTCGAAGTTCTCATTGCCGGAGATGAACAGAAGGTCACATCAGTAGAAAAGGGCGGAATTTTAAAGGAAACTTATCGTTGGGAACTTGAAGACGGCTCGAAATACATCGAGGTTTCGTTCGACGATGAAAAGGTCGTCGGGAAAAATCAAAAAGGATTAAAATAATTGCGAATTACAAACTACGTATTTCTCGACAGTAAAACCTTTTATTACTTATTTGCTTATCGCTTTGCGGTAAATTAAGATTTTCTTTAGACGAAATTTGTAATTCGTGATTCACGATCAGTTTTCAATTGGCAATTAGTTACTTGTATTTATATTGAATATTTATGTCAGAAGCATTCAAACTCGCTCCATTGAAATTAGAAGAATATACGATCGAAAACGGTTTGCGCGTGATTTTTAATCAGGACAATTCGACTCCGGTCGTCTCGGTCGCGGTTTATTACGATGTCGGTTCGCGCAACGAGCGCGAAGGTCGCACGGGCTTTGCGCACCTGTTTGAACACATGATGTTTCAGGGTTCGGAAAATGTCCCGAAAGCCGCGCATTTTCAATATATTATGAAAGCCGGCGGAACGATGAACGGCACGACCTCGTCCGAGCGGACGAATTATTACCAAACTCTGCCCGCCAATCAGCTGCCGCTCGCGCTGTGGCTCGAATCCGACCGGATGCGTTCCTTAGCCGTGACGCAGGAAAATCTCGACAACCAGCGCGAAGCCGTTAAGGAAGAAAAGCGCTTGCGCTATGATAATCAGCCGTACGGCGAGATTTTCGACATAGTTTTTGAAATGATCTACAAAAACTTTGCCAACTCGCATTCGACGATCGGTTCGATGGAAGATTTGGACGATGCGACGGTCGAAGACGTGCAGGAATTTTTCCGTGTTTATTACGCGCCGAACAATGCGGTCATGTGTTTGTCCGGAGCATTCGACGTAACGGAAGCCAAACAGTTGATCGATAAATACTTCGGAACGATTCCCGCACAGCCGAAACCTGCGGCGCTCGACGTGTCGGAACCGTCGGAAGTCGCGGTCAATTATAAGGAATACGAGGATAAGCTCGCGCCGTTTCCGGCGTTTTTGATCGGTTGGAAGATTCCCGAGCGAAGAACGCCCGAATATTACGCGCTTTATTTGGCAGGAAAACTGCTTTACGACGGCGACAGTTCGCGGCTTTACCAAAAATTGGTCAAAGGCGACGAATCATTGATCCAGCTTTTCGGGTTTACCGACGACCGGCGCGGACCGTCTTCGATCATTATCGGAGCGATTCCGAAACCCGACAAGGATTTGTCGCAAATCCGCGAAATCATCATGGCTGAAATCCGCAGCATCGCCGAATTCGGTCCGACGCCTTCGGAAATGGAAAAAATTCAAAATCAGCTGCTCAACGACACGATTCGCGTCCGGCAGTCTTCGATGGCGCGCGCGCAGAGTATCGCCGAATTCGCGCTTTATGACGGAAATCCCGAACTTGTTAACTCCGAATTAGACGAACTTTTAGCGATAACCGGCGACCAGATAAAAGAAGCCGTCGCCCGATTTTTGAACACCGAAAACAGAACGCTGCTCGACGTCGTGACGACGCAGCAGCAATAATAGAAAATTTTTGAGGTAAATTTTATGGCTATTTCGCAGGAAGAAAAAGATGAGCTGAAAAGATTGGTTCTCATCGAAACGGAAAAAATGTTTTCTAAAATCACACTCGATTATCAAAAGATGGAAAACCGGGACAAGCTGTATTTCTTGCTTGATGTCGAAGCCGCCATGAAAGACGGATTGATCGCATTTGAGTCGCCCGAAAACAAATAATTTATAAAATTTTTATGGAAGAATTTCGCAAATCTGCACCGGCGCCGCTCGCGCCGGTCGCTTTTAATATTCCGCAGCCGTTTGAAACAACGCTCGCCAACGGCTTGAAAGTCGTTATATTCGAAGACAAAAAACTGCCGCTCGTCAGCTTTCGCCTGATTTTTCGCGTCGGCGACATCCACGAACCGAGCGATGCGGTCGGTTTAAATTCAGCCGTCGCCTCGATGCTTTCCGAGGGCACGGAAAGCTACTCGTCAAAACAGCTTGCGGAAGAAATTGAACGACTCGGCGCGAGTCTTTCCGCCGGTTCGGGATCGGATACGACTTCGCTTTCGGCGTCGAGCCTGACGCTTTATGCCTCGGACATTCTGCGCTTGTTGGCTGAAATGGTTCTGAAACCGACTTTTCCCGAAGAAGAACTCGACCTTTATCGCCGCAACACGATCGAGGGTTTGAAATTCCAGCGCTCGCAGGCAAATTTTTTGGCGGACGAACAGGTTTCGCGTATCATCTTCGGCAATCATCCGTATTCGGTTGTCTCGCCGACCGCCGATGACGTCGAAAAACTGACACGCGAACGGCTGATCGAACATCAGTCGCGCACATTTGTGCCGAATAATGCCGTGTTTATCGTCGTCGGCGATGTCGAAAAGGACGATTTTATCAAGGAACTCGAAGGTCATTTCGGCAGATGGGAAAGCGGAAAAGTCGAAGATTTCGCTTTCGACAAAGTTCCGTCGCGCGCTGAACGAACCTTGACAATCGTTGACCGCAAAGGCTCGGCGCAATCGAATATCGTGCTCGCCAATCCGGCGATCGAACGCAATCACGAAGATTATTTTCGCGCGCTTTTGATGAACCAAATTCTAGGCGCGGGCGCGTCGTCGCGTATTTTCATGAATCTGCGCGAGGAAAAAGGCTACACCTACGGCGCGTATTCGAAATTCGATTCAAGGCGTCTCGCAGGCGCGTTCGAAGCAACCGCCGAAGTCCGTACTTCGGTTACCGGCGACAGCTTAAAAGAATTTTTCTACGAATTAAACAGAATCCGCGACGGAAAAGTTTCCGAGGAAGAGTTGCAGGACGCGAAAAACTTTCTTGCCGGAGTTTTCCCGATTCGCGCGGAAACGCAGGAAGGCTTGACTAACCTGATCGTTCAGCAGCAGGTTTATGATTTGCCAGACGATTATCTGCAAACTTATCGCGACAAGATCAACGAGATCACGATCGAGGACGTTTCGGAAGCCGCAAACAAGTACGTTTCACCCGAACAAATGGCGATCGTGATCGTCGGCGATGCGGAGGACATTCTCGCGCAAACAAGGGAATACGCCGCAAATATCGAGATTTTCGATACCGAAGGCAATTCGCAGGATATTTCAAATTACGGAAAAACTATGGAATCACCAACAATTGATTTGACGGGAAACTGGGATTTGACGGTTGATTTTCAGGGACAAAAACTTCCGGTTTCATTAACCTTGGAGCAGACGGACGGCAAAGTTTCGGGAAAACTCGATTCGATGCTCGGCGAAGGCAAAATCGAAAACGGCAAAGTTTCCGGAAACGGTCTTTCGGCTGTCGCAGTTCTTGAAGCGCAGGGACAGGCGTTTGAGATTTCGATCAATGGAACACTCGAAAACGAAGAAATCACCGGCACGCTTTCCGGTGCGAAACTGCCGCATACATACAATTTCACCGGACGTAAAAAGTAAGAAACTAGCCACGAACATACACGAAAGAATACTAAAAATAAATTGATTTTATTTCGTGAAATGCGCGTGTTTGTTCGTGGCTATTTTAATTTTAAACAAACTTGATGACCGAAAAGACAATTCCGCTCGGGTCTGTGACGACCGACATTTTGCCGGTTCCCGGCGCTTCAAACGGCGCAACGCAAACGCTGCCGCCATTTTGTTTGATTTTTTCGACTGATTCGTTAATGTCTTCGACCGCGATGCAAGTCATCCAATCGGACGGGATTTTCTGCCAGTTCTCGCCCCAGCCTTCGTTGATTTTCATCATGTCGCCGACCGATTTGCAGTCCGTGTGAATTTCCTGATAACGAACCGAAGTCAGCTTGCTTTTTTCGGGCGTCCAGCCGAAAAGTCCTTTGTAAAATTCTGCCGCCGCGTCTAAATTTTGCGAGTTCAGCTCGCGCCAGCAACTTTCGCCGTGTTTGGTTTTTTCAAATTCCGCCATATTAATTTTTTTCCTTAAAATCTAAGTAACCTGAGCATTGGATAAGAAGTTTGCTAAACGGAGCGCGGACCGCTCGTCCGCGCTCCGTGCTTATCTAATACTGACGTTAATTATTGCCTTTCGAATTCCATCCCGACCGCGAGCGTTTCTTCGCCTTCCGGCGTGATGTTGAACATCGTGATTTTGAAAGAATTTTCGTCAACCGGTTCGATTTCAGTTCGCCAGCCCCAATCCGGATGATCGGGAACCGTGTAAAAACCTTTGAGCGAAATCGCGTTGGCGGCGTTTCGCGCGCCTTCGGAAACCATAAATTTGTCGCTCAGATGCCATGAATCAATCCAGAAGGCTTTGATCAAATCCGAATCGTTTTGGTCGCCGACCAGAATCAAGCCTTCCTGCGCCGCGTCTTCGAAAGTCCAGTCGTATTCGAGCTTCAAAAATCTTCCGCGCGCCGTCAGATCAACGACCGCAGTTGTCGCGCTTTCGCGCACCGGGTTTTCGGGAATCCATGTCGTATGCAGACGGTTTACGCCGCGCCACCTGCCGACCAGTTTTGCCAATGTTTCGGGAACACTCATCGTTTTTTTCTCCTTTAGTTTTTCAGTGTGATGACAAAGAATTTCGCGCCGGTCGGGTCTTGAATCCGGCACATTCTGCCGACGTTCGGCACGTCAATCGGCGGTCCGGCGATCGTGCCGCCGAGATCGAACGCCTTGCTTGCGTACGCGTTAACGTCTTCGACGGAAATGTAGATATTCATATGCGATTCCGGCATTTCGCCGCCGTACCATTCGGGATTCATCTGAAACAATCCGCCGAATTGTTTTTCCGCGCTCGTTCCGAATTCGAGGTATCGCATATCCGTTTCCGTCGCCTCGCTTTTTTTGAAACTCCATCCGAAAACTTCCGCGTAGAAGTTTTTACATTCTTTTCCTTTATCGGTTGCGATCTCCGTCCAGCAAAATTCGCCGTGTTTCGGTAATTCGAAGGCTGGTTCGGCTGCCGTATTTTCTGACATAAATTATTTTCTCCTCTGAAATTTAAATAAAAATAAAACGGGCAAAAGATCAGCGGTAAAAGATTTAACATCGCTAATCTTTTGCCCGTTTCCCAAAGAATTTCGGGTTTAGGCAAAGTTTATTTCAGATTTTCAGGCTTGAATTGTATCGACGACTTCGGCGTCGGGAGCGTTTTTTTGAACCGATTCGATGCCGCTATCGCAAGCCGCGTCGGAAGAATACATTTCGCTTCTGCCGATTTCCTGCCCGTTTCCGGCTTTCAAAATAAAATACGGGTCGCCTTTGGTCGAAGCGCGTTTCTCAAAACGGCTTGCGTCCCCGGCATTCTTCCTGACCGATTCGATGCCGTTTTCGCAAGCGCCGCGTGTTTCATACATTTCACCGGACAAAATAACCTGTCCGTTTCCAGCCTTCAGATTAAAATGAAACTTGCCGTTCGTTGATTTTTTTATTTCAAATTTTCCTGCCATTTTTTTCCTCTCAGTGTTATATTCGTGGGGAAATTCAGGTTTTTTACAAACCTAAATTCCTAGCAATATAACACGGCGAACTAAAAACAGAAAAATCCGAAACGTTTTTTCAAAAAATAAAAAAAAGGTGAGGATTGAGTTGTGAGTGAGGGCTTTTAGCTTCATGGAGAAAGCAGACGGTGTTTCACAACTCAACCAACTGAAAAGAATGTGAGCTTCGATTATCGAAGCTCACATTCTTAAAGTTAACTTGCCCGTCTCATCGGATAATTCGTTTCTGCCTGATTACCTTTCTGCATATCCTGCAAATGCTGAATCAGCGCCGAAGCCGCTTTGCGCGAAAGCTCGTCGGTTTTGCAGTTCATCGCCGAATTGCTTTCTTCGTCCGGGTCAACGCCGAGTTCGCGCGCGAGAGCGCGAATCATTCCGAGCTGTTTTGCCGTCACCAAATCCGACAAGCTGCGGGCGATCGGGTTTGACGGATAACCGCCGTCGGTCGGCGGCTGAACCGCGCCGACGTGTTCGATCGCGTCGGATTCCTTTTTATAAAGTTCGCGCGCGATGCCGAATTTCACCGCCGCGCGTTTGAGCGCGTCGTGCTCGGCTTTTTTGATGCCGAGTTCCGAGTCGGCGGTGCCGGTTCCGATTCCTTCGCGCGTCACGCCGTCAATCGTGATCGCGACCGTGACCGTGAAAATATCGCCGATCTGGCGAATGTCTTTGACCGCGTGCGACCAGTTCGGCGCGTTTTCGTCGAGGATATCGGCGACCGTATGCCATTCGACATAATCAACGTAATGCGTGTTGCCGTTGCGGTCGCGCCAGCCTTCACGCTGTTTGACGAGCTGCGGGTCAACGTTTTTTCGCAGTTCCTTCAAGGTTGTCGTAAAATTCAAAACATTATTCGGCGTTTCGTTCATTTCTGAATTTTCTTCCGCCGTTGCAAAACTATCTCTTAAATTTTCCTGTGTCATTTTTTTTTCTCCTATGTTCGCAAGCTGCGCGGCTTCGGCGTCAACTGTTTCGGATTGTCCTTTTTCCGAAACATCTGCCTTCGCTTTTACAGTCTTCTGTTCGCCATCCGTGGACTTGATTTCGAATTTCGGATTTCGAATTTCAGATTTATTCAATCCCAAATCCGGATCCCGCAATCCCAAATCTGAAGATGACTCAGTTGCGCTTGTGTCTTCTGAAACGACCTTGATCTCGGTTTCGACCGCGATCGGTTGTTTGGTTGCCGGCTCGGTATTTTTTGCGACCAAAGCGTATTTAACCGCTAAAATATGCTCGCAGCGAAAACCCGAATCCGTGACAGCCGCTTCTTCAAACTCCAAACAATTACAACGGATTTTGCCCGATTCATCGCGCCAGACATCGTATGAAGCCTGTTTTCCGCGCAATGAAGGCGTCGAAACGCTGAATCGCGCGCCGTCGCGGTTGACTAAACCCATCGCCGCAATTGATCTGGCGCGTTTGTCACGTTTCTCCGTTAAATTTTTTTCTACTACTATTGCTGTCATTTCTCTAACTCCTAAACTTGAGCCCGTTTTTCTTAAAACCCAAGTAAAACGGGCTCAATCTACTATGATTACTATCCGATAAAACACTCTCGTTTCATCTATGAAACATTGTATCAGACGAATTTATTTGTTGCAAGTGTGAAACGGAGTGTTGCATACAAATTTTTCTTGTGCTATGTTTGAAACAGAGTTAAGACCAGTGCAACAGAAGCACTTAAAACTTTGATAAAGTGGAGAAAGAAAATGGCATTTAAAAATGATAGTTTTATTAACACTATTGAGTTGGGCAGAGCAATCAAACGCCGCCGCGAAGAATTGAGTTTGAGTCTGCGCGATGTTGCCGACGTAACGCTGGTTTCGGCTTCGACGCTTTCGCGAATCGAAAACGGAACGGGCAAGCCCGATGCGGATAATATTGCGCGTTTAACGAGCTGGCTGGATATGCCGGTTGACCGCGTCATGAAGAAAAACGGGAATGAGGACTCGATTGAGCCTGTAGTATATTATCCGCATGAAGCGACGCCGGAAATTGTCGAAGCGCATCTTCGCGCCGACAGGAATTTAACGCCGGAAACCGCCAAAGCGCTCTCGGAATTATTCCGCGTCGCCTACGCGAATTTCAAAAATCCGAATAAATAAGTAAATTTTTCGGCAATAGCTTGAATTTTAAGCGTCAATTTTTTGCAGTAGTTTTTTTGTTCAAACAAATATATGAAAACGTTATCGCAAATCGGACGGATTGAGCGTTCTGCCGCCGCAGACAAAGGTTTTGCCATTGATACGACCTTTGTTCTTTTTTTCCTCGCAGTCGAATTCGGGCAAATCGTTACATCTTTCACGTTCGATACGATATTTTTTGCGATTACATTGATGATGCTGCTCATTCTGCCGTATTTTCTGCCGTCGGAAGATAAACCGAGCTTCGGAAATTGGGTTTTGGGAAGAACTCTGATTGCCGCTTTTGCGATTTCGGTCGGCGTGATGTTCAAGCAATCATTAAGCGTTCTGCCGGAAACGTTTCGGTTTCTGCCGATGACGCTTTTAATTGTCACGGCAATGCTTAGCTGCTATATTCAATTTTACGGCTTACTAAAACTTCGTTTGGCAAAATAGGCAAAAGGCAAAACGAACAAAAAAATCGGCGCTTGTTTCGGGAAAGACAAGCGCCGATTTTTTATTTGTCCAAGGTTATAACATTTGTTATATTTAAGGAGTTATGACGAGCAAATTAAAAATAACAACAATCGGCAATTCGACAGGCATCATTTTACCGAAAGAAATATTGGAAAAACTTCGCGTTGCAAAAGGCGACACGCTATTTGCAATCGAAACTTCAAAGGGAATTGAATTAACACCATTCGATCCCGATGTAGCAGAACAGATGAAACTTGCCGAACAGGTAATGCGCGAAGACCGGGATGCGCTGCGAAAACTCGCTGAATAATATGTTCGACATTAAATGGCTATTAGAAGAAACTGTTTACGCGATTCATAAACGACAAATTGCCGAACACGGGGGAAGCGACGGTGTTCGTGATGAAGGTTTACTTTTGTCGGCTCTGGCTCGACCGCAAAATCTTTTTGCTTATAGTAAAAAAACGCCGGATATTTCGGCGCTTGCGGCTTCTTTAACCTACGGAATTGCCAAAAATCATCCTTTTATAGATGGTAACAAACGAACCGCGCTAGTGTTTAGTCAAGTTTAAGAAGGCGGTAAAGTTTGGCATAATAAATCAAAAACTTTTATGCCCAAAAGATACCGAATACATCTGACAGATGATGAAAGAGAAACATTAAAGAAATTATTGGCAAGCCGAAAAAGCCAA
>JANOBZ010000112.1:0-3205 GCA_031411895.1 Acidobacteriota bacterium | reverse complement strand
TTTATGAGAATTTTGCTATACAATCCCGACAACGGCATCACGCGCAACTTTATGCCGCATTTATGGATGTTTCTGCTGCAGTCCTTAACGCCTCCGGAGCATGAAGTGATCCTGATCGACGGCAATGCGAAAGCGATGTCGCGCGCCGATCTGGTCGAATTCTGCCAACGCGAGCAGATCGGCTTGGTCGGGATCGGCGCGATGACCCGGATGGTCGCGCGCGCTTACCTGGTCGCCGATTCGCTGCGCGAAGCCGGCATTCCGGTCGTGATGGGCGGACCGCACGTGACGGAATGCCCGGACGAAGCTTTGGGCAAGGACGGCGGCGTGCGCCATGCCGACGCGGTCGCTTTGGGCGAGGCGGATTCCTACTGGGCGCAGATCGTCGAGGACGCGGCGCGCGGCGAGCTGAAGGAAACTTATCAACCCGCCGTGGACGCCAAAGGCAACGACGTCAAACCGAGCTTGCAGCCCTACCCGCATATTCCGTGGGAAACGCTCGATCTCGAACAGTTTTCGCTCGTGCCGAAGTTTTTGCAGAAAACGCTCTCGAAAATGGGCGCGGGCTGGGGCAAGTTCTTCGTCGTGCCGATCGAGACGGGGAGAGGCTGCCCGTACGGCTGCGAGTTCTGCACGGTGACGGGGTTTTTCGGCGATTCGATCCGTTTTCGCTCGAACGAGTCGGTGATCGAAGAATTGCTGCGGCTCAAGAAACGAGCGCGGCAGGAAAAAGGACAGATCGCCGTGTTTTTTATCGACGATAATCTGGCGATCAATAAAAAGCGTCTGAAAAGCTTGTTGCGCGACATCATCGCGGCGGACGCGCAATTGCCGTGGGTCGCGCAGATCAGTGCTAACTTACTGGCGGATGAAGAACTGGTCGACCTGATCGCGGACGCGGGCGGCAAATGGATCTTTATCGGAATGGAATCGATCGACCCGGCAAATATGGCGGACGTTAATAAAACGTTTTCGAAGCCGGCGAATTACAAGGAAGTGCTCGACGGTTTGGCGCGAAGAAACATCTATGCGATCACGTCGTTCATTTTCGGGATGGACAACGACACGGTCGGGGTGGCTGAGCGGACGGTCGGCGAGATCGAAAGCTGGTCGCCGGGACTGCCCGTGTTCGGACAGCTGACGCCGTTTCCGTCGACGCCGCTCTACACCAGACTGGAAAAAGCGGGGCGGCTGCATCGCCCGAAACACTGGTTGGAATTCGCGCCGTTCGTGATGGCGCATAACCCGCTCAAGATGACGATCGAGGAAGCGAAGGAAGAAACCTTCAACGCGTGGGCGCGTTCGTACAGCCCGGAGCGAAACTGGGAAGCGATCAACGCGATCAAGGACGCGCCGATCGACGTGCGGATCGGACACCTGGTGGCGCGACTTTTCTTTCGCGGCATCTACTTTCCGCAGATGAGCAAACGAGCGTGGCTGAAACTGCTTTTCGATAACCGCAGATCGCTTATGAGTTTGACCGGCGAAGGCTTGAAAACGTGGCGCAACGCGCGTCGTAAACGAAAGGTTTCCTCGGAATCCGAAGCTTTGCCGACAACTTAGATTTAACGCGCGAAAAAAGCGAAAAGACGCTAAAGATTAATCTTATATCTTTAGCGTCTTTTCGCTTTTTTTCGCGCGTTAAACTGTTTACCAAGTTAATTTAACTTTTACTGGCTTGCGTAAATTTAGGTCTGCCGAGTTCGTTCAAAAGTCCGCGAAGCTGCCGGACAGCCGCGTCGTGCGCCGCGCCGTTTGAAGCGAGAATTCCATTGTGGTTCTGAACGTCCGTTAAATCGTAGCGAAGCCGTGCGCCGAAAAGATCGGTCATTCGCCCGCCCGCTTCTTCCAAGATTATCTGCGGCGCGCACGAATCCCAAAATTTCGTGCGCGGTGAAAGATGAATGTAAATATCGGCGATCCGCTGCGCGATCAGTCCGATCTTCAACCCGACCGAACCGCGCTGAATTTCCTGCCGGAAGCCGAAATCTTCGATGATGCGGTGCATTTTTTCGCTCCGATGATTGCGGCTCGACGCCAGATTCATCGCCGTAAAATCGGTTTCACCCGAAACTGTCAAGCGTTTCGGCTCACCCCCGCCGCCGCTACTACTACTGCTTTCGATTAAAAACGTGCCGGCGTCTTTGACGGCGTAAAAAAGCTGATCGTGAACGGGCAGAAAAACGACGCCGAGCACCGCTTCGCCGTTTTCGCTCAAGCCGATCTGGACGCCGAAATCGCCGTCCTTTTTGATAAATCCCCAGGTTCCGTCGATCGGGTCAATAATCCAGACTTTACTCGCCTCGATCCGCGTCGCCATATTGTCGGCTTCTTCTTCGGACAAAATTGCGTCCGTCGGAAACGCCGCGCTCAAGCCTTCGACGATTATCCGGCTCGCGGTTTTATCGGCGATCGTGACGGGTTCGGAAAAATTGTCCGCGCCGATTTTTTGTTCGGCGATAATTTCGAGGGCGTAAAATTCCAGAATTCGCGCGCCTGCCTCGCGCGCCAAATCAATCGCGACTTTGAGTTCGTTTTCCAACATAACTTTAAACTTAGCACAATATTTAGAGCCACGAACAAACACGAAATTTCACAAAAAGTTTTAGATTGTTTTCGTGAGGTTTCGTGTTCGCTCACAGCTGAAATTTCTTTCGTGATAAACTCGAAATATGGCAGAAAGTTTAGCGTTTTCAAAAACTTCGGACAGAAAAATCATCTACGACGAAATCGCGCCGCAAATCGAATCGTTGACGGCAGGCGAAACGGATCTGGTCGCGAATCTGGCGAATATCACGGCGGTTTTACGCGAAGCGTTCGGTTTTTTCTGGGTCGGATTTTACTTGAAAAAAGAGAACCAGCTCGTTTTGAACGCGTTTCAGGGACCGCTTGCCTGCACGCGGATTGATTTCGAACGCGGCGTCTGCGGGCACGCTTACACGACGCGCGAAATCGTGATCGTGCCGAACGTTGACGAATTTCCCGGTCATATCGCGTGCGCTTCGGCTTCGAAATCAGAGATCGTGTTGCCGATTTTCGATAAATCGGGCGAAGTTTTCGGCGTTCTCGACGTGGACAGCGACAAACTGAACGACTTTTCGCAGGTCGATGCGGAAGGCTTGCAGAAAATCATTAAGGTAATCGAAAATTTCATATAACTTTGCGGATTTGCGCCTTTGCGGGAAAAAAAGAATATATCCCGCAA
>JANOBZ010000111.1:0-32387 GCA_031411895.1 Acidobacteriota bacterium | reverse complement strand
CGCCGCCAAACCTTCGCTGAAATAACCGATTTGTTTGTATTTCGGCTCGATCACGAGCTTGCCCGTTTTATCAATAAATCCGCACTTGCCGTTGGCATCGAGAGACGACTTCGTTTCGTCGTAAAAACAAATGCCCGCCATTCCTTCGACAAACTGCATCACCTCAAAAGAAAGCGGCTTGTATGAATCCCCGACGTATTTTTTGCCGCTCCATTCAAACGATTCCCAGGGTCCGACGACGATCTTGCCCGTCTTGTCCATAAAACCTCTGGTCAAAATTTTCGTTTCCGTGTTGTATTTCTGCACAAAAAACAATTCATCCGGCGCGGCTTTTTTCGTAGCCGAATTTCCGAAAAAAGAACAACCCGCCGACAAGCCGCCCAAAATTAAAACGATACCCGACAATAGAATTTTTACTCGAAACATTTTGCTACTCCTATTTTCAATAAATTTTCCCTGATATTTTCTAACTTCAATAATGGTGCGAAAAAATCAATAAACATTTCATAGCCACTTTTCACCTATCTTTAAAGTTAGTCAAGAACGCAATTCCTTAAAATGCAAAATGCGTCCTTTAAGGGGATTAATTTAACGTCAGTATTGGATAAGGACGGAACGCTCGTCTGTGACGGCACAGCGTTTGAAAAACGCTCAAAGACTTCCTTATATTTGAAAGATTCAAACTATTCGAAGCGCTTGACGCCGCTTTCAGCGACGTATGCCGTCACAGACGAGCGTTTCGTCAGGCTAACTTCTTAGCCAATACTGACGTTAATTTAACTATTTAAAATTCCCTATCTTTCCTGTTATTCCTGTAAATTCAATTCATCGCGATAAAATCTCCGGCTTTGACTTTGCGTGTTTTGCCGTCGCCGAATTTAACTTCTGCCTCGCTGCCCGCAACGCTCGTGACGACGGCGAATTTCCATTCTTCGATGTCGCTCTGCGGTTTGACGATCACGTATTCGCCCGTTTTCGGCAGCGGATCGGAAGTGGTCGGAAGCGGCGCGATTTTTTCACTTCCGACCGTGCCGTCCGACCAGCCGTTTTGCCAGTCAAGGTCAATATTGTTGGGATTGATGTTTTTAATGATCGCCGAATGCCACGTTCCGAATCCCCACTGCGCCGCCACGCGGTCGCCTTTTTTCGGCTTCCAATCTTTCGGCAAAACCGGCTTTTTCGTTTTTCCGGTTTCGTTAAACGCCTTCATTTCGACTTCCCGCTTAATATCGGCGGTCGCCGCCGAATTGACCTTGATGACTTTATCCGGCGCGACATTCATTTTGCTGCCGCTCGCCGGTTCGATCTCGATTAAATCCGGCGCGACGTTTTTGACTTCGCCGCCCGCCCAGTAAACGTCGCGCGAAAAAGCGACGACGAAATCGCCCGCTTTCGCGTCCGTTTTGGAGTTTGCCGCCGGCACGGCGTAAACATCCGCCGCGTCCGCTTTGGCGATCCGGTCGCCGGAGCGAATCTCGTATTTGCCGCCGTCGATTTTCTCGACCTTGCCTTCGTTGTAATTCGCCGCGCCCGCTTTAAAAACAACCGCGTCGCCGACTTTCGGCTTCGCGCCGCTGCTGCTCGCTTCGTTCGTGCCGCCGCCTTTCTCCGCCGCCGCACCGCACGCCGAAAAATATATTGCTGCACACAAAATCAATAATAGTTTTTTCATTTTATTTTCTCCTCATTTTATTTTCTTTCGTTTTACCAAAACCAGCTCGACTTACGGGCTTTCAGTTCGTATTCCAAAAGCGGCTCGTCGGGCATATCGCGAACTTTGAAGGCAAGATACAAAGTCGTTTCGCCGTCTTTCTCGCGCTTTAACCAGCCTTTTTTTATGTCGACGCGGGTCGAAGCTTTGCCGATTTTCGCTAAACAACCGAGCATATCCTGCGACTGACCTTTGTACGCGCGATCCAATCCCTCGAGCTCATATTTCCCGTTCTCTTCGGAATAACTCGCCTTCAATTTACAACCCGGCAGCGGCGTTTCGTCGCCCATCGTGAAAAAGCTCACAGCGGTAAAGGTAAAACTGTCCGCTCCGGTTTCGATTTCCGTTGCCGCCGTGCTTGAATACTCGTCAGTCTTGGAAGTCAACTTCGATGTGCCGCTGAAACTGCCGCTCATCCAGTCGTAGTCGTAGCCGCAGGCAATCGATAAACACAACGCCGCCGCGAAAAATGCCAATTTCATTTTCTTCAACATTTTATTTTCTCCTCAGGATTTTTAATAAGAAATTTATGTAAGCAGCCGTTGCCCGAATATTCGTTCGGGATAAATCTATGGCAATCCCGAAAGCGCAGGGAAATTTAATTCGTTCAAATCCTCGCTCACTAAAACCACGCGCGGCGCAAACTCGAAGCCTTTGCGCTGCGCCGTCAAAACGTAGGTCGCGCCCGCCGAAACATCGTTGAAACGATAAAAGCCGAACGGATTCGTCATCGCGTAACGGGTGTTTCCGCTCGCGTCGGTCATCCGGATTTGCGCTCCGAATACGCCGCGTCCCGATTCGTTCAGGACTCGCCCGCCGATCGTTACCGAAGCGGCGGTCGGACCGGAAACCTGTCTGGCATTGGAAAACTCCGAAGTATCGCCGGTCGAAAGATTCGTCGCCGTCGCCGAGATAAAGCTGCCGATTGCCGACGTCGGCGCAAAGATTTGGTCGAATGCCGCATCGCCGCCCGCGTCGGTCGTGACATTTATCGCGCCGACGAAAGTTTGACCTTCGCCGTTGCCCGAAGCGTCAGCCGTCGGCGAGTTGAAGAATTCGAGCCGAAACGTCGTGCCCGATGTGCTGTTGAAAGTTCCGACGACGCGCGTGCTGGCGCTTTGGGCATAGGTTATGACGGGAAAATTTTGCAGGCGATTCGCGCCCGCGTCTGCGTCGTTCGCGTCGTTCGCGGTTACGTTGTCAACGCTCAGGTTGATGCCCAAACCGCCGTTCGTGTGAATCGAATTTCCCGAAATCGGGTTACCGACCGGCGCAAATCCGACATCATTGATCTGTATGCCGTCTTCCGCGTTGAAGGCGATGATGTTTCCTTCGTTCAGCGCTGCCCCGCCGATCTGGTTATTGCCGCTCCCGGCGGTAATTTCCACGCCGTCGCCGCCGTTTCCCAAAGCGCTGATGCCGTTCGCCGTCGTGCCGATGCGGTTGTTTTTGATTGTTAGATTGCTGCTGTTGCCGATGCTGATGCCGTCGCCCGTATTGCCGGAAATCAAATTGCCCGCGCCCGCCGCCGCGCCGCCGATGATCGTTCCACTGCCGACATTAAAACCGATGCCGCCGTTGTTCGGACGAGCCGACGCACCAGCCGTGTCCGTGCCGATAAAATTGCCCTGCACGACGATGCCGCTGCCGATAAAAACGCCGTTGCTCGCATTGCCGGAAATGTAGTTGCGCGCGCCGACGATGCCGTCAACCGCGCCGTCGGCGGCGTCGTCGCCGCCGATCAAAGTTCCGGCGGTGAACGAACCGAAGCCGATTCCGAAACTGTCGTTGCCGAGAGCGGCTGCGCCGTCGGCGGCAAGCCCGACGAAATTGCCCTGCACGACGTTGTTGATCGCCTGAAACTCGAACAAAATTCCCGCGTTGCCGTTGCCCGAAACGACGTTGCGGTCGGCGGGCGTTGTGCCGCCGATGACGTTGCCGTTCGATTGCGCGGCGAATTCGCCGTAGATGCCGACCGAAGCGTTGCCCAAATCGATCGTGCCGGTCGCGTTCGTGCCGATAAAGTTTCCGGCGATAACGATGTTGTCGCCGCCCGCGAGCGAGATGCCGACGCGCGAAAAACGGTTGATCGCCAGCCCGCGAATCGTCGAACCGGAAGCGGATTGCGGCAAGGTTAAGCCGTTCGCGTTCGCGCCCGCGAGCGCGCCGCTCAGCTCGATTAAAATAACGGCGTTGTCACTCGTCGCAGCGCTGTTTGCCGTCGCGCCCGGCTGCGTATAGCCGTCAATCGTGATCGTTTCCGTGATGTCGGGCAGAGCCGCGAGCGGCGCAATAGTTTTCACGCCCGCGCCCAAAATATTGAAATTTATCTGGTCGGTTCCGACGGTTTGATTCGCCTGCTCGATTGCCGCCCGCAGAGTGCATTCGCCCGCCGTCGCCGTCATACAAATATTGTCGGCGAGATTCGCGTCCGCACCGTCGCCAATCGAATTGACGACGAAGGTCGCGGCTTGCGCCGATGCGGTTAAAAAAATGATGAGCAGGATCGGTAATACGATTTTGTTTTTCATCTGTATCCTTTTTAATTTTCAATTCGTTGACCGGGCACCGGCGCGGCTTTTTTTCCTATCACGGACATTTCACGAAAGTTCCGCCGCCGCTGATCGTCGGTTTCGCCGCGCCGTAGCCCGCGCCCGCTTTGTACTGCGTCAGTTGAAAGTTCTTGACCTGGCAAAACGGCTGGTTCGGCAGTTTGACGAGCGCGAGACCGCGTTTGAAACGATACGCGCCCGGCGTGATGCGGTAGTATTTGAATTTGCTGTCGCTGCCGACGTAGGATTTGTCGTCGCGCGCCACCCAAGTCGTGAAATCCATCCCGATTTTTAGAATTTTGATTCCGGGAAAATCCGTCAGCGATTGCCGTCTGATGACGGCTTCGAGCGCGGCGTCGGCGTAGCTCGGCTGCGTCCAGCCGCGGGTCGGCGCTTCGCGCTCGATTTTCGCCCGGAGTTCGGCGGTTTTTTCTTCGAGCGGTTTCAAGATTTCCGGCGGAACGACGGCGTTCGCATCGAGATAATATTTTCGCATTGCCGGCAGAATTGATTGTTCCCACGCGGCGCGGTCGTAAAGCAGCGTTTGAATCTCGCTGCTGACATAGCCTTCTTCGTCATTCAAAGCCCGCTCGATGCCGATCATCAAACTTTTAATGTCCGCTTTGGCAAACGTATCGCCGACCGCTCTTTTCGTTTTTTGCAAAATCTCCGTGCGCTGCGACGCGATTTTGCACCAATCGGCGGGAAAATACTTAACGTCGCTCTGGTAGATCGAATCCATTGCGGGATTCGTCATATTCGAATATTTTCGGCAGACGATATCGAGGCTTTCCAAATCCCTGCGCCACTCTTCGTAAGTTTTATTTTCCTGCGTGATTCCTGTTCCGATTTGGTTATATTTCGAATCGTAAAAAGGCGCGAGTTTATAAATCGTCTGCATAAACGCCGCCGCTTCGTCCATAAACTGAGCGCGCAGCGGTTTTTGCGTCTGCTCCTGCCGCTGACGCTCCTGTTCCGCAGCCGCTTGCTGCGGACTCATCAAATCTTCCGCCCGCTCGTATTTAAAAGCGTATTTGCCGGGACCGTAACGAACTTTGTAACCGTTCCGCTCGATCGCTTCGATCACGCCCGGCTGTCCGTCTTTGAAAACTTTATCGCCGACGCGAAAGGTCGGTTTCGCCGGGTCAACCGCTTTTTTGAGGTCGGTCAGCATAAAATACTGCGAATCGTTCGCGCCGAATTTTACCTTTGCCATTTCGTCGTCCTTAAACGATTCGATGACGCCCGTCCGTCCGTCGGGCGTTTGCACAGCGTCGCCGACGCGGTAACTGTTCGTTTGCGCTAAAACGGAAAGCGCGACCGCCGTGATGAGCGATAAACTTAAAATGGTACGTTTTATTTTCTTCATTTGATTTTTAATGTGCTAAAGCAAAACTTTCCCGGCGACTTGAAGACCGGGTTGTCGAGCGATTTTCGATCGGATCAAAATTTCTTTCCGGCGGCTCGAAAATTTTGCCTTTCGGCGGGAATAGATATATCTTTATTGCAGTAGAATTGTCCTTTGGAAGTTATTAGGAAGTTATTAGGTTTCCGCTCATGTCCGATAAACTCAAGCTAATATACGAATTTGAAGATTTTCGACTCGACTCGAAAAACCCGTCTTTGTGGCGCGGCGGCAAGGCGGTTTCGATTTCGCCGAAAGCCCTCGAAGCGCTGATCCTGCTCATCGAAAAGCAAAACGAGATCGTTTCGCGCGACGAATTGCTCGACACGGTCTGGAAAGATACGTTCGTCGAAGAAGGCAACATCAACTACACGATTTCGCTGCTCAGAAAAACGCTCGGCAATAAGGATTTGATTCAAACCGTTCCGCGCCGGGGCTATCGCTTTGTCGGCGAGGTCAGAGAAATAAACGAAAACGGCAACGCGAAAACCGCTTTTCAAAACGAAGCGAAAGATGAACCGACGCCGAACACGGAAGCGCCGACGGCGGCGATTTTGCCGGCTGCGAAACCCGCCCAAAAATTTGCAGCGCGCTGGATTTTAGTTTCTGTTTTTTTGATCGGCACGGTATTTCTGACGAGCTTTGCTTTTTGGCGCGGCGGAAGCGTCGGTCGATCGAAAGTCCAATCAGCCGAACGTCTGTCGTCCGCAAACGCCGACGCGATGCAGGCTTACACGCGCGGACAGATGATTCTCGCCAAGCGCGGAACGGAACGGCGCGCGGAAAAAGCGATCGACGAATTTCAAAACGCCGTCACGCTCGACCCGACGTTCGCGCTCGCCTACGCCGGACTTGCCGAAGGTTTTATTTCGACCGCCGTGAAGGAAGATTTTCCCGCGAGCAGTGATTTTTACATGAAAGCTAAAGTCGCGGCGGAAAAATCGCTCTCGCTCGACCCGAATCTGGCGGAAGGCTACCTGGTTCGCGGCTGGATCAAGCGTCAAGCCGATTGGAATTGGGCGGAAGCCGAAACGGATTTGCGCCGCGCGATCGAGATCGATTCTAAAAACGCGACCGCGCACCAGCGGCTCGGTCAGCTGCTCTGCGGCGTCGGCAGACTCGACGAAGCACTCTCGGAAATTCAAATCGCGTATAAACTCGACCCGATTGCCGATTTCATCGTCGGCGGACGCTTTGCCGTATTGGAAGCGCGCGGCGAATACGAGCAGGCATTGAAGGAAGCCGAACAATTAACGCGCGAAAACAAAATGAGCAACCAGGCGCAGCGCGCTTACGCGATGTTTTTCTACCACACGGGCAAATACGAAAAAACCGTCGAACTCGGCGAAGTTTGGATGGCGAAAAACTCCGACCAAAGTCCATTCGCGTGGTTTTCCCTGCTCCACGCCGCGTATTACAAAACCAATCAGTTCGACAAAGCCGAAGAAAATCTGAAACGCCTCGAAGCGCTCGCGCAGACCGACACGAAAGCGCTCTATTCGCTGGCGATGAACTACGCCGAGACCGGTCGCGGCGACGAAGCCCTGATGAATCTGGAAAGATGCTATAACGAGCGTGAAGAACGCATGATCTGGATAAAAGTCGAGCCGCGCTTTAAGAATCTGCACGGCGATCCGCGCTTTGACGAGTTGCTCGGCAAAATGCGTTTATCCGATTAAAACCGCCGCCCGAAATCGTGGTAATCTTTTCTTAAATCTATGAGCGAAATATTCAAACTAGCCGACCCGTGCACGATGATAATTTTCGGCGCGACGGGCGATCTGACGAAACGCAAACTTTTCCCCGCGCTTTATAATCTCGCGAAAGCAAAGTTTTTGCCGGATAATTTCGCGATCGTCGGCGTCGGTCGGCAGGAAATGACGAGCGAGGATTTTCGGAGCCAGATTCGCGGCAATCTTCTCGAATTTATCGGCAAGGACGTTGATAAGGATTTGCTCAAATGGTTCGAGCAGCGGACGCATTACACGGGCGGCGATTTTGCCGACAAGAAAACCTTTAACGAGCTCAAAAAACTTCTCAAAGAACTCGATAAACAATTCGACATTCCCGAAAATTATTTCTTTTATCTCGCGACGCCGCCGTCGGTTTTCGGACTCGTGACGGAAAAGGTCGAGGAAATCGGGCTTTCGGACGAAAAAGACGGCTGGCGGCGATTCATCTACGAAAAACCGTTCGGACACGATCTCGAATCCGCCAAAAATCTTAATCAGGAATTGCAGAAAATTCTCAAGGAATCGCAGATTTTCCGCATCGACCATTATCTCGGCAAAGAAACCGTCCAGAATATCCTGATGTTTCGCTTCGGCAATTCGATTTTCGAGCCGATCTGGAATCGAAACTACATCGATCACGTGCAGATCACGGTCGCCGAAAAACTCGGCGTCGAACAGCGCGGCGGTTATTACGATACTGCCGGAGCGCTGCGCGACATGATCCCGAATCATATTTTTCAGCTCGTGACATTAACCGCGATGGAGCCGCCGGTTTCCTTTGAAGCCGACGCCGTCAGAAACGAGCAGGTCAAAATCCTGCACGCCGTCCAGACTTTTTCGCCCGAAGACGTTTTAAAGAACACGGTGCGCGGGCAATACGGCGAAGGCGAGATTGACGCCAAGAAAAAAGCGGCATATCGCACCGCGGAAAATGTCAACCCGAATTCGAACACCGAAACATTTGCCGCCTTGAAACTTTCGATCGACAACTGGCGCTGGGCGGGCGTGCCGTTTTACGTGCGAACGGGCAAACGCATGGCGGCGAAACATTCGGAGATCGTCATCCAATTCAAAAAAGCGCCGTTTATGCTCTTTCGCGACACGCCGATCGAACGTCTGACGACGAACCGGATCGTCATTCACATTCAGCCCGACGAAGGAATCACGCTGCATTTCGGCGCGAAAATTCCGGGTCCGATCGTCAATATGGGTCCTGTGGATATGGATTTTAATTACGTCGACCATTTCGGCGAACAGGTTTCGACCGGCTACGAACGGCTGCTTTTCGATTGTATGACGGGCGACGCAACGCTTTTCCAGCGCGCCGATATGGTCGAAGCAAGCTGGCAGATCGTCTCGCCCGTAATCGACGTCTGGAAGGCGATTCCGGCGCGCGATTTTCCGAACTACGAATCCGGCAGTTGGGGACCGGACGAATCCGATGAGCTTCTCGCCGAAGATGGTCGCAGATGGAAAAATACGGCTGATTGAAGAAACTTTGAATAAGCGCAGAGACGCAAAGAGGCAGAGATTTTTATATATTTCACTGTCTCTTTGCGTTTCTGCGCTTAAATATTACCTGCAAATTTCACGGAGTTTCCGCCGTAAAATCAGCACCCGTTATTTCCTCCAATAAATTTACGGTTCGCGTCGGCTCGGTGAAAACATATTTTTTCGATGAAACCATCAAAACGTACGTTTCGCCAACCGGCAAATTATCGAATTTGTAATATCCGAAATTATTGGTTCTTGCCGAAACCGGCTGTATCAAACTTCCGCCCGAAAGTGTCACGACGACATTACTCAAGCCGCTTTTTCCCGCGACCACATGACCGCTGATTGAAACATTCGCCGCGGAAGGCGCAACAATCGCAACGACAAAAGGCGAAAGCGAAGTTAATCCCATCGTGCAAAGATTAGGATAAGCGTTCGAGCCGGCAGTGCGGTTTTGCCAAACGCCCGCTTCGAGATGATAAATTCGCAGATTCGGAAACTGCGCGGGCGTAAAACTCGGAACATTAAAACAAACAGTCGGGTTTGTGTAATTCGCGCTTGTCGAAATGCCGTAATTCAATCCCGTATTCGTTCCCAACGGCAGAGGCGGAAGCAGACTCATATCGAGCGGCGTTTGATGAACCGCGCCGGCAACGGTTATTCCGCCGAACGTCACGGTCGCGTCGCCGGTTTTGGTCGTATTGGAAACAGTCGGAACGCCCGCGCCTTTGTATTTACCCAAACTTCCCGCATAGTATTGGTCGCGGATTTCGTCCGGTGTCAGAGCGCGGTTGTAAATGGCGGGTTCGTCAATCAAACCGTTGAAAAGAGTGTTGCTGACGTTGACGGGCGTTTCGCGTCCGATGGTGAGCGGCTGATTGCTCGGCGTCCGCGGGTTGAAAACGTTGCCGATGCTCGTCAGCACGCCGTTTATATAAGCTCTCGTGCCGGCGTTGGAAGCGCCGGTGTTCGGGTTGAATGTGAGGACAAGGTGATACCACTGTCCGGTCTGAAGCGACGGATTTCCAAAGGCGGCATTTGTAGCGCCCCAGATATATTTAATACCATTGTCCGGGTCAATGTGAATGTCAAAGCCGTCGGTGCCGCTCGTGCCGTTTTTACTCATTATGTAGAACTGTCGCCCGCTCGCGGAAGGCAGCTGGTTCAGATAAATCCACGCTTCCATACTAGCGCCCGAACTTGCGCCCGTCGGGTCGTTCGCCGCCGTGCTTGGCGCGGAAACGTAAGCGTTCGTGCCGTTCAAGGAAAACGCCTGACCGGATTTGCCGGCAGCGTAGGCTGCGCCGCCCTGCAGAGCCGCATTATTGGCGGCTTGCAAATCGTTCGTGTTGCCGTCCGCCGGATACCACGCGGCGATATTTGCCGGAACGGTTGCTTGAACTTTGTATTTTCCGGCGAGTCCGGCGTTTGAGATTGATTGAATTTCTGAGATTGAAAGCGCGCGGTTGTAAACTCCGATTTCGTCAATCGAACCTTGAAAAGCGGCGTTATTGACGACGTTTCTGCCGATCACAATTGGGTCGCTTACCGCATCGACCGATCCGGTTGCGGGCTGGCTCAAGTTAAACTGCCCTCCGTTAATGATCAAACGAACGGCGGTTCCGTCGTATGTACCGGCAACGTGAGTCCAAACATTGTTGGTGATGATGTTCACGCCGGCGACGCATTGATAAATGCCGCTGATTCGCACACAAAATTGCAGTGATTGATTGCCGAAATATTCAAGTGTGTAGCCGCCGACATTCGCGCTCGAACGCTTTTGCAGAATCGGGCTTCCTTGTGATGCGCCGGGAGCATTTACCCAAGCCTCGATGGTCAAATTCGTGCCGCCGTTTTGATTCGCGTTGTGCGGCACGGTGATTTGGTCATCAATTCCGTCGAATTTGAAACTCTGTCCGACTTTGCCGACTTGATATTCCGCGCCGTTTTGCAATGTCGCGCTGCCGACATTGCCCGTCGAATCGAGCGGATCGCCGTCGCCCGCGAGCCACAGAACCTGGTTGTCCGGTGCGTTTGTTGCGAGCGGCTTGCATTTGCCTGCCGTGCCGGACGCGAAAACCGCTTGAATCTGCGATGCGCTAAGAGCGCGGTCGTAAATTGCAAGCTCGTCGATCGCGCCGAAAAAGACGTTATCCGTCTGCCCGTCGCCGCGCGAGCCGATTGCCGCGTTCGTCGCAAAAGTAAATTGCGGCGCATAACCGACGGGCGTATCGGCAACGCCGTCGAGATAAAAAACCGTCACTGTTCCGGCGGTGAACGCCGGTCCCGACTGCGTTACCGCGACGTGATGCCAATTCGTGTCGGTAATCGTTAAAGTCGGCGCGAGAACCTGCGAAAAGCCGACCGCCGATAAGCCTAATTTGTTCGTGTTCTGGTCAATCAAAAAAGCGTAGCCGCCCTGTCCGTAAGCGAAAAAGATCCCCGCCGGACTGCCCGGATTCGCCGAATTTGTAACAATGCTTGAACTAGACCTTTTAACCCAAGCCTCGATCGTAAAATCCTGCCGCTGAAAATCCCGCGGATTGCCGAGCAAAACGCGGTCGCCGTTTCCGCCGCCAATCTGAAACCCCTGCCCGACTTGTCCTGCCGCGTAGGCAACATTTCCCTGAATCGTTCCGTTGTTACGCGAACGCGCATCGAGTGCGCTGCCGTCCGCCGGGTAAGACGAAATCAGACCGATCGGCGCCGGTATGCAGGTTTGCGCCGAAACTTGTTCGAATCCGAAAGTTAAAAAAACCGCCGTCAATAAAATCGTGATAATTTCCCTCTTCATAAATTCCCTCCGAAAAACGTGTAATCTTCGCTCTTAACCAATAGGGCGCAAAAATACGACGAAACCGCCCGAATCTTTTTAAACTTTTCCCGCTGCCACAAAAAGAGGCGCGAAATTGATAATTCCGCGCTCTAGTCCTTCGCCGGAGAGGCTTTGACGAAAGATAAAAAGGGTTAGGGAATTAGATCAACCAGCACAGGTTTATCGCCCGTCTGACCGAACTGTCGGTAACTGACCTGATTGTTTGAAGACTGCAATATATACCAAAAACCATTTCTGAAATTTGTGCAGCAGTTAAATCCGTCAAATCTATTTTTTAATGTACCCTGCCTAAAAACGGTCTCAATTTTATGTTCGGATTCCCGACCTTGCCGCGCGCGAATTTGGCGAACGCCTCGTGTTCATTTCGTTTATGAAATTGATGGATCGCGAACGCCGCGACGCCCAAAATGACGGCAATCGCGATCACCGCGCCGACCGACATTGCCGCGACGCCGAGCGTCATTCCGACAGCGCCGGTTTCGGCAGTGACAGTCGTCGTCGCGGCAATCTCGCCGGTGGTGACCGCGCCGCCGACCGTTTCCCCGACGGTTGCCGTTTCGATTACCGAGACCGCCGTGCCGGTTTCGCTGCCCGTAAATCCGGCTTCGAGCATCGCGGGTCCTAACCGGCTGGTGTTGATCATTCTGGCAATACCCGGAAATTTGTTCCCGAGATTAACCATTTTTTGAAAGGTTTCCGACGCCTTTATGACATTGCCCGTCTGCATATAAAAATTCCATTGTTTTCTAAGTTCGATAAATGACTCGATCGCTAGTTTTTCGTCCATATTTTTCTCCGCTCAATAAACTTCGGCAAACTATTTTTGCCCTCTATCAAATAAGGCGCGAAGCGGAAGCGAAACCGCCCGCCGAAAAATATTTTTTTTGAAAAAACTTTGTTATAATCCGTTTCATCAAATTATGAGCCTTGAAAATCAACAAGACTTGACCGTCTTGCTGAAAGCCGTCAGCGAAGGCGACGAAACTGCGCCCGACAAGCTTTTGCCGATTGTCTATGACGATTTGCGGCGGCTCGCGCGCGCTTATTTTAATAACGAAAAACAGGGACACACGCTTCAGGCGACGGCGCTCGTTCACGAGGCTTATATTCGGCTCGTGAATTGGGAAAACGTCTCCTGGCAAAACCGCGCGCATTTTTTTGCGGTGGCGGCTGAAGTAATGCGCAAAATTCTGATCGATCACGCGCGCGGGCGAAACGCGCAAAAGCGCAGCGGCGGTCAAAAAATTCTGCTCGAAGAAGCCGTCAGTTTTTCGAACGAACAGGAACTCGATCTCGTAAAACTGGACGAAGCCCTCGCGGCGCTCGAAAAACTCGACCGGCGGCAGGCGCGGATTGTCGAATTGAGATTTTTCGGCGGGCTTTCGATCGAAGAAACGGCGTATGTTTTGAAAGTCTCCGAAACGACCGTCAAGCGTGAATGGACTTTTGCAAAAGCCTGGTTTCAAAGAGAAATGACGCGGTGAAGAAATCCGATTTTCAAAAAATCAAAGAAATATTCGCGGCGGCGCTCGACGCACCGGCAGAAAACCGCGCGGCGTTTCTGCGCGAAAAATGCGGCACAGATTTTGTTTTGCTCGCGGAAGTCGAATCTTTGCTCGCAAACTCCGTTGAAGCGGAAAATCTGCTCGAAAAAAACGCTTTGAATTTCGTGCCGCTGACAATTTCGAAACTCAAAAACTATCACGGCAAGCAGTTCGGCAATTACAAAATCATTCGCGAGATCGGCGCGGGCGGAATGGGCGCGGTTTTTCTCGCCGAACGCGCCGACGGCGAATTTCAGCAAAAGGTCGCGCTGAAAATCGTCCGTCAGTCTGTTTTGGACGACGAAACCGAACGACATTTCCGCCGCGAGCGCGAAATTCTCGCGTCGTTAAATCATCCGAATATCGCGCAGCTTCACGACGGCGGAGTTTCCGACGCGGGCGAAGCATTTCTGGCGATGGAATATGTCGAAGGCGAAACGCTGCTCGAATTTGCCGCCACCAACAATCTGTCAATTGAAGAAAGACTGCGTTTATTTCTAAAAATCTGTGTGGCGGTTTCTTACGCGCATCGCAATCTGACGATTCACCGCGACCTGAAACCTTCGAATATTCTGGTGACGAAAACCGGCGAGCCGAAACTGCTCGATTTCGGTCTGGCAAAGATTTTGGACGAAAATCTGCTCGACCAGAACAAAACCGCGACCGTTTTTCGCGCCTTTACGCCGGCTTATGCTTCGCCCGAGCAGATTTTGGGCAAAAAGGTAACGACGGCAAGCGATGTCTTCAGTCTCGGCGTCGTTTTTTACGAGCTTTTAACGGGCGCGAAACCGTTTCATTTCGAAGGCAAAAGTCTCGAAGAAATCGTTCAGACGATTACAAGTTCCGAACCGCCGCCGCCTTCGGCAAATCCGAAATCCCAAACCCTCAATCCCAAATCATTAAAGGGCGATCTGGACAATATCGCGCTCAAAGCCCTGCAAAAAGAACCCGAAAGACGCTATAAATCGGTTGAAGAATTCGCCGGCGACATCGAGCGTCATCTCAACGGTTTACCGGTTCTGGCGCGTCCGGCGACTTTTTTTTACCGCGCGTCAAAATTCTTCCGGCGCAATAAAATCGTGGTTTCCGCTGCCGCAATCGTCGTTTTATCCATTATCACGGGCTTAATTTTTACGCTCTGGCAGAGAAATGAAGCGCGCATCGAACGCGACCGCGCCGAGAAGCGGTTTAACGACGTGCGAAAACTTTCAAATTCCCTGCTTTTTGAGATCACGCCGCGCATTGAGCGTCTCGAAGGTTCGACCGAAGCGCGTGAAATTCTTGTTCTGCGAGCGCTCGAATATCTCGACAGTCTGGCAAGCGAGACGCAAACCGATCCGGCTCTGCAATCGGAACTCGCTTCGGCGTATGAAAAGATCGGCGATTTGCAGGGCAACGTCGCCAAACCGAATCTGAGCAATTTTGCGGGCGCGATCGAGAGCTTTGAAAAAGCCGCCGCGATTCGCCGCAATCTTCCGAAAACGCCGGAAAATCAAACGCTTTTAGCCGAGAATTTCCGCGCGCTCGCGAACATTCGTTATGTTCAAAACGACATCGCAGGCTCGCTGCAAAGTTCCGAAGCGGCGCTCGAAATTTACGAAACGCTTTTAGCCGAAAAGCCTTCGTCGTTTGAATTGCAGGCGTCTTTTATCGAAACGCGGCTCGATTATTCGCAAACCTTTTCGCTCAACAACCAGTATGAGATCGCGGTTCCATTGCAGCGTAAAGCGCTCGCGGAAATCGAAAAACTCGACGCGAACAATGTTGAAACCCGGAAATTGTCGGCAAAATGTCTTGCCTATCTCGGCAACGCGCTGTCGTGGGACAATCAGCAAGCGGAAGCCGAAATCGAAATGACGAAAGCCGTCGCAATTTCCGAAAAACTGTTTGCCGAATTTCCGAACGACACGAATATCCGGCAGACGGCGTGGCGCGTTTACAGTCTTGCGAGCGGTATTTACGAAAGCATAAAAAATGACATTTCATTGCAATTTGCCGAAAAAGCCCTGAGCATTGCCAAAAAAGCCGCCGAAGCCGATTCTGCCGACACGCAGGCGAAACAAAATCTGGCGCGTTCGTTTTCACGCTTCGGGATAATTTCGATTCATAACGATAAAGTTTCCGAAGGCGTCAAGAATCTCGAAAAAGCCGAAAAACTTTATGTCGAATTAGTTGCCAAAGTACCGAAGAATCAGGTTTATCAGAAGGATTTAGGCTCGCTCTACACGCGCTTCGGCGATGCCGAGAAAAAACGCGGTAATTTGCAGAGTTCGCTCGGGTGTTATCAAAAATCGGCGGACATTTTTGAGAAGATCGCGCTCGCCGACGAGAAAAACACGGTTTCCAGACGCGATTGGGCGCAATCGTTAAAAAGCGTCGCGGAAACTTTTCTGGCATTGAACGAAAAAGCTCAAGCGAGAGAAAATTTTCTGAAAGCAACGGAAATCGTCCGGCAACTGAAAGAACAAAACGCGCTCGGCAAATGGGACGAAAAAGTATTTGCCGAAATGCAGCCGATACTGGATAAATTATAAAATCTTGGCTAATGATAAAAATTTTCCCGAACATCGAAGAACTGAATAATTTCGCGGCGGAAAAGTTTGTCGAGATCGCCAATGACGCGATCGAGATGCGCGGCACTTTCAGCGTTGCGCTCGCGGGCGGCTCGACGCCGAAAGCGCTTTATCAATTGCTTGCAAGCGATAAATTCCGTAATAAAGTTCGCTGGCAAGCCGTTCATTTCTTTTTCGGCGACGAGCGAAACGTTTTGCCCGACGATCCGGAAAGCAATTTTCGGATGGCGAACGAAAGTCTTTTTGCGCCGCTAAAGATTTCCGAATTCAGCATCGAACGTTGGAAAACCGAGATTAAAAATGTCGAAAAAGCGGTCGAAAATTATGAAGAAAGATTGTTTCTCGGTTTCGCTTTAGCTGCCAACGATGCTGAATCGGCTTCCGGTTCGGCGTTTGCAGGCGAAGAAGAATGGTTTCCGCATTTTGATTTAATTTTGCTCGGAATGGGCGCCGACGGTCATACGGCGTCGCTTTTTCCGTTCACGAAAGCCTTGTACGAAACTGAGAAATCGGCGGTCGCCAACTATGTCGAAAAGTTAAAAGACTGGCGGTTTACATTGACCTTTCCGCTTATCAACAACGCGCGAAACGTAATTTTCCTTGTCGGCGGAAGCGAAAAAGCCGAAGCTTTACAAGCCGTTCTCGAAGGCGAATTCGAGCCTGACAAATTCCCTTCACAAAATGTTAAGCCCGAAAACGGCAATCTTTACTGGCTTTTGGACGAAAAAGCCACTTCTCTTCTAAAAACCGGAACGCCGTCATCCTGACGGCACAGATTGCGGACGCAATCTAAAAAGCCTCGATTTCCTTTTAAGATTTAAGGAAACGAGGCTTTTGTGCCGCGTCCGCGTCATTGCCGTCAGGATAACGGCGTTCCAACTTTTTTTCGGCGCGGGTGATTTCTTTTTCGTTTTTTTTACGCGTTAGAAGATGAGCGCGAATTTTCGCGGCTTTTGAAAAAAAGAAAATGAACACGACGCAGGAAAACCGACAACTGAAAATTGCAACGCCTTTGGGCGATGATTTTTTGCTTTTGCAGAAAATTAATTTCTCGGAAGGACTCTCGAAACTTTTCGAGGGCAAGCTCGAATTGTGGCACGACGAGGAATTGAACGACACGCCGACTTTTATCAATCCCGAAAAAATTTTGGGCAAAGCCGTCACGGTCGGCGTCGAACAGCGCGACGGCACGATGCGTTACTTTTGCGGCATCGTCAACGAATTCGAACAGGGCGTCTGCGACCAGCGTTTTTCGGTTTATCACGCGCGAATGGTGCCGCATATCTGGATGCTCACGCAGAACTTGCAAAGCCGCATCCTTCAAAATCTGAGCGTTCCCGATATTCTGCGCAAACTTCTAAACGGCTTCGAAGTGACATACGAATTGCAGCATTCGTATGAACCGCGCAATTACTGCGTCCAGTATCAGGAAACGGATTTCGCGTTTATCTCGCGGCTGATGGAAGAAGAAGGAATTTATTACTACTTCGAACACACGGAAAAAACGCACAAGCTGATTATTGCCGACACGCCTCAGTCGCACAGATTTTGCCCTTCGAAATCCATGATCGAATATCACGACCAGAAATTCGTTACCGCAGACGGCGTCGCGAACGCGATCCGGCAATGGCGCTTGAAAAACCGCTGGCGCACGGGACGCGTCAGGCTTTGGGATTACAACTTTCAACTGCCGACCAACAAGCTCGATATTGAGCAGCCGTCGCTTTTCTTAAACGGCAACAAAGACCTCGAAATCTACGAATTTCCCGCCGGTTACGCGCGCAAACTGGACGGCATCGCGGCGGGCGGCGGCGAGCAGAACGGTAAATTACAAAAGATTTTCGAAGACCGCGAGCGGACGGCGAAAGTGCGCATGGAAGAAATCGACGGTCAGCTCCGAACGGCAAGCGGCGCGGGCGACGTCGCAAGCTTGACAGCCGGATACCGGTTCGAACTGAAAAGCCACGCGGTCGCTGCAAACAACGCGCATTATATTTTAACGAACGTTTCGCATCAAGCCGTGCAAAGTCCGGCTTACGAAACCAACGCGCCGCAGGAACAGGCTTATTCGAACGAGTTTGAGGCAATCGCATACGGCGCGGGACAAGCGCCGTTTCGCCCTGCGCGCACGACGCCGAAACCGCTCGTGCGCGGTTCGCAGACGGCGACCGTCGTCGGACCGGCGGGCGAAGAGATTTTTACGGACAAATACGGGCGCGTGAAAGTGCAGTTTCACTGGGATCGCGAGGGCAAATACAACGAATCGTCGTCGTGCTGGATTCGCGTCGGGCAATTGTGGGCGGGCAGAAAATGGGGCGCGATGTTTATCCCGCGCATCGGGATGGAGGTGATCGTCGATTTTATCGAAGGCGATCCCGATCAGCCGATCATCACGGGCACGGTTTACAATCCCGAAACGATGCCGCCTTATACTCTGCCAGACGAAAAGACGAAATCGGGCATCAAGACCGATTCTTCGAAAGGCGGCAACGGTTTTAACGAGCTGCGGTTTGAAGACAAAAAAGGCGACGAGCAGATTTTTATTCACGGCGAAAAGAATATGGACACGCGCGTCAAAAACGATTCGCTCGAATTCGTCGGGCGCGACCGTCATTTGATCGTCAAAAACAACCAGCTCGAAAAGGTCGATAAAGACAAGCATTTAAAGGTCGGCGGCGACCGCAACGAAGAAGTCGGCGGCTCGGTTTCTTTGAAAATCGGCGCGGACGAGGACATCAAGGTCGGCGCAAAATTCGCGGTCGATGCCGGACAGGAAATTCACCTCAAATCGGGCGCGAATCTGACGATCGAAACCGGCGCGAATCTGACCTTAAAAGTCGGCGGCAATTTCATTAACATCAACGCCGGCGGCATTTTTATCAAAGGCACGATGGTGATGATCAATTCCGGCGGCGCGGCAGGCACGGGTTCTGGCGCGAATCCGGACGCGCCGAAGGAAGCGAAGGAAGCCGATAAAGCGAAAGCGGGCGAACGCGTGAAACCCGCGAAACCTCTGCCGCCCGTGAAACCCGCGAAATACAGTCAGGCGGCGATGGTTTTGAAAAAAGCGTCGAAAGACGGCTCGGCTTTCTGCGAAGTCTGCACGAGGAAGAAATAAGCAAATGAAGGAAAAACTCGAAAAAATTCTGTTTGACGAACGCGCGCGAACTTTTGCGGTTCTCGACGGCGCATCGGTTCCCGATCTGCCGTCAAAGATTTATGAAATGCAGCCGCACTCGGTGTGTCTCTATCGCGGCGAGCTCGACCCTGATCTGGCAGAAGTCGCGCCTTATCTCGTTGAGCTTTTCCCCGACACGAATTTTACCGACTGGCTTTTGACCGAAGGGGTGAGCGGCAAACACTGGGGAATTTTTGCGCGCAGTCCTTTTTCGCTCGTCGAACTGCGAAAGCATTTTCGCAAGTTTCTGACCGTTTACGACGACGCGGGAAAACCGCTTTTGTTTCGCTATTACGACCCGCGCGTTTTGATCAAATTTCTGCCGACGTGCGATCAGGAATCGCTCGAAAAACTTTTTAATCGCGTGACGGATTATCTTGCGGAAGACGGAGCAAACGGTTTTGTCAGATACGAACTTTTTAACGGTAAGCTAAATACCGGAAAAATATGAAAAAGTTTTGAGTCTCGCCTTTAGGCGGCTTTTCCTGCGACCGAATCCCGCCTAAAGGCGGGACTCAAAACTTTATAAAGACAATGTTTAAAGTAAAACCCGAACAAATCAGAATGTTTCAACCCGAAGCCGAAGCCGCGTTCGTCGGGCGCGTGATGGATTATTTGAAGGAAAATCACGGCGCGGACAAGGTCGAAACGCCGAAAAGAAAAACGACGGTCGGCGAATTACCCGAAGCGATGCTTCGCGAAATGGTCGAGGACGCCGTCCGGCGCGGGCACGATTACCGGATCGAGTGGAAATCAACTTTGCTTTCCTTCGTCGTGCTGCTTTTTATCGGCGCGCCGAATTTCGACGAGCATCCGAAAGTTTCGAGCTTTTTTGTCGGCGCGCAAACGGTTGACGACGCGGCGCTCGAAAGTTTACTGGACGAAATGACCGACGAAGATTGGGAAACGGTCGAAAAAAACTACGACCCGCAGGCGTGGAATTTAATGTTTAACGAGGAAGAAAATGTATGAGCGGAAAAGCCTGGATAATTAAAAAAGAAGCGAAGAAGGCAAGCCTTGCCGAACCGCAGGCAAAGGTCACCGGCGTGCAGCAGTGCCCGAACAAAAACTGGATCGAGCTGGTTTATAAATACGACAGCCGCCGCGCGGTGAGCGGCGCGGGCTACGAGGTTTTCGACGCCGCGACCAATCAAAGTCTCGCGTCGGGCTGTCTCGACAATCTGGGTTTCGCGCGCGTTGACGGATTGCCGGACAACGTCACGAACGTTAAATTTTTGTTCACGACCGACCCGAAGCCGTACGAGATTTTTCCCGGCTACAAACCGAAACCGCATAATCTGACGCCCGAAAGCGCCGAGGTCAAACAGGAAGACGGCACGGTCGTTTCGGTCGCGAAATGGGTCGGCACGGCGCTCGCCGGAGATTTCGCCGACGATCAATCTTACGGTCAAATCGCTTTCGGAACGGTCGTGACATTGATTCCCGTTGTTGACCAGGTCGGCGACGTGCGCGATATTGTCGCCAATCTGCACCGCCTGACGTTTCGCAAACAATACAACGAGTTTTCGCCGTGGTTCGGGCTCGTCGTAACGATCATCGGCTGCGTGCCGGAAATCGGTTCAGCCATTAAAGGCGTCGTCAAAGCGCTCTTTAAGGCGGTCAAAAGCGGCGCGAAAAAATTGCCGCTGACCAAACTTATCCGGCTTTTAAACTCGCTCGGCGAAGGCAACGTGATCAAATTTCTGCGCGACGTTCTGGATAAGCTTAAAGTTTACGGCAAGGACGCGGGCAAAACGATCCGCGATATTCTCGATGCTTTTAAGGCGAAGCTGAAACAATGGCGAATGATCGCGTTCGGGAAAGCCGAACAGATGATCGACGAGCTGCTCGCAAGCATCGAGGAAGTTTACAAACTCGTTCCCGAAATGGCGCGCAAAGTCGTCGAATGGATCGCGGAGCATCTGAAAAAGACGATTGACGACGCGGCGGATTTTATGATGAAAGGCGTGACGCGCGCGCGCAACGGCGCGCGCCAGCTCAAGGAAAAATTCATCAAGGGCGCGGGCAAAGGTTTGGAAGAGGTCGCAAAACGCGCCGGAATGAAGCCCGAGCATATTCGAAAACTCGCCGAACACTGCAAAAACAAAGAGCGCATGATCGTTGTCCGCGCCACAAACGAGCACAGTCTGAAATTTCACGGCGACACATTCAAGGTTGCAGGCGAACAGGCGACGAAACTCGGCATCGCCGGTAAAACCGCCGGTTATCTGCCGAAGCCGCTGCCCGTCAAACTCAAAACCGCGAAAGGCGCGGATTATCCCGACAATGTTAAAGGGCTCGTCGTCAGACCGAAAGAGCCGATGAAGGATTGGGAACGCGCAAACGTCAAGGAACTCGAAGAATCCGGCTACTGGTTTAATAAAGACACCGGAGTTTTACACGACAAGAACGGCAACGCCTTTCACGGCGATTACGACGTCCAGAGCGTCCACAGCAAGGCGCAGCTCAAAAACGAACAAACCGGCGAATGGGAAGACGTTTACGTTAACGAATTTTCGAACCCGACCGACGGCGTGAGCGTGATCGACGACATGAACGCCGACGTGATGGGCAACGTCCCGCCGGAAAAACACGTTTTCCAGCACGGCGCCGAAGGCGATTACCGCGTCAAGCTCAAGGAAGACGGAAGTATTGATTACGATGCGCCCAATCACCCGAAAACTGTTCCGGTCGACGATCTGAACGCCGGCGGCAAAAACGGCGGGCAGATGAAAGCCGGACAGGATTACAAGCTCGGCAGACAATTTGACGCGGACGAAAAATATCTCGTCGTAGATTATGACGGAAGCTACAAGATCGCCGAAAATCCGGACGAATTAAAACAGATTTACAACGAAGCCGGACTGCCGTGGGAATACGACCCGACGCCCGCAAAAGCCTCGGCTTATCAGGTTGCCAATGCGACGGTCGGCGCGGAACGCATGACGCGACCGCAAACCGACGGAAAGTAGAAATAGTATAAAAATAGAAAGGAGAAGATAAAAAATATGCCGACCGGACCTGCTGCCAGAATTACCGATAATGTTGTTCATCCTTTGCCGCCCGTGCTTTCGCCCGGACCCGGAAGCGCAAATGTTTTTATCGGCTTCCTGCCCGCGTGGCGCGGAATTCCGCTCGCGGCAAGCGCCGCGCTGCAAACCGCGAAAACATCCGCCGACATTGCCGTTCAGACGGCGGTCGCCGCTACGCTCGCCGCTGCCGGAACGCCCGGAGCGCCCGCCGCATACGCCGCCGAACAAGCGGCGAAAACCGCCGTTTTGTCTTCGATGTCGAGCGCGATCACGTCCGCCGCCGCCGGTGCGGACATTCATATGTGCGCGACGCCTTCGCCCGTTCCGCCGCACGGTCCGGGCGTCGTCATCAACGGTTCGGCGACCGTAATGATAAATAATCTGCCCGCCTGCCGCCTCGGCGATACGATTATGGAAGCGCTCGGACCGCCGAACACGATCGCGAAAGGCGAAATGACCGTGATTATCGGCGGATAGTTCGATTTGGGATTTCGGATTTCGGATTTGCTGCCGCCATACACAATTGAATTTTAGACCAGACACTTTTTTTCAGAGAACAATTCAAAATACTGCCGGAAAGCTCGAACGAAAAACAAATCCGAAATCCCAAATCCGAAATCCCAAATCGAATGCTGTTTTTACTTTTGGGCGCAGACAATTTACCATTACAACTTGTTCAGTATGGAAATTGAAATAGCCATCGCCGCTTTGTTTCTGGTCGCCCTCGTTTTTCTTGCGACGATCGATATGGCGTTTTCGCAGCTTTCGGACGTTTCCCTGCGGCGGCTCTCAGCCGAATCCGAAGAAAATCAGAACCCGAAAGCCGCCGATTTTCTGCGCGAAATTTTAGAAAACCGCCCGCGTTTCCGCTTCGCGCTTTCTTCGACGATCCAAGTTTTGTTAATCAGCTTTACGGTGCTCGTGACGATCGTCGTGATAAACTTTTCGCGCAATCACTTTGAACTGATTCTCTTTTCGCTCGGTGTCGCGCTGTTTTTTTCGGTCGTTTTTCGACAGATAATTCCGCGCCTTCTGATCTGGTCAAACCCGGAAGACAAATTGATGTTTCTGCTTCCGCTCGTGCGCCCGATCTACGGCGTCGCGACTTTTATCCTCAACCCGTTCGTGACGAAAATGAAGGCGAAAGAGCTGCAGAAGCTCGAAACGACGCAGACGCCCGAATCGGCGGAAGAACGTGCGGACGATAACGAAGATTTTCAGGCGCTCATGGAAGTCGGCGAAGCCGAAGGCATTATCGAGGAAAAAGAGCGCGAGCTGATCGAAACGATGGTCGAGTTTTCGGAAACGAAAGCGGGCGAAATCATGACGCCGCGCACCGAAATCTGCGCGCTGCCGATTGACGCGACCGTTGAGCAGGCGCGCGATTTGATGATTAACGAAAAATACTCGCGATTGCTCGTTTTTCGCGACAACATTGATAATATCGAAGGAATTCTCTATGTCCGCGACCTTTTGAACGCATGGTCGGAAGGCAGCGAAAACGAAAAGATCTCGAATCTTCTGCGTCCGGCGTATTTCGTTCCCGAAACCAAATCGGCGTCCGAGCTTTTGAAAAATATGCAGTCGAGTCATGTGCAGATTTCGGTCGTGATTGATGAATACGGCGGCGTTGCCGGAATCGTCACGGTCGAAGACATTATCGAGGAAATCGTCGGCGAAATCGAGGACGAAGACATCGAAGAAGAAGAAATCATCGAAATCATCGAGGGCGAAGCGGGTTACTTCGACGTTCTCGGCTCGACCGAAATCGGCAAAATCGAGCGGCTTTTCGATATGGAAATCGAGGACGACGATTTTTCGACGATCGCCGGACTCGTTACGAGCGAAGTCGGTTATGTGCCGAAAGCGAGTGAAAAACTAACTATTCGAGGGCTCGACATCGAAATTCTGCGGGCTGACGAGAAAAAAATCTCTCACGTCAGACTCCGCAAATCGGACGACGATACTGCCGACATTAACAATTGATTTTTTATTGACCGATTTGCTTGACATTCCTTCGGCATTGGATTTCAATCAAGAAAGTTCTATTTGTCAGAATAATTTTCCGTTAACAGGTCTTATTTCTATAGTTATCATATATTTATTAACCGGCGTTGATTCGATTGACGCTTTTAAGACTAAAGGAGATCTGACAAATGCAAAAAAAAACGACGGCGGAATTTCGTAATCCGCTGCTACTTTCATTGGTTATTTTGGGATTGATGGGGGCTTTATTTATCGTGCCTTTTCAATTCCGTTCACAAGCCGTCAACAGCGGCAAAGGATTGATCCAGAGAACCGAAAGCCATTCGCCGGGACTGGAAAATTACGATATTCGTGAACAACAAGATCAGGAGGTGAACGAGGCTTTCTCGAAATATCGTCTGAATGCCGGCAAAGATTCGGCAGTGGTTGCCGACCTTCGCGACGGTTTCGCGCGCGGCGAAGACAATCTTCGGTCAAAAGTTTCGAGCCTCAAAGTCGAATACAACAACGACCTGCGGATTCCTGAAGTCATCACGCCGGATATGTGGCGACCCGAAATCGAGCGTTTGACCGCGCCTTCGGCAATGAAGCGTTCCGAGATACTCCGCAATTTCGTCAAACAAAACAACAATTTGGTCGGCGTGAGCGACGTTCAAGCCGATAATTTGCAAGTAACTGCGGATTATACTAACCCGAACGGCGAAATTTCATTTGCCCATCTGGAACAAACAATCAACGGGATTCCCGTTTTTCGCGGCGAAATCAAAGCCGGTTTCACCAAGTCGGGCGAAATCATTCGCGTGATTAACAATCTCGCGCCGGGTTTGGAATATGAAAATCTTTCGACGGATTTTCGTGATCCGCTCGATGCCGTAACAGCCGCGTATCGCCATCTCAACAGCGAACCGACAAAACCCGACTCGCAGTTAAACGAATCGCTTTCGACCGATGCAAAAGCCGTTTTCGGCAGCGGCGATTGGGCGACCGTCGCGGAAAAAATGTATTTCCCGACCGAACCGGGCGTGGCGATTCCTTCGTGGCGCGTGCTTATCTGGCAGCCGGTCAACGCCTATTATGTGATTGTTGACACCGAAACGGGCAAAATGCTCTGGCGCAAAAATATCACCGAAGATCAAACCCAAAGCGCGACTTTTGATGTTTATGCCAACAGCACCGGTTACATTGACGGCGCAGACAGTCCGGCTCCATTTTCGCCGGGACCTTTAAACCCGACACTCGGACAACAAGCCGCGGTAATTAACCGAAACCTCCGCACATTGATCGGCAACGAAGCGCCGAACACTTTTAACAACAACGGCTGGATCACCGACAATACCAACATCACGGACGGCAACGCTCTGGAAGCCGGAATTGACCGCGACGGGATCAACGGCGTTGACGCCACACAGACAGGCAACACGACTTGTCCGGGCGCGGGCTGCCGCACATTCACTTCGACCTGGAATCCGCCGCCGGGCAATCCCGCGCCGGGAGATTCGCCGCTGACCGCGCAAGCCCAACGCGGCGCGGTAGTTCAGATGTTTTACATTATGAACCTATATCACGACGCGCTTTATAAAGTCGGATTCACGGAAGCGTCGCGAAATTTCCAACAAAACAATTTTGGTCGCGGCGGTTCGGGAAACGACCGTGTTTCGGCTGAAGGACAGGATTCGAGCGGAATAAACAATGCAAACTTTTCGACTCCGGCGGACGGCGGTCGCGGACGTATGCAAATGTATCTCTGGACAAATCCGACACCGGATTATGACGGAACAGTCGATGCGGAAATAATTATTCACGAAGTTACGCACGGGCTTTCCAACCGTTTGCACGGCAACGCTTCGGGACTTTCGACAAATATGTCGCGCGGAATGGGCGAAGGCTGGGGCGATTGGTATGCTTATACGCTGCTTGCCGATTCTTCCGATCCGATTGACGGCGTTTATACGACGGGCGGTTATGCGACCTATCTCGGAGCGACCAATTACACCGCCAATTATTATTACGGAATCAGGCGTTTTCCGCGCGCGCCGATCACCTTTTTAGGTCCGAACGGAAAGCCGCACAATCCGTTCACTTTCCGTTATTTGAACTCCGATTGTAATACATTGATCGGCACGACCACGTCAAATCCGCCGCCCAGCAGCGCGTATCCGCGCGGACCTTACGGTTCGACAACCTGCGATCAGGTTCACGCCGCAGGCGAGATATGGAGTTCGACTTTGTGGGAAGTTCGCAACCGTCTGGTTCAGCGTCTCGGATTTACCGCCGGAACAACCCGCGCTTTGCAGGTCGTTACCGACGGAATGAAGCTCGCGCCCTTGGGACCGACGTTTTTACAGGAACGCGACGCGATTCTTTCTGCCGCGTCGGTTTACGGAAGTGCCGATGTCGCTGATGTCCGCGAAGGTTTCCGTGTTCGCGGAATGGGCTTTAGCGCAAGTATTCAATCAACGTCTCCGGCATCAGTTACCGAGGCATTTGATAATTGGGGAACTCCGAATCAAGCTCCGACGGCTTCATTTACTTTTAGCTGCACGGATTTAACCTGTAATTTCAACGGCGGCGCGTCAAACGATCCCGACGGTTCGATTGCCGGCTATTCGTGGAACTTCGGCGACGGCACGACCGGCAGCGGAGTTTCGCCGAGCAAAACATACGCATCAAGCGGAACGCGAACAGTTACGCTGACCGTAACCGACAACGGCAATGCTACCGGAAGCACTTCACAATCCGTAACCGTAACTGCACCGCCCGTAAACATTACTTTGAGTGTTACAACTCAAAGAAGAAGTAACAAAACAACCGCCAACCTGAGTTGGACGGGAGCGACCGGATCGGTCAATGTCTTTCGAAACGGTTCGATTGTCGCTACCGTTTCAGGCACGACCTACGCCGACAATCTCGGACGCGGCAGCGGCACGGCAACCTATCAGGTTTGCAATGCCGGAACTGCAACCTGTTCCAATCAAGTAACAATTACTTACTAAACACTGACGTTAATTAATTGACGGAAAATCCCCGACGAGCTTAGTCGGGGATTTTTTTCGTCAAAACAATTTCAACCGAACATTTTCACATCATACGTTTCGATTAAGATTCCGAATCTGTGTTATTTTTGAATATATTGATTGAAAACGAAAAATTTTTACAGACAAAGACTTGCGAATCGTGCGGAAAAGCCTTCTCGTGCGGCGCGAACAGCGAAAAATGCTGGTGCTTCGAGATTGAGTTAAGCGCGAAAAGTTTGGCAAAATTACGAGAGAATTTTAAGAGTTGTTTGTGCGAAACCTGTTTGTTTAGTTATGAATTAACACGAATTGACACGAAGGATTCAAACCAAAACTCATGATATTCTTGGCAAAATTTATCTATGGCAAAAAAGAAATCTAAATTTTTAAGCGGCAAACGCATTGACCCGACGCCGATTGATAAAAACACGGCGCTTGCGGATTTGATCGACGAATCTTTTATGGCTTACAACGCCGCGCGGCTGCGCGAAGCGTGTCAGCTCTTTACGAAAAAGATGCTCGAACCCGACGTCACGATCGGCGTTACTTTGACGGGCGCTTTGACGCCGGCGGGCTTGGGAATTTCGGCGCTGATACCGCTCATCAAAGCCGGATTTATCGACTGGATCATCTCGACCGGCGCGAATCTTTATCACGACACGCATTTCGGCATCGGTTTGGAACTTCATCAGGGCGACGCGAAATTAGACGACCGCATTTTGCGCGAAGAAGAAGTCGTGCGAATTTTCGATATTTTCTTCGATTATTCCGTACTGCTCGACACGGACGAGTTTTTCCGCCGTTTGATCGAAAACGAAGAGTTTCAAAAAACGATGAGTTCGGCGGAATTTCATTATCTGTGCGGCAAATATATTTTAGAGCGCGGTAAAAAACTCGGACTCGAAAACAAGTCTTTGCTCGCCGTCGCCTACGAATACGGCGTGCCGGTTTACACGTCATCTCCCGGCGATTCGTCGATCGGGATGAACATCGCGGCGATGGAACTACAGGGCGGAAAACTCGTTTTGAATCCGAACACGGACGTTAACGAAACGGCGTCGATCGTTCTCGCGGCAAAACGCGGTACGATCGCCAATGCGTCGGAAGGAAAATCCGCGATCTTCATCCTCGGCGGCGGCAGCCCGAAAAACTTCGCGCTCCAAACCGAACCGCAAATTCAGGAAGTTCTCGGCATCGACGAAAAAGGACACGATTATTTTCTGCAAGTCACGGACGCGCGTCCCGACACGGGCGGATTGTGTTTGGCGGAAGGAACTTTTATTGATACGCCGCGCGATTTGAGCGTTTATCCGAAAGGAATTCCGATTGAGCAGCTGGTCGGCAAAAAAGACTTTTACGTTTATTCGTTTGACCACGACATCAAAAAAATGACGCTCGCCAAAGTCAAAAAGGTTTGGAAAACGGGCGAAAAAGAAGTTTATCGCCTGCGCTTCGGCTGGTGGAGCGGGCAGCGCAAAGATAAATGGACGGAAGACGAAATCTTCGCGACGCCGGAACATTTGATGATGCTTTACAACGGCTCTTACAAACCCTTAAAAGCGCTTAAAAAAGGCGAAAGTCTGAAAGCTTTTAACAATTCTTATTCGACGCACGGCTATCGTCAAATTGGTTTGGGAATTGGAAAAACAATTCCCGAACATCGTTATTTATTAGAGTTTACTCTCGGCAGAAAGCTCGAAAAAGATGAAGTCGCGCATCACGCCGATCATAATCATTTAAACAATAATTTTGAAAATCTGATTGCGGAAAACTATCGAACGCACGTTTCGAATCACCGAAAAATCGAATGGCAGCGAAAGTCGGAAGCTGAGAAAGAGCGATTCCGCGATCTCAATCGGCAAAGGATGACGAGCGAAAAAGCGCAAGTTTTATCGAGGAAGTTTTGGGATAATTTGAGCGATGAAGAATTTGAAACGTATCGTGAAATGAAGCGACAGGAAAACTTAAACCAACCGAACGAAATCAAAGAATACCGCCGTCAGAAAGCCAAAGATTGGTTTGCGAATGTACAGGAAAATGAAAAACAGGAGATTCGCCAGCATCTTGAGAATCACCGTTTGAACTATTTGAATAGCACGACGTTTGAAGAAAGAAGCGAAAAAATCAGTCTTGAAAAAAATCCGCGTTTCAAACACGAAATCACCGAAGAAAAAGTTCGCGAAGCGTTAATTGAATCCGGCGGAAAAGTCGGTAAAACTTGCGAGATTTTAGGTGTTGATTGGCGAACTTTCGACCGAAGGCTGAAAATGTACGGCATATCACGCGAAGAAATCCGCGAACGATATATCGATAATCACAAGGTGATTTCTATCGAAGCGACCGGGAAAACTGTTCCCGTTTATGATATGGAAGTCGAGAAAACCCATAACTTCGTGGCTAACGGCATCGTTGTTCACAACTCCGGCGCAACTCCGGCGGAGGCAGTTTCGTGGGGCAAAGTTGATCCCGACAAACTTCCCGATGCGGTCGTCGCGTATGTCGATTCGACGGTCGCGCTGCCGCTGTTGACGGCTTACGCATTGGCGCGTCACGAACCGCGCGAACCGAAACGGCTCTACGACCGCCGCGAGGAATTTATGCAGCTTCTGCAAAGCGAATACGAAAAATCTACGAGAAGATAATGGCGGAAAATTTTGAAAGTTTGAATGATGCTTATAATTTTCTTGAAAAGTTAGGCGCATCAGCCAAACTTCTTCTTCATGTCAAACTGGTTGAAGAAGCTTCTGAGGTTATTATTCAGCAGCTCAATAAATTAAAAGTTCCGTTTGATGCCGAATTTGTTCGATTCGGAGTAGCTTTTCATGACGCGGGGAAAATAATTCATCCAAATGAACTTTCGGAGAAAGGAAATTCTCACGAAGCCGCCGGCGAAAAACTTTTATTGGAGAACGGCGTCAGCGAAAAAATTGCGAGATGTTGTCAATCGCACGGCAAGTGGGAAACAATGGAATGTTCGTTTGAGGAATATTTGATTGCCCTTTCCGACAAACTTTGGAAAGGAAAACGAGAACACCGGCTTGAAAATATCGTGATAGATAAAGTGTCTGAATTGTTGAATCAAGATCGTTGGGAACTCTTCGTTAAGCTCGATTCGTGTTTTGAAAAAACTGCTTCCGAAGGCGATTCAAGATTGTTAGGAAGTAAAAATTATTAGTTTATGAAATTAAACGCTGAACTGAACGGTGAAGAACACGAAATCGAGATTACGCGCCACGGTAGCGTGGTTTTTGCGCGCGTGGACGATCGCGAATATGAACTTGAAGCGTCGGAAGTCGAGCCGGATGTTTACCTTTTCAAATATAATAATCGAATTTTCGAGATTTACGTCGCGCCGAACGGCATTGTTAATCTCGGCAATCACCAGCTCGAAATTTCCGTTACCGACCCGAAACGCCTGCGCGGATCGGGTTCTTCGCAGGCGAGCACCGACGGCATCGCCGAGATAAAAACCGCAATGTCCGGAAAATTGGTGCGCGTTTTAACTGTTGAGGGCGCGGAAATCAAACAGGGCGAAGGCGTTCTGGTGGTCGAGGCGATGAAAATGCAGAACGAGATGAAATCGCCGAAAGACGGCATCGTTAAAGAAATTCGCTTTGCCGAAGGCGCGACCGTCAACGCGGGCGACATTCTCGCGATTATCGAATAACCCCTTTATAAAATTTCAAACCGAAGTATGAGTAACAGATTATTTTATTTTCTCGCAGTGATAATTTTCTGCTCCTTTTTATTTGCCTGTTCAAGCTCGCGGCAGACAAATATCGCGGTCAATGCGACCAACGCGGAAAGCGGCGGTAAGTCAGAAGCCCCGAAAACCGACGCTCAAACCAATACCGGCAAAACACCGGAAAACGTCAACACGAAAAAAGTTGACGATTCGAAAATGTCTGCCGGAGATTCCGAGAAAACAGTTTCGGACGGCAAATTCGAAAATCGCTGCGGGTGGTTCGAAAATCCGACACCCGGCAACGCGTGGCTCACGGATAAGGACGGCGAATGGGAAATCGGCACGCAGGGCGGCTATCAAGCCGAAGGCGATTGGGCGAATTTTTCCGACGACCAGTGGGTAAAAACAAACGTCAACTACGGTTACGGCTGCGCCTGTATGAAAGTTACGGTTGATTCTAAAAACCGCCGGATTCTGAAAATCAGCAGCGCGACCGCCAAACCGCTTTCCGCGTGCCGCAACGATCCGGCGCTCAAAGAACCGAAAGTATAAAAAATGCACGATTCTCAAGTAATCCAAAATCCGAAATCCGAAATCCGAAATCTGCGTATTCTTCTGTGGGATATTGACGGAACCCTGATGCGCTCGACCGTGCAGGGCGGTTATAAAAAATATTTTTCAGCGACGATGCAGAAGGTTTTCGGAAACGCCGGACGCCTCGACGAGTTGATTCCCTCGGGCATGACCGACACGCAGATAATGTTCGAGGCGCTGTGCCACGCGGATTTTACGCCCGAACTAATTTTCGAACGCCGTGCCGAGATTTTAGAGGTTTTCGAAACCGAAATGAAAGCGGTTTTAGCCGCTGACGGCGAGCCCTATGAAATGCTTTCGGGCGTTCGCGAAATTTTAGAAGAAACTGCGAAGGACGCGCGATTTATCAACGCGCTTTTAACCGGAAATCTTTCGGTCGCGGCGCAAATCAAGCTCGAATCGGTCGGCTTATGGCATTATTTCGCCGACGCGCCGAACGCTTTCGGCGAAATTTCGCACATTCGCAGCGAGCTTGCCGTCGAAGCCGGAAAACTATTTAACGAGCGTTACGATTTCGATTTTTCGCCGCAGCAGTTTATCGTGATCGGCGACACGCCGAACGATATTGCCTGCGCCCGCGCGTTCGGCGCGAAAGTCGTCGCGGTCGAAACCGGACGCGGTCAGTCGGGCGTAGAGCTGCGTGAAAATAATCCCGATTATCTGCTTCAAGATTTAAGCGATACGAAAAAGGTTCTCGAAATATTGCTGAATTTATAACTCCGCGCCGCAATATTTACAAAATCCGGCGTCGGTGTCGTGATCATGCGCGTGGCATTCGGGGCAAACCTGTGTCGAAAGATGCTTTTATTCGCGCGTCAATTCCGCCGTCACGATACCGGTCGGAACGGCGATGATCGCATAACCGAGAATCATGAATTTCGCGCTCGATGTTTTTCATTTTATTTACTCTAACGTGAGTATTGGATAAGGCGGAACGCCGTCATCTTGACGGCACAGCGTTTGAAAAACGCTCAAACGGTTCATTTATATTCAAGATTCCTGTCAATCGCGACGTTTGACGCCGCTTTCAGCGACGTGTGCCGTCACAGA
>JANOBZ010000110.1:0-36536 GCA_031411895.1 Acidobacteriota bacterium | reverse complement strand
AAAAATCGCCCGGCGGCGATTTTCGCTCACCCCCCCGCTTCTCTTTTTTAATATATTCGGATTTAACCTTTTCGGAGTTCGGTTAAAACCTGTTTCGCGACCGCTTTCAAGGTATCGAAAACGCCGACGCCCTGCGACGCGGTTGCTTCGAAGACGGGTTCGCCCTTGCGCTGGAGTTCGGCGGTCAATTCGTCGGTCGGAATAACGTTCGGCAGATCGCGTTTGTTGAGCTGCAGAACGTACGGAATCTTCGTTAGATCGTAGCCCTGTGTTTGCAGGTTCTCTTCCAAATTGTAAAGCGATTCGATGTTCGCGTCCATACGCTCTTCCTGGCTGTCGGCGACAAACACGACGCCGTCGACGCCCTTTAAGATCAGCTTGCGCGAAGCATCGTAATAAACCTGTCCGGGAACCGTGTAAAGATGAAAGCGCGTTTTAAAGCCGCGCACGGTGCCTAATTCTAACGGCATAAAGTCGAAAAATAGTGTGCGGTCGGTTTCGGTCGCTAAGCTTATCAGTTTGCCTTTTGCCTGCGGCGCGGTCGAATCGTAGATATATTGCAGATTCGTCGTCTTGCCGCACAGACCGGGACCGTAATATACGATTTTGCAGTTAATTTCGCGTGAAGCGTAATTAATAAATGTCATAATTTTAACCAGTTAATAAAAAGGATTTAGCTAAAGAGGCTGTCAATGTCCTCATCAGTAATTTCGGCGAAAAATGAATTTTCGTCAAGTCGTCCGTTAGCGGAATCGGTCATAATCGCTTCGAGGATCGAAGCAACTTCGTGGCTCGCTTTCTTGGTGCGGAGTTTGACAAGTCCGAGCGTCGAGCGTTCATCGAAGACGACGACCAGCAAACTTCTGCCGATCACGCTGATAAAAATGCTCTCGCGCTCGCCTTCGTGCACGACTGCCGGAAAAACGTCTTCGCCGATGAGCTTTGCCATCGAAGTCGTCGCCGCGACGTTGCCCGCCGCAAGGGAGGAAAAACTCGTCGTATCCATATCGCCGATGTCGCCGTGGAAGGCAATCGGCTGACCGTCGCGGTCAACCAGAAAAACGACGCGCGCGGCGCATTCGACGCAGAGACGCGCCAAAACGTTCTTAATCCTCTGGAACTGCTGTTCGTGTATGATGATGGTCGTTTCTACCATTAAACTTTTTTCTCTCTCGGAATTTGGTCGCTAAGAGGCAAGAATTACTAAGTATTACAAAAAGCTGCTTGTGGAATTTCGCGGTTCGTCAGGCGAGGAAGTGCGACAAATCACTTATCTAATCTAACATATCGAAATCGGCTACGACAAGCCTTTTTTTGACTCGTTAAGAAATTAATTAATTGACACCGTCAAACCGACCGGCAGCCGGAATGTTGAATTTGAAACGGATTTGCGCTCGACGGCGGCATCAAAAATCAGCCGGCGGCGAAAATCTTTTGAAGAAAGTCTTTTGTCCTAATCGGCGTTTGAAGAATTACTGCTGACATCGAGCGCGTCGCGGATTCCGTCGGCGAACAGAAACCACGCGAGCATCGTTAGGGCGAGAATGACCGCCGGAAAAAGCGTCAGATGCCACGCGGTGCGAATGTAGCCCTGATACATTCCGATCATTTGTCCCCACGAAGCCTGCGGCGCGGGAATTCCGACGCCCAGAAAACTCAGACCCGCTTCGGCAAACATCGCGCCCGGAATGCCGAGCGCGATCGAAACGATGATCGGCGTCATCACGTTTCGCAAGATATGTTTGCGGAAAATATACCATGTGCCCGCGCCCATCGCGCGCGACGCGCGAACGTAATCGGTTTTTTTGAGCGAGAGAACCTGCCCGCGCACGAGCCGCGCGATGCCAATCCAGCCCGTTAAAGTCATTGCAATAAGCAAATTACGAAAACCCGCGCCGAGCGCGACCATCAAGAGAATGTAAAAAAGAATCGTCGGCAGCGACGAAAGAATATCGATCAAACGCATCACGATGTAATCGAGCCAGCCGCCTTTTAATCCGGCAATCGCGCCGATCGGAATGCCGATCAAGGCGATCGATATCTGACTCAAAACGCCGACGCTGATCGAAATCCGCGCGCCGTAAAGCAGGCGCGAAAAAACGTCGCGCCCGAGATCGTCCGTGCCGAGCCAGTGCAGGCGGTTCGGCGTTTCCCAGGTCGCCAGAAAATCGCCTTTATACGGATTATACGGCGCAAGATACGGAGCGAAAACGGCGAGAATTATTTCAAAAACAATAAATACCAGCGCGACGACCGCCAACCGGTTGCGCGCAAAACGCCGCCAGAAACGCATAAACTTCTGCATTTTCGGGCTTGCCGGAATATTTTCGATTGTCGCTTCGGTAACCATTTTATTTTTACGGCTTTACTCTTCCTTTACCAAACTCACGCGCGGATCAGCCAGTGCGTAGAGCAGATCGGTGATGAAATAGGCGAGGCTGATGATCAACGTCCAGACGAGCGTCGTCGCCATAATCATCGGGTAATCGCGGCTGCCGATCGCCGTCACGAAATAAAAACCGATGCCCGGAATGCGAAAAATGCTTTCGACGAAAAACGAGCCGACGATCAAGCCCGCCGCGAGCGGTCCGCCGACCGTCAAAAGCGGCGTGAGCGCGTTTTTGAAAACGTGGACGAACATAATCCGCGCGCGGCTCAAACCTTTGGCGCGCGCCGTGCGAACGTAATTCGCACGCATCGCGTCCGCCATGCTCGCCCGCGTGTAGCGCTGCAAAACCAGAATCGGCGCGAGCGAATTTGCGAGCACCGGCATGATCCAATGACGCGGCGTACTCCAGCCGCCGGTCGGCAGCCAGCCGAGCCAGACCGAAAAAACAACTTGCAAAAGAATCGCAAACACGAAACCCGGAACAACGAGGCAGAAAATCGAAACGCCCGTGCCGAGATAATCGAAAACCGAATTCGGTTTGACCGCCGCCGCAATGCCCAAACCGACGCCGACGAGACTGGAAAAAACAAACGTCAAAAGCCCGAGCTGGAGCGAGTAAGTCCATTGTTCTTTGAAGATGCCGACGACCGTGCGGTTCGGATACATGATCGAATAACCGAAATCGAACGACGCGGCGTTTTTAACGAAAAGCAAGTATTGTTTCCAGACCGGCGCGTCCAAACCGTATTTTTCGTTGAGCTGGCGTTTGATGTTTTCGGGAATCATCTGCTGTTTTTCGAGCGCGAGCGCGTCGAAAGGTCCGCCCGGAACCGTATGCATCAAAGCAAAGGTCATAACGGAAACGATAAATAAAACACCGAACAGTCCGGCGATTCTCGATAAAATATAACGGAGCATTTAATTAAACAAAATTACTAAATTTGAAAACTTCAGTCCTCACATTGTGAAAAATAAACATCGAAATTGCGTTCTTCGATTAAGTTTGCGATTACCGCTTCGATTGATGCTCGACTGATTTCATCGATCAAAATCATGTCGGTAGCACAAAAGTATTTTCCTCTTAAACATTCGCCGGTTTGTTCGTTTTTTTCCTTGAGCGACAAAATGTTTTGATATGAAAAGAAAGTTGCTACCCACCTTGTTCCATTCTCAAACTCAACCCATACATTCGAATTATCATCAAGCGGCGTCCATTCTCCTTCAGCCCAAAATTCGGCTTCAAGTTGCACTGTGTAATTTGTATTTTGAAAATTCATAAATTCTGTCAAACCAAATGACAAGCAACCTCTTGATTTTGGGCAATTTCACGCAGTTTCGGTTCTTCCGCCGCGCAGATTTCCTGTGCGAGCAGGCAGCGCAGACGGAAAACACAGCCTGTCGGACGATGCGCAGTTTCCTCAATTTCGCCTTTCGCCTTTATTTCGGGTTCGCGTTTCGACGGGTCGGGTTCGGGAATCGCGGCAAGCAGCGTCTGCGTGTACGGATGACGCGGCGCGGTCGTAATCTGGCGGCTTTCGCCGATTTCGACCAATTTTCCGAGATACATCACGCCGATGCGGCGGCTCATAAAAGCCGTCACGGCGATATTGTGCGAGATAAAAAGATACGAAAGCCCGAATTCGTCCTGCAAATCGCGCAAAAGATTCAAAATCTGCGCCTGCACGGAAACGTCGAGCGCCGAAACCGCTTCATCGCAAATAATGAGTTTCGGACGCAGGGCGAGCGCGCGGGCGATGCCGACGCGCTGCTGCTGACCGCCGGAAAATTCGGACGGAAAACGATGCAGATCGTCAGGCGAAAGACCGACGCGATTAAGCAACTCGGCAGCGATTTTGCGCCGTTCGGATTTCGTGCCGATGTTGTGAATTTCGAGCGGTTCGCAGATAATCTGCTCGATCGAAAGACGCGCGTCGAGCGCGGCGAACGGGTCTTGAAAGATCATCTGCATTTGTTTGCGGATCGGTTTTAATGCGCGCTCGTCGGCGCTCGTAATGTCTTTTCCGCCGAAATATATTTTTCCGCCGTCGGGCGCGTAAAGCCGCATGATCGTCAAAGCGAGCGTTGATTTTCCGCAGCCCGATTCGCCGACCAATCCCAAAGTTTCGCCTTCGCGCAGAGATAAACTCACGCGGTCAACCGCAATATTTTCGGCGGTTTTATCAAAAATTCCGTTTCTCACCGAAAATCTTTTCGTCAAATCTATTGTTTGTAAGATGATTTCAGACATCGGCAGCCGCTCCTTCCTCCTGCGCCGCCCAGCAAGCGGCAAGTTGTCCGGCGCGAATTTCCGTCAATTCGGGGCGCTTTTCGGCGCAGATCGAAATATGAACCGGACAGCGCGGATAAAAGGAACAGCCCGCGAAATCTTCGCGTCTTAGACGCGGCGGCGCGCCTTCGATCACCGGCAGTCTTTCGGGCTGTTCGCCGAGCCGCGGAATCGAAGCGACGAGCGCCTGCGTGTACGGATGCTGCGGCGCGCGAAAAATCGCTTCGACCGTGGCGCTTTCGACGATTCTTCCCGCGTACATCACGATCACGCGGTCGGCAAGCTGCGCGACGACGCCGAGATCGTGCGTGATGATGATCACGGACATTCCGAATTCCTGCCTGAATTCGCGCAAAAGATTAAGAATCTGCGCCTGAATCGTGACGTCGAGCGCGGTCGTCGGTTCGTCGGCGATGAGCAGTTTCGGCTCGCAGGCGACCGCCATCGCGATCATCACGCGCTGGCGCATCCCGCCGGAAAATTCGTGCGGGTAATCGTTTACGCGCTGCTGCGCGTTTGTGATTCCGACTCTCTGCAAAAGCCGGATCGCTTTTTCGCGCGCGTCTTTATTTGAAAATCCGCGATGCACGCGCAATGTTTCCATAATCTGATAGCCGACCGATAACACGGGATTGAGCGACGTCAAAGGGTCTTGAAAAATCATCGAGATGCGCGTTCCGAGAATTTTTTCGAGCTGTTTCGGGGACAATTTTAATAAATCGGTTTCGTCGCCGTCGTTATTGAAAATCACGCTGCCTTGGGAAATTTCACCGGGCGGTTCGATCAGCCGCATGATCGAAAGCGCCGTCACGCTTTTGCCGCTGCCCGATTCGCCGACGATGCCCAAAACTTCGCCTTCCGCAATCGAAAATGACACGCCGCGCACGGCTTTTGTCGAGCTGAACTGCGTCTGAAGATTTTTTACTTCAAGTAAGTTTTTGCGCATAAGAATTTAAGAAATTTTTGCCCGCGAAATACGCGAAAAGGCGCGAAATTTATTTATTGTTTTTCTTCTCTTTCACGTTCTTTCGCGTATTTCGCGGGCAAAAAGGCTAACCGCGCCATTCGTCAACGTCGTTTCTGATGTACATCTGAAAGCGCGAAATATCGAGGTAGCGAAAAACGACGCTGCCGTTTTTGTCGGGTTCGACTCCGGTCAGATAAGGATACCAAATCTGGTAAGTTACGGTCTGCGACAAAAAAATTGCGCCGACATCTTCGACCAGAATCCGCTCGGCTTTTTGATAAAAATCTATTCGTTTTTGCTCGTCCGTTTCAATTCCGGCGGCGACGACCAGTTCATCAAATTGCGCGTTATGCCACGCGTGGCGCAGCGAGCCGTTTTCGCTCGTGCTTTGCCAGAGCCGCGTCAGCATATTCGCCGGGTCGAGATAATCGTATTCGTACTGCCCGTGATAAACCGGCATTTCGTGCCGCGCGCGTTTAACGCTCCAAACCGCGCCTTCGACCGTTTGCAGATTTACCGTAATGTCCAGATATCTTTCCCACTGATCTTTAACGTATTCGAGCGCCACGTCGCGCCCGTTCGAAAACATCTCGAGCACGAGCCGGCTGCCGTTTGCGTCAACGCCGTTCGGATAACCGGCTTCGGCAAGCAGCGCGCGCGCTTTTTCGACGTTAAATTCCTGCACCGTCTTTAATTCGGGATTGTGCGCCGGAAAATCAGGCGGCAGCATCGAGAATGCAGGAGTTCGCGTGCCGAGCATCACCTTTTTACAAAAAGGCTCGCGGTCAACGGCGTGCGAAAGCGCTTGACGAAGTTTTAAGTTGTCAAACGGCGGGCGCAGAGTATCGAAAGACAGATACTGAATCTGAAAATTATTAAAAGAGTGCAGACATTGTTCGAGTTCGGCATCGTTTCGCACCTGCACCAGCTCCTGCGGCTGCAAAATCGGAATATAGTCAATTTCCTTGTTGAGCCACGAATTGAACCAGCCGACCGCCGGCGCGCCGACGAGCTGGATCAGGCGCTGAATTCCGGGTTTGTGTGGTCCGTTATAAAAAGGATTCGCGTCCCATTCCAATCTTTGATTATGCTGCCAGCTTAAAAGCCGCAGCGGACCCGACGAGACGAAGTTTTCCGCCGTGTCCGCCCAGTGTTCGGGATCGCGCTCGGCTTTATGGCGCGGCGTTGGAACCGCCGCCATATAAGCCATCAGCGCGGGTAAGTGAGGAATCGCGCCGTTTTCGCCCCAAATTCTTAAAGTTCGGTCGCCGATCGCCTCGACGCCGATGTCTTCCGCCGCGCCTTTGTTTTCCTTATATGCCCGAACGCCTTTCACGTCGTAGTAAAACCATGTCCACGGATTATCCATTTTCGGCGACGCGAGATGGCGAAACGTGAAAATCCAGTCGTCGGTCGTGATCGGTACGCCGTCGCTCCAGCGCGCGTCTTTGCGAATGACAAAATCCCAATATGCGGCGTTTTCGCCCGCCTTCCAGCTTTCCGCCAGCGCCGGGACGAGCTTCTGGTTCTGGTCGCGCCTGAGAAGCGGTTCGCCTCCCCAGTTGATCGCCACGCCCGCACCGTAAATATCGCGCGCAATATCGAGATGCCGCGGCTCGGCGGCGGCTTCATACAAAATCTGCTTTTCCAAAACGGCGGCGTCCGGCGGCAATATTCGTCCTTGCGGCGTGATGATCGGCTCGCTTGAATTTTCGATCACCTTGCGGTTTTTCACAGGTTTTCCGCAGCCGGTCAAGACATTTCCCAACACTCCCGCGCCGGCGATAAGCAAAAGTTCGCGGCGTGTAGTTTTATTCATAAAGAATTACAAAAAGAATTACAAAATTATTTCATATTTTAACATATAGTTTTTTATCGCTTTCCAGGTAATTTCTCCGGGTGAAATTGGTTTCGTCTTTCACTTTACGCGAAAGGTCTTTCACGGAATCGGCTAACCGGCGCAAAAGCGGTAATCAAAGGCGCTTTTCGCCGGGAGACAATCTTGACAGAAAAGTAAAGATTTGAGAAAATCTTAATTCGTAAGTGTTTATATAAAATATTTAACCTAGAGTTAGAAGCAATGAAAATATCGTCACAGGAAGAATACGGGCTACGTTGTTTGGTGCAGTTGGCGTCTTTGGCTGAAGGCGAATCGCTGACCTTGCCGCAGATTGCCGGACGCGAAGGAATCTCCGCCGCGAACGCCGGTAAATTGATGTGGCTTTTAAACAAAGCCGGATTCGTTCAGGCGACGCGCGGCACGAAGGGCGGATACAGTCTGGCGCGGCAGGCGAACGAGATTCGCCTTAACGAAGTCATTAAGGTTCTGGACGAAGACGTTTTAAATAAACATTGCGAAAGCTATACGGGCGTGCTCGAAACGTGCGTTCACAAAGGTGATTGCGGAATTCGCCCCGTTATTGTCGGGCTTCATGAGATCGTCGAAAACGCGCTTTCGCAAATCACGCTCGCGCAGCTCGTCGGCGAAGAAGCGAGCGTCAACGAAATGTTTCACCAGATTCAGGGAATTCACCGCACGATCGAACCGCACGGGGTTTCATAAATCGGCAATAAGAAAAGATTATGTCTACAACAGCAGCAGAATTATTAGCAAATAGGGAATATAAATACGGTTTTACGACCGACATCGAAACGGAAACGATCGCCAAAGGTTTATCGGAAGATACGGTACGCCTGATTTCTTCGAAAAAGAACGAGCCCGAATGGCTTCTCGATTTTCGTCTCAAAGCTTATCGGCGCTGGCTCGAAATGAAACAGCCCGACAATTGGGCGAATTTCTCGTATCCGAACATTGATTTTCAAAATATTTCGTATTATTCGGCGCCGAAACAAAAGGCGAAAAAAGCGAGTCTGGACGAAGTCGACCCCGAGCTTTTGAGAACCTTTGAAAAACTCGGTATTCCTTTGACCGAGCAGAAAATGCTCGCAAACGTCGCGGTCGACGCGGTTTTCGATTCGGTTTCGGTCGCGACGACTTATAAAGACAAGCTCAAAAAAGCGGGCGTCATTTTCTGCTCGTTTACCGAAGCGGTCGCCGAATATCCCGAGTTGATCCAAAAATATCTCGGCTCGGTCGTGCCGGTTTCGGACAATTACTACGCGGCGCTCAATTCGGCGGTTTTCTCGGACGGCTCGTTCGTTTTTATCCCGAAAGGCGTTCGCTGCCCGATGGAATTATCGACGTATTTCCGCATCAACACGCAGGATTCCGGTCAATTCGAACGCACACTGATCGTCGCCGAAGAAGGCGGCTACGTTGCATATAACGAAGGCTGCACCGCGCCGCAGTTCGATACGAATCAATTACACGCGGCGGTCGTCGAACTCGTCGCACTCGACGACGCCGAAATCAAATATTCGACCGTTCAAAACTGGTACGCGGGCGACGAATCGGGCAAAGGCGGCATTTATAATTTCGTCACGAAGCGCGGCGCGTGTCGCGGGCGCAATTCGAAAATCTCGTGGACGCAGGTCGAAACCGGCTCGGCGATCACGTGGAAATATCCGTCCGTAATTTTGCAGGGCGATAATTCGATCGGCGAATTTTATTCGGTCGCTTTGACGAACAACGCGCAGGTTGCCGATACCGGAACGAAGATGATTCACATCGGCAAAAACACGAAATCGACGATTATTTCGAAAGGGATTTCCGCCGGACGCTCGAACAATTCGTATCGCGGACTCGTTAAAATAATGCCGAAAGCTGACGGCGCGCGCAATTATACGCAGTGCGATTCGATGCTTATCGGCGGAAAATCCGAGGCGAACACGTTTCCGTATATCGAGGTAATGAACTCGACGGCGAAAGTCGAACACGAAGCGACGACTTCGAAAATCAGCGAAGAACAGCTTTTCTATTTGCAGCAGCGCGGCATTTCGCAGGAAGACGCCGTTTCGTTAATTATCAACGGTTTCTGCAAAGAAGTTTTCCGCGAGCTGCCGATGGAATACGCCGTCGAAGCGACGAAACTTTTAGGCTTGAAACTCGAAGGCAGCGTCGGCTAGAAATGATAAAAAGTTTCGCCGACAAGGAAACGGAAAAATTATTTAACCGTGAATTTTCCAAGAAATTGCCGAATGATGTTCAACGCATTGCGCGGCGAAAGCTGGAAGTTTTGGACGCGGCGGAAAATTTGAATGATTTGCGAGTTCCGCCGTCGAATCGTCTGGAAAAATTGAAAGGAAATCGCGGTCGTCAGCACAGCGTTCGAGTTAATGACCAATGGCGAATTTGTTTCGAATGGCGTGACGAAAATGCCTTTGAGATCGAGATTGTTGATTATCATTGAGAGTTGATTATGAAGAAATTAGAACCGATTCATCCGGGCGAAATTTTGCGGGAAGAGTTTTTACTGCCGTTGAATATCAGCCAATCGCGGCTTGCGGAAGACACGGGAATTTTGCTTGAGGAAGTCGAAAAAATACTCGAAGAAAAATTTCCCGTTACGCCGAATGCCGCTTTGCGTTTATCGCTGTATTTCGGTTTATCGGAAAGATTCTGGCTCAACCTGCAATCGCGCTATGACCTTGAAACCGAAAAGGACAAGCTCGCCGACAGATTGCAAAAAGAGGTGCGAATTTTGCAGGCGGCTTAGTTTTTATCAACGGATTCTGCCAAGGAGTTTTCCGCGAACTGTCGATGGAATACGCCGTCGAAGCGACGAAACTTTTGGGATTGAAATTACAGGGAAGCGTCGGCTAATGAAAAGAAAAGCTCCGCAGGAAAAAAAGGCTTTGAGTTATGCCAAAGATTGCCGCAATACTTACGGCGAAAACGATAAGGCTTCGCGGAAAATTATTCCGCTGCGAAAGGCGAAAGTTAATCGCGGTTATAGAAGAAAAGTTACTCAAGCTTTACACGAAATCAGTAAAGAAGTTGATATAGAAAAAGCAGAATTAGCGGAAAGCGAAGCGCGAAATATTAAAAGAGAATACTGGAAAAAATCCACTGATGAGCCGTTAGGAAAAGTCGTCGAAAGAAAACTTGAACGCAGAGAAAGTCATTCGGGAAATGGCAAAACGGCACGTAAAAATGCTAGAGAATTTGTAAAGAATTTGAAAATAGAACCTCAACAGCAAGTCGACGGGCGCTGGATTGCCGAAGCTGTTGGAATGAATGGCGTCTTAATTTACGGCAAAACTGAGGAGAATGTGGTTGAGAGATGCAAGCAATTAGCCGAATGCATTTTTCTTGAAAGTTTGGGTGCGGTGGAAGAGATTTCCGTGAGCGACGATTTTATTAGCGTCGTTATTAATTGAAATTGATAAATGGAACCTTTGATATTTGATTCGATTGGTTGGATTGGCGCGATTTTGCTGCTTTTGGCTTACGCGCTGGTTTCTTTCAAAAAGCTTGCCGCTGATTCGCTCACTTACCAGGGAATGAATGTCGCGGCGAGCATTTTACTGGCGGTCAATACGCTTTATCATCGCGCGTATCCGTCGAGTTTTGTAAATATCGTCTGGACGTTTATCGCGATTTTTGCAATTTTGACAGTTGTCAGGAAATATGGAAAAAGTACGAATTGAAGGCGTTCCCGAACCGAAAGGTCATTATTCGCCAGCCGTTGTGCATAACGGCTTGATTTTTGTTTCCGGGCAATTGCCGATGAATCACGCGACCGGCGAAGCTGAAACCGGCGCGATCGAAATGCAGACCGAACTTGCATTGCGCAATGTCGAAGCGATTCTGCACGCCGCCGGAAGCGATTTGAATCACGTTTTGCAGATGACGATCTACGTTTCGGAAATGGACGATTGGGGAAAAGTGAACGAAGTTTACCGGCGGATTTTGGGCGAACACAAACCGGCGCGCGCGATCGTGCCGGTAAAAACTCTGCATTTCGGAACGCAGATCGAAATTCAGGCGATCGCGGCGGTGAAAGAATAAATAGCCACGAATGACACGAATAACACAAATAAAATTAATTCGTGTTATTCGTGGCTCAAGTAAAATATGAATTTAACGATTTATCAGGTTGACGCGTTTACGAAAGAAGTTTTTAAGGGAAATCCGGCGGCGGTTTGTCCTTTGACGGAATGGCTTCCGGCGGAAATGATGCAGCGGATTGCTTTTGAAAACAATCTCGCAGAGACGGCGTTTTTTGTTAAAAGCGGCGACGTTTACGAGATTCGCTGGTTTACGCCGACGATCGAGGTGAATCTTTGCGGACACGCGACTTTAGCGAGCGCGTTCGTTATTTTCGATCAGCTCGGCGAAACGTCGAATGTTATTAAACTGCATTCAGACAGAAGCGGCGATTTGAGTGTCGAAAAACAGGGCGAACGTTTAATTCTCGATTTTCCGAGCTACGGTTTGAACGAGATCGAAATTGACGCGCAGCTCGCCCGTGCGGTCGGCAAACGCCCGCTGCAAACCTGGGAAACGCAGGGCAATATGGTCTTTATGCTTTTTGAGCGGGAAAGCGAGATTGCCGGAATCGAGCCGGAAATGTCGGCGCTCGCGAAAATTCCGTTTGACGAAGTTATCGTCACTGCAAAAGGCGATTCCGCGGATTTTGTCTCAAGAATGTTCGCGCCGCGCATCGGCATTCCCGAAGACCCCGTAACCGGCGCGATTCATTGCAGTTTGATTCCGTTCTGGTCGGAAAGATTGGGCAAAACCGAAATGTTTGCGCGGCAGATCTCAAAGCGCGGCGGCGAGCTTTTTTGCGAACTTGCGGGCGACAGAGTAAAAATCGGCGGCAGCGCGGCGCTTTATTTGAAGGGCGAAATTTATGTCTAAAATCGCGATCGTTATTTTCGATAAATTTACGGATATTGATCTGTTTCTAATGTGGGATTTGCTGAACCGCGTCCGCGTCGCCGATTGGGAAGTTAAAATTCTCGGCGAGCGCGAAGCGCATCTTTCGGCGACGAATATCGAAATCAAAACGCACGGGCGGATCGAAGAAGCGAACGACGCGGACGCCGTTCTTTTCGTCAGCGGACAGGGAACGCGCGAACGAATCGCCGATGAAAACTGGCTCGCGAAATTCGATTTGAATCCGCAAAAACAGCTGATCGGCTCGATTTGTTCGGGAAGTTTGATTCTGGCAAAACTCGGATTGCTGGAAGGCAAAACGGCGACCACGTATCCGACGGCGAAAACCGCGCTCGAAAGTTTCGGCGTTGAGACGGTCGAAAAACCGTTCGTCGCACACGGGCAGATCGCAACGGCGGGCGGCTGCCTCGCGCAGCAGTATTTGATCGGCTGGGTGATCGAAAATCTGGCTGACGCAGACTGGAAAAATCTGATTTTGAAATCAATCCAGCCGGTCGGCGAAGGCTTGTTTTTCTCGGACGCCGAAGATTTGAAGAAACTTTACGCGTCGGCGAAAGCTGTCTAGATGTTTACAGAAATTAAAAAAGAATTAGCGCAGATTGAAAATCAGCACGACATAAAAATTCTGCTCGCGGTCGAAAGCGGAAGCCGTGCGTGGGGTTTTGCTTCAACCGACAGCGATTGGGATGTTCGTTATATTTATATTCATAGGCTCGATTGGTATTTGAAAATCGACGACCTGAAAGATTCGCAGGAAGAAATGCTGCCGAACGAATTGGATTTTGCGGGTTGGGAACTGAAAAAAGCTTTGAAACTTTTCCGTAAATCGAATCCGCCGATGCTCGAATGGCTGCGAAGTCCGATTGTTTATCTCGAACAATTTCCGACCGCGCAAAATTTACGCGAAATGAGCGAAGAATTTTTTAATCCGAAATCGTGTATGTATCATTATTTGAGTATGGCGAAAAATAATTTTCGGGAATTTTTGCAAAAAGATGCGGTTAAATCGAAAAAGTATTTTTACGTTTTGCGACCCGTGCTGGCTTGCGACTGGATAAAGGAAAAGAATTCTTTTCCGCCGATGGAATTTCAGGATTTGGTTGATTCTGAGGTCAAAGATGAAAGGGTAAAGTTTGAAATCGCCGGACTTTTAAAGCGGAAAATGGCAGGTGAGGAATTAAAGGAAGAGCCGAAAATTGAAATTTTGAATGAGTTTTTAGAGAGTAAAATCGAATTTTATAAAGATTACGTTGAGCAGATCGAACCGAACGATAAACCGCAAACGGAATTGCTTGATGAATTATTTAGGAAAACGATCTTTGAAGTTTGGAAATAGATAAATATGTTATTAGAAATTAAAGATTTACACGCAGGTATCGAAGGAAAAGAGATTTTAAAAGGCTTGAATCTGACGGTCAATAAAGGCGAAGTTCACGCGATTATGGGACCGAACGGTTCGGGAAAATCCACTTTGTCGAAAGTTTTGGCGGGTCATCCGTCGTATGAAGTGATTTCGGGCGAAGTTTTTTACGAAGGCAAAAATCTGCTCGAACTCGAACCGGACGAACGCGCGCGCGAAGGTATTTTTCTCGCGTTTCAATATCCGGTCGAAGTTCCGGGCGTTTCGAATTCGCAGTTTTTGCGGCTCGCTTATAACGAGAAAATGAAGCATCACGCGCAGGAGGAACTCGACCCTTTGGAATTTAACGATTATTTGAAGGAAAAAGCCAAAATCGTCGAAATGGATCCGTCGTTTTTCAAGCGTTCGGTCAACGAAGGTTTTTCGGGCGGCGAAAAAAAACGTAACGAAATTCTGCAAATGGCTGTCTTAGAACCGAAGCTCGCGATTTTGGACGAAACCGATTCGGGACTCGATATTGACGCGCTGAGAATCGTCGCCGAAGGCGTCAACAAACTGCGCAGTGCGGACAACGCGATCATTCTCGTCACGCATTACCAGCGGCTTTTAAATTACATTCATCCGGATTTCGTGCACGTTTTAGCAAACGGCAAGATCGTCAAGGAAGGCGGCAAAGAGTTAGCGCTCGAACTCGAAGAAAAAGGCTACGACTGGGTGAAAGCCGCGACTAAATAATTATTGAGGTAAGTATGAGTCAAATATATACGGCAGTTATCAAGCAAGACGGCGATTGGTGGATTGGCTGGATTGAGGAAGTTTCGGGCGTGAATTGTCAGGAGAAAACGCGCGAAGAATTGTTGGAAACTTTGAAAATAACTTTGCAGGAAGCTTTGGAATTTAACCGGCAGGATGCATTGACGGCAGCCGGTTCGAACTATCAGGAATTGGCGATTGCGTTATGAAGCGCAGAAAGTTGCTGAGTCATTTGACCACGCACGGCTGCGAACTTTTGCGCGAAGGCGGAAATCATTCGTGGTGGCATAATCCTTCGCAAAACATGCGTTCTGCCGTGCCGCGTCATAATGAAATCAGCGACCAGCTTGCAAACAAAATTTGCAAAGATTTGGGAGTGCCGAAAGTAAAGTAAATGGAAGACGTTTTAAGAATAATTTTGCCGTTGTATTTAGTCGTTTATTTCGCCGTCGCGTTTGTCTGGCGCTCGGTCGTGGTTTACAAAACGACGGGCATTAATCCGTATGTTTTGGGCGGCTCGGATAATGCTTACGATTATATCGGCGTAGTTTTTCGAATGACTTTTCTGGCGGTCGTCGGCGTGATAATCCTTTTTGCGGCGTCGGCGAATCTTTACGATTATGCCGCGCCGCTGCGCTGGCTCGAACTCGATTTCGTGCGCTGGTTCGGACTTGTTTTACTTATCGCATCACTCGTTTGGACGGCGACGGCGCAGGTTCAGATGGGTGCCTCGTGGCGCATCGGAATTGATAAAAAGAACCGCACGGAATTGGTCGAAAAAGGACTTTTCTCGGTTTCGCGCAATCCGATCTTTCTCGGAATGCGGCTCGCGCTCGCCGGATTTTTTCTGACGATTCCGAACGCCGTCACACTTTTAACGTTCGTTTTAGGCGACGTTTTGATGCAGATTCAGGTGCGGCTCGAAGAAGAACACTTGCGAAATTTGCACGGCGCGAAATACGCGGAATTTACGGAGCGCGTGCGCCGCTGGATTTAAGACAAATTTTTATATGACTTTAGCTGTAACAGAAACTATTTATAAACAGGATTTTCAAGCGGTTTTAGACCAAACCGAAAACGCGGATCTGCGTCAATTGCGCGAACGTGCGTTTGCGTTTTTTACGGAAAACGGTTTTCCGACGCCGCGCGACGAAGAATGGAAATACACGAACGTCAGCGGACTTCCGATTTCGGATTTCGGATTTCGGATTTCGGATTTGAAAACCGAAATCGAAGGCGTCGAATTTTTGAAACAATTTAATTACGCGCGAAACGGTTTTACGGCTTTGAATTTAGCGTTTGCGAATGTCGTTTTGGTCAGGATTCCGAAGGAAACTTCCGTTTCTGAGCCGATCGAGTTTATTTTTAAGGCGGAAACGGAAACGGCGAATTTTCCGCACGTGATCGTCGTTGCCGAAGCCGGAAGCAAGGCGACGATCGTCGAATCTTACGAATCCGAAGGGAAGAGTTTTACGAATTCGGGCGTCCAGATTTTCGTCGAGGAAAACGCCAATCTGACGCATTACCGTGTGCAGAAAGAATCGGCTGACGCGTTTCACGTCGGCACGACCGAAATCATCTTAGAGCGCGGCAGTTTTTATAATTCGACGAATATCAACCTCGGCGCGCGTATTTCGCGGCACGACGTTCATTTGAAATTCACGGCGGAAGGCGGCGAAGCGTTTGTCGACGGGCTTTATATGCTGAGCGGCGAACAGCATCACGATACGCATTCGGTGATCGATCACGCGCTGCCGAATTGTCTTTCGCACCAAACGTATAAAGGAGTTTTGAACGACCGTTCGCGCGGCGTTTTCAACGGCAAGGTTTTCGTCCGCGAAAATGCGAGCGGCACGAACGCCGAGCAGTCGAACAAAAACCTTTTGCTTTCGAACGACGCGCGGGTTGATACAAAGCCGCAGCTCGAAATTTTCAACGACGACGTAAAATGCGCGCACGGCGCGACCGTCGGACAACTTGAGGACGAAGAATTGTTTTATCTGCTTTCGCGCGGACTTAACGACACGCTCGCGCGAAATCTTTTGACTTACGGTTTCGCCGAAGAAATCGTTAACAAAATCGAAATCGAATCAATCAAAAAGGAGCTCGATGAAGCGGTTTTAAACCGCCTGAATACAAATCTGGAGACTTAAAATTCATCAAACATCTTGCTTTAACTTTTTTGTGCGCGTGGCTAACGAATTGGAAAAGAGCAAACGGTTAAAAATTCGTGGAAAAGAATTCCTGCGCCGAAAGAGGATTAAAATTCATCTAAAAATAATTAGACGATATAATTAGACAGTATTTGGAGATACAATAAAACTATGAGAGTGAGAACAAATTTAATTATTGAAGAAAGTTTACTGAAAAGTATTGACGTGATCGCGGGTGATAAAAACAAACGCGCCGCCGTGATCGAAACCGCTTTGCGTGAGTTTATCGCCCGCGAAGAAGTTAAAGAAGCGGCGAATCCGAAACCGGAAACCGTTAACGAAAAAACTCCTCCGCGACCCAGACGCGCCGGCGTTTAGCCAGCCGTTTAATTAATAAAAGGGGCTTTAAAAAATGACAGCAGTAAAAAAAATGGGCAGTTTTGATGTAAATAAAGTGCGCGCGGATTTTCCCGTTTTGTCGCAGGAAGTCAACGGCAAGCCGCTCGTCTATCTCGACAACGCGGCTTCGTCGCAGGTTTCGAATCTGGTGATCGAGCGCGGCTCGAAATATCTCGCGGAAGAACATTCGAATATTCATCGCGGCGTTCATTATTTGAGCCAGCACGCGACGAGCGCGTACGAAGCGGCGCGCGAAAAGGTCAAGCGCTTTATCAACGCGAAGGAAGCCAAGGAATGCATCTTCGTGCGCGGCTGCACGGAAGGTGTCAATCTCGTGGCTTATTCCTACGGTCGCAAATTCGTCGGCGAAGGCGATGAGATTATCCTTTCGCAGATGGAGCATCACGCGAACATTATTCCGTGGCAAGTTTTGGCGGAAGAAAAAGGCGCGAAGATTCGCGTGATTCCGATGAACGAGCGCGGCGAGCTTGTCGTCGAAGAATACGAAAATCTTTTGAACGAACGCACGAAGATCGTCGCCGTTTCGCACGTTTCAAACAGCTTGGGAACGATCAATCCGGTCAGGGAAATGATCGCGACGGCGCATAAATTCGGCGTTCCCGTGCTGGTTGACGGCGCGCAGGCGATTCCGCATTTTCCGGTTGACGTGCAGGATTTGGACGCCGATTTTTACACGTTTTCAGGTCATAAAATGTTTGCGCCGACAGGCTCGGGCGTGCTTTACGGCAAACGCGAATGGCTCGATAAAATTCCGCCGTATCAAACCGGCGGCGGAATGATTCGCACCGTTACGTTCGAAAAAACGACGTACGCGCCGATTCCCGAAAAATTCGAAGCCGGAACGCCCGCGATCGCCGCCAACATCGGTCTCGGCGCGGCGATCGATTACCTGAATTCGATTGATTTCGAAGCCGCCGCGCGTTACGAACACGAGCTTTTGGAATACGCGACCGAAAAACTTTCGGCGATCGAAGGCGTGCGAATTATCGGCACGGCAAAAGAAAAAGCATCGGTTATATCGTTCGAGATCGAGAACGTTCATCCGCACGACATCGGCACGATTTTAGATCAATCGGGCATCGCGATTCGCGCCGGACATCACTGCGCGCAGCCGGTGATGCAGTTTTTCAACGTTCCGGCGACGGCGCGCGCCAGTTTTGCGTTTTACAACACGCGCGAAGAAGTCGAAAAGCTCGCCGAAGCGATCGAAAAGGTGATCGAGGTTTTTGCGTAAATTTCGATCACGGTTTTTATCATGACAGGCAAAACAAAAATGCTGGCGAGCGTTTTCATCGGGATCGGAATTACTTTTTTAGTGGTAATTATTCTCTCGATCATTATCCATCGTTATTATTTTGCCTTTTCAGATGATTTAACCCGCTGTACGGAGAAAACCGCTTCGGGCAAAAGAGTCGAGTCGACGGGTAATTACGTGCTGCAAAAGCTCGATTATTTCACTGTAAACAAAGTTTCTTACGGCTTTTTGCGAAGCGACGATTTTATCGTTCCGATCGAAAGCGATCCGCGCTATTCGGTTGAGTTTTTGAATGAACATACAACCGTTATCAAAAGAACTTTCGACGAAGGGGAATATCAAATCCATTTTGAGTACGCGTGGCGAAATTATAATCCGGGCGATCCGAAGGCGCTGATTTACGACGGCGCGGGCGTTAAGTACTTTGTTCGCGAAATATGCGGAGTGCCGTATTACCGGATGGAACAAAATCTGCGGAAAATGATCGCCGATCTGCCGGTCGACCAGCAATTATCGGCGGAAATAAGTAGGAAACCGGAATTGGAATTTTCGACCACTAGAAATTTGATCAAGATCGGTTTTTAACCGGAATACTTATGCAAAAAGTTAATCTCGACGAAAAATTCGCGTTGATAAACGAGCATTGGCGACCGAAAGTGGTCGGCGAATTGAACGGTCAGGAAGTAAAATTAGTTAAATTTCAAGGCGCGTTTCCGTGGCATCATCACGAAGCGGAAGACGAAATGTTTATGGCGCTGAAAGGCAGTTTCCGCATCGAGTTTCGCGATAAAACGGTCGAATTAAACGAAGGCGAATTCGTCATCGTGCCGCGCGGCGTCGAGCATCGTCCGGTTGCCGAACAGGAAGTCGAAGTTTTATTGTTCGAGCCGAAAAACGTTTTGAATACGGGCAATATCGAAGACGAAACTTTTACCGCGCCGGTCGGCGATAAGATTTGACGGCAATCCGAAATCTAAAATCCAAAATCAAAATATGTCAGAATTAAGCGATTTATATCAGGAAGTTATTTTAGACCACAACAAAAATCCGCGAAATTTTCGCGAGATCGAAACGGCGACGCAGACGGCGGACGGCAATAATCCGTTGTGCGGCGACGCGCTGCGGGTTTATGTCGAGGTCGAAGACGATCGTGTAAAAGACGTCGCTTTCAAAGGTTCGGGCTGCGCGATTTCAAAGGCGTCGGCTTCGATGATGACACAGGTCGTAAAGGGCAAAATGCGCGCCGAAGCCGAGGTTTTGTTCGACGAATTTCACAAAATGGTGACGGGCGAACTAGACGCCGACGCGGAAGAAAATTCTTTAGGGAAACTGAAGATTTTCGCGGGCGTTCTGGAATTTCCGGCGCGCGTCAAATGCGCGTCTTTAAGCTGGCACACGCTTCACGCGGCGCTGTCGGGCGAGGAAATCGTTTCGACCGAATAATTCGAATTCGGATTTGGGATTGCTGATTTCGGATTGAATTGTTAAAACGGGCAAATCCGGAATCCGAATTCCCAATTCCCAAATCCGAATTCGAAATGTGTCAAAATCTCGGAAATCCTATAAGCCGACGCTGTCTCGCTTCGAATAATGCAAATCACGAAAATAATTCAAAAAGCCTTTTCTGCCGAAAATCTGCCTTTTATCATCAAGCTCGGAACCGGCATTTTAGGCGTTTTTCTGTTTTCGATCGTAATTTCGCGGCTCGTCTATCCATATGATCTCGGTTATCTCGAAGCCTTTAACTGGATGCCTGCCGGACATCTGCTCGAAGGGAAAAATCCTTACGCGTTCGGCACGACGCCGCCTTACAGCATGGTGCCTTACGGCATCGTTTACTACGCTTTGCTCGCAATTGGGCAAAAACTTTTCGGTTTGCAGTTGTGGTGGGGCAGATTTTTATCGGTTCTCGCATTTGCCGTCTGCCTGTGGGCGGTCGTCAAAATCACAAAAAAGCTGACGGAAAATAAAGAAACGATGTGGGCGGTTTGCCTGATCAGTCTCGCTTTGTTTCCGGCGCACGCGTGGATCGCGATAGTGCGTTCCGATTTGATCGGGCTCGCTTTTGCATTAGCCGCCGTCGCGCTTGCGTTTACGTTTGAAAAAGACGAGCCGCTAAGGGCGAAACGTCTGATCGCCGTTGTCTTATTGTCGGTCGCCGCTTTTTTCACGAAACACACGTTTCTGCTGCCGTTCGGAATCATCGGGCTGCGTTTGTGGCAGGTGAGAAAATGGCGCGAAAGTTTTGTTTTCGGCGCGGCGTTTTTAATTTTGACGGCGCTCGGGATGTTTCTCTTAAATTATACTTCCGGCGGCGGCTACATCTGGCAGCATTTCACGCACGCGCAGCGACTGCCGTTTAATTGGGAAGGTTTGGCAGGCGAAGTTTTTCGAATGCTGACCGCGCCGACAATGTTTATTTTCATCATCTTTCTGCTAATCTTCGTTTACCGGAATCGCGCTTTTTTCAATTCCGAAAACCGCGCCGGATTATTTGATTTATTAAGTTCGCCGAAGATTTTAATCTGGTTTTATCTTTTCCTGTCGTTTGCGGTCGCTTCGGTTTCGGTCGGGAGAGAAGGCGCGAACGTTAATTATTATCTTGAAAACTCATTTGTCATCGCGATCGCGGGCGGTTTGATTTATGATGAATTTCGCGGAAAATCGTCACCGAAATTAGCTCTGGCGATGATCGTCCTGTTTGTTTGCGGCGGCGCGTTTCAGCTCGCGCGTTTTGGTCGCGGGGCTTATTTTCACTGGCAGGCGACGTCTTATTTTCGTGAAATTTCCGGGACAAACGCGAAATTCGCGCCTGCGGGCAGCATTTGTTTCAGCGTTTATGTCGAGCTTGCGGCAAACGGCGGCTGCACATTTTATTTTGACGATTACGGCGAATACATCGGCGCTTGGTCGCCCGAACTCAATGTTATTTTTGAAAGAGAAGTAATTGCCGGACGCTTTGCGGCGGTTATCTGGAAAACCGATGATTTTGCCGAAAAATTTCCCAATTACCGTTTAGTGCCGATGTCGCAGCCGGTTCCGCCGAAGGTTATTCCGGTTTATCTTTTTGTGCGAAAAACCGAAACTGCGCAGTAATTTTATGTCGAATAAACAATCGCGTCCGAGTATCAGCGTTTTTTTTCCGGCTTATAACGACGCGCATTCAATCGCCAAACTGGTCGAGGACGCGTTACAGGTTTTGCCCGGTTTGACCGATAATTACGAGGTTATCGTCGTCAACGACGGGAGCGCCGACGAAACGCAAGCCGTGCTCGATGAGTTAAAAGCGAAACACGCGGCGGTGCGCGTCGTGCGGCATGAAACCAATCAAGGCTATGGCGGCGCTTTGCAGAGCGGCTTTCGCGCGGCAAACAACGATCTGGTTTTTTATACCGACGGCGACGGTCAGTACGACGTGCGCGAGCTGGTCAAACTTCTTCCGCTTTTGCAGAAAAATGTCGATGTCGTCAATGGCTATAAGCTCGAACGGACGGATAAAATGAACCGCAAAGTGATCGGCGGCTTTTACAACCGGCTCGCGCATTTTATGTTTTCTTTGCCCGTCCGCGACGTTGATTGTGATTTTCGCTTGATTCGGCGGGCGTTTTTAGGCAAAATAAGCCTACATTCAACAAGCGGCAGTATTTGTGTTGAGCTCGTTTACAAACTCCGAAAAGCCGGAGCTCATTTCGAGGAAATCGGTGTCAATCATTTTGCGCGCCAACACGGGAAATCGCAGTTTTTTACCGTCCGGCGCGTGTCAAAAACTTTATTGGATTTTTTCGTTCTCTGGCTAAGACTTATTGTCTTGAGAAAAAATTAGCGAAATGTCTTCCCATCAGTTAGTATTCTGGTTATCTAACGATTTTTATGACTTTCGAAAAATATAAGGGGCGTTCGGTTTTAATTACCGGCGGATTAGGCTTTATCGGCAGCAATCTGGCGCATCGTCTGTCGCAGATCGAAGACGTTGAAATTTCGATCATTGATTCACTCGCCGAAGGTCAGGGCGGAAATCTCTATAACATCGAAGGCATTAAAGACCGTGTCAAGCTGAACGTTGCGGATATGGGCGACAGCTGGGTGATCAATCATCTGGTCGGCGGCGTGGATTATATCTTCAACCTCGCCGGCAGCGTGAGCCACATAGATTCGATGAAAATGCCGCACAACGATCTGCATTTTAACTGCGCGACGCATCTTTCTCTGCTCGAAGCCTGCCGGATGTTTAATCCCGGCGCGAAGATCGTTTTTACGAGCACGCGTCAGGTTTACGGCAAACCCGCATATCTGCCGCTCGACGAACATCACCGCATTCAGCCAACCGACATCAACGGCATCAATAAACACGCCGCCGAAATGTATCATCTGCTTTACGAACGCGCCTACGGTCTGCGCACCGTCGTGCTTCGGCTGACAAACACTTACGGCGAGCGCCAGCAGCTGAATCATAACCGGCAGGGGTTTATCTCGTGGTTTGTCCGGCAGGCGATGGACGGCGAAACGATCCAGCTCTACGGCGACGGTCGCAATCGCCGCGATCTGAATTACGTTGACGACGTCGTGGACGCGATTCTGCTGGCAGGCTTGAGCGAAGAGGCGGAAGGCGACATCTTTAATCTCGGGCATCCGCAGAATGTCAGTCTCGCGGAAATCGCCAATATGCTGATCGAACTGACCGGACAAGGCAAGGTTCTCGGCGTACCGTTTCCGCCCGACCGTCAATTGACCGATGTGGGCAATTGTTACTGTTCATCGAAAAAAATCGAACAGCTTCTCGGCTGGCGACCGAAGACGGATTTACGCGAAGGCTTAAGTCGCACGATCGAGTATTACAAGCAAAATCGGGAGCATTACTGGAGCGCGGATGAAAATACCGTTTCTGAATCTTACACGTCATTCGCACATATTATTTGAGGAAACTACCGAAGCCGTGTCGCGCGTTATCGAGCGCGGCAGTTTTATTCTCGGCGAAGAAGTCCGAAAATTTGAAACCGGGTGGGCAAACTATTGCGAAGCGCGCGGCGCGGTCGGCGTTGCCAACGGCACGGACGCGATCACGCTCGCTTTAATCGCCGCAGGCATCAAAGCGGGCGACGAAGTTATCACGACGCCTTTGAGCGCCGCCTATACGGCGCTGGCAATCGCGGGCGCGGGCGCAAAACCCGTGTTCGTCGATATTGACGAAAATACCTTCAACCTGAATCCCGCAAAAATCGAACAGGCAATTACGCCGCGCACGCGGGCGATCGTTCCGGTGCATCTTTACGGGCAGTCAGCCGATATGACGACAATTTCTGCGATTGCCGAACGCCGGAAATTAATAATCATCGAAGACGCGGCGCAGGCACACGGCGCGCGCGCAAACGGAAAGCCGGCGGGTTTTTCGAGCCTCGCGGCAACATACAGCTTTTACCCGACCAAAAATCTGGGCGCGTTCGGCGACGGCGGCGCGATCATTTCAAACGACGAAGCTTTTCTCGAACGGCTGCGCGCGCTCCGGCAGGGCGGACATCTTCCGGCGATGGGTTTGAATTTGGTCGGCAGAAATTCGCGGCTCGATGAAATGCAGGCGGCGATTTTGCGCGTCAAGCTCGAACGCCTCGACGAATGGACACGGCGGCGGCGCGAGCTGGCGGCGATTTACTTTGAAAGATTAAAGAATTTTTCGCGCGTGCGGCTGCCTTTTATCAAAGAAGAATCGGTTTTTCATCTTTTCGTCGTTCGTCACCAGAAGCGCGAGGCTTTGCGAAATTTTCTGGCTGAAAAAGGCATCGAAACTTTGATTCATTACCCGTATCTGCTCCACGAACAGAAAATCTTTCGCAGTAGTGGCGCCGGCAAGCAATCTCTGCCGTCAGCCGAAAAAATCGTTCACGAAATTTTATCTCTGCCGCTTTATCCCGAGCTTGAAAATGCAGAAGTCGAAGCGGTTTGCGACGCGATCGAGGAATTTGAAAATAAATCGGAATCAGTTTTTTCGCACGACGCAAAAGGCTGACAAACCGAACGGCAGACTTCTGTTTTTCGCCTTCAAAAACCGCGCTTCCCACGTCATCATCCGCGTCAAAAGCCGGTTCAGCCATTCGAGCGACGGCGGCAGCTGTTTCACGTCGGAACCGGCATCAGCCAACCCGATTTTCTTCAAAACCATTCGCCGCAAAACCGCCGCCGGAAACATTAAAGTGTTCGCATAAGTTTTTCGCAAGACCGTAAATCCTGCGTTTTCGAGCTTTTGCGAGAGTTCCTTCAGATTGTAGCGGCGCTGCGTGTTGACGGCGACGTCGTGTCCGCTGTAGAGCCATTGATAAGCCGCCGCGCGGACAAAAGCGATGCCGCCGGGTTTTAAGATGCGGTGCATTTCGGCAATCGCCTGTTTGTCCGAACTTTCACCCGGAAGCTGCACGAGCACGTCGAAGCTCGTGACGAGATCGAAATATTCGTCGGGAAACGGCAGATCGGTTGCCGACGCCTGAACAAGATAATGCTGCCCCCGCGCGCGGCAGAAACTGAGCGCGACCGCTTCGACATCGAGACCTTTGATTGACGCCTCATGCGCGCCGTAACGCTTGAGCCATTCGAGATTCAAACCCGTTCCGCAGCCGATGTCGAGAATGTTTTCGATATTTTTCGGCGAAAACTCGTCCAAAAGCGCGGCGGAAATTTCGCGCATTCCGGCGAACCACCACATTTTCTCTTCGGTTTCGTAAAGGTCTTCAAAATCTTTTGCCTGCATATTTTTCTATTAATTTGACTTAAATAAAATTGGCGCGTCAAGCAACTTAATCGCTTTTCGATGAATCCTTTAGGCAAAATACTTCTATCAAACAAGTCTTTCCCCAATTGTTGAGAAATTTCAAAAATTATGGAGACAAGTATGAAAGTTTTTCGTTTGAGCGCGCTTTTGTTCGTTTTGGGCGGCGCTGTTTTATTTTTCGCTGGTCAGGTTTCGGCACAGCAGAGCGGTTCGTCCGCCTCGGTTTCGCAGAGCCGCGCGATCACGAATTCGAATCCGCAGCAGCAAAACCGAAGTTCACAAAATACAAATTATACGCCCGTTACGACCTTTAAAGTGCCGGACGAGGTCGCGGTCGAAGAATTCGTAAATTATCACAAACATCGTCTGGCGCTGCCGAAGGTCGGTCAGGCGGTCGCGATGGATACGCGTTGGGGAAACAATGAAATCTCGCCCGCGCAGCGCGACGCCGTTTTACAGATCGGTTTTACGACGATGGAAGTGACGGAAAGAACCGATCTGCGCCCGCTCAATCTCGTACTCGTGATCGATAAAAGCGGCTCGATGGCGGAAGACGATAAAATGTCGCGCGTCAAGGAATCTTTGCGAACTTTGATCGGCAAACTTCGTCCCGACGACGTCGTTTCGATCATTGTTTTCGATACCGAAGCGATGGTCTTATGTCCCGCCGCGCGCATCGGCGACGGGACGCAGTTGATCCGCGCGATCGGCGGCATCGAGCCGGACGGTTCGACGAATCTGCACGGCGGTCTGATGCTCGGCTATCGTGAAGCGCAGAAAAATTTTCGCAAAGATGCGACCAACCGCGTGATTCTGCTGACCGACGGGATCGCCAACGTCGGCACGGTTGACCCGTCGAAAATCGCCGCCGAATCTTCGGAATTCAACGGTCTGGGACTCGATCTTTCGACGATCGGCGTCGGTTTGAACCTGAACAACGATCTTCTTCGCACTCTCGCAAAATCCGGTCGCGGGCTGTATCACTTTGTTTCCGATTACAAGGACATCGAAAAAGTTTTCGTCAACGAAGTGCAGAGCCTGATTTCGCAGGTTGCGCGAAAGGTCGAAGTAAGCGTTGATTATGATTCTAATCTACAGGTCGAAAAGATTTACGGCTACGCGCCGCGCCTGCGCGCGAACGGTTTTTCGATCACGATGGACAATATGAACAACGGCTTGACGCAGGTTATCATGACGCGTTTTCGCGCCAAAAATCCGGCAAAAGCGTCAACCGTCAAAGTTCGTCTGACGTATTCGGACGTGCAGGGCAAACGCACGGTCGAGGAAGTTCAGGAAGTTAAATTAATTCCGGGCGAACGAAACGCGAGCGAGCTTTTAGCCGATTCGGAAGTCAAGAAAAACTACACGATCGCCGAACTTGCGCAGTCGCTCTTTGAAATGACCGCCGCCGCCAAACGGCAGAATTACCGGCAGGCGGAAAATTTCCTGAATGCTTCGGTCGCGGAAACTTACCGGCGTTTTCCGAATATGGAAGACAAGGATATTCAATTTATCTTAAACATCATCGAAGGCTACCGCCGCGATTTGAAAGCGGTCAATAAAGGACGGCGAAACAACGACTGCGGAACATGTAATTGATTTTGAATCAAACGAGAAAGTGGACAGGATAAGCATTTTTGCTTATCCTTTTTACTTGCCTATAAACAGGCGTTTTGGATAATGAAAATCAAATCAGTCGAACTTATCGAAATTAATCTGCCGCTCGTTCATTTTTTTGAAACGAGCTTCGGCAGAACTTACGAGCGCCGGATAATTCTGACGCGCGTTTTGGACGAAGACGGCGGCGAAGGCTGGGGCGAAGCGACGTGCGGCGAAACGCCGTCTTACTCGGAAGAATGGACGGACGCGGCGTGGGCGGTGATCGAGCGAATTCTCGCGCCGATGGTCGTCGGCGTCGAAGTCGCGTCGGCGGGACGCGTCTGGGATTTGATGAAGCGCGTGCGCGGCAACCGGATGGCGAAATCGGCGATCGAAACCGCCTGCTGGGATTTGGAAGCGAAACGCTTCGACGTTCCGTTGTGGCGTCATTTGGGCGGCGTCAATCAAGAAATCGCGTGCGGCGTTTCGATCGGGATTCAGGATTCCGTCGAACAATTGCTCGATAAAATCGCGGTCGAATTAGCCGCCGGTTACCGGCGCATCAAGATCAAAATCGCGCCGCACTGGGATTACGAGGTCATCAAACGCGTGCGCGAAGAATTCGGCGACATTCTCTTGATGGGCGACGCGAATTCGGCTTACACGCTCGCCGATATTGATAAATTAAAGAGCCTCGACGAGTTTAATTTAATGATGTTAGAGCAGCCGCTGCCGCACGACGACATCATCGACCACGCGAAATTACAGCGCGAAATTCGTACGCCCGTCTGTCTCGACGAGCCGATCAAATCGCCCGACGATGCGCGCAAGGCGATCGAATTAGAATCGGGCAAAATCATCAACTTGAAAAACGGTCGCGTCGGCGGGCATTCGGAATCGAAACGCATCGAAGCGATCTGCCGCGAATCGGGAATGCCCATCTGGTGCGGCGGAATGCTCGAATCGGGCATCGGTCGCGCGCACAACATCGCGATTTCGACGCTCGCGGGCTATACGATGCCGGGGGACGTTTCGGCTTCGAAACGCTACTGGCACGAAGACGTGATCGAACCGGCGGTCGAAGTTTCGGCAGAAGGCACGATCATCGCGCCCGAATTTCCGGGCATCGGCTTTGAAATTCAACGCGGCTTGATTGAAAAACTCGCGGTACGCAAAGCCTCGGTAAAATTCTAGTTTTCACCGTCAGAAACCGAATTCAATTTTACGAAACGCCGGCGGTCGCGCTGAACCACCTGCCGACACGCCTGAAATACCGCCTGTTCGGCTGAAACGCCGCCTGACACGATTGAAATGCCTACTGACACGCTTGAAACGTGGGCTGACACAACGAAAATGTCTGTTGACAGGCTGAAATGAAGCCTGACAGGCTGTTATAAACGATTGACGTGTCGTTATGATATATGACACGCTTTTATAAGACCTGACATATCGTTATGACACACAGCACGCAGTTAGCTAACTTAACCTGTCGAACTCATTTATCACTTAAAATCATCAGCGTCCGGATTCTTAAAAAATTCGTCTTCATCTGTGGATATCTGTGGACTATTCTTCTTTTGACTTTACCGGTCGCCGCACAGACTATTTCGGGCGTTGTGACCGACCAAAAAAACGCGCCGGTTCAGAATGCGGAAGTTGTTTTATTTAACCGTTCGCAAGTCGTCGCGCAAACTTCGACCGATGTGGGCGGCAGATTTTCGATCGATCGGCGAAACGCGGAAAATGCGCGATTAATTGTCAAATCGCCGGGTTTTGCCGAGTTTGCGCGCGTTTTGCCGGATAATTTCAATGAAACATTAAATATAGTTTTAACGCCGCAAAGCGTGCGTGATGAAGTAACGGTTTCGATCACGCGCAGCGAATCGCGCCTTTCGGAAACTCCGGCGAGCATCGTCGTTTTAACCCGCGAAACGCTCGAAACGACCGCCGCGCAGGCGGTTGACGACCAGCTGCGCCAAATCGCCGGATTCACGCTTTTTCGCCGCAGTTCGAGCCGCACGTCGAACCCGACGACGCAGGGCGCGAATCTTCGGGGCTTGGCGGGCAGCGGCGCGTCGCGGGCGGCGGTTCTGCTCGACGGTTTATCTTTAAACGACGCGTTCGGCGGCTGGACGTTCTGGTCGCGCGTCCCGACGGTTGCCGTCGAACAGGCGGAAGTTCTGCGCGGCGGCGCGAGCGCGTTTTACGGCGATCAGGGCTTGAGCGGCGCGGTCAATCTGCGGACGCGCGCGTTTAACGAAAAGCCTGTTTTCCGCTTTCAAACCTCAGCCGGAACGCAAAAGACGTTTGACGGAAGTATTTTCGGAGCTTACGGAAAAAGCGGCTGGAATTTTGCGCTCGCGCTCGAAGCTTTTCAAACCGGCGGCTATATTCCGACAGTTGAAACAGAACGCGGCGCGGTTGATACGCGCGCGAACAGCCGCCATCAAAACGGGTTTTTGACGATCGAGAAAAGATTCGGCGCTGATCGGAATGTGTCAGTACCGGCTGCGGCAGCGGGCGGGTCAAATTTTCGCGCCGCGCGAATTTTCTTGAAAACAAATATCTTCAAAGAGCGCCGCGACAACGGCACGCGTTTGACGATCAATCAAACGTATTTTCGCCAGACGGCTTTCGGCGCGGATTTTTCGCTTCGAACGGCGGGTGCGTTTCAGTTTCGCTTTTTCACGGAAAAACAGGTTTACGACCAGACGTTTTCTGCCGTTTCGAATAACCGCAATACCGAAACGCTCTCAAGAATTCAGCGCGTGCCGTCCCAAAGTTCGGGCGCGAATCTTTTCTGGACAAAAGCGTTCGGCGCGAATCACGTCGTATCTTCGTCCGTCGAATTTCGCGACGTGAAAGGCTTCAGCGACGAGATCATTTTTGTCAGTAATCGCGTCGCCTCGCTCGTCGGTTCGGGCGGAAATCAGCGGACATTTTCAATTTTCGCGCAGGATACGTGGCGCGTGACGGAAAAGCTGAACCTGAATTTCGGCGGGCGTTTCGACTTCTGGGAAAACCGTAACGCGCTTTCCGCGACGCTCGCGCTGGCGACAAATCAAACAAACACGCTCGCGTTTGCCGACCGCCGCGAGAGCGCGTTCAGCCCGCGCATTGCCGCGCTTTACCAAATCAATCGAAACTTTTCGCTGGTCGCGTCTTACGCCAAATCGTTTCGCGCGCCGACCTTGAACGAGCTTTACCGCGCGTTTCGCGTCGGCAATGCGCTCACGCTCGCGAATGAAAACTTAAAATCCGAACGCGCCGACACGTTTGAAGCAGGTTTGAATTTTACGGGATTTGCAAGAAAATTAAGCTTGCGCGGAAATTTCTTCATCGCGCAAGTTTCGCGTCCGGTCGTTTCGATAACTTTAACGACGACGCCGAATTTAATCACGCGCCAGCGCCAGAACGTCGGCAAAACGCGCGCGCGGGGCGTGGAATTCGACGCTGAATACGCGCCGTTTACGAACCTGCGGTTTTCGGCAAGCTATCTTTTAACCGATTCGCGCGTCGCCGATTTTCCGTCGAATCAGGCTTTAGTTGATAAATTTCTTCCGCAAGTCGCGCGCCGGCAAATAACTTTTCAGAGCCTTTATCGCCCGATCGCAAAACTCACGTTTTCCGTGCAGGGAAGAATTTCCGACGCGCAGTTTGAAGATGATCTGAATACTCTGCGGCTTCGCCCTTACGCGACGTTTGACGCGTTCGCTTCGTATAAATTCAAACGATTCGAGGTTTTTACGGCGATTGAAAATCTTTTTAACAATCGCTACGACATCGGTTTAACGCCGAACCGCACCGCCGCCGCGCCTCGTTTCGTGCGCGTCGGTTTGCGTTTTGATTTGAATGATTAGAATTGTAAAGTATTAGTTTCTATGAGCGAAAATATATCCGGCGATCTAAGTCTTGAGGACGACTCCGGCAATATTGTCGAGACGATGGGAATAGGCATTCAAGAAATCCAACGGCTTATTTATGAGAACATTGCTCAAGATGAGTTACGGAAGACCTTCTGCCTGCAATTCATTGATCCTTGGGGCGACACAATTTTTAACCGCGTGCAGCTCGGAGTTTTAAAAAACGAATTCGAGGTCTTGCTGGATAAGTGCAAAACAAGCGAAGAGAAAGAGAAATTACAATCAATTATTGAATTTATAGCTAAAGGCGAAAAACTTTATACATTTGTCAGATTTTACGGAGATTAGAATTAAATAATGAGTAATCACGAACCCAACAAAATCATTTTTTCGATGGTCAAGGTGAGCAAGTTTTATGATAAAAAACCTGTTCTCAAAGACATTTATTTATCATTTTTTTACGGCGCGAAGATCGGCGTTCTCGGATTGAACGGCTCGGGGAAATCTTCGCTTTTGCGGATCATCGCCGGTCAGGACAAGGATTTTAACGGCGAAGTCGTTTTTTCGAAAGGTTATTCGGTCGGCTATCTTGAACAGGAGCCGAAGCTCGACGAATCGAAAACCGTGCGCGAGACGGTCGAGGAAGCCGTTCAATCAACGGTTGATTTATTGAAGGAATTCGAGGAAATCAACCTGAAATTTGCCGAAGAGATGACCGACGACGAGATGAATCAGCTTATCGAACGCCAAGGCGAAGTGCAGGAAAAGCTCGATCATGCGGACGCGTGGGATTTGGATTCGCGGCTTGAAATGGCGATGGACGCGCTGCGCTGCCCGCCGCAGGAAACGCCTGTCAAGAATCTTTCGGGCGGCGAAAAACGCCGCGTCGCGCTGTGTCGTCTGCTTTTGCAGAAGCCCGACATTCTGTTATTGGACGAACCGACGAACCACCTCGACGCGGAAACCGTCGCGTGGTTGGAGCTGCATTTGCAGAAGTACGAAGGCACGATCATCGCCGTCACGCACGACCGCTATTTTCTCGATAATGTCGCGGGCTGGATTCTCGAACTCGATCGCGGCGAAGGCATTCCGTATCAGGGAAATTATTCGTCGTGGCTCGAGCAGAAACAGCAGCGTCTGGCGGTCGAGCAGCGGCAGGACGATAAACGCGCGAAGACTTTGGAGCGCGAATTGGAATGGATCCGGATGTCGCCGAAAGGTCGTCATGCAAAATCCAAAGCGCGTATCAACGATTACGAAAAGCTCGTCGCCGAAGAATCCGAGCAGCGTTCGGAGACTTTGGAAATCTACATTCCGCCGGGTGAAAGATTGGGCGATATCGTCATCGAAGCGCACAATGTTTCGAAAGCTTACGGCGACAAACTGCTTTTTGAAAATCTCGAATTTTCTCTGCCGAAAGGCGGCATCGTCGGCGTGATCGGTCCGAACGGCGCGGGTAAAACGACGCTTTTCCGGATGATTACCGAGCAGGATAAACCCGATTCGGGCGATTTTCGGGTCGGCGAAACGGTTAAACTCGGCTACGTTGACCAATCGCGCGATTCGCTTAACGGCGACAAGACGATTTTCGACGAGATCACCGACGGGCACGACGTGATTCAGCTCGGCAAGCGCGAGATGAATTCGCGCGCTTATGTTTCGCGGTTCAATTTTTCGGGTTCAGACCAGCAAAAGCGCGTCGGACAGCTTTCGGGCGGCGAGCGCAACCGCGTTCACCTTGCGAAAATGCTGCGTTCGGGCGCGAACGTGATTCTGCTCGACGAACCGACCAACGATCTGGACGTCAACACGATGCGCGCGCTCGAAGAAGCTCTGGAAAACTTCGGCGGCTGTGCCGTGGTCATTTCGCACGACCGCTGGTTTTTAGACCGTATCGCGACGCATATTTTGGCGTTCGAAGGCGACAGCCACGTCGAATATTTCGACGGCAATTATTCGGAATACGAGGAAGACAAGCGCCGCCGTCTCGGACACGACGCCGACCAGCCGCACCGCATCAAATATCGCAGCCTGACGCGGGCTTAAATGCATGAAAGATTTTGTAATTGCTGTTTTGGCAGTTTTCTTTTTCTCAATTGGTCTATTAGCGACATTGTGTGAAATTTTTGGTTTACTTGATCCCGAAGGTCTTGATAAACCCGTTCTTTATTTCTTTGCCGGTACGGCGATTGGCTGTTTTCTTTTAAGTTCGTTCTTGTGGAAACTTTCAAGAAAGAAAGATAAAAATTTACGATTGAAGTAACGCTTTCGCACCGCATCGAGTTTCGCAGTTTGACGCAGGCATAAAACCGATGAATAGATTTGTCATTGCTTTCTTTGCGTATATAGTCTTATTTCTCGGATTCTTGTCGTCGTATATCGCAGTTATTACCGCAGCTTCGTATAAGGACGGCAGTTTAGGCTTTCTGTGTTTTTTGGGCGGCATGGCGATTGTCTGTTTTGTTGTAAGCTGGCTGCTGTTGAAAATTTCGCGGCAAAAATAACGAGCGTGATTTGAGGGATGAAGGCTGAGGAATGAGTTTAATCAACTCGTCCCTCATTTTTTTGTTAGCGCGAATTTCAAGGTAAATGGTGCCCGAACTTCGGAATAACTGATAAGTGACAACTGACAACTGATAGTTTTTGGGTTGTAGGTTATCAGTTTTCGCTTTCAGTTATTCCGAGGCGCGGGTTAGGTTTATAAAACGCGTAATTGCAAATTCGGGCTGATTCTGTTTACTATTGATTCAACACACCTGTTCTACAAAACCGTTAAGCAATAATTTTTAATGAAAATTCGGACTCATTTTACGGCAGTTTTTTTGCTTTCAGTTAATATTCTGTTTTCTGCGTGCGGCGGCGCAGCGGTAGAAACTGCTGCGAACGAAACGAACGTAATGCCGACCGTAACGATTGAAACGCCCGTGACGCCCGCGACGCCCGAACCCGTGCCTTCGCCGAAAATCCCGAACCTGCAAACCGAACTGATTGACGAGCGCAATAAAACGACCGCTTCGCCGCTCGGCGCGTTCGATTTTAAGAATTTCAAATATCCGCTGCCGCGCGGCTGGCAGGATTCGGACGGCAAGGAAGTCGAACTCGTTGACGGCAAGCGCCCGATGGAAATGACCGGGGAAGTCGAACGAATCGGTCTGTCGTATGTCACGACGAAGTTTTTGGACGCGACCTCGGACGGTCAGGACGAAGCGTTTGTAATCTTAAAAATAGAAACCGGCGGCGGCGCGATTCCGCAGATCGTCTATGTTTTCGGGTGGAAAGACAATGCGCCCGAACTTGTCTGGTTTTTTCGCACCGGCGATCGCGCCGACGGCGGTTTGAAGGATATTCGGATGGAAAACGGTCTCGTGGTCGTTGAACTTTTCGGGCAAGACCGATATATTCTTGGTGAACTGGACACGGCGAAAATCACGGGCGACGAAGAACAGCTCTGCTGCCCGACGCATTTTACGAAATCACGCTACAAATGGAACGGCAGCGCGTTTCGGCTCGAAGGCAAGCGCCTGACATACCGGACAAACGACCCGAACGCCGCGCCGGTCGAAAATATGGTCGAAGCGGTCGAGAAGCAAAACGGTGGAAAAAAATAAAGGTCTCTGGATTCTCGGAATTTATTTTTTATTGAGCATCTATCTTTTGCCGATGTTTCCGCACGGCGGTTCGGCAAACGAATTGACGCGCTGGGCTACTGCCGCGAGCCTCGTCGAAAAAGGCTCGTTCGAAATCTCGTGGACGGAAGAGCTGATCGGCAAAAACGTCGACACCGCGCGCGTCGGCGATAAAACCTACTCGAATAAACCGCCCGGAACGGATGTCCTCGCCGCGCCTTTTTACGCTGTCACCAGAATTTTTATCGGCGCGCCCGATGCTTCGAACATTCGCGTGAGCTGGTTCGTGATGCGGTTTTTTCTTTCGACCGTGCCGCTTTTGATCTTGGGGTTCTGGCTTTATACGCGCGAGACGGACGAAATTTCGCTTGCCGCGCTGATGTTCGGAACACCGCTTTTTGTTTACAGTTTATTGTTTTTTTCGCACGTGCTCGTCGCCGTTCTAATTTATTTCGCGTTTCGCCTTCTGTATGACACGGAACGGATTTTCCTGCGCAACTGCGTTGCGGCGGGGTTTCTGTGCGGTTTTGCCGTCACGTGCGAATTTACGGCGATCGTGCCGGTTCTGGTCTTCGGCGTCGGCTTGATCTTCGCCGATAAGCGCAACGAAAATCGCTGGCAAAACGTGTTCTTTTTCGCGCTCGGCGGACTGCCGTTCGCCGTTCTGCTTCTGCTTTACAATTACTTTATTTTCGGCTCGCCGTTGACGACTTCCTACGCCTTTGAATCGTTTCCCGAATGGGCGGAAGTTGCCGGACAAGGCGTTTTCGGGATCGGTTTTCCGACGCTTTCGAATATCTACCTTTTGCTTTTTTCGCCGTCGCGCGGTTTGTTTTTCTTCGCGCCGATCTTGTTTCTGCCGGTCATCGCGTTTTTTACATCGCGCGAGCGAAAAACCTGGCGGCATCGCGTCAAGGTCGCGGCGATCGTCGTTTCGATTCTCGTTCTGTGCGGGCACGGCGCGGCGCACGGCGGCTGGGCGTTCGGCGCGCGTTACCTGGTTTTTATTCTGCCGCTGATGCTCGATTCGTTTTTCGACGGCGAGATTTTCGAATTTTCAAACGTCTGGCAGGGCGTGCTTTTTACCGTTTCGTTTCTTTTGTGCACGATTCCGGCGCTCACTTTTTCGTTCGCGCCGCCCGAATTCAAATTCCCGCACAATAATTTCTGGGGCAAGTTTTTATTCGGCGAAAACTGGTTCACGCCGAATCTGGCGAACGTTTTCGGTTTTTCAAGCAGCGTCTGGACGATTCTGCCGGTCGTCGTTCTGCTCGTCGCCGTATTGTTTCTTCTGCGGCGCTACGCGCGGCGACCATCGCGCTTTACCGTCGGACTTTTCTGCGGCTTGATACTGGTCGGCGTTTACATCGGGCTGCCGAATCTCGACAACGCCGAAAACGAGTTTCGCCGCGCGACGATCGCCGAACGATATTTTAGACCCGCGAATCGTCTGGAAATTTTCAAAGCCTCGACAAATCTGCAAACCCTGCGGCGCGTTAACGATTTCCAGTGGAACATCGCCGACGCGCGCGCCTTTGCGCCGAACGATTTTCCGTATTTGCCGACGCGCTGGTTTAGCCCGTCGCCGAGCGCCGAATTCCGCAAAGTCGGCGCGCTTCAAAAACAGGGAAAAACCGCCGAAGCCGAAGCCGTTTTGCTCAAAGGCAAGGAAGATTTTCCGTTCGCGCGGTGCGAGTTTACGACGAATTTAGCCGTTATATATTACACGACCGGCAGAAAAGACGCGGCTCGGCAGGAACTTGAAAGCGTTCAAAATTTGGTTGGCGTCATCTCGCGTCCCGATTGCCTGCGCTCGCAATTTCTGCTCGGCTCGCTCTACCGCGAAACCGGCGAAACCGACAAATCGAATCAAACTTTCCAAACATTTCTAAATAACACGCAAAACTCGAACGATCCGGAAATAAAAAATTTCCGCCAGCAAATTTCGAGATGAAGACTTTATTAACCGTTTGAAAACTTCGAGACATTTGATCTACGTCGTTGAAGACGACAAATATTATAGCCTGGCGAGAATCGATAGGTTAGGATTGCGTAATGTTTCCGATGCTGAAAGCGTCGAACAGTCAGGCGTTTGCGTCGCTCACTTTCAGCGAGCTATCGAATTTGTTTATCAAACCCGGCGATTCTCACCGGGCTATAATAACGTGAGTATTGGATAAGGCGGAACGCCGTCATCTTGACGGCACAGCGTTTGAAAAACGCTCAAACGGTTCATTTATATTCAAGATTCCTGTCAATCGCGACGTTTGACGCCGCTTTCAGCGACGTGTGCCGTCACAGA
>JANOBZ010000109.1:0-22190 GCA_031411895.1 Acidobacteriota bacterium | reverse complement strand
CAAAATATCGAAAAGAAATGGACAATGCCGATCAGAGATTGGAGGTTGGCATTGCAGCAGTTCGCGATTATATTTGAAGGACGGCTTCCATTAGCGGGGCTGGAGGGAAATTAAACTTACACAATTTCCCTGATACCCCCTGATTTACGAAAAATAATCTCGTCTTCTCTTCTTCTCCTTTTCTCCTCTTCTTGCTTTCTTACCGCTTGTTGTCGCAAAATATAAAAGAACGTCAGTTCATTAATTTGAGCTGACGTTCTTGTTTGTTGTCTACGTCAGCCGTTCAGTGCATAATGCTTCTGACCGCTGACCACTGAATTATGAGTAAACGAGATTATTACGAGATTTTAAGTGTTTCAAAAACGGCGACCGACGCCGAGATCAAAACCGCGTATCGCAAATTGGCGGTGCAGTTTCACCCGGACAAGAATCCCGGCAACGCCGAGGCGGAAGAAAAGTTTAAGGAAGGCGCGGAAGCTTATTCGGTTCTTTCCGACGCCCAGAAACGCGCGGCTTACGATCGTTTCGGACACGCGGGCGCGAACGGACAAGGCTTCGGCGGCGGCTTCGACGGTCAGGGCTTTTCGAACATCGAAGACATTTTCGATCTGTTCGGTTTCGGCGATATGTTCGGCGGCGCGGGCGGGCGCGGCGGGCGCGGCGGGCGTTCGGCGGCACAGCGCGGCGCGGATCTGCGTTATGATCTTGAGATTTCTTTGGAAGAAGCGGCGACCGGAAAGGAAGAAAAACTCTATATTCCGCGGCTCGAAAAATGCGACGAGTGCGACGGCAAAGGCGCGGAAAAGGGAACCGAGCCGGAAACCTGCATTACCTGTTCGGGCAGCGGTCAGACGCGCTACCAGCAGGGCTTTTTCAGCGTGATGCGGACGTGTCCGAACTGCTCGGGCAAAGGTCAGATCATCAAAACGCCGTGTCGGAAATGCTACGGCGCGGGACGCATCGAGAAGGAAAAAACGCTCGAAATTAAAATTCCTGCCGGAGTTGAGACGGGATCGCGCCTGCGCGTCAACGGCGAAGGCGAAGCCGGCGTGGCGGGCGGACCGACGGGCGATCTGTACGTCGTCATCCACGTCGCCGAACACGAAATCTTCGAGCGGCAAGGCGCGAATCTTTATTCAGCCGTTCCCGTAACCTTTGCGCAGGCGGCGCTCGGCGCGGAAGTTCAGGTGAAAACTTTGGACGGCGAGGAAAATTTGAAAGTTCCGGCAGGCACACAGACCGGCACGGTTTTCCGCGTCAAATCGCAGGGAATGCCCGTCCTGGGCGGTCGCGGGAAAGGCGATCTGTTCGTTGCCGTAACGTTGATTACGCCGAAAACCTTGACGAAAGAACAGCGCAAACTACTCGAACAGCTCGCCGAGATCGAAGACACCGAATTTCAGGACGCCTCGTTTATGGACAAGGTGCGCAACATTTTCGGGTAAGGCAAGAATTTTTTAACGCAAAGACGCCAAGACGCGAAGTCGCAAAGGTTTTTCAAATAAGTGATTAAAACCTTTGCGACTTGGCGTCTTTGCGTTAAAATTTCTAACCCGCCAAAAAAGTGCTTGCAGATTTTTTTATTTGCAATATATTATTTTCGTTAATCAAAAACGTATAGCTATAGTTTGAGATTGAGTTGGCTGTAAAAAGGAACTTGAATCGGCTTTTGCGAACCACGGTAAACTCCCGGATTCCCAATCCCTCGATTTGGTTTCCGACGAATAATAATTTTAATTTAACGCGAGGAAGTTAAGTGCTAAAGCCCGTGTGTCAGGACTTGAAACCCGTTGGTTAATCCTCGGTTAGGGTGCATCGAGCCTTGACCTGCGTGATTTAAGGTGCGTGGTGTGGGAAACGCGCGAGCGACGGCATCTGACACACGCGCTTTAGCACTTAACCTTGGAAAATTAATTACGAATTAATGAAAAGACGAATTGCCGAAGGAACAATTCCGCTTCGGCAACTCGTAATTTGAAATTCGTAATTCGTAATTTAAGAAAGTTTGGCTTTCACCGTTTCGCTGACCATTTTGCCGTCGGCGGTTTTGCCGGCGAGATTTGCCATCGCGGCTTTCATGACCATTCCCATGTCCTTCATCGAACTTGCGCCGGTTTCCGCGACGGCGGCTTCGACCGCAGCCGTAACTTCTTCCTGCGAAGCGGCTTTCGGCAGATATTCTTCCAGAACGGCGAGTTCAGCCTGTTCCTTTTCGGCAAGCTCCGTGCGCCCGTTGGCGGTAAACTGCTCGATCGAATCCTTGCGCTGTTTGACGAGCGTTAAGAGGATTTTTGAAACTTCGTCGTCGGTCAGAATCGTGCCGACGCCGCGTTTGTTTTCCTCGTTCATGACAGCGGATTTCGCCATCCGCAAAGTCGAAAGTTTGTTTGTGTCCTTAGCCTTCATCGCCTGTGTCATATCGGCGACTAATCTGTCTTTTAAACTCATATCATTTACCATTTACCATTTACCATTTATCATTTATCATTTGATATTTGTTCAATGATAGAAGCTTAAGATTAAAAACTCAAAGTTTGTAAGCTGATAAATGGTAAATGATAAATGATAAATGACACTGGTAAATTGTCAATGAAACTGGGGCTTATCGCGGGACTTTTTCTGGCAATCTTTACGCTTTATCCGCAGTTTAAGCTATGGCACAATCGCGGCGCGGATTGGCAGGGGCATTACGCCTACAACGATATTGACGAAGTTGCTTACGCTTCATATGTCAAAGCGCTGATTGACGGCAGACCGCGCAAAAACGACCCGTACACCGGGCGCGACGATGCGCCGAACGAGCCGCAGCCCGAATCCTTATTTTCCATACAATTCGCCGCGCCGTATGTCGTCGCCATTCCGGCGCGCATCTTCGGCGTCGGCGCGCCGTGGGCGATGACGATTGCCGGCGCGCTTGCCGGATTCTTAGCGGCGTTCGCGGCGTTCTGGTTGATCGGAAAAATAACCGGAAGTTCGCTTTATGCAATGATGGGCAGTATTTTCGTACTCGCGGGCGGCGCGCTCGCGGCGGGCGAAGGCGCGATCGGCGAGATTTCCGGCTGGAGCTATTCATACCCGTATTTTCCGGCGTTTCGACGCTATATTCCGGCGATGCCGTTCCCGTTCTTTCTGGCGATGATCGGGCTCGTCTGGTTGATGGTCAACACCGAAGAGATGCGCAAACGCATCGTTTACTGCGTTCTCGCGTCGCTCTGTTTCGCATTCACGAACTTTTCGTACTTTTACACGTGGACGACCGGTGCGGCGTGGCTCGGCTGTTTAGCGCTGATGTGGATAATCGCGCGTCCCGAAGGCTTCAAACAGGATTTCAAGGCGTTTCTCGCGCTCGGCGCGGCGTGTCTGCTGTCTTTGATTCCATACGCGATTCTGCTCTCGAAACGCTCGCACACGATGGACGACGTTCAATTACTCGTCCAAACGCACGCCCCCGATTTTTACCGCGTGCCGATTCTTATCAGCTTTATCGTTCTACTCATAATCATCGCCGCCGTTTTTGTGAAAAAGATCGGTTTCAGGGAACGCGAAACGCTTTTCGCCGTTTCGCTCGCGCTCGTTCCCGTAGTCGTTTTTAACCAGCAGGTCATCACCGGACGATCTTTGCAGCCGATCCATTATCAGGTTTTTATCGGCAACTATGTCGCCGCGCTGGCGCTCGTCGTCGCGGTCGGAATTCTGCTGAAAAAGTTCGAATGGTTTAACGGTCGGGCGGCGAAAATCGCGATCACACTGGTCGCTTTAGTCTCGATCGTCTGGGGATTTGTCGAGTGTCATTACACGGTACGGATTCTCGACGAACAAAACGTCGAGCGCGATAAAGGTTTGAACCTCGGGCAGTATCTGACCGACATCTCCAAACAAAACGGCGACACGCATAAAACCGTCATTATGCCGTTTTCGATGCTGCTTGGCGACGATTTGCCGACGATCGCGCCGCAGTCCGTTCTATGGGCGCGCCACCAGCACGTTTTCGCGGGCGTCACGTGGCAGGAAAACAAAGAGCGCTATTACCAATACATTCATTTTCTCGGCTATACGCCCGAATTTCTCGCGCGCGCGATGAAGGAAGGCGATTTTGTTTCGATGATCGCGCTTTTCGGCTGGGGCAGGCACACGGACCGTCTGAACTCGCAGTATAAGCCTTTGACTTACGGCGAGATTGACGAAGAATCGCGAATCTACGGCGAATATACCAAAAACTTCAACCCGCGAAATTCGCCCGAAACGATTCTCTCCTACGTCGTCGAACCGCGCGAATGGCAGGTTGATCTGACCAACGTTGATAAATGGTACGAAAGGGAATTGATCGCGAGCTTTCCGACTTATAATCTCTATCGCGTGAAGTTGAAAGAGTAATTGGCTTTGGGCTTTGGGTTTTTGGTTTTTGGACTTCAATATGATTTTTGTTAGCCATTTGAAAAAAATGACAACAAAAACCAAAGCCCAAAAAACAAACAAAAAAATGACCGCCAAAATACGGCGGTCAAAAAATTTTGCTAAAAAATATAAGTGTAAAATTTATGCGGCAAGAAGATCGTTTGATGTTTCGGCAAAGACTCTTCTTCCATTCAATGCGTCATCAATGATTTCGCGCACCGCCGAAGCATCCGGGTTAACATCCATTCGAGCGCAAGCCCGTAGATGCCGGATAATCCCCTCGGTCGCGATGTCCAATGCCGCACCGCTTAATTTCGCGAAACGGCGTGCCTGAATATGATCAATCTGCAAGATTCTGTCCTGCAATGTCATTTGTTTTGCTGCTGCCACTTTATATTCTTCTCCTTCTTTCATTAGAATTTAAGTATCGTATAAAACCTCTTATCTATCTTCTTTGTTGTCTTTCACAACAAACGCTCATGAAAATCCTTCACAAAATTGTGGGCTTTCACAATTTAGTTGAAATCAAAAACCTGTAAGTTGCTATAAAATTCTGAAAACTGTCGGCTGTTTTTCAACGAATGAACTTATGCTACCAAATAAAACATAATTTGTCACCACTTTTTTTTACTATTGTGAATTTTTTCTTAAATCTTCGTTAAAAATTAAAGAAAAACACCCGGCAAACTCGAAAGTTTACCGGGTGTTTTTCAAAAAGAAAAATCAAAATCCGCGTTTAGCTGACAGCATCTTTCATAGCTTTGCCGAGACGGAATTTAACGGTTGTTTTCGCCGGAATTTTGATCGGATCGCCGGTCGCCGGATTGCGACCTTCACGCTCTTTGCGTGTCGCTTTGACCAATTTGCCGAAGCCCGGAATGGTGAATTCTCCGTTCTGTTTGACTTCAGCCGTAGCCAAGCCAGCGAGAGCATCGAAGAAGTTCTTGACTTCGGTTTTTTTCATTCCTGTTTTTTCCGCCAAACTGTTGACGATTTCCGTTTGTGTTAATTTAGCCATAATTTATTTATGTAACCTCCAAAGTTGTTGTGATAAATACTACTTTAATTGAACATTTTTGCTTGCTTAATTGCAAATGCAATAAGGGGGCAGATAAAGTTCCAACCGAGAAAAACTGATTGGTCGGGGCGAGATGATTCGAACATCCGACCTCTCGGTCCCAAACCGAGCGCTCTACCGGGCTGAGCCACGCCCCGAAAAAAATAATGCGTTTCATAAAAGAAACATATTCAAGTGCCGAATTTTACAGGCGAAAAATTCATTGGTCAAGTTCAAGCGCCGTAAAATCGCGTAAAAAACGGATTATTTTTTGTATCGCGCGCGCGCGGTGGCTGATTTCGCGTTTGACGGTGGAAGAAAGTTCGCCGAATGTTTCCTCGAAGCCTTCCGGGATAAAAATCGGGTCGTAACCGAAGCCGTTCGTGCCGCGCGGTGCGGCTGCGATTCGCCCGTTGCAGACGCCTTCGGCAATAAATTTTATCGCGCCCGATTCGTCCGCCAGAGCCATCACGCAGACGAACCGCGAACGGCGCGAACGGCTTCCGGTTTTCGCCAATGCGCTCAGTAATTTAGCGATTCTTTCCTCATTTTTCGCGTTCTCGCCGGCATAGCGCGCCGAATAAACGCCCGGTGCGCCGCCGAGCGCTTCGACCGCTAAACCCGAATCGTCCGACAACGCCCAAAAGCCGGTCTGCAAAGCGTAAGAGTTTGCCTTCAAAATCGCATTTTCATCAAACGTCGTGCCCGTTTCTTCGACATCGAAAATGTTCTCAAATTCGTCGAGCCCCGAAATGTCAACCGGCAGATCAACTAAAAGTTCGTTTAATTCCTCTATTTTTCCGGCATTATTCGTGCCGACAACAAGTTTCATAATAATCTTAAAATATGCCTTTCGCTCACAAAAACCTGATTAAATCATCAAACCTTTGACCGTAAAATTCAACTGACCACTGACAACTAACCGCTGACCACTAATCACTAGCAGATTTTTGTTGCCAAAATGACCGATTATAAGGTATAAAAGATATAGCGGAAATAAATTCCGCCCGCGCCGATTCCCAATTTCATATAAACTATTCGAGGGGAGACAAGAGATTTGGACGTTGCCGTATCTACAACGACTTCAATTTACGAGCCGAATGCTTTAACGACGGCAAATTCCGTAAAGGGTGAACAGTCGCCGGTTTTAACATCGGCGGACAAGGACACGTTATTTTTCGAGTTGGGGCTCTGGCTGTCGGGTTTAGAAAGTTTTCTTAATATCCGCAATCATTCGTTTATTGAAGAAAATCGTGGCAAAGCCGCTTCGCGCGACTGGACGAAAGAATTTCGCCTGACGCATTCGACGCTTCTTTTATGTTCGCGCCTGACGTTTCAGCTCAGCAAAATTCTGAAATTACCGGAAAACGAGAGAAGCGAAAACAATCTCGATCTGATTGACGATTTGGATTTTGCGCTCGAAAACACGGAAATTTCCAAAGACGAAATTTATAAGCTTTCGCTGGTTTTGAAGGACGCCGTTCTGCTTAATGAAGGATTGCTCCGCGCCGCGCCGCTCAAATTCGGCGAATGGGCGGCATGGGGAAATACCTTGTCGGAAAAACTGAAATCGGTCGAGATCGTTTCAAAACTCATTACGCGCGCCGAAAAAACGGGCGAAGGCTTTCTGCCCGAAATCCTGACGGCGCTGCTCGAAAGCAAGCCGATCCCTTTTTCGACCGAAGCCGATCTGCGGCTTGTTTTGCCGCGCTTTGCAAAGATTTTGAAATGGCTGAGCGTCGTCGAAACGATGCTTCAGACGGACGAACCGTTAAAGCCTTCGCTGCTGATTTTTTCGCGGATTTACGAACAGATTCAGGAACTTACGAGTTATATCAACAATCGTCTGCTGCGTTTTCCGAACGAGGACGACGAGCTTTTTAGTCAGCTCGACGGCGCGGCTTACACGGCTTCGCTCGAACTTCGAAAGGTTTATAATTACGAACTTGCCGGTTTGACGGAAATGCGCTCGACGCCTTTGATCTACGCGAAAATCGAAACGGCTTTTTCGCTTCTCAACGACAGTTTTCAATTAACATTGATAAATTTCGGGCTGCTGATTGACCCGAACATCGAAACCTACAAGATTTTTCCGAAGCTCAAGACCAAGCTCGAACAATCAATTCTGCTCCGCCGGAATCTCTGGCTATTGTCGAAAGGCGTCAAGGAAGCCGAGCAGAATCCGGACAAATTCCCGATGAAACAGCTTCACGCGCAGCTCAACGATTTTCTTAAAACGACCGTTAATTTTCTGTTTTACAAAGACCGCGAAACGGTCGAGCGCTTTATCGAAGAAGTTCTCGTCACGCAGAACAAAAAAGACCTCGTCCCGATTCTGCACCGCTTCGGCGCTTACCTCGAAACGCTTTTCGGACAAGTAAATATGCGCGTCGTGCTCGCTAGCCATCCTTTCGATTACGAGAAATAATAGTTTCCCGCAAAGGCGCAGATCCGCAAAGTTTATTTTATTAATTTCTTTGCGGCTCTGCGCCTTTGCGGGAAATTTCTATTGCGACCTTAAGGTTCCTAAAGGTTTACGGAAAAGCACGTCGAAGCTTGCCAGCGCGCCGACGACCGTGACCAAAACCGCCGTAATCGCGACGCCGAGAAGCGATAAACTTAAATCGAACTGCCATTCGATGTCGAAAATATATTTCGAGACGGCAAATGAGAGCGCGGTGGCGAAAACCGCGCCGATAATGCCCGCTAAGATTCCCAACAGACCGTATTCGGCAAAAAGAATACTCATTAAAGTCAAACGCCGCGCGCCGAGCGTTTTAAGGATCGCGTTTTCGTAAATCCTTTGTGATTTCGTGAGCGCGATCGAGCCGACCAGAATCAATATTCCGCTTAAAATCACGAAGCTGCCGACAAACGAAATTGCGAGCACGAAGTTGTCGACAAGTTTTTGAAACGCCGCGACGATGTCGGCAACGTCGAAAATCTGGATGTTCGGAAACTTGTCAATCAGGCTTCGCTGAAGGCGCTGCCGTTCGGTTTCGGGCAGCTTTTTGATCACGTTTGCGGCAAACGTCTGCGGCGCTTTTTCGAGCACTCCGGGCGCGAAAACGAAAACAAACGCGGTGCGCGTGTTGCGTAAGTCGAGCTTGCGGATATTGGCGATCTGCGCCGTGATCTTTCTGCCCGAAATGTCGAACGTGATCGAGTCGCCGACCGCAGCTTTGAGTCGCAAAGCCATCGCTTCCTCGACCGAAACCTGCGGAACGTCAGACGGCGTATTCCACCATTCGCCGTCGATCACGGTTTCGTTTTTGTCGAGATTCGGGCGATACGTAACGGCAAATTCGCGTCCGATCTGACCTTGCTGCTGGCGCGTTTCGCGGTTTTGGAAATCGATCGGCAGACCGTTGACATAAGCGATGCGGGCGCGAACGGTCGGCAGAGTCTGCGCCGCTTCGCCGGTTTTTTCTTCGAGAATTCGGGCTAATTCGTCAATCTGGCTTTTCTGAATATCAACGATAAAAAGGCTCGGCAAAGTCTGGTTGCGCGTAAAATCGAATTCGCGCACCAGGTTCGCCTGCAACGACTGCACCGCGAGCACGACGAACGCGCCAAGCCCGACGGCGAGCAGAATTATTCGCGTTTGATTGCCCGGACGATAGAGCGAATTGATCGCCTGCCCGAGCGAAAACGAACCGAGATTGCGAAATTTGCGCAAAACGACGGTTAAAACAATCGCCGCCAGATACAAAAACAGGCAGGTCAGAAACAATCCGGCGAGAAACAACGCGCCGACCAGCGGCGAACCCGCCTGCCAGACCGCTAAACCCAAAAGTCCGAGCAGAGAAGCCGCGCCGATGATCGTTTTCGGCAAATCGAGACGCCGCATTTTTTCGCCCGTCGCGTCGTGCAAAAGCAGTCGCGGCTTGATGTTGCGAACTTGCAAAAGCGGCAGCGCCGAAAAAAGCAGCGAGATCAAAACGCCCAAAAGTATGCCCTGCCACGCGACCGAAAAATTGACCAGATAACTGAGCGATGCGGGCAAAGCGTCGGCAAAACGATACTCGGCAAACCACAAAAAACACTGCGCGAGAAAAATTCCAAAAATGCTGCCTGCGAGTCCTAAAGTGAGAATCTGCAAAAGATAAACCGTGATGATCTTCGTACCCGACGCGCCGAGACACTTTAAAACCGCGACCGCCTTGCGCTTTTGTTCGACGAAAACGCGCGCGACGTTCCAGACGCCGACGCCGCCGAGAACGAGAATCAAAAGTCCGGTTAAAGATAAATAATTTTCGGTGCGCGTAAATTGCTCGCCGAGATTTTCCTGCGTTTCGCGGTAGGATTGAATTCTCAAAGTCGTGCCCTTCAGATTTTCGCGCAGCAGCCGGACAAGCTCGGTCGGATTGTCCGACGTGCGATAAAGTATTCGCCGCAGGATGCGCCCGCCGCTCGTCGTAATTCCGGCTGAGTCGAAGGCTTTTTTCTCGATAAAAACGCGCGGACCGAGCCGGAAACCGCTCGCGCCGCCGGGTTCTTCTTCAAACGTCGCGCGGATTTCGAATTCGCCGTCCCCGATCTTTATTTTATCGCCGACTTTGACCTGTAGATCATCCAAGAGCAGCGGCGAAACGACCGCGCCGCCGTTTTCCAAAAGCTTGAAATCAAACGGCTGACCGCCGGAAAGCGTGAATTTTCCGACGAGCGGAAACGGCGGCTCGATGCCTTTCAGTTCGACCGGCGACAAGGTTTCGCTCGCATCGTCGAGAGGTCGCGACATCGCACCGCTCGTAATCGCTTCGTTGCGCTCTTCGATCAGGTTCGAGCTGCCGATAATTTGCTCGATTTTTTGAATATCGGTCGGCGAAAAATCGCTCGTCGAGCTGATTTCGAAATCCGCCGTCAAAAGCGCCCGCGCGTCGCTGCCGACCGCCTGACCGAGATTCTGGATCAAAGAGCGCAGCGCGACGACCGAGCCGACGCCGATCGCGATGCACAAAAAGAAAAACAGCAAACGCCGCCACGACGAGCGGATTTCGCGAAATGTCAGATTAAAAATAAAATTCATAAGTTTTTAATGGTTAATTATTAATGGTTTGAATACTTATCATTACTTCTCATTAATAATTAATAATTAATAATTAACCATTAGTTTCATCGTTCAAAACGCGCCCGTCTGTCAACCGAATCTGGCGCTGCGCTTTGTCCGCTAAAGCCTGATCGTGCGTCACTAAAACCAGAGTTACGTTGTTCTGCCGGTGCAGATCGGTCATCAGATCGAAAATATGCGAGCCGTTTTTTGAATCGAGATTGCCGGTCGGTTCATCAGCCAGCAGGATTTTCGGATTGTTGGCAAAAGCGCGCGCGATCGCGATGCGCTGCTGTTCGCCGCCCGAAAGCTCGGTCGGATAATGATGCCCGCGATTGGTCAGATCAACCTGTTCGAGAAGTTGTCCGGCGCGCGATTTGGCTTCTTTTAAGCCGATGATTTCCATCGGAATGAGCACGTTTTCAAACGCCGTCAGACTCGGAATCAGGTGAAAAGACTGAAAAACGAAACCGATTTTGCCGCTGCGCAAGGTCGCCAGTTCGTCTTCGCTCATCTTCGTCACTTCGTCGCCGTCAATAAAAATTTCGCCCGACGACGGTGCGTCGAGTCCGGCAATTAAACCGAGCAGCGTTGATTTTCCGCTGCCCGACGCGCCCGTGATCGCGACGAATTCACCGTCGGGAATCGTTATCGAAACATTATCCAGAATCGTCAAATCCTCGACGCCCGAACGGACGATTTTTGAAACATTTTTTAGTTCAATCATATAAATTGATTCATTTTATCATTTGTTCATTTGTTCATTTCAATCTCGAACGTATTAATAAATTTATCAATGAACAAATGAACAAATGTATCAATGAATAAATGATTAGATCGAAACGGCTTGCGAAAATGCCGCAAACAAGTGAACATATTTCTGCATCTTATAAACGAATTCAAACGTAAAAAGTTTGTAAAGTTATGAAAAGACATTTTTCGGCAATTATTATTTTATTACTTGTATTTTTGGCGATTTTCTTCGCTTCGTGCAATAGTTCGCCCGCCGCCAAACAATCGAATTCAAACGCGAAAAAGCCGCTCGCGACGCCGCAGGTCAAGAGCGATAAAGCGAAAATCGTCGCGTTCGGCGACAGTCTGACCGCCGGTTTCGGGCTGCTCGAAAAAGAGTCTTACCCGTATCTTTTGCAGGAAAAATTAAAGGCTGACGGTTATGACTACGAAGTCGTCAACGCGGGCATTTCGGGCGACACATCGATCGGCGGATTGGAACGCATCGACTGGGTTCTGGAAATGGAAAACGTCCAGATTATCATTCTCGAACTCGGCGCAAACGATATGCTGCGGCGGATGCCGGTCGCGAATATGAAGAAAAACCTCGCGCGTATTATCGAAAAGGCGAAGGCGAAAAAAGTCCGCGTCCTGCTCTGCGGAATGCTCGCGCCGCCGAACCTCGGAGCGCAGTATCAGCGCGATTATCAGATGGCTTTTCCCGATCTGGCAAGCGAATACAAAGTCGATTTTCTGCCTTTCCTGCTCGAAAACGTCGCGCTCGACAAGGATCTGAACCAGGCTGACGGAATTCACCCGAACGCCGAAGGCGAAAAGATTATGACCGATAATATTTATAAAGCGCTCAAACCGATGCTCTCGAAATAATTATTAATGGTTAATTGATAATGGTTAATGAAGGATTTCGATTTACCATTTACCATTCACCGTTTACCACTTAAAAACATTTACCATTAAATAAATTATGAACGTAACACATCTCGAATGCGCTAATTGCCGTAAAATTCACGAAGCCAACACCCTGCAAAATCTCTGCACGGATTGCGGAAAGCCGCTGCTCGTGCGCTACGATCTGCATCGCGCCGCCGAAAATCTGACCAAAGATTCGCTCATTCACCGCGCGCCGACGCTCTGGCGTTACCGCGAGGTTCTGCCGGTCGAAAATATCGAAAACATCGTTTCTTTGGGCGAAGGCTTTACGCCTTTGCTCAAAGCCGAACGCCTTGCCGCGACGCTTCCCGTAAAGTTAAATCTGCTCATCAAGGACGAATCAACCAACCCGACGCAGAGCTTCAAGGCGCGCGGAATGACCGCCGCCGTTTCGATGGCGAAAGAGTTGGGCGTCACGAAAACCGCCGCGCCGTCTGCCGGAAACGCAGCGGGCGCATTGGCAGCCTACGCCGCGCGCGCCGGAATGGAAGCGCATCTTTTTATGCCGTCCGACACGCCGCGCGCCAACATCATCGAATGCGAGCAGACCGGCGCGTTCGTTACTTTGGTTGACGGTTTGATCACCGACTGCGGCAAGATCGTCGCCGAACGCAAAGACGCCGAAGGCTGGTTCGACGTTTCGACGCTTAAAGAACCGTATCGCGCCGAAGGTAAAAAAACGATGGGCTACGAATTGGCAGAACAGCTCAACTGGACGCTGCCCGACGTTATTTTATATCCGACCGGCGGCGGCACGGGACTTATCGGAATGTGGAAAGCCTTCGACGAGATGCAGACGATGGGCTGGATCGACGAGCGCCGTCCGCGCATGGTTTCCGTGCAGGCGGCAGGCTGCGCGCCGATCGTCCGCGCGTTTCACGAAGGCAAAAGATTCGCCGACGAATTCGAAAACGCGCACACCGCCGCGTCGGGCTTGCGCGTTCCGAAAGCGATCGGCGATTTTTTAATTCTTGACGCGCTTCGTGAATCCGGCGGCACGGCAATCGCGGTCGAAGACGCTGATTTAATCGCCGCGGTGCGCGAAATCGGCGCACTCGAAGGCATTTTCTGCGCACCCGAAGGCGCAGCGTGTCTGCCCGCCCTGCGCGAAATGATCGAAAACGATCTGGTCAAAGAAAACGAAACCGTCGTCATTTTCAACACCGGCGCGGGCGTCAAATATCTCGAATGTTTTTAAGCGTTTAGGTTTTAACGCAAAGTCGCAAAGGCGCGAAGTCGCAAAGTTTTTAAATATTTCTTTGCGACTTCGCGCCTTTGCGTTAAAAATTTGAATCTGTTCGGCAATTCATTACGAACTTAAAATCAAGGAGAATTTTGTAAAAACAGGTTTTTGTAAAAATGATGGACTTAGAAGGAAAAACCGTTTTGATCGTCGGTGCCGGTCGCGGAATCGGGCGCTGTGCGGCGGAGCTTTTTTCGGACGCCGGCGCAAATGTCGTGCTCAGCTCGCGCAACGAAGCCGAGCTGATGGAACTCGAATATAAGCTCAACACGAAAGGCAATTCAAACATTCTTTCGTTTGAGGCGGACGCTGCCGTCGAATCCGACGTTAAAGCGCTCGTTGACGCGGGCGTAAAAAAATTCGGCGCGATCGATTATCTCGTTCACGCCGCCGGGTTGGGAATCTTAAAACCGTTCGGCGAGCTGACTTTAGAAGATTTCGACGCGCTGATTAGCGCCAATGTGCGGACGGCGTTTAACGTTCTGCAAGCCGTTTTGCCTGCCATGTCGGAACGCAAATTCGGGCGCGTCGTGTTGATTCCGGGTGTTCTCGGCAAAGCGCCGATGATGCAGGCTTCCGCCTACTGCGCCGCGAAATACGCCTTGACGGGAATGACGAAATGCCTCGCGCAGGAATACAAACGCTTCGGAATCCGCTTCAGCCTGATGCATTTCGGCGGCGTTGATTCGACCTTCTGGGACAATATCACGATGAAAGTTCAGCGCGACAAAATGCTCTCGGTCAAGTCGGCGGCAAACGCCGTCTTTTTCGCCGCCACACAGGAAGGCGAAGGCGTCATGTCGGAAATCGTCCTGATGCCCGAAAATCATCAATTAATCTAAAAGAGCTTTAACGCAAAAACGCGAAGTCGCAAAAACGCAAAATTTTTAATTATTTATATCCTTTGTGCCTTCGCGTCTTCGCGCACTGGCGTTAAAACTGTGCTTATCCGGTCTCTGCAAGTTTAATCAGTCAATCTTTCGACAAAACGCGCGACTTCGGCAAACGATTCGGCGTAGAGTTCAGCCGGAAAGCGGCGGCGGATATTGTCGTCTTCAAACACTTTGCCGCCTAAAATGACCGGAACTTTGAGCCGTGTCGTGATTTCGCGCAGCGCCTTGTAGTCGTGCGCGAGCCGGTCTATGTTTTCGAGATAAGTTGCCGAAACGCAGACGGCTTGCGGCTGATACTGCAAAATTTCGTCATTGAGCGAGAAAAACGGCGTGTTCGCGCCGAAATTCATCACTTCCCAGCCTTCGTTTTCGATCGTTACCTGCGCGAGATACGACGGCAGTTCGTGCAAATCCGATTCAAACGCCGAGCAAAAGGCGGTTTTACCGTTCATCTCTGGCACGGGAAGCGAAGTTCTGAACTTATGAACAGCGTAATGCGCCGCGCGCGTCGCGAGATGTTCCTGCGCGACCGACAAATCGCCCTTGTACCACAATTCGCCGATGCGGCGCATCGCCGGACTGAGCAGACGGTCGAAAATCTCGGTTAATTCGACGCCCTGCAAACGCGCGCCGATCATAAAATTGGCGGCTTCCTCTTCACAGCCCGAAATCAGCAGATCGAAAAGCGTCGTGTTCGTTTTGGCAAGATTTTTGCGCCGCGAAGCCGAGCTTAGAACCGATTGGTCGCCGTGACAAACTTTTTGCCCCAAGCCTTGTTCGCGCTGAAAACGCGCGACTTCTTCGGCGCGAAACCGGCGATGCTTGCCGCTCGTCCGCTCGGAACTTAAAAGCCCTGCGGCTTCCCAGCGCTTGACGGTCGCATCGCTCACGCGACACAGCCGCGCAACTTCTTTGGTTGTTAGGTAATTTATTTCCGACACCTGCATATTATTGTAAATTATTTACGACGATTCTTAAAAAAATCGTCGAGGAGCACATTCCGGACGTTTTTATTATATGCCTGAAAATATTATACATGAAAGCGCTCAAACCGCTCAACACGGAATCGCTTAAAAGATAAATGAAATTTAATACCTGTAGAATACTCGGCAAGACTTGACAGCGCTTCGTCAGGTTTTGTAATATGGGAATCGCACAAAACGCTCACAGTACATTGAAACAGCAGCTTAAAATATTCGAAAAAGCGAAAGTAGAATTAGTTTGAAAAAATATTCGAAACGATTGGTCGCCGCTTTTGCCGTCGCCGTATTGTTTCCGGCAGTCGGCGTTCCGGCATATAAACAGACTATAGATCGAAAAAACACATCGTCGTCACGGTAAACGTGACGGCGGGTAACCGCGTGATTCACATCATTGATATGGTTTTGATACCATCGAACCAGACGGTATCTGACAAACGGGGAAGTGAGCGCGACGGGGCGAGAGGATTGCCGTTATTTAGGGGTGAGTGACGGTAATCCTCTTTTCTTATGGAAAAAATTCTGTTTCTGGCAAATCTCTCCGCGACGCTTTTTCTGACGGGCGTGATCTGGACGACGCAGGTTGTGCAGTACCCGTTTTTCGCGTATTTCAACGCGGAAACTTTTACGAAACATCACGACGAATATCGCTTTTGGATTACGCCGATCGTCGCGCCGCCGATGATTGCCGAGCTTCTCAGCGCAATTCTTCTGCTTTTTTACCCGCCCGAAAATATTGATTCAAAACTTCTCTGGCTCGCACTTGTTCTGACGCTCGCGATCTGGGCTTCGACGTTTTTCATACAGGTTCCGCTCCACGAAAAACTCGCGCGCAGCGGATTCGATTCGCAGACGATCACGAATCTCGTTAACACGAACTGGATTCGCACAATCCTGTGGAGCCTGCGCGCTGCGCTGGTTTTATATCTCGCGTGGAAAATAATTCGTCCTTAAAACCAGCTTGAAAAACCTGTGGTTAGTAATGAAACACAGAAAAATGGGACGCGGATTTAACGGATTAATACGGATTTTTGCGGATTTTTAAGAGAGTTAAAACTAAATCAGCGAAAATCCGCCCAATCCGTTAAATCCGCGTCCCATCTCTTACTTTTCAAATAACTTCTTCGTTCTTCAATATTCGTAACTTTGCTCTTTCGCGCGAAAGGATTACAATTTCAATTTGATAAACGCAACCGCTAACGGGTTAACAATCTATGAAAATCGCAATCGGCGCAGACCACGCAGGCTTTGAGGTCAAGGAAAAAATCAAAAAACAGCTCGCAGAGATGAATCTCGAAGTCGAAGATTTGGGCACGTCTTCGACCGATTCGGTTGATTACCCGGATTACGGCGCGAAGGTCGGGCGCGAAGTCGCATCGGGCAAGGCTGACGAAGGAATCATCGTCTGCGGTTCGGGCATCGGCATCGCGATTGCAGCCAACAAAATTCATGGCGTTCGCGCCGCGCAGGCGTGGAACGAGGAAACCGCACGGCTCGCGCGCCAGCACAACGACGCGAACGTGCTTTCGATCGGCGCAAGAGTTTTGCCCGAAGACGAAATTCCGAAAATCGTCAAAGCGTGGTTCGACGCCAAATTCGAAGGCGGACGCCACGCCGGCAGAGTCGCGAAAATTTCCGCGCTCGAACAGGAAAATGATTGACGCACGATAAAAAAACGGCATAATAAAGGTGATTTCTCTGATTTTAAGAACACCTGCTCGAAAAATTAACCGCCAAAAATACTCTGCAAGAGCGCGAAATAAATAAAACTTTTTCGCATCCGTGTCGTGTAATAAAGCGGTTTTGCGGAAGAATTCGGCAGCGTTAAGTTCTTCAAAACCGACGTGTCTTTATATGTTAATTATTCTCGTGCCGCTTTTATTTATCTCGCTCTGGCTGATTCTTTTTAATCGCCGCCGCGCGAAGGGAATCCGCCGCACATTTCTCGAAACCTCGCTGATTTTGTTCGCCTTTATCGCCGTCTCGACGGAGCTTTTCTCGCTTTTTAACGCAATAAGCTCGCTCAATTTCATACTCGCGTGGAGCGGCGCGGTTTTGTTTTTGTTCGCTAAATTTCGCCGTGAATTAAGAACGGGCGCGTTCGAGATGCAGGCTGAACTGCGCGAAAAACTCAGATCCGCGCCGAAATTTTATCTTATCCTGATTGCGTTCGTTTATCTTGCGACGCTCGTTATCGCGCTCGTTTCGCCGCCCAACACATACGATTCGATGACGTATCATATGGCGCGCGTCGGGCATTGGATTCAAAACGGCTCGGTCGCTTTTTACCCGACGGCGATTCTTCGCCAGCTTTATAATCCGCCGCTTGCCGAATACGGGATTCTGCATTTTCAGCTGCTTTCGGGAAACGATTATTTCGCCAATCTCGTCCAGTGGTTCGCGCTCGTCGCCTGCGGCGCTGCCGCGTCCTTGATCGTCAAAGTTATCGGTCAGGACGCGAAAGCGCAGGGTTTTGCGGCGTTTCTTTGCACGACGATTCCGACGGCGATCGTCCAGAGCACGGGAACGCAGAACGATCTTTTTGCTTCGCTGTTCGTGCTCGCGTTTTTTTATTTCTTTATCGCGGCGGTCGAATCGAACGCGTGGAGCGATTTCGGCTGGACGGGAACGGCGCTCGGTCTGGCAATCTTAGCAAAAGGCACGGCGTATGTTTTCTGCTTTCCGATCGGCTTGTTTTTTGTCGTCGTGCATTTTCTCTCGCTCGAAAAATCACCGGCGCGCGTGCGTTTCGCAAAGCAGGTGGGCGTCGTTTTATTTATCGCGCTCGCCTTTAACGCCGGACATTACACGCGCAACGCAAAGCTCTTCGGCTCGCCCGTTTCGACCGGCGAAGAACCGCTGCGCAATAAAAATCTGACCGCGAAAATGGTTCTCTCGAACGTCACGCGAAACTACGCGCTCCATCTCGCGACGGCTTCCGATTCGCTTAACGCGACGTTTGAAAACGCGATAAAATCGGCGTTCGGCGACGAGCTGAAAAATCCCGATTCGACGTGGAGCGACAATCAATTTTTCATCGTTTATTCGTCGCACGAAGACAGTGTGGGAAATTTCGTCCATCTCTGGCTGATAACTTTCGCGCTGCTTGCGGTCTTTTTGATTCGCCGCGAAAGCGGGACGAAATACATCTACGCCGCCGCGTTTTCGGTCGCGTTCGGATTTTTGTTGTTCAGTATTTTGCTGAAATGGCAGATTTGGGGCAGCCGCCTGCAATTGCCGCTTTTTATGCTCGGTTCGGTGCTCGCGGCGGTCGTTATCGGGCGGCTCGTGCCGCGCGTCGCTTTATGGATCGCCGTGCTCGTGTTTTTGTTTTCGCTGCCGTTCGTTTATTATTCGGATCCGCGCCGCATCTGGGAAAAGGACGGAAGTTTTGCGCTCAACAAACCGCGTCGTCAACAATACTTTAAAAACCTGCCCGATGTTGAGCCGCTTTTCGTCGAGGCGACGGATTTTATCAAAAACCGGTCCGCGATGCCCGAAGAAATCGGTCTGCACATTGAATTCAACGAGTACGAATACCCGTTCTGGATTCTGCTCAAAAAAGATTTCAGCCGCCAGCCTTTCCTGCGTCATGTCGGCGTGCCGAACGTTTCGTCAAAGCTCAACGGCATGCGCTCGCCGCCCGAATTCGTCATTTCGATTCGTCCCGAATTAACGATCGAAGGCATCGAATATAAAGTCGTTTGGTCGAAAGACGTGGTCAAAGTCCTGCAAAAAAAATAATCAACGCGCCGGGATGTAAAATTTGTCACGCGCCCTCAGAAAGAGTAAAATTTGAGACATAAAAAAGCGTCTGCCGAAAATTGCGAGGTAAAACGAACGATGCGGCGCGGAAAAAAATAAAGCTCAATAAAGTATGGAACATATTCAGCAAAACTCGTTTTACTTTATATACGCGGTGGCGGCTGTGTCGTTGATTATTACTTTTATAGGCGTGATTGCGAGCCTCAAACTGCCGATCGAACAACGCGTCAGGCGCATCGGCAAATTCGCGCTCGTCGGCGCGGCGCTTTTCTTATTCGTCGTTCCGGTTTTCAAACCGATGATCTGGTATTATACGCCGGTCAAATATCTGGATAAGATCGAGGTTGCTGAACAGCCAACGACCGAAGACTTTATCAAAATTGAAAAACAACAAGTGCAGCAAATCGAGCGCTTGAAAGAAGAAGTGGTTGAATTAAGAAGAGAAGTTCGTGATGCGAACATGTATTATTCGACTATTTTTCAACTTCTTTCACATCTCGCGGCGATGCTTTGTATGTTTTTCGCTTTTCGAAAAGATGAAAAGACGGTAGAAAATATTACGGAATAATTAGAAAATACAAAAATGAACAATCTTTTTAATGCGAATTTAGCGGAAGTTGACCCGATTATTGCGGACGCGATCGATGATGAAACGCGGCGCCAGTCGGGCGGTTTGGAATTGATCGCGTCGGAAAATTTCGTTTCGGAAGCCGTGTTGCAGGCGATGGGTTCGGTTTTTACGAACAAATACGCCGAAGGTTATCCGAAAAAGCGTTATTACGGCGGGTGCGAATTTGCCGACGTCGTCGAGCAATTGGCGATCGACCGCGCGAAGGAGATTTTCGGCAGTGAGCACGCAAATGTTCAGCCGCATTCGGGCGCGCAGGCGAATATGGCGGTTTTTCTCGCATCATTGCAGCACGGCGATAAAATCCTCGGAATGAATCTTTCGCACGGCGGGCATCTGACGCACGGGCATCCGATGAATTTTTCGGGTATCAATTTCGAGGTTTCCGATTACGGCGTAAAGGAAGACACGGAAACGATCGACTACGACGCGCTTGCCAAAACAGCCGAAGAAACGCGCCCGAAAATGATTATCTGCGGCGCTTCGGCGTATCCGCGAATTATTGATTTCGCGCGCATCGAGGAAATCGCGAAATCGGTCGGCGCGATCGTGATGGCAGACATCGCGCACATCGCGGGGTTGGTCGCCGTCGGGCTTCATCCTTCGCCCGTCCCGCATTGTGAATTCGTCACGACGACGACGCATAAAACTTTGCGCGGACCGCGCGGCGGACTGATTTTATGCCGCGAAGCCTTTGCCAAAGCGGTCGATAAAGCCGTTTTCCCGGGCGTTCAGGGCGGACCTCTCGTGCATATCATCTCGGCAAAAGCGGTCGCGTTCGGCGAGGCTTTGCAGGAAGGATTTAAAGCATACCAGCAGCAGGTTCTCGATAACGCGAAAGCGCTTGCGGCGGAATTAACGGCGCATGGCTTGCGGCTCGTTTCGGGCGGGACGGACAATCACCTGATGCTCGTCGACGTTTTCGATGGCGGCAAGGGAATTACCGGAAAAGTTGCGGAAAAAGCGCTCGACGCGGTGCATATCACGGTCAATAAGAATACGATTCCGTTCGACCAGAATTCGCCGTTCGTCGCATCGGGAATTCGTCTCGGAACGCCGGCGCTGACGACGCGCGGAATGCGCGAAGACGAGATGCGCGTGATCGGCAGATTGATCGCTTCGGTCATTCGCGAACCCGAATCCGAAGACATGAAAGCAAACGTCAAGCGCGAAGTCGCCGAATTGACGGACAAATTCCCGCTTTACGCGCATCGTATGGCAGATGACAGACAAGACGCGATTTCGGCGGGTTAAATAACGATTGAGATGAATGTGAAAAAACTGAGTTTTATTTTTATTTTGACGGTTATTTTTTTCAACGGCGCATCCGCCCAAACGAACTCCACCGAAACCAACGCGCCGACGCTCAACTGGTCGGAATTCGAAAGCGACGGCTGCACGGGATTTCCGGACGGAAATTACCGCGATTGCTGCGTCGCGCATGACCGCGAATATTTTGCGGGCGGCAGTTTGAAAGCGCGCTGGCGTTCGGATATAAAGCTGTTTCAATGCGTCTGGGCAAAACCGAAATTTTATAATAAATTCATCGCGCCCGTAATTTGGCTCGGCGTTCGCGCCGGCGGTATTCCGTATCTGAGAACCGCTTTCAGCTGGGGCTTCGGCAAAAAAAAGAAAAAGACTTCGGCTAGAATACCGAAGAAGACGCGAAATTAATATTTGATTATTTGCCGGTGTCAAAACCGGCGTTAAATTTTTTATGAGTAATTTATCGGACATCGGTTTTCCGACGCCGGACGAGCAGGCGATCAACGAGATGATCATGCACGTGCTCGAAGTCGCGAAGCCCGAAAAGGTCGAGCAGCACGGATTTTATCTGGTTTACACGGATTCATCGGGCGCGGAAATTTATTTACAGGGAAATTTCGATCAGGAATTGATCGGTTTTAACCCGCATTTTGCGGGCAAAAGCCGCCGCCGCGTCGGTTTGACGGCGATCATCGAGCGCGATTCGTCGGCGCTCGACGGCGGTTATCACGCGTGGGCGAATCCAACGGATGAAAATGTCGAAATTTCCGGCGAGTATCCGTTCGTTTTCGATGTGCCGGATTTTCGCAGGAGCGAAATCAATGAGTTTCCAAAGGTTGAGGAAATTCAGCTGACGGCGTTTGCTTCGAACGACTTTCAGGTTTTCGCGGGCGAGGAAGATTATCAAAATTCGCAGGAATCCGAGTTGAAATACGCCTCGAAGATGTTCGTTCCGGTCGGGCTTTTTGATTTTGAAAGTAAAAATTGGGACGAAAATAATCCGCCGCGTCCGGTCGGAAAATTTGCGGGCGAAATCATTGAATTCGAGCTCAAAACAAACGAGCTTTCGGGCGAAAATTTTTACTGGTTTTTAGTCGAAACGCTCGGCGGCGAGACGGACGTCGTCGTCGACCCGAAATACGTTCCCGCAGAACCGAAAAACGGCGGCATCGTGAGCGGAACCTTTTGGCTGTCGGGCAGAATATTAAATTAAACTAATTTCCCGCAAAG